>NZ_SLYB01000014.1 GCF_004340985.1 Cricetibacter osteomyelitidis
CTCGTCTAGAGTATTTGCAAAAAAATCAGGGAAAATGACTGCTTGTGTGGTTATCTGAAAGGGAATATCAAGAGAAAGGTGAAAAAACTAAAAAATAAACCCTCTTTTATCAAATTGCTTTGAAAAGCAAAGCGGGAGTGGGTTTGTCAGTAGTCTGAAGCAAGGTCGAACCTTGCTTTTTTATCTTGAAAAAACGAATTAACGTTTTGGTGAATAATATCCGCCCATTGCACTATAAATCGCATTTTCGTTAGATAACGCACTGTATTTCGCATTTAAAATAGAAATTTGTGATGTTCTTTCAGTATTTAATGCGGTTAGCCATTCTCTTAATTCGGAAACGCCGGCGTTGTAACGGTTTTCATAATATTTGCTGACACGCTGATTGTAAGTATATTGCTTGCGTAAATTCTCGAAATTACGCACGGATTGTTGATAAGCAAAATAATTGGTATCAATTTCATTTAATGAAGTAGTGATGGATTTCTCAAAGTTTACACGAGCTGTATCATAAGCTGCTTCAGAGATTTTCACATTCCATTTTACATGATTCCAATCTAAGAATGGTAAAGTGATACCCACGGAACCCATACCGATAGGGCTGTTAAACGCATTATCCACTTTATTACCCGATGAACTTAACGAGCCGCCCAGAGTAATTGTCGGGAACCAGCTTTTTTGAGTTGCCTTAGCATCTTTGAATGCACTCATTAAGCGATATTGATAACCACGCACATCCGGACGATTAGCAATAGCCGATACCGGCACGTTTAAATTCACACCGGCAAACTCCACATTTAAAATATGCGGATAGCGTACATTTAAAGGTTCATTCGGTTTTAAATTCAATAGATTACGCAATGTTTGTTCAGCGGTTTTGCGTGCAGTTTCGTAGCTGATTAAATTATTTTGTGCAACTAAAATAGATTGTTGTGCTTGGTCGGAAGCAGCCGCATCAGCCACACCCTGTCTGAAACGGTTTTGCATTACGCGGTTTATTTCGCTGTAATAACGCACGGTATCTTTTGTTGCATCAATGGCATCATTTAAGTAAGCAATCTGATAATAAGTGACGACCACACTGTTAATTAGGGAAAGGCGTGTAGATTCCAAATCTTGTTGTGTTGCTTTGTATCTCCATTCGCCCGCATTCGCCGCATCGGCTAAACGACGCCATAAGTCTAGAGTATAGCTTACGGTCAAAGAGCCGCTATGGCTGATTGTTGAACCTTGGCCGTGGCCGCTTGTACTGGTATCGCGACTGGCTGATGAACTGGTCGAACCGTTAAATGCAGGCACTAAATCAGCACCTAATAAATTGGCGTTATATAAAGCGCTGTTGACCGAAATTGCCGCTAAAGCAAGATCTTTATTGTTAGTTAAAGCTTGTTGTACTAAGTGATTTAATTGATTATCGTGGTAGAGTTCCCACCATTTTTCGTTGATATTGTATTGTGCGGTAATATCCTGATATTGTTGGAAATCGGCATTGGCTTGATTAAGTGAATTGTCTAAATTGGCACAACCTGCTAATGCGGTTGAAAGTAATAGGGCTAAAGTTAATTTTTTCAGTTTCATAAGGTTTCTCTTAAATATTGAAAGTGCGGTAAAATTCACCGCACTTTTTGTTATTCGATGCTGTTTAAATTTATTAAACGATCGTTCAATGGGTGAAGTATATCAGCTTTTTTATTCTCTTGAAAGAGCCGTAATCGGATTTAATTGTGAGGCATTTTTCGCCGGCATATAACCGAATACTACGCCGATTAAAGTAGAGCAGAGCACTGCCGCCACAATAGAGAAGGTGGAAAAGACCATTGTAAAATCCTCTACAAATAGATTAAATAGCAAGCCGAATCCTACGGAAAGCACAATCCCCGTTGTGCCGCCGATTAAACAAATCAACACGGCTTCAATTAAGAATTGTTGCAGAATGTTCGATTGCCGTGCTCCGATAGCCATACGTACACCAATTTCTTTGGTACGTTCCGTCACCGAAACCAACATAATATTCATCACCCCGATACCGCCTACAATCAAGGAAATCACTGCAATAGACGAAATCAGAAATTTCATGGTATTAGTGGTGGCTTCAATGGTTTGTTTAATCGTATCCGTATTCATAATGAAAAAGTCTTTTTTGCCGTGACGAACCGTCAGCAACTGAGTCAGATCTTTTTCTGCGGCTTGGCTGTTGACTTGATCGCTGATTTTCACCGTAATGGAATCAATATGACGATCACCGGAAATTTTGTTCATTACCGTGGTATAAGGGATCCAAATATTCAACGAACCGCTGTCCATGCCCATACTATTTTGCGAGGCAACACCGATAATACGTAACGGCTTTTTATTCACCATAATAATTTTTCCGAGTGGCGAACTGTTTGGGAACACTTCTTTTTGTGTATTGGTATCAATCACCACCACATTTTCGCTGTGTTTCACATCATTTTCACTAAATAAACGCCCTTCTTTGAGCGTAATCCCTTTGACATCAAAGAATTGCAAGCCAGCCCCTCTCACCGAAGCGGTATAAGACTGATTGCCGTAAGTCAAAGAAGCACCGCTGACGGAATTGTTTGGCGTCGAGCTTTCAATATAGCTTTGTTTGCCTAAAATATCGGAATCGTTTACGGTGAGATTTTTGGTTCTGTCTGCCCGACGGTCGCCGAATCCCGTGCCGTTATAAATATTCATGGTGTTGGTTCCCATTGAGTTGATATCAGCCAGAATTTTTTGTTGCGAACCGTTACCCAGAGCCACCACACTGACCACAGAGGTGATCCCGATAATAATTCCCAGCATGGTGAGCAAAGAACGCAGTTTATGGGCGATAATGGCTTTTACTGACATGCGGAAAGATTCCACAAATTGATCTTTATAAAAGCTGAACGTGCTTTTATTGATTTTCACCGATTCTGGTTTTTCTGTTACTTTGTCGGATTTTTGACGATCTTGAATGATTTCACCGTCCTTGATTTCGATAATACGATTGGCAAATTCCGCCACGTTTTTATCGTGCGTGACCAAAATAATGGTATGACCTTCTTGGTGCAGTTGCTGCAGAATTTCCATTACCACTTCGCCGCTTTTGGAATCCAATGCACCGGTTGGTTCGTCTGCCAAAATAATATCGCCGCCGTTCATCAAGGCACGGGCGATACTTACACGCTGCTGCTGACCGCCGGATAATTCATTTGGACGATTATTTAATTTATCGCCTAATCCGAGTTTTTCTAATAATTGAGCGGCTCGTTCCAAACGGTTTTTTTGATCCATACCCGCATAAATTGCCGGAAGTACCACGTTTTCCACCGCACTTAGGGTTGAAAGCAGGTTATAACGCTGGAAAATAAAACCGAATTTCTTTTGCCGCAAATCCGATAATTCATCAAAGCTGAGATGGCTGACTTCCGTTTCTCCGATTTTATAAGAGCCGGAGGTAGCGGTATCTAAACAGCCAATGATATTCATCAAAGTGGATTTACCGGAACCGGATGCCCCGATAATGGCGATAAAATCACCTTTCTTAATGCTGACATTGATATTTTTCAGCACTTGTACACGGTTGTCGCCACTGCCGAAATATTTGTTAATCTCTTTTATTTCAATAATATTCATAGATTTGACCGCACTTTAGAATATTCTTGGCCCACGACCGGCACCACCCACTTTTTCACCTGCGGCTACTTCCGATGAAATGACTTTTTCCCCTTCGTTTAAGCCACAAATAATCTGGGTGTTTACATCATCGTTTAAACCGATAGTGACTTCTCGTTGTTCTACTTGGTTTTTATCATCCAAAACATTTACAAACACTTTGCCGTTTTGTTTTTTTAAGGTCATTGTCGGCACTAATAAAGTATCTTGTACGTCTGCAATGGTAATGGTATTTTCAGTAGTCATGCCGATACGCAATTTTTTATCGGGATTATCCACCACTACATTGGCGTAGTAATATACCGCATTGGTATCGGTGACATCTTCGGAATAATCATTATCCGTGAGCGTTGTTAATGCCGGATCGATGCTGTCGATTTCAGCGGTGTAAACGGTATCAGGATCGGATAGGCTGGTAAATTTCACCTGCATTCCTTTTTGTACTTTGGTTACATCACCTTCTGCGATTTCCGGTTTAATCAGCATTTTGGTTAAATCGGCCACATACACGATGGTCGGCGTGGTTTGATTGGCGTTCACTGTTTGCCCTTCCGATACCGGCACGGATAAAATAGTGCCGTCAATCGGTGCAGTGATTTTTGTATAACCTAAATTCGTTTCCGCATTGGCGACTTCGATTTCGGCACTTTGAATTGAGGCTTCAATCACTTTAATATCCGATTGTGCGGCAGATAAGGTATTTTTCGCATCATTCAGATCGTTAAGGGAAGTCGCCCCTTGCTTATAGAGCTTACTTAAACGGTTATAAGCGGATTGAGCCACTTCAAGTGCGGTTTGTTTTGCTTTTAATTGTGCTTGATAAGAGATGAGCTGTGCTTTGGCCGTATTTAATGTATTGCGTTGCGTTTTAGAATCAATTTCAGCAATTAAGTCGCCTTGTTTGACATCTTGTCCGCGTTTTACATGGAGTTTTTCGATTTTACCGGAGACCTGTGCCCCTACTTCAACCAAGTTATAGCTGCGTACCGTGCCGCTGGCAATCACGGTTTTAGATAAGTTGCCCCGTTGTACGGTTTCCGTGAGATAAGCGGTTTTATTTTCATTGCCCGATTTAAAATAATAGATTCCGCCGGCGACAATCGCAGCTACCAATGCTAGGGCTAAAAGACCTTTTTTATTCATAATGTATCCTAAGAAAGTAGAAATTGATTAAAATTGCGCGAATTATAACGGGGAATTATTAAGAGAATCTTAATTTTACGGATTTGTGACCGCACTTTATACGGTTAAGTTCATAAAAGTGCGGTCAGTTTTGAGAAAATTATTGTGCCATATTCTGCACAGTTTTTAGAAATCCTTGTGCCGTGGTTAAAGCATTAAGTTTGCCTTGGGATTTTAAAATCATATCCGCCATTTCCCGCACGGCACCGTGCCCGCCCTTGAGTTGTAATACATGATCCGCCTGCTGTTTCACATAATCCATGGCATCACCCACGGCAAAGGACACACCACACACCGCAAAGGCAGGCAAATCTACACTATCATCGCCGATAAATGCGGTTTGTTCTGCGGTAACGCCTGCTTGTTTCATTAATTCAAAACAGGCGCTTTCTTTTTCTAATTTACCTAAAAAAGCCAAAGAAATGCCGAGTTCGTCAATACGTTTTTGCAGAATCGGTGATGAACGGCCGGAAAGTACCGCCACTTGAATACCTTGTTCCATCATCATTCGCAAACCTAAACCGTCGCGCACGTGAAAACTTTTAATGGCTTCACCATTGGCATCGTAATGTAGCAAACCGTTGGTGAGTACGCCGTCCACATCGCAGATAACCAATTTAATTTTTTTTAATTTTTCTCTGAGTAACATTAGCTGGCAAACTCCACAAGACCGACAACATCATTGTTGTCATTTAGCACCACAAGAGAATGAATTTTACGCTCTTTCATAAAGGCTTCCGCTTTGGCTAAGAATTCATCTTGATGGATAGTTTTCGGCGATGATGTCATCAACGCCTGAGCGGTTTTCTGCAAGGTTTCCGCCCCGTTGGCGGTGAGTGCCCGACGAATATCGCCGTCGGTAATAATGCCTTGCAGTTTATGGTTTTCCATCACTAACGCCACACCCATTCGGCCTTCGTTCATAATGGTTAAGCAATCGGTAAATGAAGTGTTCAATGTTACCACCGGCAAACGGGTCTGCATTTGATCTTTCACGCGAGAAAGCAAACGACGACCAAGACTGCCGCCCGGATGATATTTTGCAAAGTCTTCCGGTTGAAAATTGCGGGCGGTAATTAACGCTACGGCGAGTGCATCGCTGAGTGCCAAGGTGATTAATGCCGATGTGGTTGGTGCCAGATTATTCGGGCAAACTTCTCTTTCCACACTGATATCCAACACAAAATCGGCGTGTTTCGCCAGAGTGGAATTTTTATTGGCTGTGAGAGCAATGATTTTATTACCGAAATTTTTCAGGCTCGGAATCAGCTTATTGACATCGTCGGTTTCACCGCTGTATGAAATCAGCATCACAATATCAATAGGTTTTAACATACCTAAATCGCCGTGGAAGGCTTCGGTCGGGTGAAGGAAAAAGCTCGGCGTGCCGGTGGAGGCAAAAGTGGCGACCATTTTTTTACCGATTAAACCGGATTTACCAATTCCGCCGATCACCAAACGGCCTTCGCAGGCTAGGATCAATTTCACTACATCGGAGAATTGTTGATCTAAATGTTCGCTTAAACGGTCAATGGCTTTTTGTTCCACCGCAAGAGTATCGCGGGCAATTTGTAAATAATCCATAAATTGATCTCTTTTTAGCTGTAAAGTGCGATTATTTTAACTCAAGTTTCCGATTTACTCTATATTATTGCGTGAAATTCGGTTATACTGCGCGCCGAGTTGATCAGGCAATCGCCGGTTTATTGAAGCCCTTAACCGCCGCAAGGCAATCTAGCGGGACAAGTAAACGGGAGGAAAGTCCGGGCTACACAGGGCAGAGTGCCAGGTAACACCTGGGGGAGGCGACTCCACGACCAGTGCAACAGAGAGCAAACCGCCGATGTTCGTAAGAGCAGGTAAGGGTGAAAGGGTGCGGTAAGAGCGCACCGCGTACGTGGTAACACGGCACGGCAAGGTAAACTCCACTCGTAGCAAGACCAAATAGGAACCCAATCGGCTGCCCGTCGAGGGTTCGGGTAGGTTGCTTGAGCGTTAGTGTGAATTAACGCCTAGATGAATGATTGTCCAACGACAGAACTCGGCTTATCGATCAACTCACCAAATTTTCCGAAAAATGACCGCACTTTTAGCCCGCTGGGGTATATAAAGTGCGGTTATTTTTTAGCGGGTTTTAATTTGTCGGGGCTGCATCTTCAATTGGTGCCGGCGTATTTGCCGGTCGGGCTTGAATTGTGCTTGCAGGCACTGTCGATTCTGAACTTGTTGCAGCGTCGGTAATAATCTCTTTCGGCTTTAATTGGCAGAATGATTGGTTTTTATCCGCCCATACCGGAATAGTACGTCGGCTATCGCAATCCCAGCTGCCATGGGCGGTAATTCCCACCCATTTTATGTCATCCGGTTTTTGGGGCTTCAATGTTTGAACATTGGAGCGGGAAAGATAATCTTTATAGACCCGTAATGCTCCGGAGGCACCGGTTAAACCGGTTTCGCCGTTATCATCACGTCCCAACCATGTGGTCACCACATTTTCACCGTCAATGCCTACGAACCAAGTATCCCGGGCATCATTTGTCGTGCCGGTTTTGCCCGCTAAACGCAAATTCGCATAATCATTCATCAAACTGCGTGCCGTGCCGCGTTCCACCACTTGCTGCATGGCGTAAATGGTTTGGAATGCCGCTTCTTCCGGCACAACTTGTTCCGAGGCGGTGGAGTGCTCGTATAACACATTACCTTGACGATCAAGCACCGCATTAATCGTAGAAAGCGGAATTTTTCCGCCTTGATTGGCAATGGTTTGGTAGAGTTTGGTCACATCATAAGGAGAAATACTGTAAGAGCCCAACAATGTTGACGGAACTTTAGGAATTTTGACTTTATCCCATCCCATCGCTTGCTGTGTTTCGATGACTTTAGTTAAACCGACCGCACGACCGATATTGACCGTCGGAATATTGAGCGAGCGGACGAGTGCATCCATCAACATAACCGAACCGCTGTATTTTCGGTCATAGTTACGTGGCTGCCATGGGGGACTGCCTTTAATATAGATAGTAATCGGCTGATTTTGAATCGCAGTATTTAAACGGAACCGCTGCGGTTCGGTAAGTGCGGTCAAATAAATGGAAGGTTTGACTAACGAACCGATTTGGCGATTGGCTTTTAACGCACGGTTAAAGCCCGCATAGTTCACTTGCGTACCGCCTACAATTGCCTGCACTTCACCGGTATGATAATTTGCGATCACCATTGCAGATTGCAGGCTTGGATTTTTCATTTTAATTTGTAATTCACCGGTCGCCTTAATAACAGCTTGCTCCGCATTATATTGCTGTTTGGTATCAAGTGTTGTGAAGATCCGAGCACCTAATAAATTGCCGATTTTATTTTCGCCTAAGTGATGACGTAATTCTGCCTGAACGATTTGGATAAAGGCCGGATAGTTGCGGGTGATATTACCTTTAGGTTGTACGCCCAACGGACGCTTACTCAGAATATCATACAGTTCCTGGTCGATCATTTGATGTTCCAACATCAAACGCAGCACTACATTACGGCGTTCCAACGCATTATTCGGATTACGCCACGGATTATAAAGTGACGGACCTTTAACCATCCCCACTAACAATGCCATTTGATCCAGGCTGATTTCACGAATCGGGCGATTAAAGAAAAATTGGCTTGCCAATTCAAAGCCGTGAATTTGCGTATCACCGTTTTGACCGAGATAAATTTCGTTTAAATAGGTTTCTAAAATGCGATTTTTATCGTAACGCCAATCTAACAAAATTGCCATTAAGGCTTCATTGATTTTGCGTGTCAGCGAGCGTTCGTTGGTCAGAAAAATATTTTTAACTAACTGCTGTGTAAGCGTACTCCCGCCTTGCACCGTATGGCCTGCTTTAAAGTTGGCGTACATCGCACGAGCTATGCCTAACGGGCTTACACCGCCATGTTCGTAAAAACGGCGATCTTCCGTTAAAATGAGTGCATCAATCAATAAACGCGGATAATTTTGCAACGGAATAGCCAGGCGTTCTTCATTTTCCGATTGTAGCATTGCAATGAGTTTTGGGGCTAAACGGAAATCATCAATGCGGCGACGGGCCACTAAATCTTCAATGGCACTGAGTTTGTTATCGGTGAAGCGTAAACGTAATACGCGTTGGGCTTCCGGTTGTTGTGGAAACGGAAACGCCCGACGAATTAAAACAATAGTATTTTCTTCTTCTTTAAAGTCGCCGGGATTTGCCACTATAGTCGTTTGGCGATATTCGTTTTCCCACAATAATTGTTTAACTTGAGCTTGTGTTAAACCGTCAGACACTCGAATGGATTCTATTTTACTGTACACTTCCGCCGGTAAACGCCAAATTTGACCATCCATTTTGTTGCGGATTTTAGAATCCAAATACGCCAAATACACGGTCAACAGGCAAGCCACGGTAAAGCCCGCTTTGGCAATAAAAATAAGACAGGATTTCTTGAAAGTTCTTTTTGCAGGTGAGGTTTGTTTGTTATTTTCGCTTGCGTCTGACATAATTTTTTATTATTCGCTGAAATTTTGCCAAATTTTATCATATTTCAATTAGATTGATATGAAAAAAGGCGTACAAAAATACGCCTTTAATAAAAAATTTCTGGAAAAATAACCGCACTTTAATCTAAATCTCAAAAGTTGGACAAATAAACCAAACGGGTTAAGGTGCAGATTTCTATGGGTACTCTTCTGATGGCCCAGGTGTTACAACGCCGCTAGAAGTTGTAATTACATCTTCTTTTTCAAAGGTAACAGTCTTAAACTCAGGTTTTTGATATTCTTTTGTCATAAAATAACTCCTTTTACTAATTTATAATTTATTATTCAGTTTTCCGAGTCGGGGAATCTATCACATAACAAATGAGTTATCAAGATACTAGTGCAGCAAAAAACACATCAAGTACAATGTTTCGATTGTGTCTGACATAATTTTTTATTATTCGCTGAAATTTTGCCGAATTTTATCATATTTCAATTAGATTGATATGAAAAAAGGCGTACAAAAATACGCCTTCAATAAAAAATTTCTGGAAAAATAACCGCACTTTAATCTGAATCTCAAAAGTTGGACAAATGAACCAAACGGGTTAAGGTGCAGATTTTTATGAGTAAGATCCTCCTCCTGATGGCCCAGGTGTTACAACACCATTAGAAGTTGTAATTACATCTTCTTTTTCAAAGGTAACAGTCTTAAACTCAGGTTTTTGATATTCTTTTGTCATAAAATGGCTCCTTTCACTGATTTAAATTTAATCGTAGACTAGAGTCTATCACATAACAAAATGAATTGCCAAGATACTCGTGCAGTCAAAAAACACACATTAAGTACATGTTTCGGTTGTGTCTGACATAATTTTTGCTGAAATTTTGCCGAACTTTATTATATTTCAATCAGATTGATATGAAAAAAGGCGTACAAAAATACGCCTTTAATAAAAAATTTCTGAAAAAATAACTGCACTTCAGACTTCGCAGCTACTACCGATCAGTATTATCACAACCATCATAAAGTGGATTTGTTGTACCGCAATAACTATTAGAAGTTGTAATTACATCTTCTTTTTCAAAGGTAACGGTCTTAAATTCAGGTTTTTGATATTCTTTTACCATAAAAAACTCCTTTTACTAAATTCAAATTCGTTTTTTCGGTTTTCCTTTTTCTTGAGTTGAAAACTCTATTACATAGCAAATGAATTGTCAAGATACTAGTGCAGCAAAAAAATACACATCAAGTAAGTGTTTCCGTTGAGTCTGACATAATTTTTTATTATTCGCTGAAATTTTGTCAAACTTTATTATATTTCAATCAGATTGATATGAAAAAAGGCGTATAAAAATACGCCTTCAATAAAAAATTTCTGAAAAAATAACCGTACTTCGCTTTTAGCAGCTGCTATATATCAACATTAACATCTGGAATATCCGGTGTTACAACGCTGCCAGAAGTTGTAATCACATCTTCTTTTTCAAAGGTAACAGTCTTAAACTCGGGTTTTTGATATTCTTTTGTCATAAAAGTTCCTTTCAGTAATTTAAATTTAATCGCAGGCTAGAGTCTATCACATAACAAAATGAATTGCCAGGATACTCGTGCAGCCAAAAAATACACATCAAATAAGTGTTTCCGTTGAGTCTGACATAATTTTTTATTATTCGCTGGAATTTTGCCGAATTTTATTATATTTCAATTAGATTGATATGAAAAAAGGCGTATAAAAATACGCCTTCAATAAAAAATTTCTAAAAAAATGACCGCACTTTAATCTGAATCTCAAAAGTTGGACAAATGAACCAAACGGGTTAAGGTGCCGATTTCTATGAGTAATCTCCTCCTGATGGTGCAGGTGTTACAATGCCGCCAGAAGTTGTAATTACATCTTCTTTTTCAAAGGTAACAGTCTTAAACTCAGGTTTTTGATATTCTTTTGTCATAAAAGTTCCTTTCACTAATTTAAATTTAATCGTAGACTAGAGTCTATCACATAACAAAATGAATTGCCAGGATACTCGTGCAGTCAAAAAACACACATTAAGTACATGTTTCGGTTGTATCTGACATAATTTTTGCTGGAATTTTGCTGAATTTTATCATATTTCAATCGGGTTGATATGAAAAAAGGCGTATAAAAATACGCCTTCAATAAAAAATTCCTGAAAAAATAACCTTACTTCTCAGGTAACGGAAGCGGAGGTGTTAGAGTACCACCAGAAGTTGTAATTACATCTTCTTTTTCAAAGGTAACGGTCTTAAATTCAGGTTTTTGATATTCTTTTACCATAAAAAACTCCTTTTACTAAATTCAAATTTGTTTTTTCGGTTTTCCTTTTTCTTGAGTTGAAAACTCTATTACATAACAAATGAATTGTCAAGGTATTATTGTTGCAAAAAAATACACACCTCAAACGCATGAAAACACTGCTTTTTTAGCAGATCCGACATATTAGAACATCTTTGATACGCCTTGAATTTGCCCTTGTCTTTATATACAATAGCGAAATTTTACATATACATATAATAGAAGAATAGGTTTATTGAAAATGAGGAAAAAATGTACATAATCACCTGTACACAAGCCAGCCTGCGTTATCGTTGGGAAAGCGAGGTGCTTCTAACTAATCTTCAAAAACACGGGTCATATAACATTATCTTCCTGCTGTATGGAAAGGATCGTTCCATGGGGCCTTATTTGCAGGAAAAGTACGGAATCAGTTATTACTATTTTGAAGATAATCGACCTCAGAAACATTATCTAACCTCTATTCGCCCTTATCTTTGGTATCAGTTTTTAAGCCAATATCCCCAGATGGAAAAGGAAGTTTTCTTTTACATTGACACAGATATCATTTTTCGGGAAATGATTGCTTTTGATAAGATACCTGTTGATGCTCAAAATTGGTATGGGGCGAATAGTCCTTACGTGAAAGCAAGTTATTTGCGATCTAAGCATCCTCTTTATTTGCAGGGGCTGCAAACTATTTTATCTGTAACAGATGAGGAATTGAAGTGGACGGAAAACAGTCCGGCCGGTGCACAGTGGCTTATTGCTCAGCCCACAGCAGCCTTTTTTAATGAAATGTATGTGCATTGCGAACGCGTCTATGATTTTCTGCTCACCATGGAACGGATTCCGCTTTTACAAAAAGAAGAGCGGTTAGAGGAGCATGGAAAATGGTTGACAGACATGTGGTGCATGGCATGGTTGGCACCTAAATACGGAATTACTGTTCATACGTCATCTGAATTGGATTTTTCATGGCCGACTCATTCTGCCGAACAGTGGGAGCGTTATAAGATACTCCACAATGCCGGAGTTACTAGTAAAAATGCAGATGCTTTTAACAAGGCCAAATGGGCACGAATTCCCCCTTTCTTTTTTAATCATGATAACGTTTCTTCTAAACTTGGTTCCATTTATTATGTAAAGGCGGTACAAGCTGTGAATATCAGACCACAAGACTACGATAAGGTTAAAATCCTAGGAACTTTTATTACTAATCAGGTGAAAGATACCTATATTGCGATTCCTTTGGATGAGGCAAAGCAAAAAGTTCCCGGTTACATTGAACTCAACGACAGTAGCTATTTGCTCTGGACATTGATTCAAGAAAAGGGTTCTATACAAGAAATTATTGAAGCTTATAGTCAAACCTTTGAGATTGACAAAGGGCAAGCCAAGCAAGATTTATTTGATTTTATCGCATATCTGGATACGATGAAGATTATCCGATTTGAGTGTGGAAGCAACTCTGACTAGCTCAGAAAATGATGGGTGCTATTTATATCTTATCAAAAGGAAATTTTCAGACACAAATACTCTAAAAGGATTAGGAAGAAACAGTGGAACAATTTTGTATTGGTTTGGCAGGCCTGGTGATCCGGGTGACTTGCCGTTTTGCTTCAACACGGATATTTTGCAAAGATTACCTAACGGATGATGAACCTGATTTTGAAATCAATGTTGAGCAGAAAGACATTGACTTTGAGCGAGTGAGAGGCGGTGAAAAAGCTCGGCATTTTTCAGGAAACTATTTAGAACAAATTGCCTTATATCGATTGATCTGCGAAGTATTACCAGCTTATGATCGACTACTCATTCATGGGTCGGCAATCGTATTAGATGGTCAAGCCTATTTATTTACAGCGCCAAGTGGAACGGGGAAATCAACTCACAGTCAGCTATGGCTGAAAGTCTTTGGCGATAGAGCCCGTATCTTAAACGATGATAAGCCCTTGTTACATATCACAGATAAGCAAATTTTGATCTATGGAACGCCTTGGGATGGGAAACATAGTAGGTCTTACAATGGCTCCGCACCATTAGAAGCCATCTGTTTTTTAAACCAAGGCTTAGAAAACGTAGCTATCCGGTTATCTGAAACAGTTGCTTTTGATGCCTTGGTAACGCAAACTTACAGACCCCTGCAATCAATTGATCAACTGAAAAAAACATTAGCTTTGCTGCAAAAAGTAAGCCATCTACCGACTTACCAATTAACCTGTACGATCTCTACGGAAGCGGTAGATGTTATTTACGAGAAAATGACACATAAAAATCATTCCAACAAAATAAACAACAAGGAGAAATAAAATGAAGTTAAAAGAAGGGCTCTTACGACATCACGATCGTAACGATGAGTATATCGGTGTTACAACAGGAGACTTGGCAGAAACGTTCAATGGCATGATTCGCTACAATACGACAACCCATTTCATTTTAGAAAAACTTCAGGCTGATACCACAAAAGAAGAATTAATCACTAGTCTTTGTCAAGAATATGATGTTACTCCTACGGAAGCAAGTGCTGATTTGACACAATTACTTCAAGAATTGACGACGCTGGGTTTATTAGAGGAATAAAATAAATATGGAGTAAAACACTGAAAACAGGGAGATGTTCCCCCTGTTTTCAGTGTTTTTAATTATGTGATTTAAGCCGGTTCTTTTGCTCTGTATAAATCACACGTTTTTCTTTAACCTTTGTGATTCCTTCAATAGAAGAAGACATTAGAGTTACAGCTACATCAAACGGAGTTGAAAGCCGTAAATCAATCATTTCCATCGGTGTATATCTCGGTAAAATCGTTATTTCCGGAATTCCATGATAGTCAAGATCGTCTCTTGGATGCGGCTTGAGGTAGACATGATAACCTGCCTCTTTTGCTTCTTGAGCCATCTTAAAGTAGAAGTAGTACTGCTTTGCATAATCCGGACTTTTATCTTCTTTTTTGAAAGTAGACCAAAAATCGTCAGCTAAAGGCTGGGTTAAAATCAGATAAGACGGTGAAACAAGATTAATATCTTCTACTTGATAAAGAGCAAATAACTTTTTCAGATGGGTTTCTTCCTGACGATCAAACAATTCTCTACGAGGGACTTCAATAAATTTGTCCAAAAACCGGGCGTAGAAGCTGTTATCTTTAATCTTACTAATGTCATTAACTTCAATATCCAAACAAGCCGGGTTGAATCCGTAATGTTCTAGAGAAGAATCAACATCTGATAAGCCTGCGAGTTGAGCATAATTATAGTGAAAATTTAAACCGTCTTCTATTAGATGGTAAGGGTATTTTCTATCCCGAAATTCCTGACCAACCTGATCGGCATCATTAAAGAGATAAACATGATCCTCTTCTTCAAGCCAATCAAAATACTGCTTGGTCTGAATGATTTTGCTTGTTAGAATTTCAACCCAAATATCAGGGAAAAATGCTTTTATGCGCTCCGCTAATTCTTGATGCCCGCGAACATTAAAATGGAGAAAGAGCGCTATGGATTCTCCTTTTTGTTTTTTCATCAAGGAAATCATAACTTGCATATTGGTAAAACAAATATATTTTTTCATCGTAGCTTCTCTTTATTTTAACGCTATTTCTCTTTTTTCCGGCTTAGTAAACTTACTGCTAATGAAAAATTTCGCCATCTTTTGGGTGTTGGAATAAAGCGATAAAGATAAAAGAGAGGCAAAAGATAACGATGCTTTTGCAAGGTAGGAAAGAGCGATTGCATAGTATTTACCGAGGGAAAGAAGCGCTCTTTCCAATAGAGCCATTGATTGCCATCAGAATGTTTTAACTTATTGATAATCTGATTTTCCGCCAAACCATAGGTACCGGATGACAACATGTAGGAAAGGACGTTTCTGTCATCATCTGTCAAGTCAGTCAAAGAGACGGCTTGTGCCCCAAATAGTTTAAAAGCCAATTTTCGTTGTTGCTGTTCAAAGTCAGTCAGGTTGAGCTTAAACAACTCTTTCTTGATATAACTCCAATCTAAGTTGTCATACTCAGTCTCTAAAAATAAGAAAAGATCAACCAAACTACGGATACCGGTCCCTGATTGCGAATAATGTTTGTAATCATGAAGCGTTTGATATAGATAAAAATCTTCCAAGCTGAAATGGTAAGCAAAGGGCCTATCTTGATCCGGCAGGAGACGAGATTTGACATCATCATAATAATCACTATCTATTCCGTCCAGTGGATTTATTAATTTTCGATGCATTTCAAAATGAAAAATAGGCTTTTTCATATAAGCATCAACATTAATTTCATAGGTAAAGCTATATCCCTCTTCTGTGAAAAAATGCTTAACTTCTTTTTGAAAGGATTCATCAAAGAGAATATCATTGTCGGACATTTCACGCATCCCTAGTTTGGGATAATATGTTTTTAAAAGAATGCCCTTTAATTCCGTATACCAAATTCCTGAACGGCTTAGCCATTGGGTTATTTTTTGACGTTCATGATCAAACAGTAATTCTCTTCGAATACCTTGATTTTTAGCTTCTTGAAACGCCTTTGGTAGTTCAATATAGTCTTCTAGAATCATTGCTACCATAGCAGATAGACTATGAAATTGAGCAAACTGAGCAAGATTCTCTAAGTTCATCTTTGCTATGATGTCATGACTAATCGGCTTTCTTTGAAGGTAATGCCTTAATAAATAGATGATATCTTCTTGTGTTTTTGAAAACATATTTTTTCCTAATTATGTTTGGTATTGCAGTGTTATTCCGGAGTCTGAAAAATGAAGTTGTTTGTTACATATTTCTAAGGCGGCCGGTCTGTGGGTTACAATAATAAGCGTTTTATCTGTCAGAGTTTTCATATTTTCTAAAATAGCTTTTTCAGTCTTTTCATCTAAAGCACTGGTTGCCTCATCGAGTACCAAAATTGGCGATTGAGAATAGATAGCACGTGCTATTGACAAGCGCTGCAATTGACCTTCAGATAAACCTGAACCTTGTTCCCCTAAAACAAAATCCAATCCCTG
This sequence comes from Cricetibacter osteomyelitidis, assembly GCF_004340985.1. Taxonomy (GTDB): domain Bacteria; phylum Pseudomonadota; class Gammaproteobacteria; order Enterobacterales; family Pasteurellaceae; genus Cricetibacter; species Cricetibacter osteomyelitidis. The sequence continues at coordinate 16,627 of NZ_SLYB01000014.1, forward strand.
AGGAAGTTGCTCAACCAGCTCGCGTGCACAAACCAAATCAAGTGCCTGCCAAAGACGACTTTCATCTTCAGCAGTCAAACTGTCTGAAAAAGTAATCACTTGACGAATTGTGCCGACCATGAGGAGCTTCACTTGGGGAACATAGGCAAATAAACGATGAAAGCTTGAATCTAAGGCTACTTTTTCCCCATTTGTCAGGCGTAAGAAAAGTCCCCCTTTTTGGAGCTCATAGATGGAGAGAAGCAATTTAGTCAGAGTGCTTTTTCCACAGCCGGATGGACCTAAGAAAGCAATATAATCTCCTTTCTGAATCGCTAATTGAATATTTTCCAAAAGTTTTCGATCCGTATAAGAAAAACTTGCTTGTTCAAAAACAATAGCATCAAGCTTTCTATAAAATTTTGTAATTTCGGAATGCGTCTTCAACTCTGTTTTCAGAACTTTAAGTTCTTCTACTTCCATTAAGCGTTCGCAACTAACTAACATGGAATAAAAACTCGGAATATAGACAGTTGCATTTGCAAATGGATAACTAACTTGGGTAACCAAGCGAGTAATCGCTATAAAAGTCCCATAAGACATCGTTCCGATGTAAATGCCGTAGGCACAGTAAACCGCAGTGGATATATAGGCTAACTGTAGAACGGCACTGAGACCTGTAAAATTGATATTGGAGAATGTAGCCTGTTCTAATCTGGCTTTTTTGTGTTCATCCAAATACTGTTGTGACTGTTTATTCACTCTTTGCTGAATAGAGAAAGCATTAATTATTAAGAGACTACTCAAATAATCTTGATAGAAGGCTTGCAGTTGGCTAACTTTTTCTTGAATATTACGGTACAGATAACGCAGCTTTAACTTTAATCCCAGACCAATCATAATATAAAGCAGCCCCATCGGAAAAATGAACCACAAAAATTTGCTATCAATATAGCTCATCGTCAGTAGAACGGCAAAGAGTCTGCTAAAGACACCAACTAAACCCGGAACGACTGTAGCCACTCCTCGTGAAATAATTCCGGTATCTGATGTAAGGCGACTTAGCCATTCACCGGTATGGATTTGAGAAATAGATTGGGAATCCCTTTGAAGCAGAGTCGTCAATAAGTAAGTCTTAAAGTGATTTTCAATATTAGCTTTAGCTGCTTCCTCTTGATAACGTTGTAGCGATTGAAGGATGAGTTGAATAAGTACAATCATCAGGAGCATCGTGGCTGAAAACCAAAAAACTTGACTATCTTTTGAAACTGCTGCATCAATGATATTGCGAAAATAAACCACAAATACGACTGATAAAACAGATAGAACCAACTCTAAAGTACAAAGTAAGGCTACCTGCAATTTATGAGAAGTAGGTAAAGTGAAAAATAACCATGTCAAGATTTTTTTAAAAGACAAGTATTGTAACTCTTTCATTTCCCTATGATCTTTCTTTTAAGTTTGGAGAGTTGCTGGCGAAAAAGCATTAATGGTTTACGAAACCAAAAGCTGTGTCGCCACACCAGAACATAAGCTTGGTAAGCTTTGCTATCTGTTGAAAACCATTTTCCATTCCGATAAATTTTTGTTACATAGCCAAAAACCTGTTCTCGCGGTACTTTTTCACCATACACACAATTGTCCCCGCGCGTGTAGTAATAATCATCATCTGAAGCAATTAGGCGATGTAGGACTAGCTGACCATTGGATTGTTTTTGGAAAATAGGAATATCACCGATGGCTAGCTGATGATGCGTCAGCGGTTCTAGATAAATTTGGGTGGCTTTCGGATGGTTCTTATCGTACAAGAGCGGACGCATACTAACTCCTTGGGTAAAATAAATGATCGATTGACCCGCTTCTAATTCTTTTCGAATAAGGGAGCTATGCACAATTTTGTCCTCGCCAATGTACTTTTTGACATTAAAAAATTAGATGCTGAAAGATGAACCGCAACCACAAGTGCTTGATGCATTTGGGTTATTGACGATAAAACGAGAACCTTCCAAACCTTCGGTGTAATCCACTGTGCCGCCGATTAAATATTGCAAACTCATCGGGTCAACCACCAACTGCACACCGGAATTTTCAATGGTTAAATCGCCGTCATTGACTTTTTCATCAAACGTAAAGCCGTATTGGAAACCGCTACAACCGCCGCCGGTGATATATACGCGTAATTTAAGTGCTTGATTATCTTCTTCACTGATTAATGATTTCACTTTTTTTGCCGCTGCATCCGTAAAGATCAATGGCACTGTAATATCTGACATATTTTTTCTCACATAATAAAAAATTGGCGTTATTATCTATCAACCGACTAAAGCGTTCAAGTATTTTGTGGAATATCTTATTTAGTTAGTGCTATTATAAGCAACACGTTTTTATCACAGAGTGGACTGGAGAAAGTAATGAGTATTCCATTAAGAACAGAAGAAGAAATTGTAAAATTACGGGAGACCTGTAAATTGGCATCAGATATATTAGTGATGATTGAACCCTATGTGAAACCCGGTGTGACGACGGGTGAGTTGGATCGGATTTGTCACGAGTATATGGTTAATGAGCAAAAAGTGATTCCCGCCTGTTTGAATTATCACGGTTTTCCTTATGCAACTTGTATTTCCGTTAACGAAGTAGTGTGTCATGGATTTCCAAGCTTTGATAAAGTATTGAAACAAGGTGATATTGTTAATATTGATGTGACGGTAATCAAAGACGGTTATTTCGGCGATAATTCCAAAATGTACGTGGTGGGCGGTAAAACCAATATCCGCAGTCAAAAATTAGTAGATGCGGCACAAGAAGCCTTGTATGTGGGCTTGCGGACAGTGAAACCGGGAATTCGTTTAAATGAAATCGGTAAAGCGGTACAAAAATATACGGAAGCACAAACCTTTAGCGTAGTACGTGAATATTGCGGGCATGGTATCGGAACGCAGTTCCATTGTGAACCTCAAGTGTTACATTATTATGCCGACGACGGCGGTGTGATCTTAAAAGAAGGTATGGTGTTTACTATTGAACCGATGATCAATGCAGGTAAAAAAGAAGTGCGTTTAATGAATGACGGTTGGACGGTGAAAACCAAAGATCGCAGTCATTCCGCACAATTTGAACATCAACTCGTGGTTACCAAAGACGGTTGCGAGGTGATGACGATTCGCGATGAAGAAATTGCGGAAGGCCGTATTTCACGGATTATGGTAAATGTGTAACTATCTTGCTAAAAAACGGTGGGTTGATTCCACCGTTTTTGTTTTGTCCGTTAACCAATTACAGGCGGTAGATAACCTACTTTAATAATAAATGGTACATTCATAATCAATAATCCGAGTAATAATGCAATAATCAATGAAATATTACCGCCGGTTACTCGGTAAGGCAGATCCGGATCTAATTTTCTGGCTCTCCATGCTAATCCTACCGGTAATACCAAACCATAAAAGGTAAACATTTGACCGGCATAACCTAACGCGACGATAAATCCGTCCGGATAGAATAATGCAAAGCAGAGTGGCGGCACAAAGGTCAATAAGCCTAATAATAAACGGTTCGGACGAACTTTAAAACGTTTTAATAAATCCGCTAATGTATCAAATAATGCCAATGATACCCCTAAAAATGAGGTAATGAGTGCAAGTGTTGAAAAAGTACGCACCGCACCACTGATTAAACCACTGCCGGTTGCATTATGAGTCGCATTAACCAAGCCATTTAAGGTCGGATCGTTACGGATAATTTGAATAAATTCCATTTGACTGAATACACCGTGAGTTGCCATTTGCCACAGAATATACGCTACTAACGGAATTGCCGTTCCCGTAATAATCGCGGTACGTAAACGGCGGATATCACCGTCTAGGTAATTATTAATGCTTGGAATTACAACATGGAAACCAAAAGAAGTGAAGAATACCGGGCTGGCCGAAATAATCAAAAAATGATGTAACGGCATTGCCATTAGATTTTCCACGGAAACTTTAGGTAACATCATTACTAACACCAAACCGAAAGCGACCAGTTTGAATAAGAATAGTAATCGGGTCACAATATCTACACTGCCGGTGCCGATGATAATAAACATCCCCAGTACTACGGTAAATAAAGTAATGGAAATCGGCACCGCACTTTCGCCTAAAAACGGTAAAATTCCCGCCAGAAGCGAACCACCGCCCGTAACGTATGCGGATAAAATAGCGTACATGAAGATCACAAGCGAAAGTGTCGCTAAAATGCGTCCGACCGGGCCAAAGTATTGCTCCGCTAATGTCGCAATGCCGGCATCCTTCGCTGAGGTTTGATACACCTCTACAAACAGCAAGGCACTGTAAGAAAGTAATAGCCATAGAATAATCAATAAAGCTAAGGTAAAACCAAAGCCCATTTCTGCAGATGTGAGCGGCATTGCCAGCATTCCGGCTCCGATTGTCGTACCGGCAACAATCAATGCACTGCCGAAGGTTTTATTTTTCATCGTTTCTCCCTTTAATAACAATGTAAAAGAGCGGTTATTTTACTGGGAAAACTTTACAATGTAATTATTTTTTTACATTTTGTTGCGGGTAAATTTGCTGATTGGATATGTTTTGAACATAAAAAAAGGACAATTAAGCCCTTTAGTAATTTTATCTTAAATTATTTTATTTTTTCTTTGCCAACATTGTGACAAATTTCATTTTAATACGGTTGCCGTTTTCATCGGTTTTGTGCAATTCGCCCATTTCTTCATTGTATTTAATGAATTCCCAATCGGTGTAGTAATCTTTCAATTCATTTTCTTTAAAAGTGAAAGAGAACGGTAGCGGGCAAGGCACATCATCGGTGGACATGGCCGCTACGATCAAGTTGTAACCGCCCGTATTGGTATGTGCTTGCATATTGCGAAGGATGTGAGGCACGGCATCGCGGTTTAGGAGCATAAACACCACGGTAGAAAGAATGAAATCGTAGTTTTCTTGAATCTTGGCACTGTTAATATCATAAAGTGCGGTGTTAATATTAAAATTTTCTTTTTCTGCGGTGCTCGCTAAGAATTGTAAACCGGTTTCATTGTGATCCCACGCGGTCACATCATAGCCCAATAAACTTAAGAACAATGAGTTACGACCTTGCCCGCAGCCTAAGTCCAACACTTTGCAAGGTTTGATAATTTCTACCGCACTTTTTACTTCCGAGTGAGTGGCGGTCATATTGTATTTTTTGCTGAAATAATCGGCTTTTTGACAATAGAATTCCAAGTAACATTGTAAATCGTCCGACATCGCTTCAACACGGTGCCATAATTGCGGTTCTACAAACGGCGTGTCATCGTTCGCAGTGAAAATGTGTTCACTGACTACATCACCTTCTTCCGTTAAGACATAGAATTTTAATTTACCTTGTAAAACCGTCACTTTGCCCCAAGTACCTACTTTTGTATTGTGTTTTTCTTGGAACATTTTCGGTAAGCTGTCTTTTGTCCAAACTGGCATTTTTTTGTAACAAATTAATTCGTTTTGCATTTTAAACTCCAAAATATGATATCTAAGTATTAAATAGTTGAGTGCAATGGTAGGATATTTTATTGTAATGTGCAACCAATTTATTTGTACAAATAATTAGCTTTTCATAAAAAACTCTTGTATAATCACGCGACCCTGTAAATGTGACGGATTCCCACCGCACATTATTATTTTGTCGAGATCGCACTCGAAGGGGTGGAGATTGAGATCAATGGTTGTGCTTAATTTTTATATAGGCACAGGGTTTAAAATAAAATTATTGGTAATTTATTAAATGAAAACTTTTGTAGCAAAACCAGAAACGGTACAACGCGACTGGTATGTAGTAGATGCGACAGGTAAAACTTTAGGTCGTTTAGCGACTGAATTGGCACGTCGCCTTCGTGGTAAACATAAAGCAGAATATACTCCGCACGTTGATACCGGCGATTATATTATTGTCATTAACGCTGATAAAGTAGCTGTAACAGGTAAAAAAGAAAGCGATAAAATTTACTACTGGCACACCGGCTATGTAGGTGGCATTAAACAAGCGACTTTCAAAGAGATGATTCAACGCCGTCCGGAAGCTGTGATTGAAATTGCGGTTAAAGGTATGTTGCCAAAAGGGCCGTTAGGTCGTGCAATGTTCCGTAAATTAAAAGTGTATGCAGGTGCAGAGCATCAACACGCAGCACAACAACCACAAGTTTTAGATATTTAATCACGAGGTAAAACAAAATGGCAGAGAATCAAAACTACGGCACAGGTCGCCGCAAAAGCTCTTCAGCTCGTGTATTTATCAAACCGGGCAGTGGTAACATCACTATCAACCAACGTTCTTTAGACGTATACTTCGGTCGTGAAACTTCACGCATGGTAGTACGTCAGCCTTTAGAATTAGTTGAGTTAACTGACAAATTAGACTTATACATCACTGTTAAAGGTGGTGGTATTTCTGGTCAGGCAGGTGCTATTCGTCATGGTATTACACGTGCATTGATGGAATATGATGAGACTTTACGTCCTGCATTACGTGCAGCCGGCTTTGTTACTCGTGACGCACGTCGCGTTGAACGTAAAAAAGTGGGTTTACACAAAGCACGTCGTCGTCCGCAATACTCCAAACGTTAAGGTGCGACAAGTTGTCGTACTTATGGCAAGATGGTTTCACCACCCGCTGCCAACTTTTCAAGTACCCCTCGGGGTACTTGGGAAGCAGACAATATCAGTTCAAATTTATCTCTTAATTTACATCAACATCTTTTATAGTCATCATTACTTTGCTAATTTTAATCGGTTTTTTTGCACAAATACTTTTTCTTATTTAGTGAAAGAATAAAAGTGCGGTGAAAAAATTAAATATTTAGCAGAGAGAAAAATTTCGTTATAATAACTGCTCTTTTTAGCCTACAAATTATTTATAAATGCAACTACAAGCCAATCAACGAATTTTAGATTTAAGCATTCCGCAAATTATGGGAATTCTTAATTTCACACCGGATTCTTTTTCCGATAGCGGAAAATTTTTCCAAAAAGACACCGCACTTTTCCAAGTAGAAAAAATGTTAAATGCCGGTGCCACAATTATTGATATTGGTGGTGAATCCACCCGTCCCATGGCCGATGAAGTGACTCTTGAACAAGAACTGGAACGAGTTATACCGCTGGTAGAAGCAGTGCGAAAAAATTTCGATTGCTGGATTTCCGTGGATACTTCAAAAGCACAGGTGATGCGGGAGTCTGCCAAGGTTGGGATGGATATTATTAATGATATCAGAGCATTACAAGAACCCGATGCTTTGCAAACAGCCGCTGAGCTGACATTGCCGGTGTGCATTATGCATATGCAGGGGCAGCCCCGCACTATGCAGGCAAATCCGCAATATGATGATGTGGTGCAAGATGTGAAGCAATGGCTGTTAGCACGGGCAGAACTTTGCATTAAAGCCGGTGTCAAAAAAGAGAACTTGATTTTTGATCCGGGGTTTGGCTTCGGCAAAAGTGTGGAGCATAATTATCAGTTATTGAAGCATTTAGATGAATTTTGTGCCTTGGGCTATCCCGTATTATCCGGGCTTTCCCGCAAATCAATGATTGGGGGAATATTAGATAAACCCGTAGATCAACGCACGACGGGCAGTGTAACCGGTGCGTTGATTTCTGCGATGAAAGGGGCAAAAATTTTACGCGTGCACGATGTGGAACAAACCATGGATGCATTAAAAATTTGGCTTGCAACAGAAAAAGTAAAATAACTATTAAAAATTTAGAGGACTAACTATGGCAGAACGTAAATATTTCGGTACAGACGGTGTACGCGGTAGAGTGGGACAATTTCCAATTACTCCGGAATTTGCTTTAAAACTCGGTTGGGCGGCAGGCAAAGTGTTGGCGACCCAAGGATCCCGTCAAGTATTGATCGGTAAAGATACGCGTATTTCCGGCTATATGTTGGAATCTGCCCTTGAAGCGGGACTTGCCGCAGCGGGTTTATCTGCGGCGTTTATCGGCCCTATGCCGACACCGGCGGTAGCTTATTTGACACGTACCTTCCGTGCGGAAGCGGGAGTGGTAATTTCTGCCTCACACAATCCTTATTTTGATAACGGAATTAAATTTTTCTCTGCACAAGGCACAAAATTGCCGGACGAGGTGGAAGAAGCCATTGAAGCTATGTTGGAGCAACCGATGGATTGTGTGGAATCCGCAGAACTTGGGCGTGCCAGTCGTATCAATGATGCTGCCGGTCGTTATATTGAATTTTGCAAAAGCACGTTCCCGAATCATTTAAGTTTAAGCGGTTATAAAATTGTGGTGGATTGTGCTAATGGTGCAACCTACCATATCGCTCCGAATGTGATGCGTGAGCTGGGGGCTGAAGTCATTGAAATCGGTACTAAACCTAATGGTATGAATATTAATGAAAAATGCGGTGCCACCGATATTAAAGCCTTGCAAGATAAAGTGCTTGAAGTAAAAGCGGATGTAGGCTTGGCTTATGATGGTGACGGCGACCGCATTATGATGGTGGATCACAAAGGCAATAAAGTCGATGGTGACCAAATTTTATTTATTATTGCCCGTGAAGCACAGCGTTCCGGTACATTAAAAGGCGGCGTAGTAGGCACATTAATGAGCAATATGCGATTAGAACTCGCCCTTAAAGAATTGGCGATTCCGTTTATCCGTGCTAACGTGGGCGACCGTTATGTACTTGAAAAAATGCAGGAAAATAACTGGGGCTTAGGCGGTGAAAATTCCGGCCACATTATTATTGCGGATAAAAACACCACGGGTGACGGCATTATTGCTTCTTTAGCCGTATTGAATGCTATGGTGCACCATCGTTTATCTTTAAATGATCTAGCCGGTGCAGTGCAATTATTCCCGCAAGTGTTAATTAATGTACGTTTTGCCGGCGGGGTGGATCCGTTAGAAAGCGAAGCAGTAAAAGTCGCTGCACAGAATGCAGAACAACAATTAGCAGGTAAAGGCCGCATTCTATTGCGTAAATCCGGCACCGAGCCGTTAATTCGCGTGATGGTGGAAGCTCAGGACGGGGATTTGGCTCAACGCTGTGCCGAGCAAATTGCCGAAGCAGTGAAGACGAATTAAATGATTAAAAGCGGGACGATATAATATATCCCGTTTTTTTATTTGCATTTTTCTTGAAATGCTTCCACCGGATTTAAAATTTCTTTTGGATTAAACCGCACTTTTTGTGGTGTTAAACAGAGTGGAAAAGTGCGTTTTCGGGCAACGATGGTGATTAGCGGAGCGAAATGTCTAGCAAAATGCACGCTTTTTTTGATTTCGATATACTGCATATCCAGTACTTCAAAATTTAATAATTCCAGCCAATCCACCACTCGCCATGCACAAAAACGGCGGAATAAAAATTTATCCGGTGATTTATTCAAATAACGTTTGAATAACAATGTGCCGGCGGGATTAAACAACGAAATAAACAAATAGCCGTCAGCCATGGTGACTCGTTCCACTTCCCGCAATAATTGGTGAGGATCTTGGCTAAAATTGATTGTATTGGCTAAAAAGCAGGCATCAATGCTTTTTTCGACCAAAGGCAATTCTGTGGGGTTAGCTTGAATAAGCGAATAATCCGCTTGATCGGCATAAAGTGCGGTTATTTTTTTAGAAATTTCGGGTGCGATGATCATTTGATGACGCAAGGGCAAATTACATTGAATTTCACCACTGAGACCGCCGATTTTTAAAATCTGATAACCTAAAATTTTTGGCAGCCATTTTCCAAAATAGTCGCTAATTGCGGTACAATAACGTTCACCACGCGGTAATTGTTGCCAGCTTTGCGGTAAATTAATTGCATTCGGATATTTGGCTTGCCATTTCATTGATTAACCTCAAAAGGATATTGTTATGTTGATTCCATTGCCCGCCTTAAATGATAACTACATTTGGCTTTATGCGCGAGAAAACTTACCTGTTATTGTGATTGATCCGGCAGAGAGTCGTCAAGTGTTAGATTATTTGCAGCAACATCAACTTACCTTGGAAGCCATTTTATTAACCCATAAACACAATGATCATATCGGTGGAGTTGCTGAGTTAAAAGCACAATTTCCAGCCGTATCGGTATATGGTCCGCCGGAATGTGCCGGGCTTGGAGCAACGGAAATTGTGCAAAATGGTGAAATTCAGACCGCATATTATCATATTCAAGTCATTTTTACCGGCGGACACACGGAGCAGCACATCAGTTACTTGGTAGATGAACATTTATTTTGCGGTGATAGTTTATTTTCTGCCGGTTGCGGCCGAGTGTTTACCGGTGATTACCAAGCGATGTTTGACGGATTGCAGCGATTAAAAGCCTTGTCCGATACAACGATTGTGTGTCCGGCTCATGAATATACCTTAAGTAATTTAGCTTTTGCAGAGACAGTGACCGCTCGGAGAATACAAAGTGGGGTACAAAATCACAAAAGTTTTGTAATGCAATTACGCCAAGCCGATAAACCGAGTTTGCCTACTACAATGGCATTAGAAAAACAAATTAACCCGTTTTTACAGGCAGAAACGTTGGAAAAATTCACCGCACTTCGCCTGGCTAAGGATAATTTTTAGATTATGAAAAAACAACAAAAAAATCAGCACGCCGGACCGGTGTTTATTTTAGTGCTGGGGATTTTGGCAATGCTACCGCCTTTGGCCATTGATATGTATTTGCCGTCATTTTTAGATATTTCTAAAGATCTCAGTGTCCCGGCGGAGAAAGTGCAAAACACTTTAGCATTATTTACTATGGGATTTGCCATCGGACAGTTGGTCTGGGGGCCGATTGCAGACAGCTTCGGACGTAAACCGGCGATTTTAATCGGTACATTGGTATCAGCGGGTGGTGCTTTATTATTAACGCAAGTCAATGATATTCATCATTTTGTTTCCATTCGTTTTCTACAAGGCTTTTTTGCTGCGGCACCGGCGGTGATTTTAGGGGCATTATTACGGGATCTGTTTAGCAAAAATTATTTCTCGAAAATGATGTCGATGATTATGCTAATTTCAATGATCGCTCCGCTTATTGCTCCGGTTATGGGCGGTTATATTGCCAAATTTTTCCACTGGCATTCGATTTTTTATGTATTGGCGTTTATGGGGTTGCTTAGCTGTGGGCTGGTGGCATGGCAAATTCCGGAAACCCTGCCTAAAGAAAAACGGATTCCTTTCGGTTTACGTAATGTGGTGCGTAACTTTGTGTCTTTAATTAAAGTGAAAGCCGTGGTGGGTTATGTATTGTTAAGCGGTTTTTCCTTTTCCGGCCTGTTTGCTTTTCTCACATCCGGTTCTATAGTGTATATTGATTTATACGGCGTAGCTGCGGAAAATTTCGGTTATTTCTTTTTAATGAATATGAGCGTGATGATTCTATTCACTAGCATTAACGGCAAAATGGTGATGCAAGTGGGAGCTGAAAAAATGCTTCGTTTCGGTTTAACCATTCAATTTTTGGCAGGTTGTTGGCTGTTATTAGTCGCATTGCTTGATCTCGGTTTTTGGCCGATGGCACTTGGTGTGGCTGCTTATGTGGGCATGATGTCCACCATCGGTTCCAATGCAATGGCAGCGATTCTTGACCGCTTCCCGCAGTATGCCGGTACTGCAAATTCCCTTGCGGGCACAATGCGGTTCGGAATGGGATCTATCGCCGGTGTATTAGTTAGCTTTATTCCCGTCACCAGTGCCGTGCCGATGTTGGTATCAATGTTTATTTGTATTACGTTGGGATTATTGAGTTATTGGTTTTTGACTTATGATAAATAATAAAAGGTTCGTAATGATCTGCACCAATTATTGATTCAGGCATTTACTTGTTCCTTTTGTTTATATAATTTGAACCTGAAGTCATTAGTGCAATAAAAATAAAATAAATCGATTAATTTTTATTAAATATGGAAATAAGATCACAAATTTTTAAGAAACAGCACAAATGATGATTTGTTCTCTACCTCAAACTAAGTATTCAACCCGAAATAAATCAAAATTCACCGCACTTTGATTTGCTCAATGTGTGACAATTTATTAGAATATCGGGAATTTATTTATTGCAGATTAGACATGACTATTTTAGCTATCGGAGTGAACCACAAAACCGCCAGTGTTGCTTTGCGGGAGAAAGTTGCTTTTTCGGAAGAAAAGCGGCTTTTAGCATTGAGGCAGCTACAAAATAATGGTCTGGCTCCTAATGCGGTAGTGTTATCAACGTGTAACCGCACAGAAATTTATCTGCATAATAAAAAAATCCCGCCGCAAGAAAACGAAATGTGGTTGCAACACTGTTTATATTGGTTCAGCCTGATTCATCAGATTGATCCTAATGAATTGGCGGACAGCCTGTATTATTACGAAAACACCGAAGCTGTGTCACACTTAATGCAAGTAGCAAGCGGATTGGATTCATTGATCCTTGGCGAACCGCAGATTTTAGGGCAAGTGAAGCAAGCCTATCAGCTGAGTGAAGATTATTATCAGCACGAACACACTCCTATTTCCGGCGAGTTATCCCGTTTATTTCAGAAAACTTTTTCTACCGCAAAACGTGTACGGACGGAAACGGATATCGGCGGAAGTGCGGTATCGGTGGCTTATGCCGCGTGCAGTTTGGCTCGTCAGATTTTTGAATCTTTTGAACCCTTAACCGTTTTGCTTGTGGGAGCCGGAGAGACCATTGAATTGACCGCCCGCCATTTATTACAACATGGTGCGGAAAAATTAATTATTGCCAACCGCACTTTAGCTCGTGCGGAAAAATTAGTAGAAACCTTGCAAAGTGCGGATAAAATTCAAGTAATTCCGCTCACCGAACTGCAACAGGGTTTAAATCAAGCGGATGTGGTGATTAGTTCTACGGGCAGTGATCATATTTTGATTTCAAAAGATATGGTGAAAAATGCCCAAAAACAACGTCGTAACAAACCGATGCTCATTGTGGATATTGCTGTTCCCCGCGACGTAGAAGAAAGTGCGGGTGAGATCAGCTCGGTTTATCATTATTCCGTGGATGATTTGCACAGTATCATTCAACGCAATCTTGCTCAACGAGTACAGGCTTCCGAACAGGCGAAAGAAATCGTTGAGCAAGAGTGTGAGAATTTCTTTGAATGGTTGAAAGTACATCAATTTTCAGGCTTGATTCGCTCTTATCGCGATAACGCAGAACAAGCCCGTCAAGAATTGTTGGAAAAATCACTGCAAGCCTTGCAACAAGGACTGGATGCCGAACAAGTGCTGTTAGAACTCAGTCGTAAACTTACCAATAAATTATTGCACGCCCCGACACAAGCAATGCAACAAATGATGAAATCCGCTAACCCGCAAGGTTTGCACGCGTTTTCTAAAGCCTTGGGTGTGGAAAGCGATTATGAATAAAATATTATTTTAACAAATCCGCCAATCCCGCTTTCATTACAGACATTTGCGATTCGTACAACGCCTTGCTTTCCCGTTCATCGATCATATACATAATGGTTTCCGACAAGGTCATTTTCATTTTTTTTGAATACTTGGATAAACGGTTCCACACGGCATATTCCAAATCAATGGATTTTTTTTTGGTGGATTGCTTTTCGCCGTTAAAATAACGTTTGCGTCTTGCCCGAATAGCCTGATCTAACTTTACCGTCAAATTTGGTGCAAGATGCAGTTTGATCCAATTTTCGATTTCTTGGGTATTATTTTGTGATTGTAACAGCTGTTTGACTTTTTCTTCTTCCAGACTTTTTTCTTCATATTGGGTGATCTTTCCGCCGTCGCGGTGTTTTTTGATCAAATAAACCCATTTCCAATTTGCTTCTTGATTCTCTAGTTTTTGATATTTCATCAGTTTTTCTCACTCTGTTACATTGTAACTGACAATAATATACCGCTGAAACAGGAATTTTTCCAGCATTGATAAGCGATTTTTTACAAAATATGCGATAATAACCGCATTTTGAAAAATCATAGAGAATATTGCGTGAATTTATCTTCTTTTGCCCTTGATTGGCAAGCCTTACAACCTGCATTCAATCTGAAATCATTCCGACCGCAAACGGTGGATTTTTTTAATTTACAACCGCGAGCAGTATCGGCGGTGCAACAATTTTTGCAAAATTCCCACCGCTCTTTATTGGTGTTGAAAGCTAATGATTTGGCCACCTCCGCAAGTGCGGTAGAAAAATGGGTGAAATCTCAACAAGCCCCTTTAACTGTGCAAGGTGTGCAATATGTGATCGAACAGGCGGATTCTTTTTCTTTCGCTCGAGTCACCGCAGAACCGGCTCAATCGATAGATGATAATTTCGCTGCCAAGCACATTGTGGCAACTGCGTTATATTGTGATTGTAATCAATTATTTGGCTCAATTCGCTTGCATCCGGTATCTAAAGATATTCAGCTGAATGCGGGATTGGTACACCAGCTTAACGGTGGTGTACTGATTCTGTCCGTGGCGGCATTATTCGAGCAATTTGATTTGTGGCTACGTTTGAAAAACTTGCTGGTAACCAAGCGATTTTCTTGGTATGCCAATAATCCGTTGAAATCTTTGCCTTGTGAGATTCCAAGTTATCCCTTGGATTTAAAAGTGATTTTATTGGGCGATCGTAACGAACTTGCGACGTTCGCGGAACTTGAGTCGGAATTATATAGCTTGGCGGATTATTCGGAAATTGATTATTACATCAACGTAGAACAGCCGGAGCAACGGCAACAATGGGCGGATTATGTGCAAACCTTGGCACATAATTTGCAATTAACCATTACGCCTGAAGGCTTAACTAAACTTTATCAATTATTAGTACGTGAAAGTGAAGATCGCACTTTAGTGAGCATTTCACCCGTAGAATTGACCGCACTTTTGCAGGCTACCTATCAGCAAACGTCGTCTAAAGCACTAAGTGCGGTCGATTTTGAACAATATTTCCAACAAAAAAGCTATCAGCAAAGTTTCTTGCGCGAACAGACCTATGCAGATATTTTGCACGACCAGGTTTATGTGGCGACAGAAGGCGAAGTAGTCGGGCAGATCAACGGCTTGTCTGTGATTGAGTATGCGGGGTCGCCATTATCTTTCGGCGAGCCTTCCCGTATCAGTTGCGTGGTGCAATTTGGCGACGGCGAAATCGTGGATGTGGATCGCAAAAACGAATTGGCGGGCAATATTCACGGTAAAGGAATGATGATCGCAGAAGCCTGTTTAGCCAATTTAATGAATTTCCAATCCCAACTGCCGTTTTCCGCATCACTGGTGTTTGAACAATCTTATAGTGATATTGACGGCGACAGTGCATCTTTAGCCACATTTTGTGTGCTAGTCAGTGCTTTGGCAGATTTAGCGTTGCCACAGGCTGTGGCGGTCACAGGGGCGATTGATCAATTCGGTTTGGTGCACGCAGTCGGCGGTGTGAATGACAAAATAGAAGGCTTTTTTGCTATTTGTCAACGGCGTGGCTTAACGGGATCGCAAGGTGTTATTGTGCCGTCGGCGGTGCTCGGTCAGTTAAGTCTTTCTGATGAAGTGGTGGAAGCGGTGAAAAACAATCAATTTACTGTTTATGCGGTAAATGATGTGTTTGAAGCCTGTGAAATCCTATTTAAACGGGCGTTCTTTGATGAAAACGAGCAAGAAAATCCGAACTATACCGATGAAAATATACCAATCGCTCATTTAATCAGTCAACGAATTGAACAAAAGGGAGATTTCCTACCGAAAATCGGCTTGTGGAATTTATTGCGTATCTTTAAAAGAAAAAATTAAAAAATAAAATAGCTTACAAGTGTTAGCTATTTTATTTTCCAATTAACTCTGTTAGAATGCTAGAATTTAATAAAATAGATGTCAAATTGGAGACAAAATAATGAACGCTTGTACTGAAAAACGACCTAGCTCTTACAATTACGATCACTTGCTGGCTTCCAGCCGTGGTGAGTTATTCGGTGAGAAAGGCCCACAATTACCGGCTCCGAGTATGCTGATGATGGATCGCATCATCGAAATGAACGAAACCGGCGGTAATTTCGGTAAAGGTTATATTGAAGCGGAATTGGATATCAAACCGAATTTATGGTTCTTTGATTGTCACTTTATCGGCGATCCGGTGATGCCCGGTTGTTTGGGCTTAGATGCAATGTGGCAGTTAGTGGGCTTCTATTTAGGCTGGATCGGCGGTGAAGGCAAAGGTCGAGCTTTAGGCGTAGGCGAAGTGAAATTCACCGGTCAAATCTTACCGACCGCTAAAAAAGTGGTATATCGTATTCATATGAAACGCGTAGTGAACCGCAAATTAGTAATGGGATTGGCTGACGGCGAAGTGGAAGTGGACGGTCGTGTAATTTATACCGCAACGGATTTAAAAGTAGGGCTGTTCCAAGATACTACAATGTTTTAAGCACATTATAAAATAGTTTAAAAACTGACCGCACTTTCTTAATTCAAAAGAAAGTGCGGTCTTTTTTATTAATTTTTCAAACATGTTTTTAATATATATCATATTGAATAAATGTAGCTTGTATGCTACATTTTTGCGGTGTGTAAATATTTATGAGGAATTATTATGGCTATTCGTTCATTTCTAAAAAAACAAAATATTGAATTTTCTGCCCGTCGATATGGTATTGAAGCACTGAATTTTATGGCGTTAGGATTATTTAGTTCATTGATTATAGGCTTGATTTTGAAAAATTTAGGCGGTTGGCTTCAGGTTCCTTTTTTGGTTGAAACGGGCGTGTCGGCTCAGTCGGCAATGGGGGCCGCCATTGGTGTTGGTGTAGCATATGGATTAAAAGCGCCGCCTTTAGTGTTGTTTTCCGGTGTGATCACAGGACTTGCCGGAGCGAATCTCGGTGGTGTGGTTGGTGCTTTTATTGCTGCTGTGATAGGTACGGAATGTGGTAAATTAGTGAGTAAAACTACCTTGATCGATATCATTGTAACACCTGCAACTAGCGTTATTTCCGGAATGTTGACCGCACATTTTATTGCACCGCTGATTGCTTCTGTGATGATGACTATTGGTGAGTTTATTATGTGGGCTGTGGAACTACAACCGATTTTGATGAGTATTGTGGTTGCTGTGGTGATGGGAGTAATTTTGACATTACCGATTTCCAGTGCAGCGATCGCGATCAGTTTATCATTAAGCGGATTGGCTGCCGGCGCCGCCACAGTCGGTTGTGCTGCACAAATGATAGGTTTTGCGGTGTTAGGTTATCGGGATAATGGTATATCCGGTTTACTTTCTAACGGATTAGGTACCAGTATGCTACAAATTCCCAATATCGTGAAAAATCCGAAAATTTGGTTACCTCCCACTTTAGCCGGTGCGATTTTAGCACCTTTTGCCGTTGCATTCGGTATGACGAATATCTCTAGCGGGGCGGGAATGGGCACATCGGGCTTAGTTGGGCAAATCGGTACGTTGGAGTCGATGGGAGCAAGCAAGAAGGTGTTAAGTTTAATCGGCATATTTCATATTGTACTACCGGCAATATTAACGTTGTTAATTGCTTATCCGATGAGAAAAAAAGGTTGGATCAAGAACGGGGATTTAAAATTAAATAGCTAAAAAGAAGCCCGGAAGTATTTATTCCGGGCTTTTAAATTAGTTTTCAATTGATTTACGTTTTTTATTTTTAAAATGTTTCCAAACAAAATAAGCCGCAACCACAATAATCGCAACCCAAATAATGATTTGTCCTTTTTTAATTTGAGCATGCAACCAATCTAAATTTTTTGCACCGAAATCACCCAAATATACCCAAATCGGCACGGAAATAATAGCGGCAAAGAAATCAATAAGTACAAATTTAATAAAGCTTACCTTGCGGGTAATGCCTGAAACTAAATAAATGACGGCACGTAATCCCGGTAAAAAACGGGCGGCAAATAATAGACGAACACCTTGAGTTTCAAATTTATCACGCACTAAGCGTAAACGTTTTAGCGTGACCAGTTTTCTCATAGGTCTGAAACGCAGAATTTTTGTTCCGTAATTTCTACCGAGCCAATACATTGTACTGTCACCGGCTAACACGCCGATCATACTTACAACTAACATCCAATGCACATCAGCAAAGCCTAATCCTGCGATCACACCACCGGAAACTAATGTAACATCTTCCGGAATCGGTAATCCGAATCCACATAAAATAAGTACGCCGAAAACGGCCAAATAGCCGTAGCTACTGAAAAAATCAATTAAAAATTCCATTATTGACCTTAGGTGAAATAAAAATGATAAAAACTTTCTTATTCTGCCTTTTTTAATAAAAAAATACCACTAAAAATTTGCCTTTTACTTGATAATTGATTACAATTTGCCGTCTTAATTCGTTATGAGTTAAGAAGTATTAGGGAAATCGCTGGGTCGCCTGCGGTTTTTTAAGTCAAAACATTTTATTAAAGAGAACATAAAAATGGCATTTAAATTTAACGCTGAAGTTCGTCAGTCGCAAGGTAAGGGTGCGAGCCGCCGCCTGCGTCACAACGGTCAAATTCCTGCAATCGTTTACGGTGGCAGCGAAGCACCGGTTAGCATCGTATTAAATCACGATGAATTAAACAACGCTCAAGCACACGATTCTTTCTATTCTGAAGTAATTACTTTGGTTATCGAAGGTAAAGAAGTTGCAGTTAAAGTACAAGCAATGCAACGTCACCCGTTCAAACCAAAACTAGTTCACATCGACTTCAAACGTGCATAATTAGTAATTTGTTTAAAGAACACCGATCTGCAAAGATGGGTGTTTTTTTATAAGTAAATTTTACGATAAAATATCGGAAAATCTAACCGCACTTTTAGAAAATAGAGCAAACAATGAAAATCGCATTAGGTATTGAATACGACGGTAAAAATTATTTCGGTTGGCAGCGGCAAGAGAAAGTGGAATCCGTGCAGCAAGCGTTAGAAACGGCATTGTCTTTTGTAGCAAATGAACCGATTTCGGTGTTTTGTGCCGGTCGTACGGATTCCGGCGTGCATGCCACCGGACAAGTGGTGCATTTTGAAACCAACACGGTACGCTCGGAGAAAGCTTGGTCTTTCGGCACCAATGCCAATTTGCCCGATGACATTGCGGTGAGCTGGGCGAAAACTGTATCTGAGGATTTTCACGCCCGTTTTAGTGCTATCGCTCGTCGTTATCGCTATGTGATTTATAACAATAAGCTACGTTCAGCGATTTTGCCGTTTGGTGTTACGCATCATCATTTCCCGTTGAATCATCAATTAATGCACCAAGCTGGACAGGTATTACTCGGGGAAAATGATTTCAGTTCGTTCCGTGCGGCACAATGCCAGTCCAACACGCCGTGGCGAAATGTACATCATTTAAATGTGACCCGTCAGGGTAGTTATGTCATTGTGGATATTCAAGCCAATGCCTTTGTACATCATATGGTGCGTAATATTGTAGGCAGTTTGTTGGAAGTAGGGGCGGGCAACAAACCGGTAGACTGGATTGCGGAAATTTTAGCGAAAAAAGACCGCACTTTAGCCGCTCCCACAGCCAAAGCGGAAGGTTTGTATTTAGTAAATGTGATTTATCCCGACCATTTTGACTTGCCGAAAAATCATCTCGGACCGTTATTTCTTGAAAATAATTAAAAATTTCCACTTTTTCCCCTTGAACTTCATCAATCCGTCCTTATTTAGTGAAACAAGAACGGATTATGATGAAATTGTACCGCACTTTTTAAGATAAAATTTTTTAAATCGGCTCTTGAAATTGGCAATCGCATCCCAATCTTAACAACATAATTGAATTAACGAATTTAACTAGGAGAAAACAAAATGGGAAAAATTATCGGTATTGACTTAGGTACAACCAACTCTTGTGTGGCTGTAATGGACGGCGACAAAGCGCGCGTAATCGAAAATGCAGAAGGTGATCGCACAACTCCTTCCATTATAGCTTATACCAACGACGGTGAAACATTAGTGGGTCAACCGGCAAAACGTCAGGCGGTAACCAATCCGAAAAATACTTTATTCGCAATCAAACGTTTAATCGGTCGTCGTTTTGAAGACCAGGAAGTACAACGTGATATCGGTATTATGCCGTTTGAAATCAGCAAAGCCGATAACGGCGATGCGTGGGTTTCAGTAAAAGGTGAAAAAATGGCACCGCCGCAAATCTCTGCCGAAGTATTGAAAAAAATGAAAAAAACTGCAGAAGATTTCTTGGGCGAAACCGTTACCGAAGCGGTAATCACTGTTCCGGCATACTTTAATGATGCACAACGTCAAGCAACTAAAGATGCGGGTCGTATCGCAGGCTTGGATGTGAAACGTATCATCAATGAACCGACTGCGGCGGCATTGGCTTACGGTTTAGATAAAAACACCGGTGACACCACAATCGCAGTATATGACTTAGGTGGTGGTACATTCGACTTGTCTATCATCGAAATCGATGAAGTAAGCGGTGAAAAAACCTTTGAAGTATTAGCAACCAATGGTGATACTCACTTAGGCGGTGAAGACTTTGATAACCGAGTGATCAACTATTTAGTTGACGAATTTAAAAAAGAGCAAGGTGTTGATTTGCGTAATGATCCGTTAGCAATGCAACGTTTGAAAGAAGCCGGTGAAAAAGCGAAAATCGAACTTTCATCTGCACAACAAACTGATGTGAATCTTCCGTACATTACTGCGGATGCAACAGGTCCTAAACATTTGAACATCAAATTGACTCGTGCGAAATTAGAGTCTTTAGTGGATGATTTAGTAGCTCGTTCATTAGAACCGGTGAAAGTGGCATTAGCTGATGCAGGTTTAAGCGTATCACAAATCAACGATGTGATTTTGGTGGGCGGTCAAACCCGTATGCCGTTAGTACAACAAAAAGTAGCGGAGTTCTTCGGTAAGGAGCCGCGTAAAGACGTGAACCCGGATGAAGCAGTTGCCGTTGGGGCCGCAGTACAAGGCGGTGTATTAGCCGGTGATGTGACAGACGTATTATTGTTAGACGTAACGCCGTTGTCACTTGGTATTGAAACCATGGGCGGTGTGATGACTACCTTGATTGAGAAAAACACCACTGTTCCAACCAAGAAATCACAAGTGTTTTCAACAGCGGAAGACAACCAAAGTGCGGTAACAATTCACGTGCTTCAAGGTGAACGTAAACAGGCTTCGGCTAATAAATCTTTAGGTCAATTTAACTTAGAAGGCATTAACCCTGCACCACGTGGTATGCCGCAAATCGAAGTGACTTTCGATATTGATGCGGACGGTATTATTCACGTATCTGCGAAGGATAAGGGTACAGGAAAAGAACAACAAATCACTATTAAAGCCTCATCCGGTTTAAGTGATGAAGAAATTCAACAAATGGTACGTGATGCGGAAGCGAACGCGGAAGCAGACCGTAAATTTGAAGAATTGGTTCAAGCTCGCAACCAAGCGGATGCGTTGGTTCACTCAACCCGTAAACAGTTGGCTGAAGTAGGTGATGCCTTATCCGCAGAGGATAAAGCACCAATTGAAACGGCAGTAAATGAACTTGAAGCAGCGGCGAAAGGTGAAGACAAAGCAGCCATTGAAGCGAAAGTGCAAGCATTAATTCAAGTTTCTGAAAAATTAATGCAGGCAGCACAGCAAAAAGCTCAAGCGGGTCAGGCAAACGCTCAAACTCAAAGCGGAAACAATACAAACAATGGCGATGATGTTGTAGATGCAGAGTTTGAAGAAGTGAAAGATAAATAGTTATTTTTCAAAATGTTAATTGTAGGGGCGTATTGCATACGCCCTTTTAGCGTATAAAATATGTCGGTACTTTGAGAATGAATAATATGAAAAAATTAATTTTAGCGTCTTTATCCTGTGTTCTACTCATCGCTTGTTCTAATTCAACAAAACAGGTAACGGCTAATGATTTAGTCGGGGAGTGGTCTTGTACAGCAGAGTATAAAGATCTTGGGGTAGGTACTGTAGATTTATTGAAATTAGATGCTAATGGCTCGATGAAAGATGAAAATTATATTTTTGATCATCAATTAAGTAGCATTACTTTCAATAAACCTATCAATGATTATTTTAGTTCTCCTTTCAAATATCTGAGAATTAATAAAGGTAAATGGCATTTAGAGAACAATCAATTAACCTATAATTTGACACCAGTGAGTTTCAAACGGATTATCTTTCATGACGTTTGGGAAAACATACAACAATCTGATTTTCTAAAGAGAGAAGAAGCTAAAATATTTAACATTTATTCATCAACTCAAGGTAATGATGAACCTATTAAATTAGAGTTTAAACGCTTCATTAAAAATGGATTTATAGTCACTCAAAAATTAGCAGATAGATCTTACGATAGTATTTGTACTTCTAAGCGGGCAGCAAAGTTTGAGGTTAGTGAGCGATTAGAAATCTATAAACAAATGCATAATATTAAATAATATCATTTATTAATAAATAGAAGTGAACCAAAATGGCAAAACGTGATTATTATGAAATTCTCGGCGTAAGCAAAACCGCAGATGAGCGCGAGATCAAAAAAGCCTATAAAAAGTTGGCGATGAAATATCACCCTGACCGTACCAAGGGTGATAAAGACGCGGAAGAAAAACTCAAAGAAATCAATGAAGCCTATGAAGTTTTAGCGGATAAAGAAAAACGGGCAAACTACGATCAATATGGTCACGCAGCCTTTGAAAACGGAGGTTTCGGTGGTGCTGGCGGTTTTAGCGGATTCGGTGGCGGTGATTTCGGCGATATTTTCGGTGATATTTTCAGCGATATGTTCGGTAGTGGCGGTCGTGGTCGTCAGCGTGTGGTACGCGGTGAAGATCTACGCTATGACTTGGAAATTACCTTAGAAGAAGCCGTTAAAGGCACAACCAAAGATATTCAATTAGATACTTTGGCAACCTGCGATCATTGCCAAGGCAGTGGTGGGGAAAAAGACAGCAAAGTAGAAACCTGCCCGACTTGTCACGGCAGCGGACGTGTACGCCGTCAATCCGGTTTCTTTGTACAGGAAATGGTCTGTCCAACTTGTCACGGTAGCGGCAAAAAAATTGAAAAACCTTGTAAAAAATGTCATGGTGACGGACGTGTTCATAAAAAGAAAAATCTTTCTGTGAAAATTCCGGCAGGCGTGGATACCGGTAATCAATTACGTTTGAGCGGTGAAGGGGCAGCAGGTGAAAACTTTGCACCGGCAGGGGATTTATATGTGGTGATCCATGTTAAAGAACACCATATTTTCCAACGGGACGGCAGTAATTTATATTGCGAAGTGCCGATCAGCTTCACAATGGCAGCATTGGGTGGTGAAATTGAAGTGCCGACGTTAGACGGTCGCGTGAAACTGAAAATTCCGGCAGAAACTCAAACCGGTAAATTATTCCGTATGCGCGGCAAAGGCGTTTCAGCAGTACGCAGTGGTTATGCCGGCGACTTGATTGTTAAAATCATCGTAGAAACCCCGCTTCATTTAAACGATGAACAAAAAGAATTACTACGCAAACTGGAAGAAAGTTTGGAAGGGCAAAGCAAACAACACCCTAAAGCCTCAGGCTTTCTTGACGGTGTAAAAAGATTCTTTGACGATTTAACGAAATAAAATGAAAACATTAGGAGTGGTTATAGCAATATGCTTTAACCACTCTTTTTTTGTGCCTAAATATGATCTCTGTCACAAAATCAACAAAAAACGTTACATAAATAGATTAAATGTTGGAAATTTGTAACAGATTGAGCTTTAATAATAAAATACCTAGCGATTCCTATATATAAAAAAACAGATCGCTTTTATAATAGAAAAATCTATCAATTCAGTCAAAGCAATACAAATCCAAGGGGTAAATATGCAAGATAATCATTTCTCTGCTTGGTTGGCTACCACTGCATTAGGCGGTGCAAATCAGTCCTATGTAGAAGACATTTATGAACAATATTTAGAAGATCCGAACAGCGTAGATGAAAGCTGGCATGAAATTTTCAAAACGTTGCCAAAAACCACCGCACTTGAACAACCCCATTCCCAGGTTAAAGATTATTTCCGTAAGTTAGCACGACAACATCATTTAGGCGAAGTTCCGGCTATTGATCCGGAAGCCAGTGGAAAACTGGTGCGTTTGTTGCAATGGGTGAATGCCCACCGTTTCCGCGGACATTTGGAAGCTAATTTGGATCCGCTGAATTATTATCGTTGGAAACGCTCTTATGTGTTGGCGGAATTGGATTATCATTATCACGGTTTTACCGATGCGGATTTAGACGAAACCTTTAACATTAAGCGTTATGTTTTTGATAAAGAAACCATGACCTTAGGCGAATTAGCCGTCGCATTGAAAGAAACCTATTGCGGCACAATCGGTTTGGAATTTATGCACGTGTCTAATATCGATCAACGCCGTTGGTTGCAACGCAAAATTGAAAGTTGGCAGACACAACCGCACTTTACTCCGCAAGAAAAATTGAATTTGCTTAAAGAACTTACTGCGGCGGACGGTCTTGAGCGTTATCTGGGGGCGAAGTTCCCCGGTGCGAAACGTTTCTCTTTAGAAGGTTCCGATGCTTTTATTCCGATGATGAAAGAAATCATCCGCCATGGTGCCAAACAAGGCGTGAATGATGTGGTGATTGGTATGGCACACCGCGGTCGTTTAAATATGTTGGTAAACGTATTAGGTAAAAAACCGGCAGAATTATTTGATGAATTTGCAGGCAAACACAGTGGCGACCGTACCGGCGATGTAAAATATCACCAAGGTTTTTCATCAGATTTTGCCACAGACAGCGGCACGGTGCATTTATCTTTAGCTTTTAATCCGTCACATTTAGAAATTGTCAGTCCGGTGGTAATCGGTTCAGTGCGTGCCCGTCAGACCCGTACCAATGATGAAACCCGTCAAAAAGTCTTAGCCGTTACCGTGCACGGTGATTCCGCGGTGGCAGGACAAGGCGTGGTGCAGGAAACATTAAATATGTCCGGTGCACGGGGCTACACCGTCGGCGGCAGTATCCGCATTGTGATTAATAACCAAATCGGTTTTACCACATCTAACCCGAATGATACCCGTTCTACGGAATACTGTACGGATATTGCTAAAATGATTCAAGCGCCGATCATTCACGTCAACGGCGACGATCCGGAAGCCGTTGCCTTTGCCGCTCGAATGGCTGTGGAATACCGCACGTTATTCAAACAAGATATTTTCATTGATTTAATTTCTTATCGTCGTCATGGACATAATGAAGCGGACGAACCGTTAGCCACTCAGCCGATGATGTACAGCTTAATCAAAAAACATCCGACACCGCGTAAAGTGTATGCGGATCGTTTGATTGCCGAAGGCACAATGACTGCCGAACAAGAAACGGAAATGATTAATTTCTACCGCGATGCGTTGGATAAAGGTGACCGAGTAGTCGAAGAATATCGTGATATTGATATGGAAAAAGTTGATTGGGTGAAATACCTTGAACATGATTGGCAATCGCCTTATGAAAACTGTTTTGACACGGAACGCTTCGCAGCATTAGCTCGTCGTGTGAGCGAATATCCGGAAAACCACCGCCCGCATCCGCGTGTCGAAAAAATTTACAGCGACCGCAAAGCAATGGCACAAGGCAATAAATTGCTGGATTGGGGGATGGCAGAAACAATGGCTTATGCCACGTTGTTAGATGTGGGCATTCCAATCCGTTTATCCGGCGAAGATGCGGGGCGGGGGACGTTTTTCCATCGTCACGCGGTTGTGCATAGTCAAAATGACGGAACGGGATATATTCCATTAAATAATCTGCATGCACAGCAAGGTCAATTTGAAGTGTGGGATTCCGTGTTATCGGAAGAAGCCGTGTTGGCATTTGAATACGGCTATGCCGTTACCGATCCGAAAACCTTGACCATCTGGGAAGCTCAGTTTGGTGATTTTGCCAACGGTGCACAAATTGTGATCGACCAATTTATCAGTTCCGGCGAGCAAAAATGGGGTAGAATGTGTGGTTTGGTAATGTTGTTGCCGCACGGCTATGAAGGTCAAGGGCCGGAACACTCATCCGCCCGCGTTGAACGTTATCTGCAGCTTTGTGCGGAACAAAACATTCAGGTATGTATTCCAAGTACGCCGGCACAGGTTTACCATATGCTACGCCGTCAGGCATTGCGGAAAATGCGTCGTCCGTTAGTAGCGATTTCACCGAAATCCCTCTTACGTCACCCGCTTGCAGTGTCGCCGCTAGATGCTTTAATTAACGGTCAATTCCAAAATGTGATTGGCGAGATCGACGAGCTGGATCCGAAACAAGTTAAGCGGGTCGTGATGTGTTCCGGTAAAGTGTATTATGATTTGCTTGAACAACGCCGGCAGAATAATCAAATTGATGTAGCCATTATCCGTTTGGAACAGCTTTATCCTTATCCGCATGATGATGTGAAAGCGATTCTTGCACCTTATGCACACGTAACCGATTTTGTGTGGTGTCAGGAAGAACCGCTCAATCAAGGGGCATGGTATTGTTCCAAACATAATTTTGAAGTATCGATTCCGGAAAACGCCAAATTGCGTTACGCCGGCCGACCGGCATCCGCATCACCGGCGGTAGGCTATATGTCACTGCATACCAAACAGCAAAATGCTTTGGTAGCTGATGCGTTGACGATTTAATAAAATATTAATAACTGTAAAACTTAGGTGTAACGGTGAAATTTTTTAAAAAATCACCGCACTTTATAAATATAGGAAAACAATATGAGCATACAAATTTTAGTTCCGGATTTACCAGAGTCCGTTGCTGATGCAACGGTGGCAACTTGGCATAAAAAAGTGGGCGATGCGGTGAAACGTGATGAAGTTATCGTGGAAATCGAAACGGATAAAGTCGTGCTGGAAGTGCCGGCTCAAGCGGATGGTGTGATTGCTGAAATTGCCCAAAGTGAAGGGGCAACGGTAGTTAGTAAACAGCTGTTAGGCGTTTTGCAGGCAGGCGGCGAAGGCGTGATTACCACTGCCGGTGTGCAGAAAAATATTGAACCGACTCCTGCAGATCGTCAAAAAGCCAATATCGAATACGATAATCGTAATGCAGACGATCAAAGCCCGGGTATCCGCCGTTTATTAGCCGAACATAATTTAGACGGTACAGATGTAAAAGGCACAGGTGTAGGCGGACGTATTACCCGTGAAGATGTGCTGAATCATTTAGCTAATGTTGAAAACACGGCTGAAAAAACACAAGAAAAACCAACCGCACTTTCATTTGTAAGTGTGAATAATGCCGTCGCAAACCGCGATGAAAAACGCGTGCCGATGACCCGCCTACGTAAACGTATTGCAGAGCGTTTATTAGAAGCGAAAAATACTACGGCGATGCTCACTACTTTTAATGAAGTGGATATGCAGCCGATTATGCAGTTGCGGGAAAAATATAGCGATCGTTTTGAAAAACAACACGGTGTGCGGTTGGGCTTTATGTCTTTCTATGTGAAAGCTGTGGTGGAAGCCTTGAAACGTTTCCCTGAAATCAACGCATCTATTGACGGCGATGATATTGTGTATCACAACTATTTTGATATTAGTATCGCGGTTTCGACTCCGCGCGGTTTGGTAACCCCGGTGATCCGCAATTGCGATAAACTCAGTATGGCGGAAATCGAGAAAACCATCAAAGAATTGGCGGTGAAAGGTCGTGACGGCAAATTAACCGTGGAAGATCTCACTGGTGGTAATTTCACTATTACCAATGGCGGTGTATTCGGATCTTTAATGTCTACCCCGATTATCAACCCGCCGCAAGCGGCTATTTTAGGGATGCACGCTATTAAAGAGCGCCCGGTTGCTATTGACGGCAAAGTGGAAATCCGTCCGATGATGTATTTGGCCTTGTCTTACGATCACCGCTTAATTGACGGCAAAGAATCCGTGAGTTTTTTGGTAGTGGTGAAAGACTTGTTGGAAGATCCAACACGTTTATTGTTAGAAATTTAAGTTGTTGAAAATTAAAAGAGCGATAAATCTGATGAAAGTTTTGAAACCTACGTTATTGGCTTTTTGTGTGGCATTGTCATTTAATGCAATGGCTACCGTGTCGGCGACATCCACTCAAACATCACAAACGCAAAAACTGCCGGTGATTGAAGCGGAACTGACTGTTGCCCCTCATGTGCCGGCACCTATTACGAGAAATTATCCTGCCCGCGTGTTGGTGAACTTGGAAGTGCAAGAGAAAATTATGCCGATTACCGAAGGTGTAGATTATAAATACTGGACCTTCAACGGTTCAACACCGGGACCGTTTATTCGAGTGCGGGAAGGGGATACGGTGGAAGTGAAGTTGGCGAATCCGCCGACTTCACGCATGCCGCACAGCATTGATTTCCACGCGGTCAGCGGTCAAAACGGCGGTGTGCAGGCCAGTGAAACAATGCCGAATAAAATGACCACTTTTGCCTTTAAAGCAGTGTATCCGGGGTTGTATCTTTATCACTGCGGTTCAACGCCTTCTGCGTCGATCCATTTATCGAAAGGGATGTTCGGCTTAATTTTAGTGGAACCGAAAGAGGGCTTGTCGAAAGCGGATAAAGAATATTTTATCGTGCAAAACGAATTTTATATTAACGAATCCGGTGCGGATCCCCATTCCAGCGTGTCGCAAAAGGTCACGCAAAATAACGAGCGGCTTGTTACTATGGATATGGCAAAAGCAATGGCAGAACAGCCGGATTTTGTCGTATTCAACGGTCATGCAGGTACGTTGCTGGATAATAATGCCCTCAAAGCCAAAGTGGGCGATAAAGTTCGTTTATTCGTCGGTAATGCCGGCCCGAATCTGGCATCATCCTTTCACATTATGGGAAAAGTAATGGATAATGTTCAAGTCGAAGGCGGCAGCGTGCAGAATCATAATGTACAAACCACGTTGATTCCCGCAGGCGGTGCAACCATTATTGATTTGAATATGCAGACACCGGGCAAATATATGTTTGTGGATCACAGCCTGTTCCGCTCAATGAAAGGTGCAATGGGGGAAATTGTGGTGGATGGCGAACCAAACTTAGAATTATTCGAAGGGCGGATTAAAACGGAGCCTTATCAATCATTAATTAAATAGCGACATAAAAATATCCCCCGATAATTCGGGGGATATGTTTATTGGTTATTTCCAATTTTCCCGTTTCGCTTTTTGCAGTTTTGCGTAAGCGGCCAGTAATTTTTGGTGAGCGGTGAATTGTTGCAGATGTTCATCATCAGCCAACAGATCATAAAACGGATTGCCGCCTTGAATAGCATTCCAGGCAAATTCTACCGCACTTTTGCTGTACATACGTTCAAATACTGCACGATATTGTGCCGGGTCACGGTTTTTATCTAAGAATAATTCTAAGGATTGAATCAAGCAACGATAGTAGTTGGCACGATCAGCGGTGAATACGGAACTGTTCATATTCATTGCCCATTCCGCCCATTCTAACGCCAATTCCAATTCACCTAAAGCCAAGCATAGCATTGATTTTAATTCACCGATACGCAAGGTTGTCCAGCCGGATTTTGGTGGTGCAACGACACCGATAAATTCACGTACCCGGATGGCATCATCAATGCCTTGCTCGTCCAATTCGGACAATAATTCCCGATAGGTTTCTTTGTTGTGGTGGAAGTGCGGTAAATCTAACAGAATTTCACGCCAGTCCATCCCCATATTATTATTGGCATAAACCAAATCGTCTGCCGGATAAATATCTGACATTCCCGGCACGATAATACGGCAGGCATACACATCTAAGTGATTGTAATCCATAATGTACACTTCTTTACCTTCCGCATTAAAGATTGACATTAGATTATCGTATTCTTCATGAGTCGTGCCGGAGAAATCCCAATGTACAAAATCATAATCTGCTTGTTTTTTGAATAAATCCCACGAGATCAAACCGCTGGAGTCGATGAAGTGAGTTTCCAAATTAGCGTGTTCTGCCACATCATCATTGTTAAATGATGGCGGTGTGAATACATCCAAATCTTTTAGGCTGCGACCTTGCAATAATTCCGTTACCGTACGCTCAAATGCCACTTGGAAATTCGGATGTGCTCCGAAAGAAGCAAAGCAAGTACCGTTATTTGGATTCAGTAAAATTACACAAATTACCGGATATTTACCGCCCAAGGATGCATCATAAGATAAAATCGGGAAGCCTTCTATTTCCAGTTTATCAATAGATGCCTTGATTGACGGATATTGTGCAATCACATCCGCAGGAATTTCCGGCAGGCTGATGGCTTCGGCGATAATTTTGTTTTTCACATAGCGTTCGAATACTTCCGATAAACCTTGTACGCGGGCTTCGTATTTGGTGTTACCGGCAGACATTCCGTTAGACACATATAAATTGGCGATAACGCTTTGCGGAATATAGGTGACTTCTTGGGTAGACTGGCGAATATAAGGCATTGCCACAATGCCGCGATCGTAATTGCCCGATTGTAAATCCACCAATAATTCCGGTGTGATATCGCCGTTCGGATCGTAATATTCCAATAAATCATCATTTAAAATACCTTCCGGCAGTTGAAAATCGTCGGTAATCGGGAACCATTTTTCGTTTGGATAATGCACGAAATCACCATTCGCAATATCTTGACCGAGATAGAAATCAGAAAAGAAATAGTTGGTGGAAAGACGTTCAAAATATTCGCCCAAAGCAGAGGCCAACGCCGCTTTTTTACTTGCACCTTTGCCGTTAGCAAAACATTGCGGACAATCGGCATCACGCACATGCACCGACCATACATTCGGCACGGGATTGAGCCAAGACGCTTCTTCAATATTAAAGCCAAGTGCGGTCAGTTTTTGTTGAAATTTTGCGATGCTGTCTTCCAATGCCGCATCTTTTCCGAGAATAAAAGTTTGTTCAGTCATTTTTGATCCTTAAAATAAAATATCGCAGGCATAATAGGGAACTTTTTTATTTTGAGCAAGTCTAATATGTTGGTAATTCATAACTTAAAAAGGAAAATATTATGGCATTAGGATGGTATGAACTCAAACAAGCTAAAAACGGTCAGTTTATGTTCAACTTAAAAGCAGCAAACAGCCAGGTTATTTTAACTAGCGAATTGTACAAAACCCGTGCTTCGGCAGAAAACGGCATTGCATCAGTTCAAAAAAACGGTGTTGATGAAAAGAATTTTGAATTTAGAGAAAATAAAAACGGCGAACCGTATTTTATTTTAAAAGCGGCAAACCACCAAGAAATCGGTCGTAGCGAATATTATTCATCTCAGGCAGCCGCTCAAAACGGCGTAAAATCTGTGATGAATAATGCAGCCACAACGACGATTAAAGATATAACAGCCGAATAATTAAGGCGTTTATTCTGAATTTAAGGCGTACACTTGGTACGCCTTTTTATCATTTAATTTCCGCCTCAATCACTTCAATATCGACATTGGAATGTAAGCCTCTTGGTAACGCCGAACCTTTTCTCCCGCGTTCAGCACGGAATTTTTGTAGATCTTCCGGTTTTAAGGTGATTTTTCGTTTGCCGGAATGGAATACCAAGCTAGCGTTTTCGGAAATCAGTAACAATTTAGCCAATAATTCCGTGCGGGCTTTTGCGGCAGCCGCAGGAATAGTGACGATTTTATTGCCTTTACCTTTGCTGAGTGCCGGTAAATCTGCCACAGGGAAAATCAACATTCTGCCCGCAGAGGTAATGGCCACTAAAAGTGCGGTGGAATTTTCGATTTTTTGGATTGGTAAGGCTTTAGCATTTTCAGGCAAACTTAACACGGCTTTACCGGCTTTATTGCGAGCGATCAAATCTTCAAATTTGCCGATAAAACCGTAGCCCGCATCGGAAGCAAACAGCAACGGTTGGTTTTCACTTTCCATTAACACTTGTTCTACTGTTGCACCGGCAGGTAAGGTGAGTTTTCCGGTTAATGGTTCACCTTGCGAACGGGCAGAGGGCAGACTCAGTGGATCTAAAGCGTAACTTCTACCTGTACTGTCCATAAATACCACAGGCTGATTGCTCTTGCCGTAAGCGTGCTGCAAGTAGTTATCGCCTGCTTTATAGTTCAAGCCTTTGGCATCAATGTCGTGGCCTTTGGCACAACGTACCCAGCCCATTTCCGATAATATTACGGTTACCGGTTCTGCCGGAGTCATATCACTTTCAGCAATAGCTTTAGCTTCTTCTCGCTCCACAATCGGCGAACGACGCGGACTGGCGTAAGTTTTGGCATCTTGTTGGATCTCTTTTTTGAGCAGCGTATTCAAACGGCGTTCTGAACCTAAAATCTGTTCCAAATTCAACCGCTCTTCTTCCAGTTTATCTTTTTCCGCTTGCAGTTCATGTTCTTCCAATTTAGCTAAATGACGCAAACGCAGGTTCAAAATAGCTTCAGCTTGTTCATCCGACAAATTAAAACGAGCCATTAACATAGGTTTTGGTTCGTCTTCGTTGCGGATAATATGGATCACTTCATCAATATTTAAGAAAGCAATCATCAAACCTTCTAAAATATGTAGTCGAGATAATACTTTATCTAAACGATAACGCAAACGGCGAGTAACCGTGGTGCGGCGGAAAGTTAGCCATTCTGCGAGAATTTGCAATAGGTTTTTGACTGCCGGTTTGTTATCAAGACCAATCATATTCATATTGATACGATAGTTTTTTTCCAAATCTGTGGAAGCAAATAAATGGCTCATCAGCGCATCGGTATCCACACGGTTGGAACGCGGTACGATAACCAAACGGGTCGGGTTGTCCTGATCGGATTCGTCACGGATATCTTCTACCATCGGCAGTTTTTTATTGTTCAGCATATCGCCCAGTTGAGCCATAATTTTAGACGGTGAAGCCTGATGCGGGAATGCAGTGATCACAATTTCGCCGTCTTCTTTTTTCCACACCGCACGCATTTTGATAGAGCCGCGGCCGGTTTCATAAATTTTTTGAATTTCGGTTTTCGGAGAGATAATTTCTGCTTCCGTCGGATAGTCCGGACCTTGTACGATATTCAGTATATCGCTTAACGTGGCATTAGGATTATCCAATAACTTCACGGCAGCATCAGCCATTTCGTTGATGTTATGCGGCGGAATATCCGTTGCCATACCCACTGCAATACCGGTTGTACCGTTGAGTAAAATATGCGGCAGGCGGGCAGGTAGATATTGCGGTTCTTCTAATGTTCCGTCGAAGTTCGGTTGATAATCCACCGTGCCTTGTCCGAGTTCTGTAAGCAGAATTTCGGAAATTTTAGACAGGCGGGATTCCGTATAACGCATGGCGGCGAAAGATTTAGGATCATCCGGTGCTCCCCAGTTGCCTTGTCCGTCAACTAACGGATAGCGATAAGAGAAAGGCTGTGCCATCAGTACCATGGCTTCATAGCAGGCACTATCGCCGTGCGGGTGGAATTTACCCAATACGTCCCCCACGGTACGGGCGGATTTTTTGTATTTCGCACTGGCATTTAAACCGAGCTCGGACATAGCATAGACAATGCGGCGTTGCACAGGTTTCAAGCCGTCGCCGATAAAAGGTAATGCTCTGTCCATGATGACATACATAGAGTAGTTGAGATAAGCACTTTCGGTAAAAGTGCGAAGCGGCATTTGTTCAACGCCGTCGTAGGTTATTTTGTTTTCCATTTTTTCGTCAATATCTTATTAATTTAACGTTATTGTATATTTTACTAAACTTGCTGCAATCAGCCACATCACAATGCCGATGATGAAATCCAACACCTGCCATACAAACGGACGTCGGAAAAGTGGAATTAGCAATCGTGCGCCGTAGGCTAAACTTAAAAACCATAAGGCGGAAGTGAGCAGGCCACCGATTAGAAACAGTATTTTGTCCGATTGGCTCAATGTCCCGGCGATACTGCCGAGAATCATCACGGTATCAATATAAACGTGCGGGTTCAGCAAGGTGACGGCTAAAGTCAGCAACACAGCTTTAAGTGCGGTCTGTTTTGACTGAGAATTATCCATCGCCAGCACACTTTTGCCGCGATAAGCGGAAATAAAAGAACGCAAACCATACACAAACAAAAATACCGCACCGACAATCGCCAATACCAATGATGCCGTTGGGTTACTGCTGATGAGCGACCCCATACCCAACACACCGATGCTCATCAGCACAAAATCGCATAAAAAACAGGTCAATGCGATTAAAAATGTATTCTGTTTCAATAACCCCTGCTTCAATACAAACGCATTTTGCGCTCCAATGGCAACAATCAACCCGCTAGTCACTAAAAAACCTTGAAGTATGGTTTCCATTTATTTTTCTCTTTAAAATTGAATAATATATTGAAATCTTTTAATATGTTTTAGCTGTTTACTAAGAGGCATCGATTATGTTAAAACATTTTCACCTTACAACCTCACAATATCCTTGATGAAAAAGTTGATATTAAAAGTGCACCGGTATTATTAATTTCATGTTCGTCGAAAAGAAGTATGCTTACTACCGTCAGGCGAAACGGACTAAACCGCCAATTCCAGCTGATCGCCTTTTGCCTGTAACCAATTTTTACGATCTTCCGAACGCTTCTTGGCTAGCAACATATCCATCAGTTCAAAGGTTTCTTGATTTTCATCCTGATCCGGCTCAAACGTTAACTGCACCAAACGACGCGTATTCGGATCCATTGTCGTCTCACGTAACTGCGGTGAATTCATCTCGCCCAAACCTTTAAAACGCTGTACATTTGGCTTGCCCCGTTTAGATTTCAAACGCTCCAAAATACCTTCTTTCTCGCCTTCGTCTAGCGCATAAAAAACTTCTTTACCTAAATCAATACGGTATAACGGCGGCATTGCCACAAAAACGTGACCTTCTTGCACCAATTTCGGGAAATGACGCAAAAACAATGCACACAGTAACGTCGCAATATGCAGACCGTCGGAATCTGCATCGGCGAGAATACAAACTTTACCATAACGCAACTGGCTCAAATCATCACTGTCGGGGTCGATCCCTAAAGCGACGGCAATATTATGAACTTCTTCCGAACCCAATACTTGTTCGGAACTCACTTCCCAAGTATTTAAAATCTTACCACGCAACGGCAAAATTGCTTGATATTCACGGTCGCGAGCCTGTTTTGCCGAACCGCCCGCAGAATCACCTTCCACTAAAAACAGCTCTGTGCGTTCCAAATCTTGTTGGGTACAATCCGCTAATTTGCCCGGCAGAGCAGGGCCGCTGACTAATTTTTTACGTACTACTTTTTTTGCTGCACGCAAACGACGTTGAGCGGAACTGATGGCCATTTCTGCCAACTGTTCGGCCAGTTGCACGTTTTGGTTTAACCATAATCCGAAAGCATCTTTCACAACGCCGGAAATAAACACCGCACTTTGACGGGATGATAAACGCTCTTTGGTTTGTCCGGCAAATTGCGGATCCTGCATTTTGAGAGATAACACATAAGCACAGCGATCCCAAATGTCATCGGCGGTAAGTTTTACGCCGCGCGGCAATAAATTGCGAAATTCACAAAATTCCCGCATTGCATCAAGCAAACCTTGGCGTAAACCGTTCACGTGCGTACCGCCTAATGGGGTCGGGATTAAATTCACATAGCTTTCTGCGGTTAATTCGCCGCCTTCCGTCAGCCAGCACAACGCCCAGCTGACTTCTTCCGTATCGCCTTTAAATTCGCCGATAAACGGCGTTTCCGGTAAGGTAGTAAAGCCTTGAACGGATTCGGTTAAATAATCGGACAAACCGTCTTGGTACAGCCAACTTTCCTCGGTGTTATTAACTTTATCAATGAATTTGATTTCCAAACCCGGACAAAGCACCGCTTTGGCACGTAATAAATGCCGCAAGCGGGTAACGGAAAAATTCACCGAGTCAAAATATTTCGGGTTTGGGTGAAAATGGACGGTAGTGCCCGTATTGCGGCGGCCGCAAGTGCCGATGACTTCTAATTCTTTAGTTTTTTCACCGTTGGAAAAGGCGATTTCGTGAATTTGCCCGTCGCGTTTTACGGTAACTTTTACCATGTCCGATAAAGCATTTACTACGGAAATCCCCACACCGTGCAAGCCGCCGGAGAAAGAGTAGTTTTTATTGGAGAATTTACCACCGGCGTGCAGTTTGGTGAGAATTAATTCCACTCCGGATATTTTTTCCACCGGGTGAATATCGACCGGCATACCACGGCCGTTATCGATCACTTCAAGGGATTGATCAGGATATAAAATCACATCAATTTTAGTGGCGAAGCCCGCCAAGGCTTCATCCACACTGTTATCGATGACTTCCTGACCTAAGTGGTTCGGACGGGTGGTGTCGGTGTACATCCCTGGTCGTTGCTGAACAGGTTCTAAGCCTTTTAATACGGTTAAATCTTGAGCTTGATAATTGGTTGACATAGTGTTATTTACAGTAAAATCGAATAAACAAAATTTCTGGAAGTATATCGTTTTTTGCTTTAAAAGTCAGGTGATTTTGGCTAATGATGGGATGAAGTGCGGTGAATTTCGGCAGAATTTTAGCTAATCCTGCTATAACGAAAAACAGTTCTTGTTGCCAACTGATTTTTTCGGATAAATCAACCGCAGCACTAAAAACCGATAGTAAAACGGATAATCAATATTTCCAATGGTGTGAAATCGAGCAAAAGCACTTTGTATTAAATGATAATTATTAATAATGTTTTTATTAAATTAATAATGCGATAAAAAAGAGTAAGGATACAACCATTTCGATTAAGCCGATTTGTTTGACTGATAATTTTTGCCGTGGCAACCAATAAGCTCGAATCAATGCAATAATAAATGCCCCCGTTAACCACCAATGTTGTAATGCTGCACACAGCAACAGGCAGGCAACATGAAACAGCAATGAAACATAATAATATTTCGGGTTTTTCCGTTCACGCATACTGGATTTTACATACAATGTCGTACCGATGAAAAATAATGACGGGTAAAGTGCAATATTGATCGCATGAAGATCCAGCGGATGATTAAATTCATAAGCCATAATTCCGGCGATGGCGAAAATCGCAATGCCGGCAAAATCATTGAGTAAATTACGCTCATCTTTTTTCTTTACAAAATAAATTGAAAGGGCACTAAAAGGCAACATGGCGACAATGGCATAAACGGTTTGCCAATGATAGAGGAAAACCGGTACAGAAAATACCGCACTTGCAATGCCGTAGATGAATGTCCATTTTTGATATTTTGCTAAATTTTTGCCTTTGAACAGGCTGAAAAACGGGTAAGTGAATAAGTATAACGAGCACCAAGCTAATAAAAGAAATATATCCTGCCAAATAAGTGAACGGGAAAGCATACCGTATAAAAAAGGCAATAGTGCCATCACAATGGCGCCGTGCTGATTGGATATTAATAATTTCATTGATTG
Source organism: Cricetibacter osteomyelitidis (assembly GCF_004340985.1). Classification (GTDB taxonomy): domain Bacteria; phylum Pseudomonadota; class Gammaproteobacteria; order Enterobacterales; family Pasteurellaceae; genus Cricetibacter; species Cricetibacter osteomyelitidis. The sequence goes on from NZ_SLYB01000014.1 coordinate 53,976, forward strand.
TCCTTAATCGTAAATGTCGCAAATAGCGGATTATGATCCGAAGATTCGGTATTTGTTGTCGTGGCTACTTTAATATTTAAACCGCGAACGTAAATATGATCTAACGGATGGGATAAAAATTGCAAGCGATAATCGGCGGTAAATTGGACTTCCTGCAAATTATTTTTAGTCGTTAAATCATTAAGCAATTCAATTCTGCCATCATTCCAAGAATTAAAATCACCGGCCAGAATAATCGGGCCCTTATGTTGGCTGATTTGATTAATCATCGGAGTAAGCTGATTTTTGTAGTTGGTCGGTGTCCATTCGAAATTGACTAAATGCAAATTAACTATCAGTAAAGATTCTCCGTTGGTTAAAGGATAGGCTGCGGCAACACCCACTTTTGGAATGATAATCCAAGGTTCTTGTTCCGAACCGGCACAGAAATAATGAGGGGCGGTTTTGGATAATAAATTAACACCGGATTCGCGTTTTCGATAAGAAAATGCGGACACATAAATTGATGTAGGAAAATTTATAAGCTGCTGAATATTCTGTTGATTCGTCACTTCTTGCAACAATAAAAAATCGGCTTTTTCAGCATATTGCCGTAATGCGGATTGCCAACCCGGATCACTGCCTTTGTGAATATTCCACACAACAATATTAAATTCTTGTGATGTAAATGGCGAAACTGATTTATCTGTTTGATAACATTGAAAAGAATCTGATGATTTGTTTATAGTATAATCTAGTGACGTTGTGACTTTTGCTGGTGAAAATAACGAAATAGAAAAGTAAAGATAACCGATTACCGATAATAGTACCGCCAAAAGTGCGGTTAAAAATAAAGGAATTTTACGCATTTTTGTGTATTTCCGGATTTATGCCTTTATAAAGAAATGAAGTTTACTTATACTACACATCATTTCCAAAAGCTCAAAATTAATTAAGGTCATTTTATGAGCATTTACACCTATATTTGCTTTTTATCCGCCATGGCGATTTTGCTTGCGTTTATTACTCGTAAAATCAATGACAGAATTCAATCTACCATTGCCATTACCGCTTCTGCGATGATTGGTTCGATGTTGCTATTGATTCTGGGATATTTCAATCTGTTCAACTTAGATGATATTGCGACTAATGTAATGAAGCAGCTCGATTTCAAAAGTTTTTTATTAAACGGGATTCTGGGTTTCTTATTATTTGCGGGAGCATTAGGTATTAAGTTGCCGGTGATGAAAGATCAAAAATGGGAAATCACCACTTTTGCTCTCTTTTCAACCTTAGCCTCCTCATTTATTGTCGGATTGTTAATTTATTTTGTGGCAAATTTGCTTGGAATGGGCATTGATTTTATTTATTGTTTATTATTCGGTGCTTTAATTTCACCTACCGACCCGATTGCCGTATTGGCGATTATTAAAAATTTACGGGCACCGAAACGCCTTTCAATGCAGGTGGAAGGGGAGTCTTTATTTAATGACGGTGTAGGTTTAGTCGTTTTTATTACCGTTTTGACCGTTGCATTTAGCGGTCAAGAACCGACTTTTGGTCGTATTATCAGTTTGTTTTTACATGAAGCCGTAGGCGGTATTTTATTCGGTTTGGTATTGGGCTTCGTGGCTCATGTGCTTATTTCCAATACGGATGACGGTAGTTTGGAGATTTTATTAACTTTAACCGTGCCGACCGCAGGTTTTATGCTTGCCGGTTTATTACACGTTTCTGGTGCATTAGCGATGGTGGTTGCGGGGATTATGGTGGGAAACTGGACTCGTCAAAAAGGCTTTTCCGAACAAAGCCAGCGTTATCTCGATCATTTCTGGGAAATGATTGATCATTTTTTAAATTCATTACTGTTTTTCCTCATCGGTTTTGCTTTATTGTTGGTGGATTTCACTTTCAAAGGCTTTATTTTAATGTTATTAGCCATTCCTATTTGTTTGGCGGCACGTTATATCAGCTTATGGATTCCGTTCCAAGCAATGCAGCGTTTTAGAACCTATAACCCTTATACTTTGAAAATATTGACTTGGGGCGGATTACGCGGCGGTTTATCAATGGCAATGGCATTATCCGTTCCAAGCGGTGCTGCCTTTATCGGCGACGGTACGGATGTGCGGGATTTACTGTTGGTCGTAACCTATGCGGTGGTCATGTTCTCGATTCTGGTGCAAGGCATTACTATTGAACCGATGATTCAAAAATCAAAAACCGTCGATCCGAATCGTGAAGAATATCTACGAAGCAGTGAACAAGTGGAAAAATCATCACATTAGTGGCTGAGAAGTAACAAAATAGAATTACGTTATGAATTTGACAGAACAACAAATACTCGCTTTTGATCATCAACATATTTGGCATCCTTATTCGTCTATCGGATCAAAGATGCCGATGTATACCGTAGAACGTGCGGACGGTGTGATTATTACTTTAAAAAACGGCCAAAAACTTATTGACGGAATGTCTTCTTGGTGGGCGGCGTTACACGGTTATAATCATCCCCGTTTAAATGCCGCAGCAACCGCACAATTAAGTCAAATGAGCCATATTATGTTCGGCGGTTTTACTCATGATCCGGCAGTGAAATTGGCACAAAATCTCACCGCACTTTTACCGCAAGCTCTGGATAAAATCTTTTTTGCCGATAGTGGTTCCGTTGCGGTGGAAGTCGCGATGAAAATGGCGATTCAATATCAACAGGCCAAAGGGGAATTTTCCCGCTATAAATTTGCTACTATCCGTTCCGGCTACCACGGTGATACATGGCACGCAATGTCAGTGTGCGATCCGGTTACCGGAATGCATAATTTATTTTCCCAAAGTCTGCCTATTCAATATTTTCTTCCGCAACCCGGAGTCAAATTTCATCAACAATGGGATGATAACGCTATTCAACCTCTGGCGGATTTGTTAGCTCAAAAGCATCAAGAAATTGCAGCATTGATTTTAGAACCCATCGTTCAAGGGGCGGGAGGAATGTATTTTTATTCGCCTGCTTATTTAGTGAAAGCGAAAGCCTTATGCGAACAATACGGAGTGTTGCTGATTTTTGATGAAATTGCCACGGGATTTGGTCGCACAGGAAAATTATTTGCCTTAGAACACGCAGATGTTGTACCGGATATTATTTGTTTAGGCAAAGCCCTAACCGGCGGTTATCTGACGTTGTCTGCCACGATTACTACCGCCCATATTGCCGAAACCATTTGTTCCGGTGAAGCCAAATGTTTTATGCACGGGCCGACTTTTATGGCGAATCCGCTGGCTTGTGCCATCGCCAATGAATCCATTAATCTTTTATTGGAAAGCCAATGGCAACAGAAAGTCAAACAAATTGAGCAACAACTGACACAGGAACTGCAACCTGCCGGTTCGTTTCATTGTGTGAAAGAAGTACGGGTGTTGGGTGCCATCGGTGTGATTGAAATGCAGCAACCGGTGAATATTGCAAGTTTGCAGCCGCGTTTTGTGGAACAGGGAATTTGGGTACGACCGTTTAGTCATTTAGTGTATATTATGCCGCCGTTTATTATTGAACCCGAACAGCTTTCTTTGCTGACCAAAGGATTAATCACAGCAATTAAGGACGAATATAATGAATAAAGATTTTGCCGATTATCTGATCGAACTTAATGCTATCGGGCAATGTCGTTCAATTCCGACGCTAAATCACCAAGGAAAATATATTGAACGTAACGGACAATCAATGTTGAATATGTCTTCCAACGATTATCTGGGATTGGCAAATGACCACGCATTACGCCGACAATTCTTACAAAAATACGGCGAAAATCTACCGCACTTCACTTCATCTTCTTCACGGTTATTAACCGGTTCATTTCCCGTTTATGATGACTTGGAAAAATTAATTGCACATCGTTTTCAGCGGGAAGCCGCATTGTTGTTCAACAGCGGTTATCACGCCAATATCGGCATTTTGCCCGCTTTAGCGGATAAACAAACACTCATCGTGGCAGACAAATTAGTTCACGCCAGTATGATTGACGGTATTCGTTTAAGCGGTTGTGAATTTCAACGCTATCGTCATAACGATTATGAACATTTACGGCAAATTTTGCAGAAAAATCACCGCACTTTTAAGCGTATGATTATTGTCACCGAAAGCCTTTTCAGTATGGACGGTGATATGTGCGATCTGAAAAAATTGGTGGAATTTAAACAACATTTTGGCAATGTAATGCTTTATGTGGATGAAGCCCACGCTATCGGTGCCTGCGGTGAAAGCGGATTAGGCATTGCCGAACAACAAAATTGCATTGAACAAATTGATCTGTTAGTGGGAACATTCGGTAAAGCCTTGGCATCAATGGGAGCTTATGTGGTGTGTGATGCCATTCTCAGAGATTATTTGATTAATAAAATGCGACCATTGATTTTTTCAACGGCGTTACCGCCTTTTAATGTGGCTTGGAGTTATTTTTTATTCGAACGTTTACCGCAACTGGGCGAACAACGTCGTCATTTGACCGCTTTAAGCGAACATTTGCGTTCTGTTTTAAGCGAACGGTTACAATGCAAAATGCCGAGCGAAAGTTATATTGTGCCTTACATTTTAGGGGATAATCAAAAAACGGTGGAAAAAGCACTGGCTTTGCAACGGCAAGGTTATTATTGTTTGCCGATCCGCCCGCCCACAGTGCCGCACGGTACATCAAGGATTCGTTTATCTTTAACCGCAGACATGACATTTGACGAACTGAATAGCTTTATTGCCGTATTATTGGAAAATCATTTATGAAAACAAAACTGATCTCATCTCAACAACCTGATTTAATCGTCTATTTTGCCGGCTGGGGCACACCGGTGAGTGCGGTGGAACACTTGGCATTACCGCAAGGTTATGATTTATTGCTTTGTTATGACTATCGGAATTTAGATTTAGCCTTTGATTTTTTAGCTTATGAGCATATCCGATTAGTGGCTTGGTCAATGGGTGTTTGGGTTGCCGAACAGACGATGACAAAATTACCGCTACTTTCGGCTACGGCGATTAATGGTACGGCATTGCCTTGTGACGATCAATTCGGTATTCCAAAAGCAATTTTTGAAGGTACATTAAGCGGTTTAAATGCGGTAACCCGCACTAAATTTGAACGCAGAATGTGCGGTGATAAACAAAATTTCACCCAATATCAACAGCTTAACGGACAACGTTCGGATGAGGAAATTCTCTCGGAATTAACCGCACTTTATGGCTTTTTGCAAAAACATAACGAAACGGACAAAATACAATGGACAAAAGCTATTATCGGCTTACAGGATCGTATTTTTCCGGCGGAAAACCAACAGGCATATTGGACCAATCGAACAGTAATTTCACCGGTGGATAAAGCCCATTATCTGCTTGCAGAATATCATTGCTGGGAACAATTATTTTGAGAAACACAATGAGCTTCGTTGATAAAAAATATGTGAAACAGAGATTTTCATCCGCCTTAACTCATTATGATCATCAGGCTATCGTGCAAAAACAGATCAACACTCGACTATGTGAATTACTCACCGATACGCAACAGAGCCATTTTGCCGAAGTATTGGAAATCGGTTGCGGCACGGGGGATTTAACCCGCTTATTAATACAACATTTTACTGTGCAACAATGGGCGATTAATGATCTTTGTCAGACGGAAGCATTTATTACGCCTTTGTTGGACGGTCAATCTTTCCGATTTTATTGCGGTGATGCAGAGCATTTATTACTGGAACAACAATTTGATCTTATTGCAGCGGCTTCGGCGATCCAATGGTTTCATCATAAACAAACCTTTTTACAATGGTGTGCGGCACATTTAAAGGAAAAGGGATTATTGCTATTTAATGTGTTTTCGCCAAAAAATTTATTTGAAATCAAAACATTGACCGGAATCGGATTAGATTATCCGAGTATTGAACTATGGGAAATGTGGTTAAATAAAAATTTTGATATTTTACATCTTTCACAACAGGATATTATTTTATCTTTTTCTTCTCCCATGGCGGTGTTGCAGCATCTCAAACAAAGCGGAGTAACGGCAACCCATCAGCAGCAATGGACAAAAGGAAAGTTGAAAGCGTTCTGTGAAAATTACGAAAAAAACTACCGCACTTCCCATGAGCAGGACGGGCAATATTCATTAACGTATTCGCCTATATTCTGTTTGGCACGCAAGAAAAATGAGCATTAATATGAATGATAATATTATTTTTATTTCCGGCATTGATACGGATGTAGGAAAAACCATTGCCACCGGGCTTTATGCCAAAAAACTGATGAATCAAGGCTTTTCGGTGATTACCCAAAAGATTATTCAAACAGGCTGCCAACAGCTTGCGGAAGATCTATTGGTACATCGTCGTTTACAAGGCATTGAACCGACGGACGAAGATAAACAAGGTCTAACCAGTCCTTATGTGTTCGCTTATCCTTGTTCGCCGCACTTGGCAGCGAAGTTGGAAAATCGTGAAATATCTGTAGAAATTATGCAAAAAACCACCGCACTTTTAGCGGAAAAATATGATTATGTGCTTATTGAAGGTGCGGGAGGGCTGTGTGTGCCTTATGATGAACGGCATACAATGCTGGATTACGTGCAATCACAAGGTTATCCGATTATTCTTGTTACATCAGGTAAATTAGGCAGCATTAATCATACTTTATTGAGCTTGGAATTATGTAAAATCCGCCGCATTGCAGTAAAGGCGGTGTTATACAACCAATATCCCCAAACTGATTGCCTCATCGCCCGAGAAACAGAAAATTATTTACGAAATTATTTATTGCGAGAATTTCCAAATACAACATTTGAAATCGTAGAACAGATAAATGTATAGCAACTTAAATCGTTTTATGGTCTAATAAACGGAATTTTCTTATTAATAACAATGTAAGGTTAAAAATGAGCTGGATTGAAAAAATTTTTAGCAGAAACCCGATTTCAAGCTCTCGCAGAGCGAATGTGCCGGAAGGGGTTTGGACAAAATGTACCTCTTGCGAACAAGTATTATATCGTGATGAATTGACCCGTAATTTGGAAGTTTGTCCGAAATGTGGTCATCATATGCGTATTGATGCTCGCGAACGTTTATTAAGCTTATTGGATGCAGAAAGTGCGGTGGAATTAAATTCAGATTTAGAGCCGCAAGATATCTTAAAATTCAAAGATTTGAAAAAATATAAAGATCGTATCACCGCAGCTCAAAAACAAACCGGTGAAAAAGATGCCTTAGTGAGTTTTATCGGTACATTATACGGTATGAAAGTAGTGGTTGCCGCATCAAACTTTGCATTTATGGGCGGTTCAATGGGGTCTGTGGTGGGGGCGAAATTTGTGAAAGCAGCGGAACGTGCAATGGATGAAAATTGTCCGTTTATTTGTTTCTCTGCCAGCGGCGGTGCCCGTATGCAGGAGGCTTTATTCTCATTAATGCAAATGGCAAAAACCAGTGCCGTGTTAGCTAAAATGAAAGAGCTGGGCGTACCGTTTGTTTCTGTGTTGACGGATCCGACATTAGGCGGCGTATCAGCCAGCTTTGCCATGCTGGGCGATATTAATATTGCCGAACCGAAAGCGTTGATCGGTTTCGCAGGTCCGCGAGTTATCGAACAAACCGTGCGTGAAAAATTACCGGAAGGTTTCCAACGTGCCGAGTTTTTATTGGAACACGGTGCTATCGATATGATCGTAAAACGTTCGGATATGCGTCAAAAACTGGCCAGCATATTAAGTAAATTAACTAACCAACCGTCACCTTTTGTTGAGCCGGAAGTTGTTGAACAAGTTGATGAAGTTGAACAGGCAGAACAACCGACAGCGTAAATAAATATTATGCAAAACAATCAATTAAAAGCCACTTCGCCACTTGCAGAGTGGCTTTCTTACTTAGAAAACAGTCATTTCAAAGCTATTGATTTAGGTTTGGAACGGGTAAAAACCGTTGCTCAAGAATTGGATTTATTACGCCCTGCACCGTTGGTGATTACGGTGGGCGGCACCAATGGCAAAGGCACAACCTGTCGTTTGCTGGAAACCTTATTACTCAATGCAGGCTTGCGGGTGGGCGTGTATTCATCGCCCCATTTAATTCGTTATAACGAACGTGTACGTATTCAAAATCAGGAATTAGCGGACAGTGAACATACCGCTTCATTTGCGTTTATCGAACAGCATAAAAGCCAATCGCTGACGTATTTTGAATATTCCACTTTGTCTGCACTGCATTTGTTTAAGCGGGCAAAATTAGATGTAGGGATTTTGGAAGTGGGTTTAGGCGGCCGTTTGGATGCCACCAATATTGTGGATGCGGATATTGCGGTGATCACCGGTATTGATATTGATCATGTGGATTTTCTCGGTTCGGATCGCAATCGGATTGCTTTTGAAAAAGCCGGAATTTTTCGTGCGGGTAAACCGGCCGTTATCGGTGAACCTAATATTCCGCCTGCCATGTTACAGCACGCCGAGCAGTTGCACTGTGTCATCTCCTGCTGTAATCAGGACTGGCAATTTAGCAAATCGGGCGAATATTGGCAGTGGCAGAATAAGCGGGTTCGGTTAGAAAATCTACCGCTTTGTCGGATTCCATTAGCCAATGCCGCAACCGCCTTAGCGGTATTGCCGTATCTGCCTTTTGATATTTCATCGGAGATTATTCATCAGTCTTTACAACAAGTGGAACTGACCGGGCGTTTTCAGCAATTAAGGGGAGAGCAGTTGGTAAAATTGGGGAATCCGGCACAGCTGCCGCAAATGATTATTGATGTAGGGCATAATCCTCATGCGGCACGTTATTTGGCGGAAAAACTGACCGCACTTAAACCGAGTATAAAAGGTAAGATCATTACAGTATGCGGTATTTTAAAAGATAAAGATGCGAACGGTGTATTATCGCCTTTATTGCCGATTATTGATCATTGGCATTGTGTCACATTAAATGGCTATCGCGGCCAGTCAGGACTGGAATTGCTGAAAACATTACAGGGTTTGGCTCAGTCAACGGTTTCAGCTCAAGCCGAAGATTCCGTACAAGCGGGAGTACAAAGTGCAGTGCAAAATGCCGATAAAAATGATTTAATTCTAGTATTCGGTTCATTTCATACCGTGGGTGAATTTTTGCAGATGTTATAGGTAAAATATGCATAATCAAGTTAAACAATATTTAAACCAGTTGCAGCAGGCAATGCAGGAAACGACATTATGGCAAACCATTCCGCCGAAAGAAGAAGCCTTTTTTAGCCAAGAACCTTTTGCAATCGACCATATGACGGTAAATGAATGGCTGCAATGGATTTTTATTCCGAGAATGACGGCATTATGTGAGGCAAAACAACCGCTGCCGCAACAAATTGCCATTACACCTTATGTGGAAGAAGCATTAAAAGAGTTTGAGCATCTGACGAAAATACTGGCTCCGTTAAATGAAATAGAGCGGTTGTTACAAGAGACATAAATTGCCTATGGTTTCACCCTCGGCAAAAATCATTATGAATACATTAGAAATTCTTTACCAAGATCAATATCTCGTTACCGTCAATAAACCCGCCGGAATGTTAGTTCACCGTAGCTGGCTGGATCGACACGAAACCCAATTTGTCATGCAAACCCTGCGGGATCAAATCGGGCAGTTGGTGTATCCCATTCACCGATTAGACAGACCGACATCCGGCGTTTTGTTATTTGCCCTAGATTCACAAACGGCTAACTTAATGTGCGGTCAATTTGAACAAAAAATCGTAGAAAAATCCTATTTAGCCGTAGTGCGTGGTTATTTACAAGGTGCTGAACGCATTGATTACCCATTGAAAGTGAAGCCGGATAAAATCGCTGATAAATTTTCCACAGAAAAGGGACCGCAAAATGCGGTAACGGATTATCAAGGCTTGCAGATTGTTGAAATGCCGTATCCTATGGGAAAATTCCAAACCAATCGTTATTCTTTAGTGCGGTTAATTCCGCAAACCGGTCGTAAACATCAATTACGCCGTCATATGAAGCATATCTTTCACCCGATTTTAGGTGATACCCAATATGGCGATTTACATCAAAATCGTTTATTGGCAGAAAAAACAGGTTGCACGAGATTAATGCTACACGCCGACAAGCTGGCTTTTGTTCACCCGATCAGCGGTGAAAAAGTGACGATTAAAGCAGGATTAGACGAGCAATGGCAATTATTGTTAAAACAATTTAATTGGAATGTGTAGCCGAAAAGTGCGGTCAATTTTGAGGAAATTTCATAAAATTAAGTGAGTTTTAGCGCAAAATATGGTAAAAATACGTTCTCAAAAAACTGAATTCATAACATCTAATATAGGAAGCAAAATGTCAAATTTACAAGCGATCATTGAAGCTGCATTTGAAAAACGTGCAGATATCACACCAAAAACCGTTGATGCACAAACCCGTGCAGCCATTGAAGAAGTTATCGAAGGCTTAGACAGCGGCAAATACCGCGTAGCAGAAAAAATCGACGGCGAATGGATTACTCATCAATGGTTGAAAAAAGCCGTATTATTATCATTTCGTATCAATGACAACGAAATCATTGATGGAGCAGAAACCAAATATTATGACAAAGTGCCATTGAAATTCGCTGATTACACCGCTGAGCGCTTTAAAGAAGAAGGCTTCCGCGTTGTGCCTTCTGCCACAGTGCGTAAAGGTGCTTATGTGTCCAAAGGTGCGGTATTAATGCCGTCTTATGTGAACATCGGTGCTTATGTAGGCGAAAATACTATGGTTGACACTTGGGCGACCGTAGGTTCTTGCGCACAAATCGGTAAAAACGTTCACTTATCCGGCGGTGTGGGTATCGGCGGCGTATTAGAACCGTTACAAGCTAACCCGACCATTATCGGTGACAACTGTTTTATCGGTGCTCGTTCTGAAGTGGTTGAAGGCGTAATCGTAGAAGACGGCTGTGTTATCTCAATGGGCGTATTTATCGGTCAATCCACTAAAATTTACGACCGCGAAACCGGTGAAGTATTCTACGGACGCGTACCGGCAGGATCTGTTGTTGTTTCCGGTTCATTACCGTCAAAAGACGGCAAGTACAGCTTATACTGTGCAGTAATCGTGAAAAAAGTGGATGCCAAAACTTTAGGTAAAGTTGGAATTAACGAACTTTTAAGAACTATTGACGAATAATCTTGTCAAATAGTGCAGAAAATAAGATCCGTATTTTCGGATCTTATTTTTGGTAAATTTTTGTAAAAATTATTTATTTGCTCAAAAATTTTATACAAAATGGTGAACCACGCAAACAAGCGTATCAAATTATTTAGGAGATCCTATGAAAAAGACATTATTAGCAACTTTAGTATTAAGTGCAGCATTAGGTTTAGCTGCTTGTGATCAAGCAAAAGAAACTGCAACTCAGGCAAAAGATGCGGCAGTTCAAACGGCAACCGATGCAAAAGATTCTACAGTACAAGCAGCAAAAGATACTAAAGAAGCTGTAACTTCAGCAGCATCTGAAATGAAAGATGCAGCGGTTCAAAAAGCCACTGAAGTTAAAGATACTGTCGTTGAAAAAGCAGTAGAAATGAAAGATGCCGCTAAAGAACAAGTAAGTGCGGTTGCAGAAGCTGCAAAAGAAAAAATGTCTTCGGTTTCTGAAGCGGTTTCTAACAAAGCTGCAGAAATGAAAGATGCAGTTTCCGGCACAGCAAGCGATGCTAAAGATGCAGCGGCAGAAAAAGCAGCCTCAGCAGCTGAAGCGGTTTCTGACAAAGCAGCAGAAATGAAAGATGCAGCAGCAGAAAAAGCGGCATCAGCAGCTGAAGCAGTTTCTGACAAAGCAACTGAAATGAAAGAAGCTGTTCAATCTAAATAATTAGATTCATTGATTAAACAGTACAAAGTCCCGGATTATCCGGGATTTTGTGTTTCAATAAGGTCAGCAAGTTTAGGTATTTATGGAATTAATGGCACGATTCTGGGAGCATAAATCCTTGACAGATATGAATGATGCCGAGTGGGAAGCCCTGTGTGACGGTTGCGGAAAATGTTGCTATCGTAAGTTTATTGAAGGTCGCGGCAAACGTGAACGACTGTATTACACGAGAATCGCTTGCAATTTATTAAATTTGGAAACAGGAAAGTGCGGTCATTATTCTCAGCGTTTTCAATTAGAGGATGATTGCACTAAACTCACTAAAAGAAATTTACCGGATTTTGTTTGGTTACCGAAAACCTGTGCGTATCGCTTGTTGTATGAAGGTAAACAGTTATTTGATTGGCACCCGTTAATATCTGGCAATTCCGCTTCGGTAAAATTAGCAGGGGTATTAATCGAAAATGGTATTCACGAAAAAGATGTAATTGATTGGTTTGAATTTGTGATTGACGAACATTAAAAACGGCACTTGTATTTAAGTGCCGTTTGCCTATTAATCCCAAGAAATCTTTAAAGGTGTAATGGACAAAATAGTTGTTGAAATGTCCATTACACGTTCATGTGGACAAAATAGTTGCTAATATGTAAAAGATCAGACTTGATCTGACAAATCACTATAAAAAGTGAGAGTTTCCCGTTTAGAATATGAGTGTCAAAATTCAATCTAAACAAAAAAGGAAACTCTCATGTTTTATTCTAACAACCCTCTCATTAAACACAAGACCGGTTTATTAAATTTAGCAGAAGAATT
>NZ_SLYB01000015.1 GCF_004340985.1 Cricetibacter osteomyelitidis
AAATCAGGGAAAATGACTGCTTGTGTGGTTATCTGAAAGGGAATATCAAGAGAAAGGTGAAAAAAGTAAAAAGATAAACCCACTTTTATCAAATTATTTTGAAAAGGTGGGTTTGTCAGTGGTCTGAGGCGGTGAATACCGCCTTATTTCTTACTGCATAAAATCAAATTTACTGCGTTGTGTTGCCCGCATTAGCAGGTTATCCGCACTTTCTTCCGCTTGTTTGCCGAATTTTTGCAGCAAGGATTTTTTTCGAGCGAATTTCACACCGATAACCGCTTTATCTTTAATGGCCTGCATAATCAAATCGTCACTGGTAGCAATTTCATCTACTAACTGCAATGCTAAAGCCTGCTGACCAAACCAATGTTCGCCAGTGGCTACTTTGTCGATATCCAAGTGCGGTCGGTTTTGCGATACAAATTGTTTGAATAACGCGTGGGTTTCTTCTAATTCTTGTTGGAATTTTTGTTTACCTTTTTCAGTATTTTCCCCCAGCACGGTGACAGTGCGTTTATATTCGCCCGCGGTCATTACATCCACATCTACGTCGTGTTTTTTCAATAAACGGTGTACGTTCGGCACTTGAGCCACCACACCGATAGATCCCACAACGGCAAAAGGTGCAACCACAATTTTATCCGCTACGCACGCCATCATATAACCGCCGCTGGCAGCCACTTTATCTACCGCCGCAGTCAGTTTGATGCCGTGTTGTTTTAAACGCTGTAATTGTGATGCCGCCAAGCCATAACCGTGTACCACACCGCCGGGGCTTTCCAAACGCAATAACACTTCGTCTTGTTCCGGTTTGGCTACGGCGATAATAGCACTGATTTCTTCCCGTAATGCAGTAGTTTCCGAAGCGGTGATATCCCCTTTGAAATCCAGCACATAGATACAAGGTTTTTTATCTTCTTCAATAGCTTCACCACGTTTGCGTTTGGCTTTCTCTTCTTTAAGTTTGAGTTTGTCGGCTTTTTTCCGGGCTTTTTCCGCCTGTTTCAAGGCTTCTTCCGATAAATGAAAATCCGCCAGTTTCTTGCCGTTTTCTTGATACTGCTCAGATAAATCAGTAAGCTGCAATTCGCCCTGCTGTTTGGATTTTTTCTCTTTTAAGCTGACAATCACGGCAATGCCGACAATAATCACCAATAATACGGTTAAAATTTCTAAAATAAATAAACCGTAACCAGTTAAGATTTCAGACCACATAACTCTTCCTTTGTTATTCTTTTGTTATTCTTTATTTCTTACGTTCAACCCATTTGCCGTCAAGATAATCCACAATCCATTTAGTGGCTTTGCCGTCTTTTTCGGATGTCACATATTGACGTTTTTCTTTGCGGCTGAAACGCACAATAGCGTCGTTGCCGTCCGGATCTTTTTGCGGTGCTTCGGCAAGATACTGTAATTTTTCCGGCAAACGATCACGATATAAATTGAGCTCCGCTACTTTTGGTGCACGGGTTTCACGGGATTTCGGAAAGTTATGGGCGGACATGAACACACCGCTGGCACCATCACGTAATACAAAATACGCGTCGGATTTTTCACATTTCAATTCAGGAAAATGCACAGGATCTTCTTTCGGCGGTGCGACTTCACCGTTTTTCAAAATTTTGCGGGTATTATCGCAGCTTGTGCAAGCCATATATTTACCGAAACGACCTAATTTTAAGTGCATATCCGCACCGCACTTGTTACATTCCACCACCGGACCGTCATAGCCTTTGATTTTAAATGAACCGTCTTCAATCACATAACCGTCGCAATTCGGGTTATTACCGCATACGTGTAATTTTCGATTGGCATCAATCAAATAGCTGTCCATTGCGGAATCGCACTTCGGACAACGTTTGCGTGCCATTAAGGCTTTGGTTTCCGTGTCTTCGTCTAACACGTTTAATAATTCCGCTTCCGGAATTAAATTTATGGTGGTTTTGCACCGCTCTTTTGGCGGCAAGGCATAGCCGGTACAGCCTAAAAAGACACCAGTGCTGGCTGTACGAATCGCCATTGCACGACTACAAGTCGGGCATTTGATTTCCGTCGGCACAAGACTGTTCGGCTTCATACCGCCTTCGATTTCATCTAATTCCGCTTGAGTTAATTGTGCTGAAAAATCTTTAAAGAATTGGTTGAGTTCATCTTTCCAATTTTTCTCACCATTGGCAATTTTGTCCAAGTCATTTTCCATATTGGCCGTGAAATCATAATTCATTAAATTGCCGAAGGATTGATTAAGTCGATCAGTGACGATCTCCCCCATTTTTTCTGCATAAAAACGGCGATTTTCCGTGCGAACATAACCACGTTCCTGAATAGTGGAAATAATTGTCGCATAAGTTGACGGACGACCTATACCGCGTTTTTCCAATTCTTTAACCAATGCTGCTTCCGTAAAGCGTGCCGGTGGTTTGGTAAAGTGTTGGGTCGGTTGCACTTTTTTCAATCTTAATTTTTCATTTAATTCCACATCAGGCAACACTTGATCTTCTGACGATTTACCCAATGCCGGTAAGACTTTTGTCCAGCCATCGAAACGCAAAATACGGCCTTTGGCTTTGAGTTCATAATCTCCTGCCGCCACAGTTAATGTAGTGGAATCATATTGTGCTGCCGGTAATTGGCAAGCCACAAATTGACGCCAGATCAAATCATATAAACGCACGGCATCTTTATCCATTCCGCTTAAACTTTCCGCCGATACATTCACATCAGACGGACGGATTGCTTCGTGTGCTTCCTGTGCATTTTCTTTGCTCGAATAGAAATTCGGTTTAGTCAGTTGATAGTCCGCACTGAAATGCTTACCGATATAAGCACGAACCATATTCAATGCGTCTTGGCTTAAATTAGTAGAGTCCGTACGCATATAAGTAATGTAGCCGGCTTCATACAAACGCTGTGCCAACATCATGGTTTTTTTCACACCGAAACCTAAACGGGTGCTGGCGGTTTGCTGCAGCGTGGATGTGATGAATGGTGCTCTCGGGCGGGAACTGGTCGGTTTGGTTTCCAGTTCAGACACTACATAATCGGAATTTTGTAAAAAATCCACCGCACTTTGGGCTTGTTGTTGATTTTTCGGCTCAAATTTTTTGCCTTTAAACTGTACTACATCAAGCTGTAACGGCTGTTTGCCGCTGTTAGCAACATCAACGGTCACTTCCCAATATTCTTCCGGATTAAATGCTTTGATTTCGCGTTCGCGTTCCACTAACAGCTTCACCGCCACGGATTGCACACGACCTGCGGATAAGCCTCGGGCTACTTTTTTCCATAACAGTGGCGACACCATAAAGCCTACTACACGGTCTAAAAAACGGCGGGTTTGTTGAGCATTCACGCGGTCAATATTAAGTTGTTCCGGCTTATCAAATGCGGATGTAATAGCATTTTTCGTAATTTCGTTAAACACCACGCGGCTGAAACGGCTGTCATCGCCGCCAATCACTTCACGCAAATGCCAGGCAATGGCCTCCCCTTCTCTATCCAAGTCGGTTGCGAGATAAATATGATCGGCTTTTTTAGCCAGCGATTTTAATTCGGATACGACTTTTTCTTTGCCCGGTAGAATTTGATAATTCGCTTTCCAGCCGTGATAAGGATCGATTCCCATCCGTTTCACTAATGCTGCTTGATCTTTTTCTGCTTTAATTTTTGCTTTTTCTTCCGCACTCAAGCCTTTTGTAGATATGGGTTTGGCTTTTTCTCCGGTGCTGGAACCTGCCATCGGCAAATCGCGGATATGCCCCACGCTGGATTTTACCACATAATTACTGCCTAAATATTTATTGATTGTTTTTGCTTTCGCCGGTGACTCCACAATCACTAATGATTTACTCATTATTTGTTACCTAATTTAATTTTGTGTAAAATTAATAGTCTGTTGATGTTTGTTTATTATTTGAGCTAATGGCTGAAAATAGCCCTATCCTTACGGGTTATGCTTAAATAATAGACAAGTATCAACAGCTCCTATAAATTGTGCTGAACAATAGCAAGGATTAATCATAATTACAACCCGAAAGGCAATAAAATGGATAAACTGAATGCAATTTCTGTGTTTTGTCGTGTAGTAGAAACCCAAAGTTTTACAAAAGCAGCTGAAAATCAAGGTATTTCCGTGGCCATGGCAAGTAAATTGATCTCTCAATTGGAAGATCAATTGAAAACCCGTTTACTGCATCGCACAACACGCAAAATTACGCCGACAGAAACCGGTCAACTTTATTATCAACGCTGCCAACCTATTTTAGCCGAACTGGAAGAAGCGGATTTAAGTATTAATGAAACAACCAACGAACTACAAGGCACATTGATGATCTCCATACCGCGGGATTTCGGGATTCGTTTTATTAGCCCTAATCTCTCAAGATTTATTCAGTCACATCCCAATTTACACGTACGAATCGAATTCAATGACAATAAAGTTGATTTAGTGGCAGAAGGCTTTGATTTGGCACTACGCATAGGGACATTAGCCGAAAATACCATGGTCGGTAGAAAAATTGCCTCTTCCAATATTCATATTGTCGCTTCACCGGACTATTTAAAAGAACGCGGTGTACCCAAAACACCTTACGATTTACAACATCATGATTGTTTATTATATGATTCAATCGGTGATCAAATTTGGTTATTTAATAAAGATAACCATACTTATGATGTCAAAGTCAGCCCTAAATTCTCTTGTAATAGCGGTATTTCTCTAGTCGATTTGGCAAAAGAAGGACTCGGTATTATCAGAGTTCCTTCCTTTTTAGTAGAAGAAGAACTGCAAGCCGGTTCATTGGTTGAAATTTTATCGGAATATAAACAGGACACCATTGACCTTAATTTTGTGTATCCGCACCGTCGTTATTTGCCTACCAAAGTCAAAGAATTCATGCGTTTTATCGAAGAATTAAAACAACAATACGGATATCAATAAATTATTCTAATATTGCGGGCGGCTGCCGTTTAATCCGAGAAAATCACCCACTTCATGTTCCAGTTGGCTCATGGCAATTAAGGCTTCTTGGGTTTGCCTGGCTTCTTCTTCGTCAATAATGCTCATGGCAAATCCTACATGCACTAAAACCCATTTGCCCAGCAAATTTTGCACATCATCGTCGCACACCAAAGAAATGTTCACTTCCCGTTGCACGCCGCAGACATCCACGGTGGCAAGTTGCAATTCATTATCACCGATTTTGACGATTTGTCCCGGTACGCCTAAACACATAAACGATCCTTATTTTAATTGGTCAGCATGTTTTTAAATATATGCCGACGATTTTCATTTTTCAAGCTGTTTTCCGTGTGCTGTTTTATCGGCAAGGATAATGCCATTGTTAAGCAATCTTTCGCAAGCTGCCGGGCTTGTGCATTAGTCAAGGATTTATCCAATGGCGAATGCAGAGAACAGCTGAGATATTGCGGGATTTCCGCCATGCCGCTGACGGTAAAAGTCAGTTTTTTGTAAGGCAATTCCACAATCAATTTTTCGCCTAACTCACGAATCGGCCATTGTTGTTGCGGCCCGGGCAAAATCACCAAACTAATCATCCAAGGAGCAACAATAGTGGTAATCCATTGATTTTCAAATAACACGGCTTTCGGACAATAACATTGCACTGCCGCATGAAAAAACGGCAAATCCTGCATATTTACGACAGTTTGTTCTATTGCCGCTTGCAATAAAGAGGACGGGTCGGTTTCAAACCCGTCGCAATAATCTGTAAGTGCGGTCTCTTTTTGCCATGTTTCCTGTTTTAGGTTTTCCTGTTTATACACGAATCCCCCACTGCTGTAAGACTTGGTTCAGCTGTTCAAAAATATGCGGTAGCTGATTTTGCACGGTTTGACTTAAACCGATTTTGGATTCTAAACTTTCCGGTTGAATGCCGATTAAACAAAGTTTTTTCGGAAATTCGTCCGTCAGTTTCAGTGCTGATAACACATCACACACGCCTAATTGGTGAGGTGATATTTTCCGTGAAAAAAATACCGGCACAGCGTTATCATACATCACCACGATTTCACCGGGTTGCCTGCCTGCCAGCACTGCATCAATGATGATCATATAATCGCGATTTGCCATGCAGTCCAGTAATTCCATGCCACATGTGCCGCCGTCTACAATATCAAAGTGCGGTGCAAAATTCGGATTTTTTTCCAAATCCTGCACAGCATAAACACCAATGCCTTCATCAGCCAACAACGTGTTGCCCACGCCTAAAATTAACGGTTTCATCCAATACCTTCGCTATAACACCTTAACTTCCGTCACTTCGCCATTTTCCGTATTCACCACGTGCACCGCACAGGACATGCAAGGATCGAATGAGTGAATGGTACGTACGACTTCCAACGGTTTCGCCGGATCCGCCACCGGTGTCCCGATTAAGGATAATTCATAAGGACCTAAAGCATCATCTTGGTTACGCGGACCGGAATTCCAAGTAGACGGTACTACAGCTTGATAATTTTCGATTTTTCCGTCTTTAATAACAATCCAGTGAGAAAGCATACCGCGTGGAACTTCACCGAAACCGACACCTTTAAATTCGCCTTTCATCGGGAAATTCGGTTTTAAATAAGCAACCGTGTCGCCCGTACCGATGTTATCCACCAATAATTGCCACTGTTGTTGCAAAATATCATTTAACACACAACAATGCACGGTACGGCCGATAATACGCCCTAAGGTGGAATGTAAGTCGTTTAAACCTAAATTACTGTTGGTTAAGCTGTCATATAACCCTTTTAATTCGGTAAAATGTTTCATGGTCATCGGCTCGCCGATGGTCACGTTGCACATCAAATAAGCTAACGGTCCCACTTCTACCACTTTGCCGTAGAATGACGGTGCTTTCACCCAAGAATATTTACCGTCTTCCTGCCAGCCGGTATATTTCGGACGGGTTAAACCGGCCCAAGGTTCCAATGTTGTATCGTCTTCATACCAAGCATGTTTACCGCTTTCTTTGATACCTTTTAACAAGAAGTCATCTTTATGATCAGAAATTGCACGGAACGTCGCCGTATCACCGTTTTCAATATAACCACCTTGCAAAACGAATTGTTTGTTTTCGCTATCTAACGGATATTCCGGCACGGTTAAATAATTGCCGGATGTTCTGCCAAGTTGCAGCCATTCGGGATAATAAGCCGCGATAATCGCCGTATCCACTTTATATACTTGATTAACAAAATCACTTAAGTTATCGATACAGGTCTTAACAAACATCAAACGTTCTAAATTCAGTACGGCTTGAGAATCTAAGTTGATTGGGTTTGCCACTCCGCCGATAGCCAGGTTTTGAATATGCGGCGATTTACCGCCTAACAAAGCCACCACGCGGTTAGCATCACGCTGACATTCAAGTGCTTGCAGATAATGGGAAACGGCGATCAAATTCACTTCCGGCGGTAATTTCATTGCCGGATGACCGAAATAGCCGTTGGCAAAAATACCGAGTTGACCGCTTTCTACCAGAGCCTTAATTTTATTTTGTACATTACGGAATTCATTTTCACTGTTGCGTCCCCAAGTGGAAACGCCTTTCAACATTTCTGCCGCTTTTGCCGGATCCGCTTGTAAGGCCGATGTAATATCGACCCAGTCCATCGCCGAAAGCTGATAGAAATGCACAATATGATCGTGCATACTGTGAGCGGCTAAAATCATATTGCGGATATACTGTGCATTCACCGGTACTTTAGCATTTACTGCATCTTCTACCGCTCTCACGCTGATAATGGCATGTACCGTGGTACACACACCACAAATACGCTGCATAATCATCCATGCACTACGGGGATCGGAACCTTTAACAATATTTTCCATACCACGCCACATTGTGCCCGATGACCATGCATTCGTCACTTTGCCGTCTTCAATTTCGCAATCGATGCGTAAATGCCCTTCGATACGGGTGATAGGATCGATTGTGATACGCTGTTTTGTCATAGATTCACTCCACTCATTTCTTTACTGCGAATCGCTTTTTCCGCAATGATATGTTCAGATTGCTCTGTATTGGCTTCTTTAAGTATCGGCAACACAGGGAATAAACGAATAATTAAAATATAAGCACAAACTTCGATAGATACGAAACCGATTGAAATCAATAATTCTTGTGCTGACGGGAAATATTGATAGCCGTTACCCGGATCATACATGATCAAGGAATAGTTCATCCGCCATAATGCCGCCCCCAGCAACATACTTAATGCAGAAACAAACAGCCAGCGACCGTCGGATTTTTTCTCCCCCAAGAATAAGGTCAACAACGGCAAAACCATCAACCAAATTTCCATCCAGAACATCCAAGCTTCAAATTTATGCCAGGTATCGCCGCCCATCACATAGTGCAATTTGTTGTGGTAGATCATCTCACCAAAACGGGCAACCAAGAACAAACCGATTAAAACCGCTGTAACTCCAGCTAACTTGGTGAATAAATGTCGCTCATCCGGCGTTTTACCGGCAAGCCCCGCACGCACTAAAGATCCTTCAAAAATCACAATAGAAAAGCCCATAATAAACGCTGTGAGCAAGGACAAAATCGGCAACACTTCATAACTTTGCCATACCGGATGCACTTTATGCCCGGCCACAATCATCAAAGATCCCATAGATGATTGATGCATCATCGGCAATAATGCCCCTAAGGCAATCACAAAGAACATGATTTTATTTAAGCGGTTAAACAATTTTTTCAAACCGAAATAACCAAGCCATACCGGCGCGAACTCTAATGTCACCACACCAATATAAATAGTCATACAAAGTGCGGTCTCAAATAACACAGAATTGGTGTTAAACTGCCCCGGCAAAAAGAAATACGGTAAATGCCAGTAACGCCCCATATCAATGGTAATGGATAAACCGCCAAGACTATAACCGAACAAGCTCGCCAGCAATGCAGGACGCACTAACGCATGATATTTCCCCTTATTGAAAATATACACCGCCCAAGCCAATGCCCAACCACCGCAAGCAAATCCGGTTCCCACCAATAAGTCGAAAGCGATCCAAATCCCCCAAGGATAACCGCCGTTCAATGCTGTGACGGAACCAATCCCAAAGAATAAACGTTTAACGATCAATAAAATACAAATAACGGCTAACGGAGCAAAGAAAAGTACTGCCGCACTGACTAATCTGCCCCCCACCGGACGTGGATTACTCATGATGTTCTCCTTCCTTCTCCTGTT
This sequence comes from Cricetibacter osteomyelitidis, assembly GCF_004340985.1. Taxonomy (GTDB): domain Bacteria; phylum Pseudomonadota; class Gammaproteobacteria; order Enterobacterales; family Pasteurellaceae; genus Cricetibacter; species Cricetibacter osteomyelitidis. Next base: position 9,214 of record NZ_SLYB01000015.1, read on the forward strand.
CTGCCAACATTTCTTTGCGGTTTGCTTTCAATTTTTGAATCATTGCTTTGATCTTATCGCCGTGCATATTTTTGTAGGTCATCATACTTAAACCGGCTAAACCTAATAACGGTAATGCCATGCCGCGATATAAGAAATGTTGTAAATGCGCTGCGCGGGAACCGGTAGCTTCGCGTTCTAACGGCGGTAATCCCAGATTATCCGTCGGCACGGCACTCAGCACCAGCACTTGTGTGCCGCCACCTTCAAATTCACCGTAAATATGCTGTTGATAAAACGGTACAGTGCCACGGTAAGTATCCGTGCTGTTTACTGATTGGCGCGGATAGTCATAATCCGTACCGCGTAACAAACGCAAGCGACGTTTTGCTTCAGCCATTAACTCTTCGCGAGTGCCGAAAATAATTGCACCGGTCGGACACACATGACAACAACCCGGCAATTCGCCTTTATCAATACGTTCCACGCCTTTTTGATTGCATAATTCGCATTTGCTGATTTGTCCCAGCGGGTTGTTGTAGTCATATTTCGGTACATCAAACGGACAGCCCACCATACAATAACGACAGCCGGTACAAATATCCGGATCGTAACCGATAATACCGGTTTTCGGATCTTTGGTTAAGGCCTGCACCGGGCACACCGCTACACAGTTTGGATCCACACAGTGCATACATTGTTTTTTAATGTAAGCATAGCCATTTTGCAGTTGATCTTTATTGACACCGTCACCGTCCGACCAAACTTGGATCACATTACGGGTGAACGGCGACAATTTATCATTGTTCGACCAAGTCTGCTCGCCATCAGGATTGACAGCCGTACCGTTGACATTCTGACATTCTGCCACACAGGCCTGACACCCCACACAAAGCGTGGAATCATACAACATTCCCACCGCACTTGAAGGCAACAGGTCCAAAGGTGTTTTTTCATCAGCATATGCCGTTGTCACCGGCACCATTCCGCCTATTCCTGTCAGCAAACCGGCTTTTAGAAATTTGCGTCTGTCCATATTAGTCACCTGAATGCGTTTGTTCGGCTCTCGCCGCGTTTTCCCGATCTAAACGAGCCTGGCGCTGTATGCTTAACTCTTTTAAGGTTACCACGCTCACACCGGCTAAAATCGCCGCTGCACCGCCTAATAAGGCAATCGCCGTCATGGACGCACCTTCGCCTTCGATGTTTTTCACATCAGGTTTATTGACTCGCGGTGTCGGATTTTCTACATTAGCTAATTGGAAAATATCTTTGGTAAAGCCGATGCCTTTTTCGTTACAACCATAGCACGGATGCCCAATCCCGACCGGCCAATTATTGCCGCCCACATCACAAAATTCCAATGTGGAACAGTTGCCATAGGTTTCCGGCCCTTTACAGCCCAAGTGATATAAGCACCAACCGTGACGATGGCCGTAATCGCCATATTCTTTGGCGAAACGCCCTGCATCAAAGTGCGGTCTGCGGTAGCAATTTTCATGAATCAAACGGTCGTAAGCGAATAATGGACGATTGAGTTTGTCCATTTCCGGCAGTTTTTTATAGGTTAAAATATAAGCCACTGTAGCTAAGAAATTATGCGGATTCGGCGGACAGCCCGGTATATTAATAACCGGCAAACCGGGAAGCACTTCTTGCAGGCTCACCGCACCGGTCGGATTACCACCACTGGACGGTACACCGCCCCAAGATGCACAAGAACCGATAGCAATAATTGCAGCAGCATCTTTAGCAGCATGTTTGATATGATCCACAATAGGTTCACCGGCAACCATACAATAAATGCCGTTATCTTTAATCGGAATAGAACCGTCCACCACTAATACATATTTACCTTTGTATTTTTCAATGGCGTTGTGTTTGTTTTCTTCCGCCTGTACACCGAAAGCTGCAGAAAGCGCTTCATGATATTCAAGGGAAATGGTATTTAAAATCAAATTTTCTAATGTCGGGTGAGTGGAACGCAACAATGATTCCGTACAGCCCGTACATTCCTGAGCACCGATCCAAATCACCGGTGGGCGTTGCGGACTGGTTAATGCGGTAGTCATTTCCGCACCGGCTTTAGCGCTTAGTCCCATGGTAGCCGCAAGTGCGGTACACATTTTCATAAAATCACGGCGGGATATGTCTGAGAGAGAGAGAAATAAATCGTTAGATACTTGCATATGCACTCCTAAATCCACTTACTTTTTATATGGATATTGGAAGTATAATACTTTCTTTTGTTATAAAAAAGATGATTTTAATCAAAAAACGGAATATTTACTCACATCTAGGTATATGTTTTATGTCATTAAAAATTAAAAAATCCTACCGCACTTTTATGCTATAATCTCAACAATTTTTCTAATAATAATGAGAAACAAAATGACGACAGAAATTCAAAAAATTGATCCCGATACAGCGATTGATCTGGCCTACGATATTTTCTTGGAAATGGCAGCGGAAAATCTCGATCAAGCGGATATCATGCTGTTTAACTTAGAATTTGAAAAACGCGGTGCTGTCGAATTAGTGGAAACATCCGACGATTGGGATATGGAGATCGGCACATTAATCGATCCTGATGAATATGCGGAAGTTTGGGTCGGATTAGTGAATGAACAGGATGAAATCGACTATATATTTGCCCGTTTTCTCATTTCCCACCGAGAAGAAGAACGAGAGTTTCATATTATTTGGAATGAATAATTTCTCTTTAAGAAAAAGAAAAAAGTCCGAATAAATCGGACTTTTTTATTGATTATTTTCAGAAATTATTCAACTTCTAAAATACGGCAGGTATTTGCGGTATCACCAATTTCCGCACCTTGTGTTAATAACACTAAATCGCCCGCAACTAAGAAACCTTTGTCTTTCAACAATTCAATTGCTTCTTGAACACCTTGAATTGAACGGCTAGTCGCTTCACAATATACCGGAGTTACGCCACGGTATAGCGCACATAAGTTCAACGTTGATTCATTACGTGACAACGCAAAGATCGGTAAACCGGAACTGATGCGCGACATTAATTGTGCCGTACGACCGGAATTTGTCATTGCAATAATCGCACTTACACCATTCATATGGTTTGCTGCATACATCGCAGATAAAGCAACCGCTTCTTCGATAGTGTTGAATTTTCTGTCTAAACGGTGTTTAGATACATTAATGCTTGGCATTTTTTCCGCACCTAAACATACTTTAGCCATCGCCGCTACAGTTTCGGAAGGATATTGACCCGCCGCAGTTTCAGCAGAAAGCATTACTGCATCCGTACCGTCTAATACCGCGTTCGCTACGTCCATAACTTCCGCACGGGTCGGCATCGGATTGCTGATCATGGATTCCATCATTTGTGTTGCAGTAATTACAACACGATTTAATTGACGTGAACGACGGATTAATTTTTTCTGTACTCCCACTAATTCAGGGTCACCGATTTCCACACCTAAGTCACCGCGGGCCACCATGATAACATCGGAAGCTAAGATAATATCATCCATCGCCTCATCATCAACCACAGTTTCAGCACGTTCAACTTTTGCCACGATTTTTGCTTTTAAGCCGGCTGCTTCCGCTAATTCACGCGCATAATTCAAGTCTGCACTTGAACGCGGGAAAGATACTGCCAAATAATCCACACCAATGCGTGCTGCAGTTTTAATATCTTCTTTATCTTTTTCAGTTAATGCATCTGCGGATAAGCCGCCGCCTAGTTTATTAATACCTTTGTTATTGGAAAGCGGACCGCCCACTGTAACTTCCGTAAATACTTTCGCCCCTTCGGTAGCGGTTACTTTTAATTGCACACGACCATCATCTAATAATAAAATATCTCCTGGAACTACATCTTGCGGTAAGGTTTTATAATCTAAACCAACCGCTTCTTGATTACCTTCACCTTTTGGTAATTCTGCATCAAGAACAAATTTATCGCCGATATTTAAGAAAATTTTGCCTTCTTTAAAAGTAGATACGCGAATTTTAGGACCTTGCAAGTCACCTAAGATCGCGACATTTTTGCCTAATTTTTTCGCAATTTCACGTACTCGTTGCGCACGACCAATATGATCGTCCGGTGTACCATGGGAGAAGTTCATACGAACTACATTAGCACCGGCTGCAATAATTTTTTCTAAATTATTACCGCGGTCGGTAGAGGGCCCCATTGTACATACAATTTTCGTTCTTCTTAGTCTTCTAGACATTCGTTACTCCGTAAGTGACTTGTTTAATTATGGAAATAAAACTCAATGATATTTCTAAATGTTCTTAGAAATAAGAATTCGATCTATTATACGCTGAAATTAAAATGAGATCGAGATCACAAAATACGAAATTTACCGAAAAACCACCGCACTTTTTGTGATCTAGTGCAAAGAATTACGATCTAAGGCAAGACAATGCTCTGTTTTCACGTTATGATGAATAAGATTAATCACTAGCAATAAGGATGTAATTATGCAAAATTGGACACCTGATATGTGGCAAGCTGCCGGCATTGGGTTAATTATAGGGCTTATTATCGGCTATTTCTTCATTCGTTTTACCAAAGGTTCCGTGAAAAAACAAACTCAAACGGAATCCGAATTAAAACAAGTAAAAGCTCAAGTGGAAACACAAAAATCCGAATTGGAAAAACATTTTGCCGAAAGTGCCGATTTGTTGAAAACCTTAGCTCAAGATTACCAAAAACTTTATAAGCATTTGGCGGCGACTTCCACAACATTGTTGCCGGAATTGGCAAATAAACCGCTGTTTAATCAAAATCTGATTACTGATAATACACATAATTCGGCGGAGCCGGCAAATGTACCGGTCAAAGATTATTCCGAAGGATCTTCGGGTATTCTTAAGGCTGAAAAATAACGATTTCGGGGCAATGTTACATTGCCCTTTTTCTCGGCAATCCGTAAAAATTTCAAAAATCCTACCGCACTTTTTTTATTTTTCTTTGTCTTAGTCCTTGCAATTCGGATGGATATGCCTCACATACATCCTGCAATTTACTTTAAAAGGAAAGAACATGAAAAAAAGAAATTTTGTATTATCCGGGATCGCTCTCGGTTTAAGCGTATTAACGACTTCTGTGGCTGTTAATGCGGAATTACCGCCTTTACCTAATTTAACCGTGGGCAATCAAACTAGCGCACCAACACTGGCACCGATGTTAGAAAAGGTACTTCCTTCCGTGGTCACTATCGCAGTTGAAGGTCAACAAAAAGCCCGTTCGCGTATGAATGATATTCCGGAAGAATTTAAATTTTTCTTCGGCGATCAATTCCCCGATGCTTTTGGCGGCGGCAATAATGGCCGTAGTTTTAAAGGCTTAGGTTCCGGCGTAATTATCAATGCGAAAAAAGGTTATGTATTAACCAACAACCATGTAGTACAAGAAGCGGATAAAATTACGGTAACATTGCAAGATGGTCGTGAATTTAAAGGAAAAGTATTAGGGGCGGATCCTTTATCGGATATTGCTTTAATCCAAGTGGAAAAGCCGACGAATTTAACGGAAATTAAATTTGCCGATTCCGATAAATTACGTGTGGGTGACTTTACCGTGGCAATCGGTAATCCGTTCGGTTTAGGTCAAACGGTTACATCCGGTATTGTGTCGGCATTAGGCCGCTCTACCGGTTCCGACAGCAATAGTTATGAAAACTATATTCAAACTGATGCGGCGGTAAACCGCGGTAACTCCGGCGGTGCGTTAATCAATCTAAACGGAGAATTAATCGGCATCAATACTGCAATTATTTCTCCAAGCGGCGGTAATGCGGGAATTGCTTTTGCTATTCCAAGTAATATGGCGAAAAACTTAGCGGATCAAATTTCCGAATTCGGTGAAGTTCGTCGCGGTATTTTAGGAATCAAAGGCGGTGAATTGAATGCGGATTTAGCCGAAGCCTTTGACATTACCGCTAAACAAGGTGCATTTATCAGCGAAGTATTGCCGGGTTCCGCTGCTGAAAAAGCAGGATTAAAAGCCGGTGATGTGATCACTGCACTGAACGGTCAAAGACTCACTAGTTTTGCTGAATTACGTGCCAAAATTGCCACTTCCGGTGTGGATAAAGAAATTAATTTGACTTATTTGCGTGATGGTAAATCCAATGATGTTAAAGTGAAATTACAGCAGGATGACAATGCACCGACGGCAGAATCCGGTTCAATCCCGGCATTAGAAGGTGTGGATTTAACCAACTATAATGAAAACGGTCGCAAAGGTGTCGAAATCATAAATATTGCTCAAAATACGATAGCATCACGTTATGGCTTGAAAAAAGGCGATGTGATTATCGGTATCAATCGCGATAAAGTCGAAAACATCGGTCAATTGCGTAAAATCTTAGAGAGCAACCCCTCTGCGATTGCACTCAACATTCTACGCGGTAGCAATAATTTCTATTTATTGATTAAATAATCATATGCACTCAAACGGGCAAGTATTTGCCCGTTTTTTATGCCAACACTTCACAACTGGTGTAATGGACAAAATCGGTTTTACTGTTTCGGTAAAATAGCAGAAAAAAAGTCTCGGATCACACCGAGACTTGAACGTAGTTAAAGGACTACATATTTGAATGAATGAAAAAACATCAAATGAACATAGAGGATATTTACTACTAAAAAAACTGCCAATCGCCATTCACAGCCGAACCTAATACGCTAAAATCATTCTTAAAGACAGTGAGATTAGCAATTTTACCGACTTCGACGGAACCTAATCGGTCATCGACTTTAATCGCTTTGGCCGGATAATAATTACACATGCGTAATGCTTCATCGAGCGGAATATTCACTTCACGCACCGCATTTTTGAGTGATTCGATCATAGTGATGGAGGCACCGCTCAATACGCCATTGGCATCAACACATTTACCGTCACGGACATAAATAGTTTTGCCCACAAAGCTGAAGGATTCAACATCCGCTCCTGCTGCCGCCAATGAATCGGTCACGATACAAAGCTTATCGCCTTTTACTCGTTTAGCAATTTTGACATTAGCAAAATCAACGTGCAAACCATCTACAATAATGGCCGTATAAATATCATCGGAATCCAACACAGCCCCCACAACCCCCATTTCTCGACCTGAACTTACAGGCGACATGGCATTATGTAAATGAGTAGCAAAGGTTGCCCCTTTGGCAAATGCTTGTTTGGCAATCGCATAACTTGCATTTGAATGCCCTACCGATACCACAATGCCTTGTTTCACAAAATCAGGAATATATCGCGATGTCGGATTTTCCGCTGCAATGGTAATTTTGCTGATCACATGCGCATTGGCAAGAAGAAAATCTTTCATCTCAAGACTGATTTCTCGGATATACTGCGGCTGATGAGTGCCTTTTTTCTCAATGCTGATGTAAGGTCCTTCCAAGTGCAAACCTAAAGCCTGATTTTTATGTTTGGCTAAATAATCTCCCATAATTTTGACCGCACTTTTCATATCTTCGTCCGGTGAAGTAATAAAAGTCGGTAAAAAGCTGGTTGTACCCGATTTCAAATTGGTTTGCTGCATAATTTCAAGGGTTTTAACGCTGGTATCATCATTAAACATTACGCCACCGCAACCATTAAGTTGTAAATCAATAAATCCTGCGGTGAGATTATGACCGCCTAAATCCATTTTTTTCATTTCAGAGGGTACATCTTCTTCTCTGACTATCGCTGTAATTTGTTCGCCTTCCACTATAACGGCATAACCATATAAAATGTCTTTAGCAGTATAAATTACGCTATTTGTTAATGCATATCCCATTGTTTTATCCTTACTTTTATAACACGCTATGGATTGCTCTAGCTTCCAATTGAGTAAAATATTTTACGGTTTTTACTTTCAATTCTTGAGTCGCCGGTTCATCTGCGACAAAAATCGCATGGCGATGTAATTGTAATGCACTAATAGTCCATAGGTGGTTTACACTACCTTCGACACCTGCTTGTAACGCTAATGCTTTATTATGACCAGTAATCAATAACATTACTTCTTCGGCATCCAACAATGTGGCAACACCGATGGTCAATGCATATTTCGGTACTTTATTCACATCATTATCAAAGAAACGGGAATTGGCGATTAAGGTATCTTCCGTTAATGTTTTGATACGGGTGCGAGAACTTAAAGATGAAGAGGGTTCATTAAAAGCAATATGACCGTCCACACCGACACCGCCCATAAATAGATTGATTTTACCGTAAGATTTAATTTTTTCTTCGTAACGACGGCATTCTTCATCATGATCATCGGTATTACCGTCTAAAATATTAATATTTTGCGGTTGAATATCCACATGATTAAAGAAATTATTATACATAAATGAATGATAACTCTCAGGATGCTCTTTCGGTAATCCTACATATTCATCCATATTAAATGTCACCACATGTTTAAAGCTCACTTCACCAGCTTGATAAAGTTTAATCAATTCATGATAAGTTTTTAACGGCGTTCCACCGGTAGGTAAACCCAATACAAACGGACGCTCTGCCGTCGGATTAAAATGATTAATGCGATCCACGATATGACGAGCAGCCCATTTACTGACTTGATCCGCATTTTGTAATGGAATTAAACGCATATTCTTCTCCTTAGTTATCGGAGCATATGCCTATACCATACGCCCCTACAATTTAATTACAAAAATTTTTCTTTCAGTTCTTTCGCTTTCGCTAATTGTGCATCAGTCGCTTTTGCAGTCATTGGTTCGCGACAGAATCCTGCATTCACGCCGTTTAGTTTCAACAATTCTTTAATTGTCAAATATAAGCCGTTTGCCAAGATACCTTCGATCAAATCATTAGTTACATGTTGAATTTCCAATGCTTCCGCCACTTTGCCCGCTTTGGTCAATTCAAAGATTTGACGAGCACGCACACCGTTTACGTTAAAGGTACTGCCGATTGCACCGTCAACACCTAAAGAAGCGGCCGGTAGCATCATTTCATCAAAACCTGCCCAAATTAAATGATCCGGATAAGCTTTTTTCAAACGTTCTAATAAATAAAAGTCACCTGCCGTAAATTTCACGCCTAATACTTTTGGATTTTTATATAATTCGCCAAATTGTTCTACACCGATATTCACACCGGTTAAAAACGGAATGGAGTAAACTATCATATTATTGCCGGTTTCCGCAATAATGGTTTCATAATAATGTTTGATTTCCGGAAAGCTGAATTTGTAATAGAAAGGAGTCACTGCCGATAAGCTGTCATAACCTAATTCAGTGGCATATTTACCCAATTCAACTGCTTCTTTTAAGTTTACGCTCCCCACTTGAGCAATTAATGCAACTTGGTCTTTCACTTCATCTTTTGTAATGCGGAAAATTTCTTTTTTCTCCGCCGTAGAAAGCATAAAGTTCTCACCGGTACTACCGCCTACATAAAGACCGTCTACTTTCATTTTGTCAATATTGTAGCGAATAATCTCACGTAAGCCTTGTTCGTTGACTGAACCATCTTCATTAAATGCGACTAATAACGCACTAAAAATACCTTTTAAGTCTTTCATTTTTTCTCCTAATTAAGAAAATTAATTCACACGTTGTTCAATAATAACATTTACAGTTTTTTGTTTTGCTTCGATTGCTTTTACTTCTTCAAACTGAACAATCAAAGCATAAATCAAATCCAATACAAATAATTGCGTAATTTTGGTACCGATAGAATCCCCTTGTAATTGTCCTTGTCGGTTACCGTTATGCAACACATAATCCGCAATTTTAGTTATAGGTGAGCGTAAATTATGGGTAATCGCTACGGTTGTTGCCCCCACCGATTTCGCAATACTCAATGCTTGTGCAATTTCATTAGAATATCCGGAATGACTAATACCGATGACAACATCCTCTTTATTCATTAATGATGCCTGCATATACATAAAATGATTATTGCTGGTCGCATCAACCTGAATACCGATACGCATAAATTTATTCTTAGCATCTTCCGCCGTAATGCCGGAGGATCCCATACCAAATACAAACAACCGTTTGGATTGACGGATTGCCTGCACTACTTTTTCTAATTCATTAAAATCCAATAAATTAATTGTTTCACTAATCACATTGTTAATTACGGTTTGTAATTTCAATGCGATTTGTTGGGAATCATCATCTTTACTGATTTCAGTATCCAATAATAATTGCTCTTTTTGATCTTGAGTTGCCAGCTCGATAGCCAACTCCATTTTAAAATCACTGAATCCTTTAAAGCCCAAAGTTCGACAAAACCGAATAAAGGTCGCTTCACCGACATCCAACCAACGAGCCACACCAGACAATGATGTTTGGCTGATTTTATGCGGTGATTTTAAAATTTGCCCAGCAATACGTTTTTCCGTTTTGGTCAAACTGCTTTGTAACGCCTCTATTGTATTCAGAATGTTTCCGCTTTTATTAGTCGCCATATTTGACTCCTACACTTTATTGATTAATTTCTAGGCTTTTATCAGCCATTGCTTACCCCATACAGCAGCACCGATTAATCCTGCATCGCCGCCATATTGTGCGGCCTCTATCGGACAATAGTAAAAATGCGGCATTTGAACTAAATATTCTCTGACTAATGGTAAATAACCTTCCGCTAAACCGACACTGCCGCCAAGCACTACCTTTTGCATATCAAGGCTAATCACCAAATCGGCAATTAAATTTGCTATAGCTTTTGCCGAACGGTGCACAAGTGCGGTCGCTTTTTCATTATTTTGTCGAAATAACTCAAACACTTCTTTTGGGGTACAAGGATTATCCCATTGTTGAGCCGCCGCTTCAATAGCCCGTCCTGAAGCAATTGCTTCAACACAGCCTTGACGACCACAACCGCACATTGACCCGTTAGGATCCGCCAGACTATGTCCGATATGGCCGGCAATACCATTCGGTTCGGTTAATAATTGCCCGTTTAAAATGATACCGCCGCCAACACCGGTGGATACCGTAATAAACGTGAAATTTTGCACCGCACTTTGATCTTGCTCTTGATACTCGGCACAAGCTGCGGCTTGCACATCATTCAACAAAAATACCGGTTTATTCGTATGCCGGGCAATACTCTCTTTGAGAGGAAATTCAGCCAAACCACCCAAATTTTTTGGATTTAATGCGGTTAAAATGCCGTTGTTGATAATGCCGGTAGAAGCAACAGAAACATAATCAAATTGTTTATCATAACTTTCCACCAACTGTTTTAATGCTTCGTGCATCTCAGTGGCAGCATTATCTTGCGGTGTAGTAATTTGCTGACGTTGGGAAACCTGATTGTTTTCCACCAAAGCCGTTGCAATTTTTGTTCCGCCAATATCTATCGCTAAACAACGCATAATATGTTCCTTTTTGTTTTTACAGACGGCATATTACGCCGTCCGATTATTCCGACGATCTTTATTTTGCCGATTTCACCGCATCCGCAAACCAACTCACGATATGTTCCAAACGCGTTAACGCAGATCCCACAGTAACACAGTTTGCACCAATTTCAATAGCGGTTCGAGCCAATTCCGGCGTATTGTAACGTCCTTCAGCCATCACAAAACAGCCTGCCGCTTTCAAATCTTTTACTAACTGATAATCCGGTTCATCCGGCACTGTTCCTGCGATATAACCAGACATCGTGCTGCCTACAATATCGAAACCGAGTTGCTGACAATACAAACCCTCTGCTAAATTAGAGCAATCCGCCATAGCCAAACACCCCATTTCTTTAATTTTTTTCACCGCACTTTTGATATCCACCGGACGCGGACGATTCGTTCCGTCAACAGCAATAATATCGGCTCCGGCCTTTGCAAGCTCTTCAATATCTTGTAAAAACGGCGTAATACGAACCGGGCTGTCCGGCAGATCCCGCTTAACGATACCAATAATCGGCACATCAACTAAAGGACGTGTTGCTTTTAAATTTTCTATCCCTTCAATGCGAACACCTGCTGCACCGCCGACAACAGAAGCCTGTGCCATAGCAGCAACAATTTCCGGTTTATCCATTGGACCATCGTCCACCGGTTGACAGGAAGCAATCAATCCCTGATCAATTTTTTCTAAAATTCCTAAATTTGAAAGATTTGACATATTTACTCCATTACAAAATTATTCAACCAGAGTGTTTCTTCAAACTGTGTTTAGCATATTCCTACTTTTTTCAAATAACAAGTTATTTATAATTATTTTTATGGAGTTTTAGGGAACAAATTTTCAAAAATGTGATCTATCTCTCATTTCTGAAACAAAACTTCAAAAACCATTTGAAAAATGATTTTTTTACTTTATTGTATTCAGCAAATAAAATTGTAATCCATTTAACCATAGGAGAATCAAGATGAAATTTAACAAATTATTACTTGCCGCTTTATGTGCCGGTGTGGCAGGTTCGGCTTTGGCGGCAGACTATGACTTAAAATTCGGTATGGTTGCCGGAACAAGTTCTAACGAATATAAAGCCGTGGAGCTTTTCGCCAAAGAAGTGAAAGATAAATCCAACGGTAAAATTGAAGTATCCATTTATCCAAGTGCTCAACTTGGTGATGACCGCGTAATGATGAAACAATTAAAAGACGGTGCATTAGATTTCACTTTAGGAGAATCTGCCCGTTTCCAAATTTTCTATCCTGAAGCGGAAGTTTTTGCATTGCCTTATATGCTGCCTAATTTTGATGTGGCAAAAAAAGCATTGCTGGAAAGCAAGTTCGGTCAGGGGTTACAACAAAAAATCGAAAACGAATTGGGTATGAAAATTATCGGTGTGGCTTATAACGGAACCCGTCAAACCACATCAAACCGTGCAATTAATTCAATTGCTGATATGAAAGGCTTGAAATTACGTGTACCGAATGCGGCAACCAACCTTGCATTTGCTAAATATGTAGGTGCATCACCGACACCAATGGCATTCTCTGAAGTATATCTTGCATTGCAAACCAATTCTGTTGACGGTCAAGAAAATCCATTACCGACTATTCAAGCACAAAAATTCTATGAAGTGCAAAAATACTTGGCAATGACTAATCATATTTTAAACGATCAACTTTATTTAGTCAGTAATGCCGTGATGGATGAGTTGCCGGAAGACTTACAAAAAGTGGTAAAAGATGCAGCACAAAGTGCGGCGGAATACCACACTAAACTATTTATGGATGGTGAAAAAGAATTAGTCGCCTTCTTCCAAGAAAAAGGCGTGACAGTGACTCAACCGGATCTTGTTCAGTTCAAAGAAGCGTTACAACCATATTATGATGAGTATTTGAAAAAGAATGGCGATTTAGGTAAACAAGCCATTGAAGAATTTTCAGCATTAACGAAATAATACGGGCTAGGATCTTATTTCTAAATACGGAATAAGATCCTATATTTGGTTCATTCGAGGTATCTATGAAAGTTTTTAACAAATTAGAAGAATGGCTTGGTGCATCCTTATTATTAGTCATCTTTTTGATTTTAGTTGGCCAAATTGTTGCTCGACAAGTTTTTGATTCGCCGATTATTTGGAGTGAAGAACTCGCAAGATTATTATTTGTCTATACCGGCTTATTAGGTATCAGTATGGGTGTACGCAGTCAACAACATGTGTTTATTGACTTTGTCACGAACTTTATGCCTGATACATTAAAACGAATTTCAAATTCCTTTGTACAAATATTAATTTTTATCTCTATTGTGATGTTTATTCACTTAGGTTTTAAAGTATGGCTTGATGCCAGTTTTGAAATCGTATCCTTAGGAATTTCCGAAAAATGGCTCTATGCGCCATTGCCTTTCATATCCTGCTTAATGCTATTCCGTTTTTTCCAAACACAAGCGGAAAACTTTAAACATAAAAATACATTTATTCCTGCAGCATTGTATATCATAAGTGCGGTCATTATTTTCTCACTTTTATATTCGCATCCTGATATCTTTAAAGCGTTACGTATCACTAATTACGTTAAATTAGGTAGTAATGCGGTTTATGTTGTCTTGGTCGTTTGGTTAATTATCATGTTTCTGGGCACGCCGGTAGGTTGGTCACTTTTCATTGCCACTCTGCTTTACTTTGCTATGACTCGTTGGAATGTGGTAAATTCGGCCTCCTTAAAATTAGTAGATAGTTTAAACAGCTTCCCATTACTCAGTGTACCATTCTTTATCTTAACCGGTATTTTAATGAACAGCGGCGGTATTACCGACCGAATCTTCAACTTTGCCAAGTCCTTGTTAGGTCACTATACCGGTGGTATGGGACACGTAAATATCGGTGCCAGTCTGATTTTCTCCGGTATGTCCGGCTCCGCATTAGCGGATGCGGGTGGTTTAGGTCAATTGGAAATCAAAGCAATGCGTGATGCCGGCTATGACGATGACATCTGCGGCGGTATTACGGCAGCCTCTTGTATCATCGGACCATTAGTGCCGCCAAGTATTGCCATGATTATTTACGGTGTTATCGCTAACGAGTCTATTGCAAAATTATTCGTCGCAGGTTTTGTACCGGGTGTATTAATCACCATCGCATTAATGAGCATGAACTACTTCGTTTCTAAAAAACGTGGTTATCCAAAAACTCGCAAAGCGACCATGGAAGAAATCTGCACATCATTTAAAGGTGCAATCTGGGCAATCCTCACACCAATTTTAATTATCGGCGGTATTTTCTCAGGTTTATTCACCCCGACAGAAGCAGCGGTAATTGCAGCACTCTACTCCATGATTGTCGGTAAATTTGTGTATAAAGAATTAACCTTAAAAACCTTATTCAAAAGCTGTATTGAAGCGGTGGCAATCACCGGTGTAACCGCACTAATGGTAATGACCGTAACATTCTTCGGTGACATGATCGCCCGTGAGCAAGTTGCAATGCGTATTGCGGGAGGTTTCATGGCATTTGCCGATTCGCCTACCATGGTTTTAGTGATGATTAACTTACTGCTGTTATTCCTTGGTATGTTCATTGATGCCTTAGCTTTGCAATTCTTAGTGTTACCTATGTTAATTCCAATTGCAGTGCACTTCGGTATCGACCTGGTATTCTTCGGTGTAATGACAACTTTGAATATGATGATTGGTATCTTAACACCACCGATGGGAATGGCTTTGTTTGTAGTAGCACGTGTAGGTAATATGCCGGTGAGCACGGTAGCAAAAGGCGTACTTCCATTCTTAGTACCGATATTCATTACACTGGTATTAATTACAATCTTCCCACAAATCATCACGTTTATACCGAATTTATTAATGCCGTAAAAATTAACCGGGGAATTTCCCAAACTCCCCAAAACTTAAAACACCGTTCGCAGGTTTTATGAATGGTCAATTTATCTACTCAACAATGAGGTACTTAAATATGAAATTTACAAAATCAGCTCTAACTTTCGCAATCGCAGCTGCTATATCTTTCTCTGCTCAGGCTTCACAGTATCCGGATCTACCGGTTGCCATTAAAAATGGTGCCGGTGCATTAGTAGGTGATACCGTGTATGTAGGCTTAGGTTCCGGCGGTGATAAATTCTATGCCTTAAACCTTAAAGAAAAAGATGCGCAATGGAAAGAAATTGCGGCATTCCCGGGCGGGAACCGTAACCAACCTGTTGCAGCAGGTGTTGATGGCAAATTATATGTATTTGGCGGATTCTTCAACACAGACGCACAAGCAAATAAAACGTTCAATGATGCTTACAGCTACAACCCCGCAGACAACACCTGGACTAAATTAACCACTCGTGCACCTCGCGGGGTAGCAGCAGGTGTAAGCTCCGTAGCAGATAAAAACAAAATCTACTTTATCGGCGGTGTAAACGAAAACATTTGGGATGGATTATTCCAAGATGTAAAAGCCGTTGGCGATGGTGATAAAGAAAAAGAAAAACCGGTATTTGATGCATATTTCAACCTACGTGCTCAAGATTTCTTCTTTAATGATGATGTAATGAGCTATGAACCGGCAACCAACATATGGCGTAATGAAGGTAATTTCCCTTACGGCGGGCGTGCAGGGGCAGCAGTCGGTTTGAAAGACGGCAAAATCCTTGTTGTAAACGGTGAAGTGAAAGCAGGTCTTCGTACAGATACCACAGAAATCGGTACTATCGGTAAAGACGGCATAAAATGGAAACAATTAGGTAAATTACCGGCTCCGAGCGGCTATGACAAGCAAGACGGTATTGCAGCTGCAATGGGTGGCTACTCCAACGGCACATTTATTGTAACCGGTGGTGCAAACTTCCCCGGTGCAAAAGCACATTATGAAAAAGGCATAAATGATGCACACCGTCAACCGGGCTTGAAAAAAACATGGCATAACGATGTTTATGCACTGGATGCTAAAAAAGGCACTTGGAAAGTCGTGGGTACACTCCCTGCTCCGATCGCGGCGGGCGTTGCGGTGTCTTATGACAATAAAGTATTACTTATCGGTGGTGAAACAGAAGGCGGCAAAGCTTTGACGTCTGTACAAACGATGAGTTATAACGGCAAAACTTTGAAAGTTGAATAATCAAAGTATGCCTCTCTTAAGTAAGTAAAATAAGTCGTAAAACTTAAATCAACTAACTATAAGGAAATCATTATGAAAAAAACAATTATTGCTTTAGCAGTTGCAGCACTGGCCACGGGTTCAGCGAATGCGGCCGTTATTTATGAAAAAGACGGCACTAAAATTGATTTAGATGGTCGTGTTCACATGGAAATTCAAAATATCAAAGATCAACGTACCGACTTACGTGATGTGGGTTCTCGTTTCCGTGTACGTGCATACCAAGAAATTGGTGCAGGTTTCTCTGCATACGGTGGTGTTGAAATGCGTTTCTCTAATGATAATCAAATTGGTGGAAACTTCAGAACTCACCGTTTATATGCCGGTTTTATCAATCCTGAAATCGGTACATTAACATTTGGTCGTCAATTGCATTTAGGCGACCATGTACCAAAAGCTAACTACACCTATGAATGGGGCGGCAATACATTCTTTGATGCACACAAAAAAGCAGCCCATTTTATGTCGGCTAAATTTGCCGGTGTTCGTTTTGCCGTAGATTACTACTTCGGTAATGCTGCAAAAGCGAATAATACCTCTAGTGGTGCCGGTGCAGCTTGGGATGAAGGACAAGGTTATGGTGTAGGTTTATTCTATGATGGGAAATGGGATGATTTTGCAGTTCGTTTTGGTTCAAACTATAGCGAAGTTACACAATCTGAAACAGGATTAAAAGCCAAAGAGTATAAACTAAAACGCGGTGGTATTGGTTTTGATGTAAAATATAACATTGTTACATTAGGTTTTGACTGGGCATTCGGTAAAGCTGAAGGTAACAATCAATCTAAAAATATTGGTTTCCAAAAAATCTTCAGCTATAACACACCTCTGAATAAACATAATCGTTTCTTAATCGGTTTGAAAGTAGATGTTACGCCACAAAATGCCATTTATGGTGAATACTATTTCAGTAAAGGTAAAGAAGCTCGTCCTTCTCCAGCCGATATTAAGTCAAATGGTTGGATGCTTGGCGTTGATCACAGATTCAACAAATATGTCGCTGTGTATTTAGAAGGCGGCACCGGTAAAGTTAAACAAGATGGTATTGAATTGAAGAAAAACCATCGAGTGTTAGTAGGTTCACGCATCATGTTCTAATCATCTGATTAATGCTTAACATAAATCATGTGATTTAATCGCCGGTCTGACCGCATAACATAAAAAGTGCGGTCAGTTTTTGGTAAAAAAAGCCCTGTTGATGACAACAGAGCTTGAGTTTTTTTAAGGCTTATTTTCCGGTTCACAAGCTCAAGTTTACCTATGGAAATATAAGTCTCGTAGCTGTTCCGTTTCAACTATTAGAAATACCATTCCAAATTAAGCTGTACTTCCGTTTGTTTGTAAGAGTACACATAGTCCGCATTGCTCTTATTCCGAGTATGTCTTACTAATATATTTGGTGTCATGCCATAAAAACGCCATTGCGGCATTCTTAAAATAGCCAAATAAATTTGCTGATTATCACGACGTTTTTCCCCTAATACGGCATGATATTCCTGATAATCATAACGTCGCAACAATGCCAGTAAGGTCGTATTTAGCCCGGAATCAAATTGATAACTAATCCCTAAGCGAATACCCGCCATATGATAAGCCTGAGTTTTGTCGGTTGTATTACGGTGTAACCAGTCCACGCCGCTAAATACTGTGGTTTTCGGTGTTAATAGATGATACCAGGTAGCAAATAATGAGATGAGATTTGCCGTTTCCAATGATGTGTAATGATCGCTGAAATATTGTTTCTTCTGTTCAAACTGTATATTTCCTATATTGCGAGGTGATATATTTTGTGTCCAATCAATATGTCCGCCCAGAGCATGATAATGACGGTTATTACCAAACGTATTGAATTCTGCTAAAGGTGCTACGGTAATGGAAGTATCAGCATTCTGATAGTTATATCCGGCATAAACCTTGGCGGTATTTTCATTATATTCGTGATGATTCGGATAAAACTGCCCGTAACTGTTCAGATAAAATTCTATGCCATGATGACCTGAAAGGGATATTCTTCGTTGCAAACTCAAATCATAACGCCAGCCACCAGCATTTACCGAATCCGGAGCGCGTTGATTCACAATACATTGTGAAGCGTTATACAGCAAACATACCGACTTTTGGGAAGATTGATTGATGTTTTCGTTATACTGGTAACCGAATGTTAATGCACCTTGCCAGGATTCACGGTTCGCAAGTGCCTGCTGATAATCCTTTATTGTGGCAAGTACGCCCTCAGGTAAATCCTGTATTGCGATTTTGTTAAAAAGTGCGGTTGATTCTATATTTTTTTTATTTTCAAACAGGATACGGGCCAAATCCAACTGACCACGTAAGAAATCCGGTTCAGCTTGCAGTAATGCCCGATAATTCGCTTCTGCTTCCTTTAAATGACCTTTTTCTCGAGCCAATGCCCCTTTAGCAAACCAGACCAATTCAAGTTTATGTTCGGGAAAACTTTCATACTGCGGCAAAAATTTTTCCACATATTGCCATAACTGCTGATTTATAGCGATATACAGTGCCTGCCCGACAGCATCCATATTATGTTCCACTTCAAAGGATTCCCCTGCTAAAGTGATTTCATTGGTTTTCGGTCTATCGTCACCTACCGTTTGTTGTTCCCGCCGTTGTTGTGCAGATTGATGAGCATGCTGTTGCCATAATTTAATCGCCTCATGTTCCTGCACATCTGCGGACACGGCAACATGACTGATGAAACATAATAAGCTTGTATAAATAAAAAAACGCTTTTTCATCAAATATCTACCTTATGGTTGAAACCTCGCCATTTATGGCGGATAATTTAATTGAGAGAGGTGTAACCTCTTCCAATTCAGAGCAACACATAGAACCTAGCTCTTGTAAGACTCTGTGTGTTGAAACATATATGAAATAAAAGAGGGAATTGCTTCCCTCAATATCATTAACGACTATTTTTTAGTACCGCCAAATGCAGTATCGTATTTGTTATTACCATTAAATTTGGCATAACCGGCTAAAGCTGCAGCATCTTTGCCAAAGAAATGACCTTTAGTCTCCCCTTTTATGCTTCCATTGGCATAAGCATCGCCAGAAAAACTTGCATTAGATTTAATTGTCGCATTTTCAACTTTTACTGTTAATCCGGATTTAGCAATAGAACCATTAAGTTTACCTTTACCGAAGTCCGCAGTCATTTGACCTTTTAATACCGCTTGGTCTAAGTCTGAGTTATTATTTATGCCAACAACTTCATAAACAGCGACACCACCTGTTGGCATAGCTTCTGTTTTGTTATTACCAGCATAGTACACAACGCGGTCTTTATCTGCGTTGCCGCCTTTTGCCAGCCATTCTCCAAAGTAAAGTTCTTCGGAACCTACTTTTTTAAATGCAAAGTTACCTAATTTGTCATGAAATCCAGGCACCCAACTAGGCAAGTTGCCCATTTTTAAGACCACAACACCATTTTTATCTACACCGCCAAATACTTTTAACCATTGTGTATTTTTGGTGATATTAGTTAATGATTTGAAACTGGTGACTTTTTTAGTTACCCCTTTTACATTTACGCCAGGTAGCCCACCGTCATCTTTATGGAACCAACCATTGTGCGGAGTTGAACCGTTTTTAGGAAATTCTAAGGCTAACTTGTCATTAGAAATACCTGATGTAACGGTTGCAGCTTGGGCAGTTGCAATAACTGAAAATCCCGCTAAAAGTGCGGTAGCTAAAATAGATTTTTTCATATAAAATCTCCTTTCGTGGATATTTATCCATAGTTAATATACATACTTTGTTGATATTGATGACAAAGTATGTTCCTCAAGGCAGTAAACATTGTGCCTATACAACGGTTTACTGCCTTTTTTAGAAAGGCATATAAATGACTTTCTAAAACTTTGCCGTTAACCCAAGTTTTATCGTTCTGCCCGGAGCCGGGATCATTGAACGTGTCATTGGGTCAAGATAATAACGATCTGTTAAATTGGTGCCGACTAATTCCATAATTAAATTTGGCGAAAATTGATATTTAATATAAGCATCCACAGTTAATACCGGCTGCCAAGACATTGGTCGGTTCCAAATAGCATCATCTAAGATTTTTTGTTCCCATAATCTGTCTTCATCTTTATTTTTGGCTTTGCTGTGATATAACCAGCGTGTGCCGATTTCTAATTTACGCTCGAAGAAACGTGCGCCTAAATTAGAACTGATAGAATATTTCGGTTGTAATTGAGTACGCAGATAGCCCCAGGCAAACCCGCCTGTTATGCAAGTCGGCACTCGTAGTTGAACCGGATCCAGTTCCACTGCAGTATTGGCATCACAGACTTTATTTTTAAGATGATATTCAATACCGAGATCGCCAAAGAAATCCCCATTATCATAACGGGCTTGTAGTTCAATACCTTCCAGCTTACGTTTATCCAATTGCACAAAACGAAATTCTGTATCTCGGTCTATTACATCTTTAGTTTCATTATGGTAATAGCTTAATTTAATATCCGCTTTGGTTGGTGTGCTGAAATAATGACTAAAATCATGCACATAACCCAATTCAATATTACGTGCTTTTTCCGGTTTTAATTTAGCATTTTTAAAACGTGCCGAGGTATCCGCACTGGCGGAAAAGCCAACTGTGGTTTCAAAGATACTCGGCATACGTGAATATTGGGTATAACGTAAATATGCACGAGAATGCTCCGTTAAAAACACCGTAGCAGAAAATGCCGGAGAAAAGGCATGTCCACGTTTTTTCTCTACTTTTGTTAATTTATCGCCTTCTTTCATGACTTCACTAAATGGAAAAACAGTACTACCTAATTCATATTTATCAACTATCTTCCCTGTAATCGGATCTTGCACTTTCTCATTTTTTAATGAGCCATTATAAAAAGGATTATCTTCTCGATGTAACCGTCCATCATCACGATAATGCCAATATATTGTTTTGACTTTATAACGTTTGCCATCCGAAATTGAGCTTGCCCCATTCTCCAATTTTTCTATCTTTGCCCGTAAATCATCAGAATCACCGCTACCTTCATCCAATTGTTTTTGCAATGATTGATATTGCTCCCATTCATCTTTATTCATCACTTCATTATATTCAAAATACTGCCCAACATTAACTCTGGGGGTTGAACCAGAAAAATAAGGTTTATACAATTCCCCTGATTTCACTAAATAATCTAAATAGTCATCAAAAGACCAGTATTCGTTATAACGCGCCCCGGCCGTTAACATAAGCCAGTTGGTCGGGCGGTAATTAAAATTAAATACGATATCCCATTCCTGACGGCGACCGGCACGCGGCGGGCTTTCATAAGTGCTGCTTGGGTTAGGTTTAGCATTAAAGTGGCTGCTGGTTAAACGTTCCTTTTGAAAAGCGCCGGAAATCGTTAAATCCAGTTTATCCGTTAAATTCATTGTATTGCTTAAATTAAAACCTCGGCGCGTATTATAAGCATTCACTTGGGCGGCATTCACATAACTGTATTTACCATTCGTATTAGGATTTTTCTCAACTAACGGATTGCCGATTCTGGCTAAACATTCACGGTCAATAATAAAATACTCATGTGGTGTTGCAGGAGAGGGATTGAGATGCACGCAATCACTGGTCGCCAATGTCCAATCTACATCCATAGAATTCGCTTCGCGTGGATTCCCTCCGGATGTATTGGTATCACTATCGGTGCGGGTATACCATACGCCGGCTTTAAAATTAATCCATCGATTATCCGGGTTATACTCATAATTCAAATTAAAGGCATTTTGTTTTACGGTCGCAAGCGGCCATTGCGGAACAAATCCATGAAATGCTTTAAAATCCAAACGGGAAGGCATAATTTCACCGTAGATGATTTTTGTTTGACGATAGCCCATCTTTAATGTTTGTTTATCCGTTAAACGAATCGTATTTTTCAGCAAATAAGATTCCATTACACTAGATGTGTTCGGTACTTCTGTATGCGGTTTGTAAATTGATGCGGCAAAGGGCAAGTTCGGTTCGATCTGTTTTAATTCACGTCCTGATTTTTGGTCAATTTCCGCTTCATAATTATGCGCGCCACCTCTACCGGCAAGATAATTTCCTTTACTGCGGTAGCTATATGCGGCAAGTAAATCAAACTTATCTTCTCTTAGCCCGACAGCAAGCCGTATCGCATTATCTTTAAAATATTTGCCTTTAGTTTTCGGTTTCACCAATGTGACGGCAGAAAAATCGCCGGGCGTACCATCACCGACTACGCGGTAGTCTTGGCCCCATTTAAAATCCGGAACACGCTCTTTAACCGAGTTATTGCTGGTTTCCAGTTTAAGTTCAGCCCCGACTTTCTTGCCTGGTTTGAGAATATCATCGACATCAATCGTACGCATTTTTACTGCACCACCAATACCGGAATTATTACCGGATGCCAATTCAGGACCTTTTTCAACGGTAATACCACCGATTAAATTCGGGTCAAGATAATTACGGTTATTTGCCCCGTTATAACCACGCCATGTGGTCAAAGCTTGTTCTGTGCCATCAATCGTAACAGGAATTCGCCCCTGCCCTTGCACGCCACGAATATTCGGATCAACCGCACCGCTATTACGGGCATCGCCGCTATATACACCATTGAACCCTTGAAATAAATCCGCAGGAGCTGCCCCTTTATAACGTTCCACCGTTTCTTTACCTGCATACATATTGGTGATATTACGTAGATAAACCTCATCTCTACCCTGTTCATCTTTTTGCTCGGCAGTCGCCGTGACGGTAATAGTGCTAAGTTGTTCACTATTTTCTGCAAAAACAAAAGGAACCCATGTACACACATAGGTTCCCAGTAGAAATTTATAGTATATCTCTTTGTTACCATCCATATCGTACCTCCCTCCATTAGGATTTTATTTGCGATCAAATAAAATGATAATTATTATCATTTGACTTATGAAATGGGATGATACCCTATAATTAAAAAAATTCAATAAGAAATGGAAAATATTTTCTATATCAATTTTTATGGCAGGCAGAACTACACACAGGACAGCAGTGCTGTAATCGCTAATAATGGTGTAGTAAATATTTATGCTGAAAACGATGTTTAAAACGGGAAACTGTCAGATTAGAGTACAAACGCTCGAACATTTTGCGGTAGATGATTTTATCCGCCTCTGCTCAATTTGGCTATCTGAAACGGTTATTCGTACTGTTGTTTTGCGGCTTAAGCAACCGTACTCTTGCATGCTTGAGGAGTTTATAAATCATCGGACGTGACACGCTATAGCGTTTCGCTAAGGAAGTTATGCTTTCCTTGTTCTTATGGTAAGCGTGCCAAATCACTCCTTTTTGGAAAGGCAATAGTTTTGTATTTATTACAGTATTTTTTTCTATAATACTGTAAACAATGCCAGGCTAGATTACAATTATCTATCAGCATATTCTTGACTATTGATCCACATATGATCTTGCTCCCAAGTGAATCGCCATTTACGTACCGGTCCTGCCATTACATTGAGATAATAATTATTATAACCGGCGATGGTAGCCACCGGGTGATAACCTTTCGGCACTTGAACCACATCACCGTCATACACTGCCATACATTCATCTAATGAGCGGTCATCGGTATATACCCGTTGTAAGGCAAAACCTTGTGAAGGTTCAAAACGGTGATAATAGGTTTCTTCCAAATAGGTTTCCGTTTCGCTGTTTTTGTTGTCGTGTTTGTGGCTTGGGAACGAACTGGTGTTACCTTCATCAGTAAACACTTCCACCACTAATAAGCTGTCAGCGATTTCAGTTTCCGGCAGGATATTATGTACTAAACGCTTATTATTACCGTAACCGCGTTTTTCTACCCCCACATCACTTGGTGCAATTAAACGCACCGGTAAATTACCGTTACTTGGAGCACGACATACGGCTAATTCCAAATAGCTTTCCGGTGTAATTGTCACTGATTTGTTGTGCGGTATATACACCGAATAAGGCGGAATTCGTTCAAACGGCGTATTCCGATTACCGATATGTTCAAATTTGTTGCCATCTGTTTCAACCGTTGCACGACCTGCGACTAATACCAAACAGGCTTCCGTATCTTCCGTATTTAGCGTAAGCGTTTGATTCTGTTGTAGATGATACATTTCAAAGCCCACATATTCCCAACCGGCACTTTGTGGAGTGACTTTTTGTACCTGGCCGTTTGGTAGCGGATTATTTTTTTGCGATTTAGATAATAATTTGCTCATAGTTTACCTCTGTTTACCACATTAACTAATTGGATTAAAACTGTTCAAATTTCACCAAATCATACCGCACTTAATAAAATTCGCCAGAATATTTTGTCAAAATTGTAATCTAGATCACAAAAATGAAATTTTTATTTCACTTTAATGCAAAACGGATTGAAATATTTATTTTATTGATCTAACCTTAGTGAACACAATCTTTGGTAACAACGGTAAACAATATTTTTTAATCATATCTGATATTAATAAGGAGTAAAGAATGGAAACGGTTTTAAACTTTATTAACGGTAAACAAGTTGCAAGTAAAGGGACCAAAGCTTGGCCTATTTATAATCCTGCAACCGGAGAACAAATCCGTCAGGTATTCATGAGTACGGCGGAAGAAGTAAATGAAGCTGTTGATGTGGCTCATGCTGCATTTCCGGCCTGGTCCGCTACACCGCCTTTACGTCGTGCTCGTGTAATGTTCAAATTTAAAGAATTATTAGAAAGAGATTTTGATAAACTTGCTCGCGTGATTACCGAAGAACACGGTAAAACCTATTCCGACTCCATCGGTGAGCTACAACGCGGTTTAGAAGTGGTTGAATTTGCCTGCGGTATTCCACACTTATTAAAAGGTGAGTTTTCTGAACAAGTAGGTAAAGGTATTGATGTACATTCCACTATGCAACCATTGGGTGTAACCGTAGGTATCACACCATTTAACTTCCCGGCAATGGTACCGATGTGGATGTTCCCGGTTGCAATTGCTTGCGGTAATACCTTTATTTTAAAACCGGCCAAAGCGGATCCGTCTTTATCTATTTATTTAGCTGAATTATTAAAAGAAGCAGGTCTGCCTGACGGTGTATTTAA
The DNA here is from genome assembly GCF_004340985.1 of Cricetibacter osteomyelitidis. Lineage (GTDB taxonomy): Bacteria > Pseudomonadota > Gammaproteobacteria > Enterobacterales > Pasteurellaceae > Cricetibacter > Cricetibacter osteomyelitidis. The sequence goes on from NZ_SLYB01000015.1 coordinate 34,799, forward strand.
CGTGGTACATGGTGACCGTAACGATAATGAAATCTTAATGAATGACCCACGTGTTCATGCTGTAAGTTTTGTGGGTTCAACTCCGGCGGCTGCCCACGTGTATGCAACATCAAGCAAAAACGGTAAACGTGCTCAAGCATTAGGTGCTGCAAAAAATCACGCTATCGTGATGCCGGATGCAGATATCTCCTCTACCGTTAATGCTATATTAGGTGCAGCTTATGGTGCCGCCGGTGAGCGTTGTATGGCATTGCCGATTGTGGTAACTACCAATGATGATGTAGCCGATAAATTGGTAGCTGCATTAAAATCTAAAGTAGAAACCTTGCGCTATGGCCCGGGCATTCCGAAAAATGGTGAAAAAGAAGTGGATTTTGGTCCGTTAATTAGCCAAAAACACTTAGATAACGTCACCGGTTATATCGATCAAGGTGTAAAAGAGGGGGCTACTTTAGTGGTTGATGGTCGTGGTAAAAAACCTGCAGGCCATGAAAACGGTTTCTTTATCGGCGGTACATTGTTCGACCACGTAACCAAAGATATGGTGATCTACAAAGAAGAAATCTTTGGTCCGGTACTTGGTATTGTGCGTGTTCAAAGTTTTGAAGAAGCACTGCAATTAATTAATGAGCACCCTTACGGTAATGGTACGGCAATCTTTACTAAAGATGGCGGTACGGCTCGTGAATTTGCTTATCACGTACAAGCCGGTATGGTCGGTATTAATGTGCCGGTTCCCGTGCCGATTGCATTCCATTGCTTTGGTGGTTGGAAACATTCCGCTTACACTCAATTAAATGCTTATGGTCCGGATAGTGTACGTTTCTACACCAAAATGAAAACTATCACGACTCGTTGGCCAAGCGAATATCATATTGAAAACGCAGCATTTAGTATGCCAACCTTATAATTAATTAAGGATTAAAGGGAAGATTTTATTCTTCCCTTTTTTTACATTTTTCGCCCATTCAAGGAGTTTATTATGAAACAGATTCGTGTCGGTTTAATTGGTACAGGTTACATCGGTCGTTGTCATGCTATTGCTTATGCACAAGCCCCAACGGTTTTTCCATTGGAAGCGGAATTAGTGTTGGAATATTTAGCGGAAATCACACCGGAATTAGCAGCTCAAAAAGCCAAAGAGTTCCGTTTTAATCGCTCTACCGGCAATTGGTTGGATGTGGTGCAAGATCCCAATGTGGATGTAGTGGATATTTGCACACCGAATTTCTTACATAAAGAAATTGCTCTTGCCGCTATTGCTCATGGAAAACATGTGTATTCGGAAAAACCCCTTGCACTCACTGCTCAAGAGGCAAAAGAAATGTATAATGCAGCAAAACAAGCCGGCGTGAAAACTCTTGTGGGTTTTAACTATATTAAAAATCCGACAACCCAACTGGCTCGTGAAATTATTGAAAAAGGTGAAATCGGTGAAATTGTGCATTTCTACGGCACACATAACGAAGATTACCTTGCCGATCCGAATACGCCTCTTGATTGGCACTGTATACGTGAAAAAGCCGGTCTTGGTGCATTAGGCGATTTAGGTGCTCATATTGTGCAAATGTCGCAGTATCTCGTTGGAAGCTATATTCAAAAAGTTATCGGTGATATGGAAACTGTGATTAAAACTCGCCCGAATCCGAAAAATATTGCGGAACAATTAGCGGTGGAAAATGAGGATCAAGCCACCGCACTTGTGCGTTTTGCCAACGGTTGTATGGGAACCATTGAAACTTCACGAATCGCTTGTGGGTATAAAATGGGATTAAGTTATGTTATCATCGGCACAAAAGGCACGATTAGTTATACCCAAGAACGCATGGCGGAATTAAAAGTGTATTACCATGGTGACGATCCGAGCCGCCAAGGATTTAAAACTATTTTGATCGGTCCGCTCCATCCGGATTACAAAAACTTCTGCATCAGTGCCGGACACGGTATTGGCTTTAACGATCAAAAAACGGTAGAAATTCGTGATTTAGTCAACAGGCTTGCTAAAAATCAAGATATGTATCCGGATTTCGAAGAAGGTTACAAAGTTTCACGAATTTTAGATGCAATTACTCTTTCTTGTGAGCAAGAACGATGGGTAAATGTAGAAGAAATTTAATTTTAACACATTCAAAAAATGCGAAAATATAGGATTTACAATCCATGCAAAATAATTCTCAATTAATCAATCTGCAAAATGAAATCCGGCAGAGATACGATTCTTTAAGTAAGCGACTAAAGCAAGTTGCAAAATATGTACTAGACAATAGTAATAGTGTTGTGTTTGATACAGTTGCTGTTATTGCCAAAGAAGCCGATGTACCACCATCTACATTGATTCGTTTTGCCAATGCTTTTGGATTTTCCGGATTTAACGATATGAAACAAATTTTCCGTGAAAATCTCATGGAAGAAACCACAAATTATGCCCATAGAGTTCAGCTTTATCAAAAGCTGGAACCTAACAATAAAGTTCAATCCGCTAACGGTGTACTTGATATTTTTGTAAAAGCAAATATACAAGCATTGCAGCAGTTAGCTCACCATATTGCTCCCGAGCAACTGAAAAAAGCAGTGGAAATTTTAAATAACGCACGCAATATTTTTATTGTAGGATTAAAACGCTCTTTCAGTATTGCCTGTTATCTTGATTATGCACTGCATCACTTAGATTGCAACTCATTTATTATAAATGGACTCGGAGGGATGTTTGATGAACAACTAAGCCGTATACAAGCGGGCGATGTAGTTGTCGCTATTAGTTTTTCACCTTACGCCAAAGAAACCTTAGATATTATAAATATCAATGCAAAAAAAGATGTAAAACAGATTGCCATTACCGACAGCCAGATTAGTCCATTACTTGCATTTAGCGATATCGCATTCATTATTAAAGAAGCTCAAGTAAATGGTTTTCGCTCACAATGTTCCAGCATGGCTTTAGTTCAGACCCTGGCGATTAATTTGGCTTTATATAAAAATAAACATATTGTTTCATAACGAAATGTCTTATTCAAAATTTCAGGTATAATAGACAAAAATAAAAGGAGAAACCTGTTCAAAATTTCTCCTTTTTATCAACATTAATTTTGTCCTTACGCCATCATTTACGATTTTGCCACAATTTAATTAAGCGACTGTAACGAGCTGATACTTCTTTAATTAGAGCCTCATCGTCCAGTTTTCCGGCGAACCAATCAGCAGACGGTTGTCCGAAAATAGTGCGACCTACTGCAAAGCCTTTCACAAGCGGTGCGTTTGCAGAGTTTTTGAATACTTGCTCAAAGACCGCTTCCGGTGCATCTAAACCGAGAATGAGAATACCGCGGCAGAATTTGTCGTTGGCTTCAATTACTTTGCTGATGTCAGCCCAAGCATTTGCACTCACCCCCGGCAGTTTCCACCAATCCGGTTTAATACCTAAGCTGTAGAAGTGGGTGAGTATTTCAGCGTAATAGGCTTCGTTTTGCTCCATATCCGCAGGCAGAATAATCTCGATTAAGAGTTCGTGACCGGTACGGCAACAGGCTTGATACACTTCTTTTAATTTGTGATCTTGTGCATCTTTAAGTTCTTGGCTATCTTTCGGGTGATAGAATGCCAAACATTTTACCGTATGTTCTAACGGCCAGCTTGCTAATTGTGAACCGAGATCGCCGTGTTCTAATTGTAACGGACGGGAAGACGGTTCTTCAATAGGACGACCAATCCACCAACCTTTACCGGTAATAGCGTTTAAAGCTTCTTGTCCGTAGGTAGTGTCCGCTAAAATACCGGCGTGACCTTTGCCTAAACCTTCTGCCGCTGCGGTATCTTCCGCCGCTTTTAACAATAAGGTTTTGAGTTTCGGAATACGTTTCACATCCGCACCGCCTTTAGCTGCCATATCTTCCAATTGTTTACGATGGTCGAAAGCGAAAATGCAGAGATCATCCCATTGTATTTTACGTGTGGTCACACGATGTAAGTGATTTAAGCGTTCATCTAAATCCGGACGCGGTACAGATTCCGCACGTGAGAGATAGTCGTCTAATTCAAGTTTAGTCGGCATTGCAGGTGAGCAACCATGGCGAGATACCACTAATGCACCACAAGCATTGGCATAGCGACAGGATTGTTCCCAACCTTCGTTATTGATATAACCGCGAATTAAGCCTGACATAAAGGCATCACCGGCACCGAGTACGTTTAACACTTCCACACGCACGCCGTACACATTTAAACCACCGTCTAAATCATCGGGCAATGCACCTTCAAACACAGAGCAACCTAAAGCACCGCGTTTACATACTAATACCGCATCACTGAATTTACGCACGTTTTTCAATGCGGTTAATGTATCTGTTGAACCGCCGGCGATATGGAATTCTTCTTCCGTTCCCACTAACACATCAAAGTGATGTAACACTTCTTGCAGAGATTTAGTCACCGCTTCAGAGTCAATAAAACGGGTTTCACCGTCGCCAAGAGAGGTTAATCCCCACAGCACAGGGCGGTAGTCTATATCAAGTAAGCGTTTAGTACCGTTACGACCTGCGTATTCAAGCGCGGTCAATACGGCTTCACGGGTTTTCGGGTGAGATAAGTGCGTGCCGGTAATAGCAAGAGCCTTAGCGGAAGCAATATATTCTTCACTGAAATCATCTTTGGTAATTGCCATATCCGCACAATTATCACGGTAAAAAATCAATGGAAAGGTATCTTGGTCTTTAATGCCTAAGATAACCAATGCGGTGAGACGTTCTTTATCGGTAATTAAGTGGCTGGTATCTACGCCTACACTTTCTAATTCTTGACGTAAGAAACGTCCCATATGCTCATCACCCACACGAGCGAGCATGGAAGATTTCACTCCTTGCACCGCCGTCCCGTAGGCAACATTGCCAGAAGAACCGCCGAGATATTTGGAAAATGTTCCCATATCTTCTAAACGGCTACCAATTTGTTGACCGTATAAATCTACTGCTACACGACCTAAACAGATTAAATCAAGCGTTTTTTCAACTTTCATAGTATTATTCCTTTTGTAAGTTTAAACGATAATTTTTATGTTTTTACAACGGTCTTTTCCGTTTATTATTCGGCGGAAATGCCTTTGCGTTGGTTAAGTTTATTGACCATTAACTCTTCCATTTTTTCCAGTGATACGCCTTTGGTTTCAGGCACATAACGGATTAGGAAGAAAAAGCCGATAATACAGCAGCCGGCAAAAATCCACATCGGGAATGCACCGTTAAATTTCTCAAGTAAATACGGGTTTTCATTCATCATCGGAAAACTTTGTGAAACCACGAAGTTAAAGATCCAGTTGAATGATACGGCGATAGCCAAGCCTTGAGCTCGCATATGGTTCGGGAATATTTCACCGATTAACACCCACATACCCACACCCCAAGAGAAAGCGTAGAAAATCATAAAGAAAATCATACCGAATAAGGCTAAATATCCCGGATTTTGTGTGTACATAGCATAAGAGGTAATTAACAGACCCAATGCGGCACCGACCGCACCGGTTTTCATTAATGGCAAACGACCGAGTTTATCAAACAAAATCGCACCGATACCGATACCCGCAAGTTGCGCAACTCCAATCCAAATGGTTTGGAACATAGCTTCTTCAATATTGCCAGTGATGGACTTTAATACTGTTGGTGCATAATACATCATTACATTTACACCGCTTAATTGTTGGAATGTAGCTAAGGCACAGGCGACGATAATAATGAATAACGCTCCCGGACGGGTTAAATCCAGTTTTTGTTTTGCCACTTGACCGTCTTTCATCATAGATTGTTTAATTTCCGCCAAGAGGTTTTTAGCGTGTTCAGGGTTGGAAATTTTTGAAAGTGTTACAAGCGCCAAATCATCACGACCTCGCATTACATCCCAACGCGGTGATTCCGGAATAAAGCCGACCACTAAACAAAATAATATGCAAGGAATCACTTCTGAACCGAGCATATAACGCCAACCGACATTAGCAAGCCATTCTTCCGTCATCCCTTGAGCAATTTTATAGTTTACATAAAAAATCACGATTTGACCAAATACCAAGGCAAAGTTATTCATTGCTGAAGCCGTACCGCGATAATCTTTCGGTGCAACTTCAGCAATATACATCGGTGAAATAGCTGCCGCAATACCGACCGCCACACCGCCTATCATGCGATATACCACAAACCAAGAGAATACCTCAGCGAGAGCAGAACCCACAGCACTGATGGTAAATAAAAGTGCGGCGATAATTAAGGTTTTTTTACGCCCGATTTTACGAGCAATTTCTCCGGAAACCAGTGAACCGATTACGCAGCCTACCACGACATTAGATACTGCCCAACCGGTCTCACTAGGCGATAAATTGAAGTAGGTTTTCAATGCATCCACTGCACCGGAAATTACAGAAGTATCATAACCGAATAATAAACCACCTAAGGACGCCACCGCACAGATACGGATAATATAACTAAGATTGTGTTTTCTCTGCATTTTTGCATTCATAATTGTACCTCTTACATTACACAACTATTTTTACTGTTACACTTTATTTATAGTTAAATTGAAACATATATTTCAATAAAATCAACTATTGAAATAAATATTTGAGATCCAGATCACAAAAAATCATATTTTATGCTTAAACCCGCAGGGAAATATTGATTCAATGCGGTTAATGATTTGCGTTTATCTTCAATTTCATATTCTCTTAACATTTAAGCCGAATTATTTAGACAGAAAAAATAAAAAACAGGGAAAATAATCAGGGTTTTAGTGATCATTTTCACAAAAATGAAATTTTTTTCTAAATCTATTTATTTTGAAAAAATCTTCGTTATACACTGACAGCACTAAAAGGAATGCTGCAAAGAATCGATTTAATTCTTTTGGCAAAGGTTTAACAATAGCAAAAGCAGAGGTAATTTATGAAAATTGCATTTGATGTTGACGTGCTGGCAAAACAAATGGGTATTAGTGATATGGTGTATAAAGTCGCTGATTGGGGATATAAATACATTGAGCAATCACCGCATCCTCGTATTAACCCATTCTATAAACACCCACTATTTTCTCGTGAATGCGAAAAAGAATACCGCACAGTGTTGCAACGTACCGGTGTAGAAATATCATCGTTTATTACCGTATATCGTTGGTCGGGTCCGACGGAAGAACAGCGTCAACACGCTATCGCTAACTGGAAACGGATGATTGAAATTGCCGACAGTATGGATGTGCGTGTGATTAATACAGAACTTTCCGGTGATCCGCGCCAACCGGAAATTTGTAACGGTATGTTATTCCGCTCTATTGAGGAATTATTACCACTGTTTGAAAAATATAATATTCGTTGCGAAATTCAATCTCACCCATTCGATTTCTGCGAACTCAATAATGAAACAGTAGATATGGTGAAAGCATTCCGTAGCGATCATCTTAAATATGTGTATTCCAGCCCGCACGGCTTCTTCTATGACAAAGGCAAAGGCGATGTGCGTGCCATGTTGGAATATGCCGGTGATGATCTATCACATATTCTATTTGCCGACACCTTCAATCAAACTTTGGATTGTCGTTATATTGTGAATCCGCCGGGTTTTGATCAAGGTTGTTGTACGGTGCATCAACATTTACCGATGGGACAAGGTGATGTAGATTTCGATGGCATTTTTGAAACCTTAAGAAAAACCGATTTCGCCAACCGCACTTACAAAGTGGGCGGAGAATCCATCGCTTGCGTTTCAATGTTTGGCTTCCCTGAAAAAATGGATGTAGAAGCACCAAAAGCACTTGAGCGCATCAAAAAAGAATTAGTTAGTGTGTAAATAACTCCCTAAGATAAGATTATTCCATGGTCAATTCACAACTGAACTGGAAGATTCAGACGTAAAGTATAAAACTAGCACAGATAAAAGGAGAAATTTTAAACAAACCACTCCTTTTATTTTTACGCAAAAACATAAAATATCATCCTCTGTTCTTCATTTTTTTCGTTATCCCAAAAAGAGGGAAACCTAACATATCATAGAATCATATTTAAAAGTTTACGCTCGTCTGATGGTAAAACACCAAAATTCTTCTTGTAGCATTTGGTAAAATAATCGCTGTTATTGAAACCGCAAAGTCCTGCTATTTCCGTAATGGAATAATCCGAGTGGTGTAATTTTTCTTTCGCTGACAACACTCTTAATCGATTTAAATAATTCACCGGCGACATCCCGGTCAGCTCGTTTAATCTTCGGGTAATGGTTTTATAGGTAATAAAAAAATGCTCCGATAACCATTGCCAATCTATTTGTTCTGCATAATGTTGTTGTAGGTAGATCAGTAAATTACGCATTTTATATTGAGTATTATTTTTCTGTATTAATTCTTGTCCGGTAATAATGGTTTCCAAAATTTGCATAAACAATGCTTCAATTTTAAATCTGCGAACATCTTGTGAATAGCCATCACATTCCGGTAACTTTCTGATTAACTCAACGCAGTATTCTTTTTCTTTCGGCATAAGCCAAGTAATTTGTTGATCTTCTTTGATATATACTTTTTCTAACAGCGGTATGACTTGGTTTAAATAATGAAATTGATAACCGGTATTAATCTGTAAATTCATTAACTTCAACGTGCCTAATTCATTATAAAAATGCCGATCATCTTCTTTTACCAAAAACACATCACCTTCTTGAATAAAGTAAGGTGCACCGTTAAATACTTGTAATCCGTATCCTTTATCCACAATCACCAGTTCGGCAAATTCATGGGTATGCTCAATAATGTTAATTTCAGGATCCGTATAACTAAAACTTAATAACTCATTGTTATCTCTAAAATAATCTTCAAATAAAAATTTTTCTACATTTGCCATCAGTTATACTTCCCTATTAAAATCTATCTGTCGTATAACAAATTATAGTTGAATTTGGAGTGGCAAATAGTCGCCACTCCGTTTTTGTACTTATTATTTTTTCTTATAGAAATCTGGTGTCGCCGGCATCGTAATCGGTTCTACATTGCCGGTTTGTTGTGCCTTCACACAAGCATCCGCCGCCACTGCTGCCGCATAGCCGTCCCATGCGGTTGCACCTAAGGTAAATTTGCCGGAAGTCACGCCGTCAATAAAGGCTTGTAATTCAACATCATAAGCCTCAATGAAACGTTTTTTCCAGTCCATTAAAATGCCCCGTTGCAGATTTGCCTCTTTACGCATGGTCACTTGATTTGGTTCCGGTAAATACGCGATACCCTCTTCACCGATAACTTCACATTAAATATCGTAACCGTATTGACAATTCACGAAAATTTCCGTGTTAATCACGATGCCTTTTGCGGTTTCCAAAATCACAATTTGCGGATCGTCCAAGTGACTGGAGGCTTTGCTGGTTTTACGTGGATAAATCACTCGAGCGGACACATAATCATCGTCCAATAACCAACGTAACACATCAAGCTCATGAATAAACGTATCCACAATCGCCATAGGTGTGGTGTAGCTATCGCCCACTTCCGGATTGAAATGTTTGCAGTTAAGCAATAACGGTTGACCAACTTCACCGGCATCTAATGCCGTTTTTAATTGGCGATAGGTGTTGTCGAACGGACGCATAAAACCCACTTGCACCAAACGTTTACCGTGTTTTAATTCCGCATCGACAATTTTTTTACAACCTTCTGCTGTCACCGCTAGCGGTTTTTCGCAGAATACCGGTTTTTTCGCATCAATAGCGGCAAGTACAAATTCTTCGTGCGACGGCCCCCAAGATGTCACTACAACGGCATCCACTTCCGGCGATTTAATTAACTCATGGGCATCAGCATAAAATTTTGCATCAATACCAATACGAGCTACTGCGGCTTTTGCCCCCTCTTCATTAATATCATTCACTGCCACTACTTTTGAGCCGATTAATTTATGGCTTAAACGTTCGATATGTTCTTGACCGATAGCACCTGTACCGATTACACCGATTCTTAATGTCATATTAAACTCCTTAATTTATCCTGTTTTTTTAATTAGCTACAAATATATGCAATGCTATCATTAATGGCTTTTTCTACATCTGCCGCTGTCCAATCCGCAAGACTTGAAGCGAACGGTTCAAAAGCGTAAATGCCTTTATAGCCTAATTTTTCGATTTCCAACACTTGTTCTTTGGATTTCATTACGTCTTTTTGGCTCGGCATAATACGGTCTTCATCCAATAAAGTTGCAAGCGAACGGGTTGCTTCTACACCGGAAAGATGTACTAAACCCACTTGATTAATATTCACCGTGCTACCGTAATCTGCAATCGGGAGTTCTGCAAGATGATGATGGAATGTATCCAAGGTCATTTTAAACGGCGAACCCACCGCTTTAATTAACTCGCCGGCAAGGGTGAATGAACGCAAGGAGCTCACAGGAAAACCGAGTGGTTCAACTAAACCTTCAATGCCGTATTTTGCGAAAAGTGCGGTAAAATATTGAATAGAATCTGCCGTATCACCAATACGCTGAGCAGTAGAACGACTGTCCGGCTCGTTATACGGACACATAATGACCGCTTTTGCGCCTACGGCTTTGGCGGTTTCCAGCATTTCGATGGCAACTTGAGTGACTTGTTCACGTTTAGACGGCAAATTAAACGGATACAACGCATTAATAGTCACCACTTCTATATTGTATTTTTTTGCTAAAACATTAAATTGCTCGGGCGTTAGATCATCTAAAATTTTGCCGCTCGGCATATCATTGCGGATTTCTACTTTATTTAGACCGCACTTTTGTACCACTTGGAAAAATTCTTCAATGCTCAAACTCGGAGCGATTTTGCGATTCACACAAAAACGACTTCTTTCAATACTCATACAACTCTCCTTAATGTCAGGTTAATCCGAATGATCTTGTACAACAGATTATTTTTTGTTGATGGTTGTTATGTTAGAGTTTGGCAAAAAAATATTCCTGTGTAATTTGGACAAAAAATTTGAAAAAACGGACAAATTAGTCGGATTAAGCAGAGCTATTTCACAAATTTAGAAAAACTAAGTTCTACACCTGTTCAAATATGTCAATTTCACTAATTAAAAATTCTCCAACGTTACATCTCAAAGCGTCCAAAATCCTTAGCAGCACAGTATTTGTGGCTTATTGCTAATTTTCTTACAGAAGTCTTCAAAATCATCAAAAATACTGTTACATATCAAGTCTATCCCAAGCTCATGTTCCCGAAAACCTCAAATAAAATTGAAGGTTCCTTTGCTCATTTGAAGCAAAAATTACGTTGTCATAATGGATAATCAAGAACTCAGAAAGAAAAAATGATGGATGAAATTTTAGGTGTTTAAGTAGTAAAAATAATGGTCAAAACAGTTTATATTTTGACCATTACAAATGTCCTTTATGTCTCATGTGCCTATTTTAAGCCACTTCACTTAATTTTACCGGACGACCTTCATCTAAAGATTTTTTCGCCGCTAATGCGATAAGTACCGGTTGTAAACCATCGTTACCGTTGACTAATGTCGGTTTATCATTCACCACGGAATCCACGAAACACATCATTTCATCGGCAAAAGATTGCATATAGCGTTCTAAGAAGAAGTATTTCGGTTTTTCCGCAATCACACCGGCTTCACAAGAATACACTGCGGTTGAATCCGTATCATTACGAGTTTGCACCGCACCTTTAGAACCGAATACTTCCGCACGTTGATCATAACCGTATACCGCTTTACGGCTGTTGTCGATCACACCGATTGCACCGTTGGCCAGTTTTAAGGTAATTACTGCGGTATCAATATCACCGGCTTTACCGATTTCAGGATTGACTAACACGCCACCCGCTGCATAGACTTCTGTGACTTCGCTACCTGAAAGATAACGAATCATATCAAAATCGTGAATGGTCATATCAAAGAACATACCACCGGATACTTTTACGTATTCGATTGGTGGTGCATCAGGGTCACGAGAAGTCACGCGAATCACGTGCGGTTCACCAATATCGCCTGCCACTACACGATCTTTAATAGCTTTAAAGTTATGGTCGAAACGACGGTTAAAGCCCACTTGGAATTTCACACCGGCTTTTTCTACTGCCGCTAACACTTCACGAATTTTCACCGGATCCGCATCCACCGGTTTTTCACAGAATATGTGTTTGCCCGCTTGCGCTGCTTCAATGGAAATCGGAGCATGGGTGTTGGTTGAAGAACAGACTAACACCGCATCAATTTCAGGATCTTGTAAGATTTTTTTATAATCATCATAGACATTCGGAATGCCCATTTCTTTTGCCCAAGTTTGTAATTCTTCGGTAACACGAATATCTGAAATGGCTTTAATTTCCGCCCCTTTCACATATTTAGTGATACTTTGTGAATGAACACGACCGATACGACCTGCACCAATAATACCTACTTTAATCATGATTAAATCCCCGCTACTTCACGAATATATTTACGACCTTTAATTGCATATTTCAATGGATTGGCAAGAGCAGGATCTTGTTCTGCTTCTACAACCATCCAACCTTTGTAATTGTGCTTATCTAAAATATCAAAGATTGGTTTGAAATCAATGACGCCATCACCCGGTACGGTAAAGGTGCCTTTTACCACTCCTTCTAAGAAACTCAAATCTTTGGCTTTCACTTCCGCTACCACTTCATCACGCACGTCTTTTAAATGCACGTGGCAAATGCGGTCGATATATTTTTCTAACACATCAAGCATGGCTTGTTGAGAACCTTCAGAATAGTAAAGATGGCCTGAATCGAATAATAAATACACATCATCATTCACTTCTGCCATATAACGATCGACTTCCGCAGGAGTTTGAATACCGGTCCCCATATGGTGATGCAAGCACACTTTCATACCTTTTTCTTTGGCTAGACGACCTAATTCGTTATAGCCCTCTGCCAATAATTTCCATTCTGCATCAGTGAATACGGTTTTTTCTTTGAAAATGGATTTTTTCTGACCTTGAATACTGCGACTTTGTTCGGAACATCCAATTACTTTCGCCCCCATTTCGTGTAAGAAATTCATGTGTTCAATAAAGCCTTGGATAGTTTCTTCTTTTTTGCCGTCAACGAAGAATGTACTAAACCACGCATTACAAATTTGAATGCCACGGAGTTCCAATTTTTCTTTTAATACTTTAGTGTCACGCGGATATTTGCTACCCACTTCACTACCGGTAAAACCGGCAAGTGCCATCTCACTCACGCATTGTTCAAAGGTGTTTTCTTTACCGATTTCCGGTAAATCGTCATTGGTCCAACCGATTGGAGCAATCCCTAATTTCACGTTTTCTGCTTTCATAATCAATTTCCTTTTGTTGATTAAGTGATAAATTCAGCCAGTTGGCAAAATAAGTGCGGTCTATTTTGCCCGAATTTTTTATCTCAATTTTTAGTAGCGACGAGCTTCGCTTCTGCGTTGGCGTAGCTCTTCGTAGGCTTCTTTCACTGTGTCTTTTTCTGACACGGAAGCCAAACCTACGTTCCACCAGTCGCCGTAACCGTGCACCATGGTTTTTGGTAATACTTTCACATCAATTAAGGTAGAAACCGTTTGTTTTTTCGCATCTTCAAGTGCGGCATAAAGCTCTGCTTCGGTTTTCACTTTATAGGTTTTACAGCCGTAAGATGCCGCATTCATGGCGAAATCAACCGGCACAAAACCACCGTCTAATTGGTTGGTTTCTTTATTTCTGAAACGGAATTCCGTTCCGAAACTGTCCATTCCGTGTCCGATTTCCAAGTTATTGATACAGCCGTTAGTCATATTATCGAATAACACGATATTAATTTTTTTGTGTTCCTGGATAGAGGTCACTAATTCCGAGTGCAACATCATGTAAGAACCGTCGCCCAATAAGGCATAGACTTCACGCTCCGGATTGGCTATTTTCACCCCAAGCGCCGCATTGACTTCATAGCCCATGCAGGAATAACCGTATTCAAGGTGATAGGTGTTAGTCCCTTTGGATTGCCATGTGCGTTGTAAGTCGCCCGGTAAGCTGCCCGCAGCACCGACGATCACCGCCGTATCATCAACAGTTTCATTTAAAATACCCAACACACGAGATTGAGTCATGCTGGATCCGGTGAGTTTGATGAATTCATCAAACACGGCATCTGTATCTAAGCGGTCATCCACTTCCGGCACAAAATCTTTACCGGTGTAAACAGCGTGATATACGCGATCTAATTCGATCGCAAATAATTCGCGCACTTGTGCAACCCGCCCTCCCCATTGAGCAGAATAACCGGTCGGTTTTAAAAGTGCGGTCAATTGTTCTAACGTTTCTTTGGCATCTGCGGTGACTTGTACGCCATCTAATTTATAGGCATCGAAACGTGCGGCATTGATGTTCAAATAAGTTACATCCGGATTTTGGAAAATCCATTTTGACGAAGTGGTAAAGTCGGTATAACGGGTACCGATGCCGATAATTAAATCCGCCTCTTTAGCCAATAAGTTGGCACTTAAACAACCGGTTTCACCTACCCCGCCTACATTCAAATAATAGTCGGAAACTACCGCACTTTTACCGGCTTGAGTTTCTGCAAACGGAATATTGAAAGCTTCGGCGAATGCTTTGAGTTGTTCAGCCGCTTCGGAATAACGCACACCACCACCGCTTACGATTAACGGTTTTTTCTTGGATTTAATTAACTCAACGGCTTGAGCAAGCATGGCTTTGGTTGGTGGCGTACGTTCAATACGGTGAATACGTTTTTGTAAGAAATAATCCGGGAAATCATAGGATTCGCCCTGCACGTCTTGTGGCAAACAAAGTGTTACCGCACCGGTATCTGCCGGATCCGTTAATACACGCATGGCATTAATACAAGCGGTCATCAACTGCTCAGGGCGATTAATGCGATCCCAATATTTACTCACTGCACGGAAGCCGTCATTGGTAGTGAGGGTCAAATCGTGGAATTGTTCCATCTGTTGCAATACGGGATCCGGTTGACGAGTGGCAAATGTATCACCCGGTAAAAAGAGTACGGGAATACGGTTAGCGGTCGCGGTTGCTGCCGCAGTAATCATATTTGCCGCACCGGGTCCCACAGAAGAGGTACAAGCATAGATTTTTTTACGTAAATTCTGCTTTGCGAATCCCATTGCCGCGTGTGCCATGCCTTGTTCATTACGCCCTTGGCGTAAAATTAAATCGCCGCTGTCTTGTTCTAAAGCTTGTCCCAGCCCTAATACATTTCCGTGTCCGAATATACCAAAAATACCTTCAACAAATTTCGTTACTTTGCCGTCAAATTCAACATATTGATTATCAAGGAATTTAATGAGTGCTTGAGCAACGGTTAGTTTGACTGTTTTCATCTTATACTCCTAGGATGTAATGAACTATGAATTCGTTTGAAACAAGTATAAGTAAATTTATTTCAAATGAAATGATTTTGGAAAAAAAATTTCATTTTTGTGACAGAGATCAAACATTTTATGAGAAAAATAAATTTTTTGATTTTCAAATAAACGGAATGCGTGTTGAAAAACGATTTAATTTTTTGATATTCATCACATATTTCATATTTAATGGTTTTCAAATGAAAAAAAATCAGAATAATGAAAAGGTCTTTAACTAATCCAAAAGGAGTATTCAAAATGAAATTAAAAGGTCTTGCTGTTGCGATAACGTTAGGATTATCATCTTTCGCAGTAGCTGCACAAAATAACTTGCCGAATATCACAATTTTAGCCACCGGCGGTACGATTGCCGGCAGCGGTAAAAGTGCGGTGGATTCTGCTTATAAAGCAGGCCAACTCACTATTGATACACTTATTGAAGCGGTGCCTGAAATGCAGCAAATTGCCAACATTAAAGGTGAGCAAATTGTGAAAATCGGCTCGCAAGATATGAGTGATGATGTGTGGTTAAAACTTACTAAAGCCATTAATCAGCAATGTGCGAACACCAATGGATTTGTGATTACTCACGGCACGGATACCATGGAAGAAACCGCTTATTTCCTTGATTTAACGGTGAAATGTGAAAAACCGGTGGTTTTGGTCGGAGCGATGCGTCCGGCAACAGAGAAAAGTGCGGACGGTCCGTTGAATTTATATAACGCTGTGGTGGTTGCTGCGGATAAAAAATCTGCCGGTCGCGGTGTACTTGTAGCGATGAATGGTGAAGTATTGGGAGCGAGAGATGTGACCAAAACTAGCACGACAGCGGTACAAACCTTTGATTCACCGAATTTCGGATCGCTCGGTTATATTCATAACAGTAAAGTGGATTACGAACGTTCACCGGAAAGCAAGCATACGGTCAACACGCCGTTTAATGTGGATAATTTGAATGAATTACCAAAAGTGGGTATCGTCTATGCTTATGCCAATATGCCCACAGAACCATTAAAATCCTTGTTGGATGCCGGTTATCAAGGTATTGTCACCGCCGGTGTAGGTAACGGTAATGTGAATGCGGCAAATTTTGCTTTATTGGAACAAGCAGCTCAAAACGGCGTTGCGGTAGTGCGTTCTTCCCGTGTACCGACCGGTTATACTACTCGTGATGCGGAAGTGGATGACTCTAAATACGGTTTTAGTGCTTCAGGAACGCTTAATCCGCAAAAAGCACGTGTGCTATTACAATTAGCCCTCACTCAAACCAAAGATCCGAAAGTGATTCAGCAATATTTTGAAGATTTCTAATAATTAACTTGATTTAAAAGTGCGGTGGATTTTTCAGAAAATTCACCGTTTTTTATTCCTCATAGCCCTATGGATTTTGATTGATAATTCATTTCGGAATATAAAAGTCACTTTGGTTAGGCTAATTTTTATTGCATAATAATGAGTAATTCATTAGGAGCAAGCAATGCTTGAATAAAGGATATCTCATGCTGCAATACACTCTTGCCGAGCAAAAAATTTCTATTTTTGAAAACTGTCAACAGCCCAAATTGTTATTTATTGCCAATACCTGTGATGAATCGGGTATGCACCCGAGAATGTTGCATAAACATGATGACCATTTGGAAATCGTATTTGTAGCCAAAGGTTACGGTAATTATATGATTGACGGTCAGCAATATGATACTAAAGAAGGGGATATTCTGATTTTTAATCAAGGTGTGATTCATGATGAAATGGCACAGTTAAATTCCACGATGACTTTCTATTGTTGCGGCATTACGAATCTGAAATTAAAAGGTTTGGCTCAGAATTGTTTATTTGATGTGGATGCTCCGGCAGTGATTCAAAGCGGTGAATATAAGCCCATCATTGAACAATTATTATCCTTAATGTTTACTCAGGCGAAAACACAGCACAATTATACGCCGGAATTTTGTCATCATCTGTTAGTATCATTGCTAGCGGTGATTGTCAATTTACCGAAAACAGCGATTAAAACAATTTTTTATAAAAAACTCACCTTAGTCGATCAAGTGCGGGAATTTTTAGAACGACATTATGCGGAAAATTTGAGCTTGCCCGACATTGCCGCACGTTTTAATGTAAGTACCTATTACCTTTCCCATTTGTTTAAAGCCAAAACCGGTTTTTCACCCATTCAGTATTTAAACCGCTGCCGTATTGGAGAAGCTCAATCTTTACTGCAATTTTCTAAACAAAGCATTACCCAAGTTGCTTCTACGGTGGGCTATGAAAACACCAATTATTTTACCGTAGCCTTTTCCAATGCTATCGGTATCTCGCCGAGTGCTTATCGTAATTTATGGGCAGGAAAAAATAAGTAATAGCAAAATTTTGAAGGTCCATTACAGAATTTGTGATACAGATCGCAAAAATTTTGCTAATTTTCCTTGTAAAAAAACAACAAATCAAATTTTCCTCCGATTTATCTCTCCTATACTACACATAACAAATTAATCGTTCACTCTCATTTCAAAATGTAAGGAGAAGTATATGGTAGTAAGAATCGGTGTAGTCGGAACCGGAGCAATCGGCCAAGATCATATTGTGCGTTTAAGCGGCAAGATTGCCGGTGCCAAAGTAGTGGCGGTTAACGACATCAGTTCGGATAACGCAAAAATAGCGGCGGAAAAAGCCGGCGGAGCAAAAATTTATCAAGATCCGCACGCGCTAATCAAAGCAGATGATGTAGATGCAGTGGTGGTCACCTCTTGGGGTCCGAGCCACGAAGAATTTGTAAGCGCCGCCATTCAAGCCGGCAAATATGTTTTCTGTGAAAAACCGCTAGCCACTACGGCACAGGGCTGTAAAAATATTGTGGAAGCGGAATTAAAACGCGGCAAGCGCTTACTACAATTGGGTTTTATGCGTCCTTTTGACCGCACTTACCGCACCTTAAAAGAAGCCTTAAACAATAATATAGTCGGTCGTCCGTTAATGGTTAACTGCAAACATTTCAATCCTGCCGTGCCGGACAGCTATACCACGGAAATGGGCGTTGTGGACAGCCACGTACACGAAATCGATGTACTACGTTGGTTACTCAACGATGACTACAAATCAGCCCGAGTGCAATTCCCTCGCAGCACCTCTCGTGCCAAAGAAGGTGTAAAAGATCCGCAAATCGTCACTTTGGAAACCAAATCCGGCATTATTATCACCACTCAAATTTTTGTAAATTGTCATTACGGTTACGATATTCACTGTGAAGTGATTGGTGAAGACGGTATTGTCAGCCTGCCTGAACCGAATCTGGCCTGGGTGCGTAAAGACGGACAATTACAGCGTGAAATCTTTATGGATTGGAAAAAACGTTTTATCGAAGCCTATGATGTAGAACTACAAGCCTTTGTTGACGGTGTAATTAAAGGTGAAATCACAGAAGGAGCAACCGCTTGGGACGGCTATGTAGCCTCCGTCACCGCCGATGCTTGTGCAAAATCACAAAAAACCGGCAACGCAGAACCGATAGAATTGCCTGAAACACCACTGTTTTATGCAAAAAATCAATAAAAAACCACCGCACTTTAAACTTAAAGAAGGAGCATACCATGATGGAATTATCTTTATGTACCGACGTACTCGGCAATCTTTCTTATCCGGAAATGTTGAACAAAGTAAAATCCTACGGCATTAATGCTGTGGAAATGTGTGCCGGTGGGTGGTCACCTTGTCCACACGTGAAAACCGCAGAACTATTGGCTGATCCGCAAAAATTAGCGGATTTCAAAGCGGA
This sequence comes from Cricetibacter osteomyelitidis, assembly GCF_004340985.1. GTDB lineage: Bacteria > Pseudomonadota > Gammaproteobacteria > Enterobacterales > Pasteurellaceae > Cricetibacter > Cricetibacter osteomyelitidis. The sequence continues at coordinate 53,922 of NZ_SLYB01000015.1, forward strand.
ATTGGATAAACGCGAAATGAAAATTGCCGCTCTGAACTGCTCCGGTAATCCGCTTTGTCCGGGAGAATTAGGTGAACTACACACCAAAACCGCTTACGCCACCGTGGAACTTGCCGGTAAATTAGGGGTGAAAAAAATCGTAATGATGAGCGGCTTGCCGGCTGCCAGTGCGGAAGATAAAACCCCGAACTGGATCACATCAACCATTTCCTGGCCGGACTATATGCCGGCAGTGGTAGATTATCAATGGAATCAAGTGGCGATTCCGTGGTGGAAAAAATTTGTTGAACACGCTAAAAAACACGGTGTAGAAAAAATCGCTTTGGAAGAATTTCCAAGCCAATTAGTCTATAACCCGTCAACCTTGCTTCGCTTGCGTAATGCAGTGGACAATATGATCGGTATGAATCTTGACCCGTCTCACTTAATTGCAATGGGAGCCGATCCGATTGCGGCAATCCGTGTCTTAGACGGTGCGATTTATCACGTACACGGAAAAGACACCCGTATCGAACGCGGCCTTTCCGACATCGACGGTTTATTGGAATACAAACCGGTGACAGAATCCAAAGATCGTACTTGGAACTATGTAGCAGTAGGCTGCGATCAAGAGCTGAAATGGTGGAAAGAATTTTTCTCCGTGCTTAGTATGCACGGTTACAACGACTACGTTTCGTTAGAAATGGAAGATCTGACGATGTCCGTAGAAGCTGGATTACGTACTTCAATTGATGCATTAAATGCAACATTGAGTAAATAATCAGGCTTAATTTCACGTTAATATGTTTAAAAGATCAAAAGCGGCTTAACACACCGCTTTTTAATAAAATGAATTTTATCAAATTGATATTTTAAATCCGCCATTTATTTTGAAATTTGTGAAATGGCTCTGTTTAATCCGATTTATTTAGCCTATTAATCTATTTTTTCGTCCAAATTAAGCGGGACGATTTAAACTGCAAATTTTAATATACCGCTGATAATCAAATAAACAGTCAAATAAACACAAGGAGATCTTTATGCAGGCAAATGTAGAAAAACGCCATAATATGAAGTATATCGTGATGATTAGTATCGTAGCCTCCTTAGGCGGTTTATTGTTCGGTTATGATACTTCCGTTATTTCCGGAGCTATCGGACCATTAAAAGAATACTTTAACCTGAACCCTGCCGAAACAGGATGGGCAGTGTCTAATGTGGTTATCGGCTGTATTATCGGTGCTTATGTTTCCGGTGAGATAGCTCGTAAATTAGGGCGTAAAAAAACCTTAATTATCGCCGCACTTTTATTTACTATCAGTGCTATAGGTTCTGCACTCGCCACTAATTTCGTTTGGTTTGTTATTTATCGAATGATTGGCGGTTTAGCGGTAGGTATCGCATCAGCTATTTCACCAATGTACATATCCGAAGTTGCCCCGAAAAATTACCGTGGCACGGCAACAGCCATGAACTCTTTTGCTATTGTATTCGGTCAAATCTTGATTTTCTATATTAACTACCAATTAGCACAGGGTATGGCAAGAGAATGGTTGGTTAATCTCGGCTGGCGTTATATGTTGGGTTCTGAAGCAATTCCTTGCATTATGTTCTTATTGGCAGTTGCTTTTATTCCGGAATCACCTCGTTGGAACGCAATGCGCGGACGTGATGATTTGGCTTTTGTTACGCTTTCTAAAATTTCCAACCCGACCCATGCACAAAATTTACTCACAGAAATAAAATCCTCAATCGCCCGTGAAGACGGTCAACGGCAAAAACAAAAATTGGATTTTAAACGCGACGGCACAATGTTTATTCTAATGGTCGGTATCGGCATTGCAGTGATCTCACAACTTAGCGGTATTAACGTAATGATGTACTATGCACCGCTTGTGCTTGAGCGTGTGGTCGGCAGTGCGGAAGAAGCCTTGTTCCAAACCATCTGGATTGGCGTAGGTCAATTGGTAGGGGTAACTATCGGTTTCACTTTATTTGACAAAGTCGGTCGCTTGCCATTAATGAAAAACGGTGTTTTAGGCTCTATCCTTGGCTTATTAATCACTTCTTATGCGATGTACACTCAAAACCCAGGCTACCTTGCGTTAATCGGTATGTTTATCTTTATGGTGTCTTTCGGCATGTCTTGGGGTGTCGTTATGTGGGTACTGTTAGGTGAAATATTCCCGAACCATATGCGTGCTCAGGGTATGGGCGTTGCAGTGGCCTTTCGTGTGGATCGCCAACTTCGTGGTTTCCCAAGGCTTCCCGATGATCAACGAAAATCAATACTTGGTTGAAAAATTCAACGGCGTTTTCCCGATGTGGTTATTCGCCGGCGTGGCAACCTTGGGCTTCTGGTTCTTGGTTCGTTGTCTACCGGAAACCAAAGGCGTATCTTTGGAAAAAATGGAACAATTAATGTTGGATAAACGCGACGGTAAAATCTAGTGTATCAATCCCATTTGTTTAACACAAAGTGCGGTGGATTTTGAAAAAGTTTTGAAACTGACCGCACTTTTATTTTCAAAAATTCTATTTTTGAAAACAATAACTTGCCGAAATTATTTACATTACCGGTACGCAGGATATGGAGTAGTATTTCCCGCGAATGATGCATAAACACGAAAATCATCTGGAAATTGTGTTTGTGGCAAAAGAGCGGGGCAATCATATTATCGGCAGTACAAAATATGAAACCCGTGAAAGGGATATTTTGATTTTCAATCGCGGTGTGGTGCACGATGAAATAGCTCAGGTGAATTCCGATATGCCGACGTATTGTTGAGATATCGTCAATCTGCATATTAAAGGAATGGCACCCAATTGATACGCAACTGCGTTACAGCTATCGGCATTATAAATCCGACCGGCGTAAAATTGCCGAAGCGGACGATATAGAAGCAGACGATATAGATGTTGTCATATAGTCTACATATTTGGTTAGAGCGTAGTATAAAGGAGAAAAGAACAAACTTATCGTATAAAAGTATGTACAAAAATTCTATTTACTATATTATGATAATGAAAATTATTCTTAATTAAAGGATTTTATTATGTATAGTAAAAATGTTTATGGAAAAATAAAGCTGTCTTTATATTACAGCCTGGTCTCCTTTCCGCTTATCGTACAAGCCTCTGATCAACCAACTAATCAGTCCACGGCTTTACCTGTAATCAATGTTGTTTCTGAAAATGAAAAAAGTGAGAAAACCCTGATTGCCGGACGTTCTGTCTTAACGCTAAAAAACATAGAGCAACAACAATCGGATAATGCTGCCGATTTGGTAAGTATTTTACCGGGTACAAATATGGCGGGTGGGTTTCGTCCCGGCGGGCAAACACTAAATATTAATGGTATGGGAGATGCGGAGGATATCCGAATACAGCTTGATGATACTCCTAAAAACTTTGAACGTTATCAACAAGGAGCCTTGTTCATTGAACCGGAATTACTTCGCAAGGTAACGGTAGACAAAGGTAATTATTCGCCACAATATGGTAACGGTGGTTTTGCCGGAACGATTAAATTTGAAACCAAGGAGGCTAATGACTTTTTAGCTGATAATCATAATTTTGGTGGTTTATTAAAATATGGCTACAATACAAATAACGCTCAAAGAACTTACAGCGGTGGAATATTTTTCCGTAATCCGGAAAAAAACTTTGACGGCATCATCTTTGCTTCTTCACGGGAAGCACATGATTATAAACGACCAAATAAAAGTAACATCAAATATTCTGCCAATAACCAAAAAAGTGTTTTATTTAAATCTAACTGGCACATTACCCCGGAACAACTGCTGGCCTTTTCAGCCGCCTATGGCGCACATAATGGCTGGGAACCTTGGGCGGCAAAACGTGATATAGCCGCTAAGCCTAGCGTTGCAGATATTTCCAAATATGGGGAGGATATCGCTTGGAAAAGAAAATTGGTGTATCGTGATCAAGACGATCAGACCTACTCATTAAAATATAATTACGCTCCTGCAAATTATAAATGGTTAAACTTATCCGGTCGTTTAACTTATTCTAAAACTAAAATGCATGATAAACGCCATGAATTAGCTTCTGCTTCCGCTTATTTAGGTTCAATGGGAAATGAAAGCTGGATTTCCTATTCCGATATCACATTTGATTTAAATAACACCAGTAATTTTATTTTAGGAAGAACGGAACATAATATCTTAGTTGGTATACAATGGTTAAAACATCAGCGTGATACCATGATGTATTATAAGGGCGGTGCAAAAGGAAGAAATAGTGCAAGCTATAATTACGGCTATTTTCAGCCGTATTATATGCCGTCAGGACGCCAATATACTCAAGCGTTTTACTTACAAGATCAAATAAACATCAGAGATCTCACATTATCCATAGGAACACGTTATGATCATATCTGGAATGTGGGCGAACAAAATTTAGCTCCACGTTACAATGATCTATCTGCCGGACATGATTATGGTCGTAAAAGCTACAGCGGTTGGTCTACTTATTTCGGATTAGATTATCAGCTAACGCCAAACATTAGTTTATTTTCTAATTTTAATCAAAGCTGGCGTGCTCCGGTCGTTGATGAACAATATGAAGTGCAATACAAAAGTTCCACTATCAGTGCCTCTTCACTTTCATTGCAAAAAGAGAAAATTAATCAGCTACGAGTAGGAACCAGAGCAAATTTCGATGGGCTAATCAGCTCGGATGATAACCTACAGTTCAAAGTCTCTTATTTTAATTACTACGGTAAAAACGAGATCTTTAAAAACCGTGGTATATTATGTGAAAATAGTGCTAAAGATAATGGAAACAATAAATTATGTTCAGGATTACATCCGAATTATCGGAATTTGCCCGGCTATCGTATTCAAGGTGTTGAACTAGAATTATACTATCAAGCCAGATATGCTTTCGGCAGTTTAACTTATTCATATGTAAAAGGTGAAAGAAATGCATCACCGCGTAATCCTTGGGGAAGCAGAAGTTGGATTGCAGAAACACCGCCACGTAAACTCATGGCAACGCTTGGATTTAACGTACCAAGTTTGGGATTCACTGCGGGTTGGAAAGGTGAATTTGTTCGTCGTCAAGATAGATCTCCGCTAGATTCTGATCCTAATGCCGGTTATTGGGCTTTACCAAAATCAGTAGGTTATAGCTTACATGGACTTTTCGCCACATGGCAACCAACACAAACAAAAGGTTTAACGTTCCGTTTAAGTGTTGATAATTTATTTAATAAAGCTTATTACCCTTATTTAGGCGAGTTAGCATCGGGATTAGGACGTAACGTGAAATTCAGTATATCTAAACAGTTTTAGATTAGTAATGAAGGTTAAAATGTCAGCTCATTTTAGTATGGTGTAATTATTCGGAATATATCATCCGATTGATAACTTTAATAAAGTGGTGTAATGGACAAAAATGTGGGATTTTTGTCCATTTTGACTTCAAGTGGACAAAAGTGTGGAATTTTATTGGTGTAATGGACAAAATAGTTGCTGAAATGTCCATTACACGTTCATGTGGACAAAATAGTTGCTAATAATTATTTTCAGAGGTTATTAGTAACTCTTTTTATTTAAAAAATCCTTTATAAACATAATCTTATGCTTTTTACTTAAACCATTATGATTTATTAATCTTCGCTTTAATTCACTAAATAGTCC
>NZ_SLYB01000016.1 GCF_004340985.1 Cricetibacter osteomyelitidis
ATACGATTTTGGCTTAGCGTGCTGGCATCAATCACTTTTTCGGTTAGGTTCATCCCCAAAAACCAACGGTAAGCCACATTGACTTCAATCTCTTTGACCAACTGACGTTCGCTTTTAATGCCGAAAAGATAGCCGAGTAGCATTATTTTGAACAAGCGAACAGGGTCAACGGCAGGACGACCGTTATCGTGGCAATACAGATGGGCGACTTCATCGCGGATAAACTCAAAATCAATGGCTTTAGCCACTTTGCGGACAAGATGGTCTTTAGGAACGAGTTGTTCGAGACTTATCATCTCAAGTTCATATTGTGGAGAGACGGTATTTTTGAGCATAGGCATTTCCTTTTCGATAGACCTATTAGAGCAAACCTCTAGATGTATGTCTAGAGGTTTGTCAGCGGTCTGAAGCGGAAACAATGAGTTTCCGCTTTTTTATTTTGGTTTATGTGGTAGAATTTAACCGATTATGATTCTGAATGTGACCTTTTAATGTTGGGATACATTCAATAATATGACATCTTTTGATAAATATATAAAACCGTCCACGGACGGTTTTTTACATAGGATAAAATATGAAACAAAAAATCGTACTCGCCACCGGCAACCAAGGCAAAGTAAAAGAAATGGCGGATGTGTTGGCTGATTTTGGTTTTGAAGTGGTAGCACAAACGGATTTGGGGATAGAAAGTCCGGAAGAAACCGGTTTGACTTTTGTGGAAAACGCCATCTTAAAAGCCCGTTATGCGGCGGAAAAATCCGGTTTGCCTGCGATTGCTGATGATTCCGGTTTGGTTGTGGAGGCATTAAACGGGGCACCGGGATTATATTCCGCCCGTTATGCGGGAAAAGACGGCGATGATACGGCAAATCGTCAGAAATTATTGCATGAACTGGCAAATAAACCGGCTGATCAACGCCAAGCAAAATTTGTCAGCTGTATTGTATTATTGCAACATCCAATGGATCCCAGCCCGATTATCGCCGAAGGTGAATGTCACGGTATAATTGCTTTTGCAGAAAAAGGTGAAAACGGTTTTGGTTATGACAGTTTATTTTTCAGCCCGGAAATCAACCGCACTTTTGCAGAACTGGAAACCGCAGAAAAGAAAAAAATCTCTCATCGTGCTCGTGCTTTAGCCGTATTAAAACAAAAGTTAAACGGTCGCTAGAATGAATTTCCCCCCGTTAAGTCTATATGTGCATATACCTTGGTGTGTACAGAAATGCCCTTATTGCGACTTTAATTCGCACACCCTGCGTCATGATGTGCCGGAACAGGATTATATTCAGCATTTATTGGTTGATTTACGCCGGGATCTTGTTCGCTATCAATCCGCTGTTGTGAATCGCACGTTGCAATCGATTTTTATCGGCGGTGGTACTCCGAGCCTGTTTTCACCGGAAAGTATCGCATTGTTATTAAAAGAAATTCAAGCATTAATTCCTTTTGACGAACATATTGAAATTACGTTGGAAGCCAATCCCGGTACAGCGGAAGCCGAGCGGTTTAAAGGTTATGTACAAGCAGGCATTACCCGCATTTCAATGGGCATTCAAAGTTTTAACGATGACAAATTGCAACGTCTAGGGCGGATTCATAATGCACTTGAAGCCAAAAGTGCGGTGGAATATGCAAAAAATTCCGGGCTTAAGAGTTTTAACTTGGATTTAATGCACGGTTTGCCGAATCAGACTTTAACGGAAGCCTTGGATGATTTACGTCAGGCTATCGAATTAAATCCGCCGCATTTATCTTGGTATCAATTGACCATAGAACCGAATACGCTGTTTGCTTCCCGTCCGCCGAAATTACCCGATGACGATGCGTTATGGGATATTTTTGAACAAGGGCATCAATTATTGACCGCTGCCGGTTATCAACAGTATGAAACGTCCGCTTATGCCAAATCCGGTTTTCAATGCAAACATAATTTGAATTATTGGCGGTTCGGCGATTATTTAGCGATTGGTTGCGGTGCACACGGCAAAATCAGTTTTTCCGACGGGCGAATTATGCGTTTTTCCAAAACCAAGCACCCCAAAGGCTATATGCAAGGGGAATACTTGTATGAAGAAAAAAACGTGGCAGAAATCGACCGCACTTTTGAATTTTTTATGAATCGTTTCCGTTTATTGGAACCCGTACCGAAAATTGAATTTAGTCAATTCACCGGATTGCCGCAAAGTGCGGTAGAAAACGGCATAAAGCTAGCGTTGGAACAAGGATTTTTAATTGAGACGGAAACCGCTTGGCTGGTGACGGAGCGGGGTAAATTATTTTTAAACGAATTGCTTGAGATATTTTTACCTGAATAGCTTGTTTATTACTGCGAATAGTTATAAATTAACGAAATTAAACACTATGCAAATGCAAAGTTTGCAAAAATAACTTTTTATTATAAACTCCGTAAGAAAATTATTTTATTTATCAAAAAAATTAAGGAATAATCAATGAACCAGCTGGAAATGAAGAAATTAGCCGCACATGAAGCGTTAAAATTTGTGAAACCGGGAACTATCATTGGCGTAGGGAGCGGTTCTACGGTCAATTGCTTTATTGAAGCACTAGGTGAAATGCGTGATGATATTAAAGGTGCGGTAGCCGCATCAAAAAATTCTGAAGAATTATTACGTAAACAAGGCATTGAAGTGTTGAGTGCTAATGATGTTTCGGCATTGGATATTTATGTGGACGGTGCGGATGAGATCACACCGCATAAAGCCATGATTAAAGGCGGCGGTGCGGCATTGACCCGTGAAAAAATCGTTGCGGCGTTAGCAAAAAAATTTATTTGTATTGTGGATTCCAGCAAACAAGTGGATGTATTGGGTTCGACTTTCGCTTTGCCGGTGGAAGTGATTCCAATGGCTCGTTCTCAAGTGGCACGTAAATTGGTTTCATTAGGCGGTTCGCCGGAATATCGTGAAGGCGTAATCACCGATAACGGCAATGTAATTTTAGATGTCTATAATTTCAAAATCTTAAATCCGGTAGAAATGGAAAAAGAATTAAACAATATTGCCGGCGTGGTAACAAACGGCATTTTCGCCTTACGTCCGGCCGATGTTACTATCGTTGGTACTCCGGATGGTGCAAAAGTGATCGAATAAATAATGAATTTTCATAATTATTAGTAAGGAAGAAAAGCAAATGACAGCAAAAGTATCTCTTGATAAAGCCAAAATTAAGTTTTTACTCTTAGAAGGCGTACATCAAACCGCATTGGATGTATTAACCTCAGCGGGTTATACCAATATTGAATACCATAAAAAAGCACTTGATGAAGCAGAATTAAAAGAAGCTATCAAAGATGCACATTTTATCGGTATTCGTTCCCGTACGCATTTAACGGCGGATGTATTGGAACACGCCGGTAAATTGATTGCTATCGGTTGTTTCTGTATCGGTACCAACCAAGTGGATCTGGAAGCGGCAAAATTAAAAGGTATTCCGGTATTTAATGCACCATTTTCCAACACCCGCTCTGTTGCGGAATTGGTGTTGGGCGAGATCTTGTTATTAATGCGCAATATTCCGCAAGCTAACGCAGAAGTTCACCGTGGCGTATGGAATAAATCTGCCGTAGGTTCGAATGAAGTGCGGGGTAAAAAATTAGGGATTGTGGGTTACGGTCATATCGGCTCGCAGCTCAGTATCATTGCGGAAAGCCTTGGTTTACAAGTGTTTTTCTATGATATTGAAAATAAATTACCGTTAGGTAACGCTCAACAAGTACGTAATTTGGAAGATTTATTAGGCAGCTGCGACATTATTTCTCTGCACGTGCCGGAAAATGCCTCCACTAAGAATTTAATGAACGCGGAACGTATCGCACAATTAAAGCAAGACAGCATTTTTATTAATGCGGCTCGCGGAACCGTGGTGGATATCGATGCTTTGGCGAAAGCCTTGGAGGAAGGCAGGATTCGTGGTGCGGCGGTTGACGTATTCCCGGTTGAACCGGCATCTGCCAACGAAGTATTCGAATCGCCGTTACGTAAATTCGACAATGTGATTTTAACACCTCATATCGGCGGTTCTACTGCCGAAGCACAAGAAAATATCGGTGCGGAAGTGGCGGGTAAATTCGTAAAATATTCCGACAACGGCTCAACCTTAAGTGCGGTGAATTTCCCGGAAGTTTCCTTACCGGAACACAGCAAAGCCAAACGTTTATTACATATTCACGAAAATCGTCCGGGTATTTTAAACAAAATCAACCAAATATTCGTGGATGAAAATATCAACGTAGCATCTCAATATCTACAAACGGATTCAAATATCGGCTATGTGGTTGTAGATGTGGAAGCTGTTGATTCCGCACCGATTTTACAAAGATTACGTGAAATTGACGGCACAATTAAAGTGCGGGTATTGTTCTAATTCGGTTTATCACTTACCGCCGTAACCCCCTGTCCTTTAGGGCAGGGATATAAGGCGGTTCTAACTAATCAGGTGTTTTTTGTTGCTCAATATATTGCCGAATAATGGAAATTGGTGCGCCACCGCAACTGCCGGCAAAATAAGAAGGAGACCACAACGCATTACCCCATAATTTTTGCTTAATTGTCGGATAATTTTTCTGCCTAATCATTCGGCTTGAAACGCCTTTCAAACAATTCACTAAATTTGAAACAGCGACTTTGGGAGGATAGTTCACAAGCAAATGAACGTGATCATTTTCACCGTCAAACTCAATAAGTTCAGCTTCAAAATCACGACAAACACTTTCAAAAATCAGTTTTAAATCGTCTAAAATCGCTTTTGTAAAAACTTGTCTGCGATATTTTGTTACAAAGACTAAGTGAATGTGTAAATTAAAAACAACGTGGCGACCACGTCTAATATCCATTTCTTTTTTCATAGACCAAGCATATAATTGTAAAAAATTACATTATCGGATACATAATGCTCATTCGTAAAGCCTTTAAATTTGAAATTAGACCAAGTGGCGAACAGCAACGCAAAATCAATCAGTTTTGTGGCTGTTCTCGTTTTGTGTTTAATAAGGCATTAGATTGGCAGAAACAGGCTTATGAGCAAGAACCGAAAACGAAATTCAGCTACACCAAATTAGCCAATTTTTTACTGCAGTGGAAAAAGGAATTTGAATGGCTAAAAAAATGCCATAGCCAAGTTTTGCAACAATCTTTAAAAGATTTAGAGAATGCTTATCGTCATTTTTTTAGCAAACGTTCAGGCTTCCCAAAATTCAAGAAAAAGGGGGTAAAGGACAGCTTTCGTTACCCACAAGGTTGCAAAATTGAGCAGGAAAATAATCGTTTGTGGTTACCTAAAATCGGCTGGGTGCGTTATCGTAACAGCCGTGAAGTTGTGGGGGAAATCAAAAACGTTACCGTCAGTAAAAAGTGCGGTCGATTTTTTGTGAGTATTCAAACGGAATTTGAACAGTCAATCCCACAACATCAAGGTTCAGAAATCGGGATTGATATGGGCGTAGCACGCTTTGTCACACTTTCAAACGGTGATTATTTTGAGTCATTAAACAGTTTCAAAAAACATCAAAACGCCTTAAGAAAGGCACAGCAATCTTTAAGTCGGAAAGTGAAATTTAGCCAAAACTGGCTAAAACAAAAAGCGAAAATCGGCAAAATTCACCATAACATCAGCAATGCTCGTAAAGACTATTTGCACAAAATTTCAACGCTAATCAGCAAAAACCACGCAATGATATTTGTTGAAGATTTGCAGGTAGCAAATATGAGTAAATCTGCAAAAGGCACACTCGAACGGCACGGCAAGAATGTCGCTCAAAAATCAGGATTAAACCGCTCGATTCTTGACCAAAGTTGGTACGAATTTCGTAGGCAATTAGAATACAAATCCGCTTGGTTAGGTGGCTATTTGATTCTTGTTAATCCGAAAAACACCAGCCGTACTTGCCCTTGTTGTGGATATACGGACAAAGAAAATCGTCAAACGCAGGCAAATTTTGAGTGTGTAGAATGCGGATACCAAAATAATGCGGATGTGGTTGGTGCAATGAATGTATTAAGGGCGGGACACGCCCAGCTCGCTTGTGAAGTGAACGGCATAAGCCGTCAGCAGCAAGAACTTATCGAGGTGAGCTAAGTCTTCGGACTTAGACACGGTAGGAATCCCCCGACTTTAGTCGGGGGAGGATGTCAATTTAGAAAGAAATCAATTAGTTGTTATAGTCTTGCTCTTGATGTTTCAAGTTGGTCAATTTGGCTAAACCCTGATCGCAACTTTTAATTTGAACCGCTAAATCCATCGCTAAAATTTGTTTTTTGCTTTGGCTGAGTTTATTTTTAATCTTACTGACTTGCGTATGCGTACCCGGTTGTTTTTCTGCATCGGCAATTAAGTTTTCCGTTTCACTAAATAAACGCTCGCATTGCTGCGGCATGCTTGATTGTGTATTTCCTTTTTCGTTGACCGCGAAAACAGATAGGCTTACGGTCGATCCTAAAAGTGCGGTCAAAATAAATTGAAATATTTTCATTTGGTTATACCTATTATTCTAAAAATCTAAGCTTAAGATTGGGTAAAATTATCAGAATTAGACGGTATTGTCTAGTTTTAGTTCATTGCTTTATATTGATTTTCGAAGAGAAGATTCAAAAAACTAGGGAAAATGTTATTAATATGTTATAAAATACATCGATTTGATTTATATCAAAAATCACCATGTTACTTATTTAGGGTTATTTTTGATTTTTAATCAAAAATGTGATCTAGTTAAAACTTTTGCTGTTTTTTATCCTTACAAATAGTAGTAGAATGAGCGAACGATAACTACACTATAAGTAAGTGATTAAGTGTATGTGATAAAGATAATTTTATAATATACGCTTGGCTGCTTTAGTTATTGATGTGGGCATCAACGATTGGGATCGATAGGATCCTGTAAATTAAATAGGGGTGATTACTTTGTAATCATTGTTTGGGCTTGTAGCATTACAAGGGGTATGGGATGTTAGACGTTGTTGAACTCTCAAGATTGCAGTTTGCATTAACTGCGTTATATCACTTTTTGTTCGTGCCATTAACGTTAGGTTTATCATTTATCCTTGTGATTATGGAAACCATCTACGTTAAAACCGGCAAAGAAGTGTATAAAGATATGACCAAATTCTGGGGTAAGTTATTTGGTATTAACTTTGCTCTGGGTGTTACCACCGGTATCACAATGGAATTCCAATTCGGTACTAACTGGTCATATTATTCTCATTATGTAGGCGATATCTTCGGTGCTCCTTTAGCTATCGAAGCATTATTGGCTTTCTTTTTAGAATCAACATTTGTTGGTTTATTCTTCTTTGGATGGGATCGCCTTTCTAAGAAGCAACATTTAATTTCTACTTTCTGTGTAGCATTCGGTTCTAACTTATCTGCAATGTGGATTTTGGTTGCGAACGGCTGGATGCAGAATCCGGTAGCATCAGAATTCAATTTTGAAACTATGCGAATGGAAATGACCAGTTTCTTAGATTTATGGTTGAATTCTACCGCTCAGGCGAAATTAGTGCATACATTAACCGCAGGTTATGTATCTGCTGCAATTTTTGTATTGGCGATCAGTTCTTACTATATTCTAAAAGGTCGTGATCTTGGTTTTGCAAAACGTTCTTTTGCCGTGGCTTCCGTATTTGGTCTGGTTGCAGCATTAGGCGTGATTATTATGGGTGACGAATCCGGTTATGATATCGGTAAAGCCCAACCGGTAAAATTGGCGGCTTTTGAAGCTGAGTGGGAAACTCATCAGGATGGTGCTTCACCATTTAATTTATTTGCGATTCCGAATCAAGCGGAACGTCGTAATGATTTTGATATTCAAATTCCGGCACTTGGCGGTATTATCGCGACCCGTTCATTAGACGGTAAAATTATCGGTTTAAATGAACTTGAAGCCCGCAACGTAGAGCGTGTACGTAACGGTATTCAGGCTTATGCCCAATTAGAAGCCTTACGTGCAAAATTAGATGCCAAACAGCCGATTAGCGATGCTGAAAAAGAAGCATTTAAAGCGGTGAGCCAAGATTTAGGTTTCGGCTTATTACTTAAACGTTATACGGATCAAGTGGTTGATGCAACTGAAGAGCAAATTCTTCAAGCGGCAGAAGACACTATTCCGAACGTTGTTCCGTCATTCTGGTCTTTCCGCGTGATGGCGGGGATTGCCGGCGCAATGTTATTGGTTATCGGTTTAGCCTTCTTACAAACATGGCGTGGCACTATTGGTAAGCAAACATTGGTACAACGTGCTTTATTATGGTCATTACCATTACCATGGGTTGCCATGGAGTGCGGTTGGTTTTTAGCTGAGTACGCTCGTCAACCTTGGGCAATTTATGAAGTATTACCGACAGGTGTTGCAAATTCAGCATTAACTACCGGTGATCTATGGTTTACCATCGGTTTAATGTGTGCACTGTACACTGTTTTCCTTATTGCAGAAATGTATTTGATGTTCAAATACGGCAGACTTGGCCCAAGTGCGTTAAAAACCGGTCGCTATTACTTTGAACAATCAACGAAATAAGCAGGAGCCTAACTATGTTTGATTACGAATTTTTACGTTTTATCTGGTGGGTACTTGTTGGCGTATTGTTTATCGGATTTGCGATTACTGACGGATTTGATATGGGCGTAGCTAACTTATTACCGTTTATAGGTAAAAAAGAAGTGGAACGCCGTATTATGATCAATTCTATTGCACCGCACTGGGATGGTAACCAGGTATGGTTATTAACTGCGGGTGGGGCAATGTTTGCTGCTTGGCCAACTGTTTACGCAGCATCATTTTCCGGTTTTTACATTGCGATGATGTTAGTCTTGGCGGCATTATTCTTCCGTCCGGTTGGTTTTGAATACCGTGCGAAAATCGATAATCCGACTTGGCGTGCAGCTTGGGACTGGGGATTATTTATTTCCGGTTTCGTGCCGACATTAGTATTCGGTGTGGCATTCGGTAATTTATTACAAGGTGTACCATTTGAATTTAATAACTTAATGCAAGTGAAATATACCGGTTCATTCTTTGAATTGTTAAATCCGTTTGCGTTATTATCCGGCATATTAAGCTGTGCAATGTTAACCACTCATGGTGCTAACTGGTTACAGTTAAAAACCAAAGGGGATATTTATGCACGTGCTAAAGCAGTAACGCAAACCGGTGCATTGGTGACTTTAGTTGTCTTTATTCTTGCCGGTGTATGGTTATATTTCAAAGACGGCTTTGTAGTAACTTCCGTGATTGATACCAATGGTCCTTCATCTCCATTAAATAAAGAAGTGGCGATTGAAACCGGTGCTTGGTTCAATAACTACAAAAATGCACCGATTCTATTTATCTTCCCTGCATTGGTGGTGGTTGGTGCATTATTGAATATTTCTTGCACTAAAGCGAATCGTAACGGTTTTGCCTTCTTCTTTTCTGCATTAACTATGATCGGTGTGATCTTTACTTGTGGTATTGCAATGTTCCCATTTGTGATGCCGTCTATCACTCATCCGAATATGAGCTTGTTAATGTGGGATGCAACTTCAAGTGAACTAACCTTAACCTTAATGTTAGGCTTAGCGCTTGTATTTGTAGTTGTGGTGTTAGCTTATACCATCTGGGCATACGCAAAAATGTTTGGCCGCTTGGATGAAAACTTCATCGAAGAAAACAATAACTCATTATACTAGGAGAACACACAATGATTTATGTATTATGGGTAGTAGGTGTGTTGGCTACGATTGCTGTGACAGCCAAAATTGTCGGCAAAGCTGATAACGCAGGTAAATTAGATTAATACCTTTACATTTTAAAAGGGCTCTTCGGAGCCCTTACTGCTAATAAATTTCTAGGCAAAAAGCCATTGATTTTGAGCTTATTCGTGCCGAAGTCGCCCATCTTTATTGTTAAAATAACGGTCGCCCGCCGTTGCCTCTTGTTAGTTTGTTTAAAATAATGTGCTCTTAGGCTATCTTTTCAGCTTCAAAAGTTTGCTCTCAAGGTATGTTTTTTATTATTTAATACCTGCTTTAAGGCATAAAGGACATTTGTAATGGTCAAAACTTGACTGGTTTGACCATATTTTTTCTATTTAAACATCTAATATTTCATCAATCATTTTTTCTTTTTGCTTTCTTGATAAGCCATCATGATGGCGTAATTTTTGCTTCAAATGAGTAAAAAAGACTTCAATTTTATTTGAGGTATCGGGGATAGCATTCAGAATATGCTCAGTAGCAATTGGGGTATGTTTTATCTGGGGTTTTTCAGGTGTTTTTGAATCATTTTTGATGAGCTGTCATACTTATCGGTCAATTTTTTAATGTCATTTTGCTATATACATAATCACTCCAAATGAGATTGCCTAAAAAAATACACAACCCAAACAGCCTTTACACATCTTTGAAAATATCCTTTACATAGGTGAAATTGTGCGAGAAGTCCGACTTGTTTTTTTATTTTTTATAAATATTATTTAGCACGTTTTGTTATTAAAACACCCGTTTTTAATAACCAAATGTTCTTAATAAAAGGTTTAATTAGTCACTTTTATTGAGATATTTTATTTTAACTTTAACATTTGAATACATAAAGGAGTCATAGAATGATCTCAACTTTAACAACTAAAGCATATATTTCTGCAACTGAAGCATTTCGTCGTTTTAAACAAAACGAAAAAGGTGTAACTGCTATCGAATACGGCCTAATCGCTGTTGCCGTAGCAGCAATGATTGTTGTTGTATTTTATAACCAAGGTGGTTTCATTGATTCCTTGAAAGGGAAATTTGGTGAGCTTGCTACCAAAGTACAAAGTGCAACAGTTAAATAATTTTTGTTAATAGGCAGGTCTTCAAAACCACAGAAGGTTTGCTTTCGGTACTTTAATTATGATAATTCGGTTTTATCTTTTTCTTAAACAACAAAAAGGCATTACTTCCATTGAGTATGGACTGATAGCTTTAGCGTTGACTGCATTTCAGGTTAATGTACTGTATGGCGTTTACACATACTTCTAAGGATATCGTTTACATTGGTGGGTTGCAAAAGGTCTGACTTGTGTTTTTTCATACACTTGTCGCGTTTTATTATTAAACCGCATGTTTTAATAATAAAGAGCTCTTAATAAAAGATTTAATTAGTGACTTTTATTGAGATATTTTATTTTAACTTTAACATTTGAATACATAAAGGAGTCATAGAATGATCTCAACTTTAACAACTAAAGCATATATTTCTGTAACTGAAGCATTTCGTCGTTTTAAACAAAACGAGAAAGGTGTAACCGCTATCGAATACGGCCTAATCGCTGTTGCTGTAGCAGCAATGATTGTTGTTGTATTTTATAACGATAATGGTTTCATTGGTGAGTTGAAGAAGAAATTTGCTGAACTTGCTACCAAAGTAACAAGTGCACAGTTGAATGGTAAGCAATAACCCATTTTAGTTAATAGCCAGGTCTTCAAAACCAAAGGAGACCTGTTTCGGTACTTTAATTATGATAATTCGGTTTTCTCTTTTTCTTAAACAACAAAAAGGCATCACTTCCATTGAGTATGGACTGATCGCTTTAGCGTTGGCTGCGTTTCTGGTTAATGTACTGTATGGCGATACGGGTTTAACAACAGCTATTAAAGAAAAGTTTGAAATACTTTCCGCATTAGTGATTAAAACCCTCGCCTAAATTCTGTTATAGGTAGAATAATGAATGAATTTATTGTCGTTCTTAAGTTACTTGTAATTATATTACTGATAATTTTATCTTATACGGATATACGTAAAAGAATTATCAGTAATAATATTGTTTTTTTATTATTTTTAATAATCATGCCATTAAGTTGGTATAAATATAATCAGATCTTTATTTTTTCTTCGTTGATTTTTCTGGCGATAGGTTTTTTGATTTTTACTGCAGGAGTCATGGGGGCAGGCGACATAAAATTAATTTCCGTATTAATGCTTAGTCTGCCTTCGGAACAGCTCATGCCGTTTTTTTTCTTCACTACCTTCTCCGGGCTATTATTAATCATCGTAGGCTGGTTTTTTTTTAAAGAATCGATTAAAACCAATGGGTTACCTTATGGCGTTGCCATTAGTTGTGGTTTTTTAACAAATTGGTTTTTATTCGGTTAATTAACAAATTATTACATATATTAATCGGCTTGATATGTATTAAAAAATTATTTTAGTCGTTTATTTATCGTTTAATTTTAACAAAGAATCTTATATTTAATAAATTCAAAGGATCCTATATGAATTATAGAACACTGTTTATTATTTCGGCTCTTATTCTTATTGTAGGTATAGGCGGTATTTTATTTCTTCCGTCAGGAGAAAATACAACGCAGGGCGAAACTCAAAATACGTCTACCGATTCCGGAAAAGAGCAGATAGTTGAAAAAGTTATTATTGTAGCCGAATTAAAACGTGATGTAGCGAAAAATACATTGCTACAGGCTGATGATTATAATTTAACCGAAATTAAAATGCCTGAAACCAGCCCGTTAACGGCGAACGACTTAAAACCGTTGCTTGACGACTCTTCTAAAAATTCTTTGCAAGGTTATTTGGTAACGGAAAACCTGAAAGCAGGTTCGTTACTCAGTCCTTCCACCGTTCTTTCTCCGAAAGATCCGAATTTTTTATTATCAAGCGTGGGTTCCGATCAGGAAGTGGCTTTCCGTGTTTATGTTAAAGCGGACGAGCGTTATTTGCTGGATACTTTGCGTGGTGGTGATTATGTATCGGTTTACAGCCAACAAATATCTGCCGATTCGCGTAATAGCAACGAACGTGAAGATTTGATTAAAGTTTCCGATAAGGTATTGGTGCTACTGACTAAAGAATTTAAAACCGGTGATGATAACGTTGGAGCGGCTACGGATCACTCAAACAAAGACTATATCGGCTATCTCAGCTTAAAAGTCGATAATGAACAAGTGAAACGTTTCTACCAATTATATAAAGATTCTAAATTAATCGTATTGCCGACGACGGATGAAACGAAAAATTCAAATAACCGCGGTGTGTTTATTCGCAAATTAAGAGGTCAACAATAATGTTTACATGTAATAATTTCAAAAGAAAACTTGTTTCTTCTTTGGTGGGGCTGGTTTTTGTCTGTTCTTCCACTGCTTATGCCAAAACCTTTAACTTAGAACAAGGCAGCAGCGAGATCATTCAAACTAAGAAGAAAATCGATACGATTTTCGTTTCTTCACCGGAAATTGCGGATTATGAAATCTTGGACGATTACAGCTTTATCATTTATGCCAAGGGCGAAGGCCGTGCACAGGTGAGCGCCTTTGCAGAAGATGGAGAAACATTAACTGAGGATACCGTAAATGTTAATCAAGTGATTAACAATATTTCCGCCGCTAACGAGCAAATTCAGGCACGTTTTCCAAACAGTGATCTGTCGGTTAAAAAAGTAGGAAAGGCGTACGTTATTGAAGGCCGTGCCCGTACACAAGAAGAAAGTGACGAAATTAACCGTATTGTAGGCGAAGCGTTGGGCGGTTCTAAAAAAACCGTTGAAACCAAATTCAAAATCGGCGGTAGCTCTGATGATGAAAAATTGCACATGCCTTTTTTGGATAAATATATTTACGACGGCGTAGTCAATAATGCCGTTGTAGATGACATTACCCAAATTAATGTGAAGCTGACGGTAGTTGAGGTGAATAAAACCTTTTCCGATAAATTAGGTATTAACTGGAGTCATATAGCCGGTGCTAATGCCGGTTCAGGTATTCTGGGAGGGAGTTATTCGTTTGGCGGCGGATTTAACAGTTCTAATGGTGGCGTATTGAGAATTACCGCGCCGGGGCTTTCCGCCTTTATCAGTGCATTGGATACGCAAAGTAACGGGCGTATTTTAGCCGAACCGAATATTTCGATGCTTTCCGGTGAGTCCGCGGATATCCTCGTAGGGGGAGAAATTCCATTTACTCAACGCGATAGAGACGGCAATGTTACGGTGATTTATAAGGACTTTGGTGTAGGCTTAACGGTAGGTGCAAAATTGCAGAAGAATAACCGCATTCGTTTAGTGTTAAATCAAAATGTGAGCATTATTGCAGGTTCTTATAACTATGAGCAAATCGGTTCAATCCCATACTTTAACACGCGTCGTGCCACTTCGGTATTTGAAGTTGCAGACGGTGAGAGCTTTATTCTCGGCGGACTGTTAAATTCGCAAGATATTGAAAATGTCAATAAAGTACCGTTCTTAGGTGATATTCCTATTCTAGGTGCATTTTTCCGTGACGCTTCAACCACCCGTGAAAATAAAGAGCTTGTGGTTGTCGCAACGGTGAATACGGTAAAAGCGGTGAATAATAACGATATCGTTTATCCGAATTTTGAACGCACCGGCACAATGGAACGTTTTTTCAATGTCACACCGTTAAAAAACGTATATCACAAAACATTAACTTCTAATTTCTTGAAAAATGGCGGATTTATACAATGAAAAAATTAATAATTAAAGTGTCTTTTTTGGGCTTAATGGCATTAAGTCAGGCAAGTTTGGCGAATGCAAGCGAATTAAGTAATGCCGATGTAGCTCAGCCGAATACAAGCCAGGATTTTTATCGCATGAATAGAGTAAATCGCTATATATTGCCGGATTACTCAGCGAGTGCATTCCATAATGTCACTCAATCCGTTATCCGCGATTTAGGTAGTGATAAAAATAAAAAAGTACGTATTCTCTGGCGCGATAAAACGGCAAAAAAAAGTGCGGTCGATATTTACAATTTTTTAGTACAAAAGGGTATTCGTAAAAAATCTATTGAATTAGCGCAAGTGTCAATGAAAAAAGCGGTTTACCCCGTATTTGTCGAAGTGGCTCATATTTCGGCAAAACCGGCAAAATGCCGATTGGATACTGCAGAAGATATGATGGGCTACGATCCTTATGACGGTTGCGCAACTAAGAGCAATCAGCGAATTCAACTTAAATTTTAAAAGGTTCACTTTATGTTATTACTTGATGAAGGAAGTACCGCAGTTGATAGCATGCGTAAGGTTGCAGTACTGTCAAAAAACGAATCGACGACCAAAGAAGTCGCACAATTATTACGTACCAAAGGGTTGGAAAATGTCAAATTGGTGCAAGAAAATATCTTTTCAGATTTTCGGGAGACTTTTTCCGTTGAAGATATTTTAGGCGTTATTGTCGATATTGGCGATGAATCCGATGTAAAAATCATTTCCGAGCATATTCGCAGTGTTGTTCCGCAAAATATGTGGTGCTGTGTAATCGGACAAAGTGATTCGATTTCACTTGCACAAAAACTATTGGAAGAGGGCATTTTATATTTTCATTCCGGTTCCCAGCTGAATCAAATGGTGGGAAAAATCTTGTCCGGTGTGAATATTCCGTTGGTACGCAATACGGTAAAAATTAATGTATTAAGCTGTAAAGGCGGTATAGGTGCGAGTTTTATCAGTTCACATATTGCTAGTGAAATTTCACTCATTAAAAAAGTGAAAGTCATGGTTGTGCAAGGTTCAAATGGTTCTCAGGATTTAGATTTACTGTTTGATAAAAATATGCCGGGAGACATTGTTGAGTATATGCCTAATTTAGATTTACTTAAAGGTGATCCGGCATTGCTCTCTACTCCGGTAAAGGAACGTTATAATTTTATTATTTATGATCAGCCTATTTTTAACGTAGCAAAAGATGATTTTGAAAAGTTTTTGCACAATAGTAATACTTTTATCTTAGTTGTTAACCGTACTATCGGTGCATTACGAGTAGCAAAACAGTTTTTGGATGAGTGTGAACGTATTCGTAATACTAGCGGCAAACCAATTCGTACGTTTATCTGTATATCCGATCATAATGCGGAAACTTCAAAATTAATGGCGAAAAGAGATATTGAAACTTTGCTTAAATGCTCGGTGGATGCGATTATTCCGCATTTGAAAAAAACGGCCGTTAATAACGTATTGTCCGTTAATTTGGGGCGCAACGGTAAAAAAGAATTGGATTCGTTTGTGATGAAAGTGATCGGTGCGGTGCCGCGTAATAAACTTCAAACCAAGAAAAGTTTATTTGCTTCCTTATTCGGCGCATTAACTAATAAATAAGATAAAGAAAGAATATGGCATTAACAAAAGCACAACAGATTCTTTTTAGAAATGAACTGTTAAGTAACCTTGATATTGAAAAGATTGATGAAACTCAAGGTAATCGTAGCAAACTGGTTGATGAATTAAATCAGCTTGTACTTCGGATCGCACAAACCAACAATATCCACTTAACTTCGGTCGATGCAATGTGGATGGCGGAATTAATCGCCGATGAAATCGCCGGTTATGGACCTATCCGTGAGTTGATGGAAGACGATACGGTTAATGATATTCTGGTCAACGGACCGGATAGTGTTTGGGTTGAACGGGCGGGCGTTCTGGAAAAAACCGATAAAACGTTTATTAATAACGAACAACTTACCGATATTGCAAAACGTCTGGTTGCACGTGTAGGACGTCGTATTGATGACGGCAGCCCTTTGGTGGACTCGCGTTTACCGGACGGCAGTCGTTTGAATGTAGTGATTCAGCCTATCGCATTGGACGGTACTTCCATTTCCATTCGTAAGTTCAGTAAATCGAAAAAAACGTTACAAGAACTTGTTAATTTCGGTTCGATGACGCTTGAAATGGCAAATTTTCTCATTATTGCCGCAAGATCACGCGTAAATATTATTGTATCGGGCGGAACCGGGTCGGGTAAAACGACCTTGCTTAACGCCCTATCAAATTATATTTCGCCTAAAGAACGCGTTATCACGTTAGAAGATACGGCCGAACTTAGATTGGAACAACCGCATGTAGTTCGTTTGGAAACCCGCCTTGCGGGTGTGGAAAAAACCGGTGAAGTCAGTATGCAGGATTTGGTGATTAATGCGTTACGTATGCGTCCCGAACGAATTATTGTAGGGGAATGTCGTGGTGCGGAAGCATTTCAGATGTTGCAAGCGATGAATACCGGCCATGACGGTTCAATGTCAACATTGCACGCTAATAGTCCGCGAGATGCAACAGCCCGTTTAGAAAGCATGGTGATGATGTCTAATGCCTCATTGCCGCTCGAAGCTATTCGTCGAAATATCGCTTCCGCCGTAAATATTATCATTCAGGCTTCCCGTTTAAATGACGGTTCAAGAAAGATTGTTAATATTACAGAGCTAATGGGTATAGAAAACGGACAAATTGTTATGCAGGATATTTTTTCTTACCAACCAACTAAAGAGCGTGATAAGAATGGAAAGATTGTAGGAGAGTTTGTTTCTCACGGTCTATTGACACGCTCTGCAGTATATCAGAATGCTCAGGTATTTAATCTTAGTAAAGAGTTACAGAGTGTTTTTGAGGAAAATAAATGATTGCACTTTATTACATTATTTTTGTCTTCGGAATACTGTTATTGCTTTATACGGCAAAAGGCTGGAGAAAGACAAGTAAAAAGATTAATAGTAGAGAGGCCTCTGTTACTCTGATTTCAAAAATCCTTTTGACTATAAAACAAAAGGCTGAGTTGTGGCAATATTATTTTGTCACCGGAGATAAAAAGAAGCTGCCTCGCAATATTATCATCACTTTTATTGTTTTTTTAGTGATGTCTTATCTTAATCTTTGGTATATCCGGCTTGATCGCGTGGTATTCTGTTTATTATTCGGCATCCTATTTGTAATACTGGTTTGGATGTGGGGTAAACGCCGAAATCATAAAATGTTCACGGAGAGGTTTTCGGAGGCTATCCAAATTTTGACTTCGGCAACAAGTTCCGGTGCCGGTTTGTTACAGGCATTAGAACGTTGTGGTAAGGATTTGCCGGGACTATTGGGCGAAGAGTTCAAAAATATCCATAAACGTTTAGCCATAGGTGAAGATCCGATTTCGGTTTTTGAAGATAGTTATACTCGCTATCCTTATAAAGAATTCTATTTCTTTATCATGATCATCCGAACTAATTTAGCGAAAGGCGGACAGATTCGCGAGGTTATTTCCCGTTTAGGTCGTTTGATTGCAGATAATAAAAAAATGGAAAAGAAAAAGAAAGCAATGACTTCCGAAGCACGTATGTCGGCAATGATTGTTGCTTCGTTTCCTGTGGCATTCTTTCTTTTTATGCGATTCTTTATGCCTGATAATTTTGATTTCTTAATTAATGATGCCAGTGGTCGTATAGTGCTCTATTATGTAATCGGCAGTGAAACCATCGGTATGTTGATTATTTGGTGGCTGATGAGGAAATCCACATGATTAAAATATTTCTATTTTATCTTGTATTAATCGTATTAGGGTTTTGGATTCTGTTTTTTGCTTTTTCCTATAAAAGACGGTTGGAACGTAATAGAGAATTCCTTACGGGAGAACGTCCTAAAGATAAAAGCAATACGGAAACACAAAGGGGTAAGAGCAAGCAACAGATAGAACTGGAATTGTTGTTAATTAATCATAACCCTATTTTGAAATTTTTAGGTCTTGTTGATAAAAATATAAAAATTAAGTTATTAGTCATATTTTTATTATTCGGTATCTATTATTTATTCAATTTAAAAAATGATAGTTCGGATCTTATTTTAGGATTTGTGCTGATTTTTGTGTTGACTATCCTGCTTCCGGGATTATTGACCGGTTCAATCTTAAAAGCCAAAGTGAAGAAAATTATGGCGGATCTTCCCGGCTTTATCGATCTGGTAGCGGTAAACGTACAGACGGGGGTGAGTATTGATGCGGCATTAAAGCAGGTTGCCGTAGACTTTAAAAAATTGAATCCTGATTTGACTTACGTAGTATTGAGGATAATCAGAAAAGCGGAAATTACCGGACTGGAACTGGCTTTGCAAGACCTTGTGGTTTCTCTGCCGACGGCGGAGATCAGAATGTTCTGCACCGTATTGCAGCAGAGTTTGAACTTCGGTTCTTCAATGTATCTCCAATTGATTCAGTTATCGGCGGATGTCCGGGAATTACAGTTATTAACGATAGAGGAAAAACTGGGTACTTTAGCTGCAAAAATGAGTATTCCGTTAATTCTGTTTATCATGTTTCCAATCATTATTTTAATTTTAGCACCTGGTGCGATGAGGGTATTTCCAAATGTTTTTTAAATTAACTAAAAGAGTTTTGTTTTGTAGTCTGCTTATTTCAATTACGGCTTGTTCCGCTAATTTTAAGGCAAAAAGTGAACTTACTCCGGAAAATGTGGCGGCAAAAGAAAAGCTGTATGAAAGTACCGGGAATTACAGTTCTCTGATTTCGCTTTACCGTGACGTATTAAAAACGAAAGAAGATTCTAATATTCGCTATAAACTGGCGAACAATTATTATCGCCAAGGAGATAGCGAAGCTTCGCTGTTATATTTAAAACCGTTATTGCAACAACAAGGTAATCAGGCAATAAATGACAATGTTCGTTTATTACAGATTAAAAACCTAATTCAACTGAAAAATTATAACGAAGCGATTACCGCCGCCACTAGTGCATTGAACAATTCCTCGTCGGTCAGTAAAGGCGAAATCTATAATCTGCGCGGTATTGCTTATGCTCAAATCGGTAAATTAGACAATGCCCGTAACGATTTAAACAAATCGAGAGAATTGTTTATTAATGATGTCACCGCAGTAAATAATCTGGCTATGCTAAGCATTATTAACAGTGATTACAAAAACGCGGTGCAATTGTTGTTACCGCAGTATTTAAACGGTGTTAAAGAACCTCGTTTGATACATAATTTGGTTTTTGCATTAGTTAAAGAAGGCAATATCGATTATGCCAAGGATATTATTCAAAAAGAGCGTTTGAATACTTCGCCGGACGATTTAATTAATGCTTTGAGAAAAACCGAACGCACCTCAACCGCGGTACATAAATAGTCCGTTAAGGGTAGGGTATTGATATGAAAAAATTTCTATCAAATACGAAAGGTGTTTCTACCGTTGAGTTCTCGTTAACCATTGCTATTTATCTGTTTGTGGTCGTGCTTATATTGGAATTTTGCCGATTGGCGATTACCACGGCATATTGGGATTTGGCGATTACGGAAAGTGTCCGTATCGCCCGTTCTCAGCAGGCATTGGAAGGTAATTATGAAAACGCATTTCAGGAAGCACTGAAAAAGCAACTGGTCATGCAAGAAAAATCACCTATTGGTTATTTGGCGGCGAAAGCCAAAAACGGTCCCAAGGTAGAAGTGAAATATGTGGATTGTGATAGAGGTCCTCAATGTATAACCAATTTATTAAATAATAAATTCAGAGAACCTAAAGTTGAGAACGGTATATTGGTGTCTCCTAATGGAATGAATGCTACATTAGCGCAATATACTTTGGATTATGAATATTCTTTTCTTATAGGATTACCGTTTTTACCGAAATCGTTTACCGATTCGCTTTTACATCGTCAATTTGTTGTGGTACAGGAATATGGAAGATCGTTATTTAATCAACAGAGAAACCGGTAAATCCGATTGTTTCGAGCAAATCAAAAAACGTTGCGGATTGAAAGGTTTTTTGCTTAACAGCAAAGGATCCGTGACGATAGAATTTATCTTTATGCTTATTTTGCTGGTATTCGTATTTGCTTTTTTGGCGGATTTGGTTATTTTGCGTTCCACTATGGGACGTTTGGATAATGCTTCTTATTCGTTAGTAAATATTCTACGGGAGCGTACTCAATTATATGAGCGTAGTACAACGCTTACAAACGACGATTTGAAGAATTTTCAGGTACTGGGAACAAGATTGATGCACGGCAAAAACAGTAAAGAAAACGTCTCTATTGTGTTGGAATACTGGAACGCTGACACCGGGCTACAAACACTGTTTGCCGGTGATCGTGGCTGTACACCCTATCGTCGGTTAAATGAACTTTCGTATTTATCACCGCATTCCGAAATTAACAACGAGCGTAGAATTCCGCTTTATCAGGTTACGCTGTGCGTGCGGACACATAGCTTCTTTAAAGCGATATTACTGGATTCCGGCAATGTATCGGACAGATTGCTGCGTTCTTCTTCCATGTCAGTTTCCCGTTAAGCGAAATAAAAAGGATTTATTATGAAAAACAGTTTTTATTTTACCCGATTATTTTTGCACAAAATAAAGCGCTTTTATCATGATGAAAGTGGTGTTTACGCAGTAATGACCGCACTTTTATTGTTTCCTTTATTAGTCGTGATCGCCTTTGCCGTTGACGGTTCCGGTATTTTGCTGGATAAGGCCCGTTTAGCTCAGGCAACTTCACAAGCCGCATTGTCTTTAACGGCTGAAAACAATAAGTATCGCGAAAAGTCTCATGATGATGTAGATAGGCAAAGTTTCACACCGGAGCAATTGAAAAAATTCGGAAACTCTAAAAGTGCAAAGCAAGATAGCCGTAACCTGGAATTAGTGCACGGTATTGCCAAAGCTTATTTCTATTCGAAAAAAAATAACGATCAAACTGATTTTGTTACTATTACAGACAATTTCCGCTATAAATGTGAAGAAGTCGATTCACTCGGGCCAAATCGTTATGAAGTTCGTAAACCGGTAGTCTGTGAAGTACAGGGTAAAGTTAATCGCCAATTTTGGTTGCCTTGGGGTACCGGGCTTGTGGAAAATAGCTTAATGGAAAATCGTCTCCCGATAGATTCCGGATTAACTTATGCAGTAAAACAAAAAGGTATTACTGTTCCTATTGATTTAATGTTGGTATCCGATTTTTCAGGATCTATGTTACAAGATGTTAACGGTAACGAAGCATGGAGAAATAGAAAAATCGATATTTTAGTTTCCGTAGTTAAAGATATACAGGATCTTTTATTACCGGCTAAACCTTCGGCGGATGTGAGTCCGTATAATCGAATGGGTTTTTCCGCTTTTGCTGGTGGAGCCAAACAGTTAGGAGAAAGAGGCCAAGAGTGTGTATTACCGTATTATGTAAAAGATGATCGTTATTCTGAAATACGCGATAGTTTGCGCAGAGGTCATTGGCCTAATGAAAGGAATTTTAATCGCAAATTAGATGTAGAAAAAACCATTGGTGATATTAAAAATTTCAATGGAAAAAAACGAGATTATAAACTTATTTTAAATAATCCCGGTTCTTGCTTAGGAGATAATTATAATATTGCAACGACTGACGCTTGGTTTGATCAAAAAAATAAAAATATTTCGGGTGCATTGAAAAAGATAACACCGAAGGGATGGACCGCCGCCACTTCCGGTATGATTATCGGTGCCAATGTAATGATGATAAAAAACGAAGAGGCTAAAGCGAAACCTGAAGAATTAGGCACTAACACTCAGCGGGTAATGTTAGTATTATCAGACGGTGAAGATAATAAGCCGACAGAACGAACATTGATTACATTATTGGAAAATAATCTCTGTAATGCCATCCGTGAACGTGTTGATACTTTGCAGGATAATAAATACCCCCGATTGCCTACCAGAATTGCATTTGTCGCTTTCGGATATACTCCGAATGAAAAGCAGGAAAAAGTTTGGAAACAATGTGTAGGTAATGATCAATATTATAAGGCTGATAGTCGGGAAGGTTTATTGAAAGCCTTTAAACAAATTATAAGTTTTGAAGAAGAAGTGGGCACTTCGTCTTCTAAAAAACCAAAGCTTAAATAAGCAAAGCTCTTCGTCAACGATGAAATTGTGGATAAGCATCCCGTATGCAAGGTATAACCGTACCTTACGTAGTGATTTGCCAGCAGTTTGGGCTCTTCGGAGCCCTTTTTTTATGCAAACATTTTGAAAAATGACCGCACTTTTAAATAATATGATCTAAATCACAAAACTAGGTTTTTCATCTTTCCTGTGCTACCTCATCAGTGTTAGAATCAGACAAATTTTTGTAAATCAAAGAGGTAAAGTTATGACTTTTCGTATTGAAAAAGACACTATGGGCGAAGTTCAAGTTCCTGCGGATAAATATTGGGGAGCACAAACAGAACGTTCACGTAATAACTTCAAAATCGGCCCTGCGGCATCTATGCCGTTAGAAATCGTTGAAGCATTCGGTTATTTGAAAAAAGCGGCGGCATTTGCAAATACTGATTTAGGTGTGTTACCGGCAGAAAAACGTGATTTAATTGCACAGGCTTGTGATGAAATCTTAGCGGGCAAATTAAACGATGAATTTCCATTAGTTATTTGGCAAACCGGTTCGGGCACGCAGTCTAATATGAACCTGAATGAAGTGATTTCTAACCGTGCTCACGTATTAAACGGTGGCAAATTAGGGGAAAAATCTATTATCCACCCAAATGATGATGTGAACAAATCTCAATCATCTAACGATACTTATCCGACGGCAATGCATATTGCCGCTTATAAAAAGGTTGTTGAAGCCACTATTCCGGCTGTTGAGCGTTTGCAAAAAACCTTTGCGGCAAAATCCGAAGCATTCAAAGATGTCGTGAAAATCGGTCGTACGCACTTAATGGATGCAACACCATTAACATTAGGTCAGGAATTTAGTGCTTATGCCGCTCAATTGTCTTTTGCCTTAGCGGCAATTAAAAATACCTTACCGCACTTACGCCAACTTGCATTAGGCGGTACGGCAGTAGGTACAGGTTTGAATACACCTAAAGGCTATGATGTGAAAGTTGCGGAGTATATCGCAAAATTTACCGGCTTACCATTCATTACGGCGGAAAACAAATTTGAAGCATTGGCGACTCACGATGCCATCGTAGAAACACACGGTGCATTAAAACAATTAGCCATGTCTTTATTCAAAATTGCCAACGATATTCGTTTATTGGCTTCCGGTCCGCGTTCAGGTATCGGCGAAATTTTAATTCCTGAAAATGAACCGGGTTCATCCATTATGCCGGGTAAAGTGAATCCGACACAATGTGAAGCTATGACGATGGTTGCAACCCAAGTATTAGGTAACGATACCACAATTTCTTTTGCCGGTTCTCAAGGTCATTTCCAATTAAATGTGTTTAAACCGGTAATGGCTGCAAACTTCTTACAATCAGCCCAATTATTGGCGGATGTATGTATTTCTTTTGATGAACACTGTGCTGTGGGTATTGAGCCGAACTATCCGCGCATTAAACAGCAACTTGAAAATTCGTTAATGTTGGTGACTGCATTGAATACCCATATCGGTTATGAAAATGCGGCGAAAATTGCGAAAACTGCACATAAAAACGGTACAACATTACGTGAAGAAGCCGTGAATTTAGGCTTAGTTGCTCCGGAAGACTTTGATAAATGGGTTCGTCCGGAAGATATGGTGGGCAGTTTAAAATAATTTAAACGGTTTTCATTAGTGAACATAAAGGGATGTCATTTGGCATCCCTTTCAATTTGAAGCGTAAAAAAATCAAAAAAGCAACCGCACTTTTGACCAAATTAAAGCGATTAAAAAGAACATGGCTTGTAGCACGACAATGCAGGGACCGGTATCCCCATCAATATGATAACTGATTAATGTCCCCAGCAGAGTGGAAGTGAGCGAGCACACTAATGCGATAGCAATCATGCGGTCGAAGCGTTTCGTTAAAATATACGCGGTGATTCCCGGTGAAATTAACATAGCCACCACTAAAATCACACCAACTACCTGCATTGCACTGACAATAGTTAATGCCAGTAAAATCAATAGGCTATAATGTAATGTTTTAATAGATAAACCGACTACGCGAGCATGGCTGGGATCAAAACAATAAAGCAGAAAATCCCGACGTTTTAATAAAATAACGCAAAACACAATAGCGGATATGATTAAGGTTTGTACTAATTCTTGCGGATGGATGCCCAATAAATTACCAAATAGAATGTGTAATAAATGTTGATCGGTTTCCACTTTGGTGAAAATCACCAGACCCAGTGCAAACATGCCCGAAAAAACAATCCCCATTACTGTGTCTTCTTTAATCCGGCTGTTTTCTTTTAAATATCCCACACTGACGGCACAAAAAATACCGGACAGAAATGCCCCGATAGCCAGCGGGACTCCTATAATAAAAGCCAAAATAATTCCGGGTAGCACCGCATGAGAAATGGCATCCCCCATTAATGACCAGCCTTTTAAGACCAAATAGCAAGATAATAACGCACAAACCACAGCCACGACCACTGCAATTAATAAGGCGTGTTGCATAAAATCATAGGAGAGCGGTTCGTTAATCCAATTTAATAATGCTTGCATTACAGAGTCTCCGTTTTTATCACTGATTTGTTGCGAAAGAATAAGCCGTATTTAGGGGAGAAAAAGAAGGCCAATAAGAATAGTAAAGTTTGTAGAGTGACAATTATACCACCGGTTGCACCGTCTAAATAATAGCTGATATAAGCACCGACACCGGCAGTAATAAAGCCAAGTGCGGTAGAAATTATTAATAATTTTCCAAATCGGTCGGTGAGTAAATAGGCGGTAGCCCCTGGCGTAACAACCATGGCAATGACTAAAATCGCCCCGACGGTTTGTAAGGCGGCAACGACGCAAGCACTCAGCAAAGTGAAAAACAGCACTTTATAGAATGTTGGTGATAGTCCTACGGCAGTAGCTTGAATTTCATCAAAAAACACTAATAACAAGTCTTTCCAAAATATCAAAGAAAAAATTAAACAGACAATAGCAATAATGCTCACTTGTATCATATCTTCGTCTGCGATCCCGAGAATATTGCCGAAAATAATTTCTTGAACGTTAATTGAAGTGGGATTGAGAGAAACAATAAGTAAACCTATAGCAAAAAATGTGGTAAAAATAAAACCAATCACTGCATCTTCTCGCAATTTTGTGATGGATTTCACCCAAAGAATAGCAAGTGCGGCTAAAATTCCGGAAAAAAATGCCCCTACCGCATAGGGTAATGAAAGTGCATAGGCAATGGCAACGCCGGGAACAACCGAATGAGAGAGTGCATCACCAATCAGTGACCAACCTTTTAACATTAAATAAGCGGATAAAAATGCACATACTCCGCCCACAACAGCACTGATGAAAATCGCTTTAAACATATAATTGTAAGCGAAAGGTTCAAGCAATAAATCCCACATAATGCTGATTCCTATTTATCCTTTTGTTCAACACAAGGTTTAATAATGGATGCCGGCGGATCATTTTTGGTTTGACCATAGAATACTGCCGGGCGTTCATCATCGGTAAGTACAGTAACGGCACGTTGATCGGCATCATTATGTAAATCTTCACCTTGTAATTTAATATGACGCAATACGCCGCCAAAGACTTTTTCCAGATTTTCCTGATTGAATGTGGTTGCAGTTGTGCCGGTTGCGATGACAGTGCGGTTAATCATGACCACTTGATCGCAGAAATCCGGTACGCTACCGAGATTATGCGTGGATACTAAAATTAAATGACCTTCGTTACGCAGTTGACCGAGCAATTCCACAATGGCATTTTCGGTTTTCACATCAACGCCGGTGAATGGTTCGTCTAATAAAATAATTTTACTTTTTTGTGCTAGTGCACGTGCTAAAAATACACGTTTTTTCTGACCGCCGGACAACTCTCCGATTTGCCGCTCTGCCAAGTGTTCGATATTAACCCGTTGCATGGCTTGCAAAACTTCTTGTTTGTCGATAGCTTTGGGTATACGTAGGAAATTCATATAACCGTAGCGTCCCATCATAACTACGTCATAAACCGAAACCGGGAATTGCCAGTCAACATCTTCGCTTTGCGGTACATAAGCGACCAGATTTTGTTTTAATGCCGTTTGAATCGGTAAGCCGCATAAGTGAATTTTTCCTTGTTGCGGCTTGACTAATCCCATCAGGCTTTTGAATAGGGTTGATTTTCCACTGCCATTCACACCGACAAGTGCACAGGTTGTACCTCCTTGTAAACTAAAAGATACATCATGAATAGCGGTATGCCCATTATTGTAGCGAACTGTAACATCCTGTACTTGCAATGTGGTGTGAAGTGGCGTAGTCATTATTTTCCAAATCCTTTTACTATAGTGGAAACCGTGGTTTTTAATAGATCAATATAGGTCGGAACCGGGCCGTCAGCGGTAGAAAGGGAATCGACATACAACACACCGCCGTATTTTGCATCGGTTTCTTTTACCACTTGTTGTGCCGGTTTCGGTGAAATGGTACTTTCACTGAACACGACCGGAATATTATTTTTACGGACTAATTCGATCACTGCACGGACTTGTTGCGGGGTGCCTTGTTGATCTGCATTTACCGGCCATAAGTAGGCTTCTTTGTAGCCATAGTCATGGGCTAAATAACTGAATGCTCCTTCACTGGTTACTAACCAACGTTTTTCCGCCGGCACTTGATCTAATTTAGCACGCAGCGGTTGATCCAGTTGTTTAATCTGTTCGGCATATTGTGCCGCATTTTTGGTATAAGTTTCAGCATTTGCCGGATCGTATTTTACTAATGCATTTTTAATATTTTCAATATAAATTAATGCGTTAGACGGTGACATCCAAGCGTGCGGATTCGGTAGGTTGGCATAAGCCCCTTCGCTAATCATCAACGGAGTAATGCCTTCGGTAACCACAACGGAAGGGGTATCTTTGATATTCTGGAAGAAGCGTTCAAACCAGCGTTCCAAATTTAAACCGTTCCACAAAATAAGATCGGCAGATTGTGCCTTTACAATATCTTTTGGCGTCGGTTGATAGTCGTGGATTTCTGCACCGGGTTTGGTAATGGATTCCACTGTGGCGGCATCACCGGCTACATTTTGGGCAATGTCTTGAATAATGGTAAAAGTAGTTACGACTTTAAATTTTGCTTCGGCTTGAAAGGGAATCATGCTGAAGCTGCCGAGTAATAAACAGATTGCGATAAAACGTTTCATATTTGTCTCCTTTAATAATCTTGTTTTCATCGTGGGTATTATATTAAAATGATAATGATAATCAAGTATAAAATGTAAAAAATTTGTTTATTTGTTTGAATTCTGCATTTTTAACAGCTTAATTATTTTTTATCAAATAAAATTTTTAAAAAAGAAACCGCACTTTGAGCTGCAGCCCAAAAGTGCGGTCAAAAAATTTCTTTTTTTGAGGAAATTTTTTATGTGTTTGGTTCAAGAAAATGTTACCGACGACTAATATCGTTTCACTTCACAAACGAGTTGTGTGTGTCCCGTTCTTAATCTATTCATTGCGCTATAGCATCAGTATTTTCGTTATATCCATGCTGCAAAATTTGATGTGTGTCACAAAATTGAAATAATGTTTCAAAAATATATTTTGTTTTTGTAATTTTTTATGAATAAATAAATCAGTATTTTTAAAATGTTATATGATTCAATATGTTATAGCATGTCAGAACAATAATTGTGTAGGTAATATTTTCTGAATATGTGATCCAGATCTCATTTTGAAGTGTTGTTTTATTTTTGTATCCGTTTGATAAATAACGATTTATTTGTTTTTTGTGAATTTGACAGCCGGCGGATTTTTACCTAGATTGATTTTATGGAATGGTATTTTATCTGTTCTTTATCATCAATACATTGGTTTATGTGATTTATGTTGTTCACAGTTATTATTTTTGCGAGGCATTATGAAAAAAACTCTTATCCCGTTATTTTTTGTGGCATGTGCGGCTACGTCATCCTATGCGACGACGATTTATAATAAAGATGGTACAAAAATTAATCTTGACGGACGTGTTTCCTTAGAAATATTAAATTCAACCGATAAGCGTACAGATCTTATCGATAGAGGTTCTCGTTTACGCTTTCATGCTTATCATGATATTGGTTATGATTTAAAAGCGTTGGCAAATATTGAGTTACGCTTTAGTGATAAAGAAATCGGTAATAATCTGCACGTTAAACGTTTATATGCCGGTTTTATGCATAAGCATGGAAAAATGACTTTTGGTAAGCAGGATTTACTTGGCGATAAAATCGGTTATTCAAATTTTACGTATGAATTAGGGAAAATTGCTAAATTAACTACGGCAGGCGATAAGTCTATTCATTTTTTGTATGAACTGGGTGATTTCCGTTTCGGGGTAGATTATTTGTTTGGGCAGTCAATGAAGCATACTGATAATGATCCGTCGAAAGATAAATTAGCAAATAAGGGTGCTGGCTTTACCACTGCGTTGTTTTATCATAAAAAGGTGGCAGGTTTTACTTTTGATTTAGCCGGAGGATATGGAGAGAAAAAAGCAGGGAATCTTGATTCTCAAGAATATACGCAAGAATTGGCAGGGACATCATTTCGTATGATTTATGATGCTTTTGCTATAGGTTTTGATTGGGCGAGTGCGAAATCACCGAAAAGTCATGCTGATCATAAATTTCGTGTAGGTGAAGAGAAATTTGAGAAATTAAATCAATTTGAAGTTGGTGTTCGATATGATTTAACTGATAAAAATAAAGCCTATGCTGAATATCTTTGGGGGACGGGGAAAACGGAAAGTAAGCCGAATGGAAAATTTTCAGGTTGGTTCTTAGGGGCAGAGCATAAAATAAATAAGCATGTTGTGGTTTACTTAGAAGGAGGATCTTTCAGAACTAAACAAGCTGGGAATACGTTAGAGAAAGAGAAACGTATTGCATTAGGTTCACGTGTTTATTTCTAACTTTCAGTTAAAGCAAAGCCGCTATTTATATGGCGGCTTTGATAGGAATGGATTAATTAGTTTGAGATAGGGTAGTCGTGGAATCCCAGTTGTTCGGATACATTTTTGCCGGCTGTTTGTAATAAGCTGACAAGTTCGGGCAATTTTTCTTCTTTGAATCGAATTGTCGGGAGAGATATGGAGATCCCGGCGATGATTTTACCGAAACGGTTATATACCGGTGCTGCAATGCATCTTAATCCCGGTTCCTGTTCTTCATTATCTTCAGCATAATGCTGCATTCTGACTTGAGTCAACTCTTGTTCTAACTGGTCAATATTTTCCAGTGTTTTGTCTGTATGTTTGATAAAAGTAACGTCTTGAAGAATTTTATGAATTTCATTTGAGTCACAATCGGATAGTAGCACTTTACCGATAGCTGTACTGTATAACGGATTACGACGACCAATTCTGGAATGCATTCTTAGGTTATAGGTAGAATCAATTTTGTGCAGATAGATAATTTCATTCCCTTCCAGCATACCTAAATGTAACGTTTCGTGAGTCTGGCCGGCGATAATGGACATCTCTTTATTTGCTAAAGCGATTAAATCAACATATTCCAGGGATTTTGCACCAACTTCAAATAATTTCAGAGTTAATCCGTATTTATCCGTTTCTCCTTCTTGAGAAACAAAGCCCAAGGTTTTCATGGTTTGTAAAAAACGGTATGTCGTACTTTTTGACATCATTAATCGCTGAGCGAGTTCCGTAATACCGATATTTTTTTGTTCTGCTAAGGTTTCAATAATGCCAAACACCTTTAATACAGAGGATACTGCTTCTGGTTGAGTTTCTTTTTCCATAATGAGCATACACCGTGATGTTAATAATTGTTGTAATAATAGTAATGATAATTAAATCGTTGGCATAATAGCATAAAAAACAGGATTTAGAAAAATTTTCTAAAACTCATCTTATTTAAAAATTGAAATTATGTTTCATTAATATTGCAATATATTTTTGGTGTATTATAATCTAGCTGAAAAGGAGGATAGTTCAATACTATTCATCATAAATCAAACCAACTCACAAAGGAGCATTATATGAAATTGTTCGATTTAACAGGTAAAGTCGCTGTTGTAACCGGTTGTAATACAGGTTTAGGTCAAGGTATGGCATTTGGTTTAGCGCAGGCCGGATGCGATATTATCGGTATTAATTTAGTTGAACCGATTGAAACAAAAGAGAAAATTGAATCCGTAGGACGTAAATTTGTAAATATTGAGGCTAATTTAATGCAGCAAGACGGATTGGCGGCCATTGTTGAAAAAGCGGTAGGGGTCTTTGGTAAGATTGATATTTTAGTTAATAACGCTGGTATTATCCGCCGTGAAGATGCCATTGATTTTAGTGAGAGTAATTGGGATGACGTTATAAATATCAATTTAAAAACGGTTTTCTTCTTATCTCAACTTGTTGCAAAACAATTTATCAAACAAGGCCACGGCGGCAAGATTATTAATGTTGCCTCTATGCTTTCTTTCCAGGGCGGCATTCGTGTGCCTTCTTATACGGCATCTAAAAGCGCCGTTATGGGGATTACTCGGGCAATGGCAAACGAATGGGCGAAATACAATATTAATGTGAATGCGGTAGCGCCGGGATATATGGCAACTGATAATACTGCGGCACTTCGTGCTGATGAGTCCCGTAGTCAGGAAATTCTGGATCGCATTCCGGCAGGGCGTTGGGGTACCCCAAATGATTTAATTGGTCCTTGTGTTTTCTTGGCTTCGTCTGCCGGTGATTATGTTAATGGCTATACTGTTGCAGTAGATGGTGGTTGGTTAGCCCGCTAAGCTAATTTATGGGATAGCATGTAATTCGGATTATATGGGAGTAAAAATGAAAATTGCACTAATGATGGAAAACAGCCAGGCGGCGAAAAATGCGGTTGTTTATAAAGAACTTAAAGGCGTTGCAGATGAGAAAGGGTATTCTGTCTTTAATGTGGGTATGAATGATGAAAATGATCACCATTTAACTTATATCCATTTAGGGATTATGGCGAGTATTTTACTTAATGCCAAGGCGGTGGATTTTGTTGTGACAGGCTGTGGCACCGGGCAGGGGGCTATGATGTCGTTGAATATCCATCCGGGGGTTGTTTGTGGATATTGCCTTGAACCGACCGATGCATTTTTATTTAGTCAGATTAACAATGGTAATGCGCTTGCTTTGGCTTTTGCCAAAGGTTTTGGCTGGGGAGCAGAATTAAATCTTCGCTATATGTTTGAAAAGGCATTTACCGGTGTTCGTGGTGAAGGTTATCCTGTTGAACGAAAAGAACCTCAGGTGCGTAATGCCAGTATATTGAATCAAGTAAAAAGTGCGGTGGTAAAAGAAAATTATTTGGATACATTGCGGGCTATTGATCCTGAATTGGTTAAAACGGCAGTAAGCGGTAAACGTTTTCAGGAATGTTTCTTTGCTCATTGTCAGGATCGCGAAATTGAAGATTTTGTTCGCCGTGTTTTAGCTAACTAATTATGAGTTGATAAACCTACTTAGTCTCTAAGTAGGTTTATTTTTAACAGGGGGAAAGGATGAAAAAGATTGCTATTTTAGGCGAATGTATGATTGAGCTGAATGGGGAACCTTTTGGCGAGATGAAACAAAGTTATGGTGGAGATACGTTAAATACGGCAACTTATTTATCTCGAATCAGCACACCGGATCAGGTGGAAGTTTACTATATTTCCGCTTTAGGAACGGATAAGTTAAGTCAAAATATGCTCGGTCATTGGCAGGCAGATCGGATAAATATTGATAATGTTTTGCTCGATCCTGAACGTCAACCCGGTTTATATCTGATTCAGCTTGATAAATATGGGGAGAGAACGTTTCTTTATTGGCGTAATCAATCTGCAGCACGCTATCTTTTACAACATGATGGCTATCCAAAGGTTTTACGGAACTTACGGCAGATGGATATGATTTATTTAAGTGGTATTTCATTGGCAGTATTACCTGAACAGGATCGTTCTATGCTGGTAAAACAGCTGATTGAGTTAGCGTCGCAAGGTGTTGAAATCGTTTTTGATAGTAATTATCGTCCTAATTTATGGCGTGATCAGGATGAAACCCGACAAATTTATACCGCACTTTTACCTAGTGTGAGTTTGGCGTTAGTGACATTTGAAGATGAACAGGCTATCTGGCAGGATGAGAACGTACAGGATGTTATTCGGCGTTTGACTTCTGTCGGGGTTAAGAATGTGGTCGTGAAACAAGGAAAGTGCGGTGCGTTTTTTCGTGATTATTCAGGATCTGAAGGTCAGGTCGCCACAGCTCAGAATATTCAAGTGGTGGATACCACATCTGCCGGTGATTCTTTTAATGCCGGTTTTTTAAATGGTTATTTGCAGGGAAAACCGCTTAAACATTGTTGTGCACAAGGTAATGCGGTGGCCGCTGTTGTTATTCAACATAAAGGGGCAATTATTGCTGAAAGTGCTACGGCACATTTTATAACTGAATTCAATAAAGGAAACTAGGATGAATACTCAAATGACAGAATTAATTAATAAATTAAGAACGTTAAAAATTGTGCCTGTGATTGCTTTAGATAATGCGCAGGATATTATTCCTTTAGCGGATACCTTATCTGCTAACGGTTTACCGGTTGTCGAAATTACTTTCCGTTCTCCGGCAGCGGAAGATGCGATTCGATTATTACGTAAACATCATTCTGAAATGTTGATTGCCGCGGGAACCGTTTTAACCCAGGAACAAGTAGTCAGTGCGAAAAATGCCGGTGCCGATTGGATTGTTACGCCGGGATTTAATCCTAAAATTGTTAAACTCTGTTTGGATCTTGGTATGCCTGTTACACCGGGAGTTAATAATCCTATGTCAATTGAGGCGGCCTTAGAGATGGGATTAACCGCAGTGAAATTTTTCCCGGCAGAAGCATCCGGTGGGATAAAAATGATTAAAGCGTTGTTAGGTCCTTATCCACAACTTCAAATTATGCCGACCGGAGGGATTGGTATACATAATATTCAGGATTATTTGGCTATTTCAAATATTGTTGCCTGTGGTGGTTCATGGTTTGTTGAAAAATCTTTAATTGCTAATCAGAACTGGGATGAAATAGGTCGATTAGTGCGTGAAGTATTAACTTTGATTAAATAGGAAAATCGTTATGTTCGTATATGGAAAGAATATTCCTTTAGAAGATCTTGGTAATGGCGTTAAACGCAGAATTTTAGCATACAGCGATAATATTATGTCGGTTGAAGTCCATTTTGAAAAAGGCGCTATCGGTGCTTTACATAGTCATCCCCATGAACAACTTACTTATGTTTTATCCGGTCGTTTTGAATTTACCATTGGTGATGAAACAAAAGTGGTGAATGCGGGGGATGTGCTTTATAAATGTCCGAATATTATACATGGCTGCGTTTGTTTAGAACCCGGTGTACTTTTAGATACGTTTACACCAATGAGAGAGGATTTTATCCGGAAATAAGTGGTATTCCTCATCGCTGAATAATATTTACTTATTAATGAGAAATCATTAAGGAGCGTTTTTATGTTTAATAAAAGATTGGCGTCATGTCTTTATTTTGCGTTATTTTCAAGCGCTGTTATGTCTGACGGGCTTGATCCAAATGCGTTGGTTTGGAAAAGTATTACCTTTGGGCAATCAACGGATTTAAATTTCGGTTCAACGATTTTAGCGGAAAAAGTCGGGACAAATAGAGCGACCGTTGCAGGTGAGCCGGTTCAAGAGGGTAAATTAGCGCCTAAATTTACCATTGAAAGCCGTGGTGGAAAATTAGCAAATTCACATGAGGGATTAACTTATTATTATACGGTGCTCCCTATTGATACGAACTTTATTCTTGCTGCCGATGTTTATTTAGAACAATTAGGGCCGGAAACCGGTGCTAAACCGAATCGTCAGGAAGGCGCAGGTATTATGGTGCGGGATATTTTGGGTAAACCAAGGGAAGTTCCGCAGCCGGTAGGATATGAAGAGTTCCCAGCCGCATCTAATATGGTTATGAATTTATTGCGTAGTAATGCAAGAGAACATAATGGGAAAGTTAATATCAACGCTTCTTTTCGAGAAGGTATCAGTACGCCTTGGGGAAGTGCCGGAAACCGCTTGGTTCGAGAGGATTATGTAGAAGGCGTTGAGTTTGAGAATAAAAAAATCAGACTTGTTTTAGAAAGAAATGATCAGGGATTTATACTGACTTCAGAACAGGACGGTAAGCAATATAAAAAGGTTTTAGATCATGTCACTCCTGGGATTTTAGCTAAGCAAAACGCTGAAAAACAATATTTAGGCTTTTTTGCCGCACGGAATGCCAAAATTACGGTAGAAAATGTTGATTTAAAATTAAGTGACGGCAAGAAAGTGAAAGCGGTTGATTTTAAGGCGAAACCGTTTCCGCTTACGGTGAGTATTGAATCATCCCATAAGGCTTTCGGTGATGAATATATCTTTCAGGCAAGGGCTAATTATGACGGAAAATTTATCCTTAGCCAGAACGATAAGATCTTATTTACTTCTCCCGTTGTTCATGCAGGTGAATATTTTCAGCATAAGTTGGCATTAAATGCGGACAAGATGATGCTGAATATTCGCTTTATTCCTCAGGACGATGTGCAGGAAAACGCATTTGAGACAGCTTTAACCATTGAAAAATATGCCTTAAAAGATTCTGCTTTGATTTATGTTTCTCCACAAGGTTTACCTAATGGAGAAGGGAGTGTGGAAAATCCACTTGATATTATGACCGCACTTCAGGTTTTACCACCGAATGGAACATTATTTTTGCAAGCGGGAGAGTATCCGGCAATGACCATCGATGCACAATATAGCGGAAGAAGAGAGGCACGTAAAACATTAAAAGGGGAACCGGGCAAAGTTAAATTTGTGGGTGAAGTGTTACATAAGGCAAGTTTCTGGAATATCGAGGATATTGAGGTTGATGGCGCGAGTTTAATTGTTCATGGTAGTCATAATAATTTTAAAAATATTATTACCCATGATGCACCGGATACCGGATTTCAAATTACCTCACCGGAAAAAATAGGCCGATCTTTATGGGCAAGTCATAATATTGTGACAGATAGTATGAGTTTTAATAATAAAGATGATTCACAGATTAATGCGGACGGCTTTGCGGCTAAGATGCGGGTTGGTGAGGGAAATAGCTTTATTCGTTGTATTGCTCACCACAATATAGACGATGGTTGGGATCTGTTCAATAAAGTGGAAGACGGACCTAACGGTCGTGTAACCATAAAAGATTCTATTGCTTTTATGAATGGGCAGACATTGAATTTAAAAAGCAAAAGTGCATCCATTGGTAATGGTTTTAAGCTTGGCGGAGAGGGCATTCCGGTTGGGCACATTGTCGAAAATAATATTGCGTTTCGTAATAATATGGATGGATTTACGGATAATTTTAATCCGGGTACTTTTGTGATCAAAGATAACATCGCCATTGATAACAGACG
Organism: Cricetibacter osteomyelitidis; assembly: GCF_004340985.1. GTDB lineage: Bacteria > Pseudomonadota > Gammaproteobacteria > Enterobacterales > Pasteurellaceae > Cricetibacter > Cricetibacter osteomyelitidis. The sequence continues at coordinate 36,087 of NZ_SLYB01000016.1, forward strand.
GTTTAATTTTTTATTCAGAAAAAGCCCCTATGAAAACGGACCTAAACAAGGCATATTTACGCATAATCAGTCTTTCCGATTTTATCAGGAAAGCCGATACGTTGATGTCGTAAATAGTGATGTTTTGCAAGACAATCTGTTTTTAGATAAGGTAGGAATGACAGCGATTGATACGGAAATTATCAAGGAATTACAGAGATTAAGTAATGTTACGTCGACCGATGTAGATAATGTGCTGCATAATATGAGGAAGATTCAAACCTTATTAGGTCAGAAAAATTAGGTATCTAAGCATTGAAATTAAAAGAACTGAAATTTTTATCATTTCAGTTCTTTTTTTTTATGATAGTTAGCATGTTTACAGATTAATCAAAACATTAAATGCAAAATAATAAAATAATGATATTAAAATAATAAAACAATGTTTTAAAAATAAGATGGAGATCACATTTTTTTAAGTTAAGTTGTGGTAAATTTGACTCCGAAATAAAACATTAAAGGAGATTTTATTATGAATATAGATTATCTTGTGATAGCAGGTTATTTCTGTTTGATTGTTGCCATTAGCTTAGTATTTAAAAAAATGGCAAGTAATAGTACGAGTGATTATTTTCGCGGTGGCGGCAAAATGCTTTGGTGGATGGTTGGCGGTACCGCTTTTATGACACAATTTTCTGCCTGGACATTTACCGGTGCAGCGGGTAAGGCTTTCACGGATGGATTGTCTGTTATCGCCGTATTTGTTGGCAATATGATGGCTTATGTTTTTGCTTATTTTTATTTTGCAAAACGTTTTAGACAGATGAGAGTCGATACACCGACAGAAGCTGTTGGTCGCCGTTTTGGTTCCGGAAATGAACAGTTTTTTACCTGGGTGATTATTCCTCTTAGTGTGATTAATGCCGGTGTTTGGTTAAACGGTTTATCGGTATTTGCTTCTGCAGTTTTTGATGCGGATATTACTATGACCATTTATGTTACCGGGATTTCTGTATTGGTTGTGTCACTTTTAAGTGGTGCTTGGGGAGTCGTGGCATCCGACTTTGTACAAATGCTCGTGGTTGCTGTGATTTCTATCGCTTGTGCAATTGTTGGGTTAGTTGTTGTGGGCGGACCAGGTGAAATTATTGAAAAATTTCCCGGTGGATTTATTTCCGGTCCGGATATGAATTACCCGCTTATTTTAATTTGTACGTTTTTGTTTTTCGTCGTAAAACAGTTACAAAGTATTAATAATATGCAAGAGTCTTATCGTTTTTTAAATGCAAAAGATTCTAAAAATGCAAGTAAAGCGGCTATTTTTGCTTTAGTTTTGATGCTTGTTGGTACGGTTATTTGGTTTATTCCGCCTTGGGTTACTGCGATCATTTATCCTGATGCGGCTCAGGCTTATCCTGAATTAGGTAAGAAAGCCTCTGATGCGGTTTACCTTGTTTTTGCACGTAATGTGATGCCGGTAGGAACGGTCGGTCTGCTGATGGCGGGGTTATTTGCGGCAACAATGTCCTCAATGGATTCTGCACTTAATCGTAATTCCGGTGTGTTTGTACGTAGTTTCTATGCACCGATTATTCGTAAAAATAATGCGGATGATAAAGAATTACTTCGTGTCGGTCAGATTGTGTGTATTGTTAATGGTATATTAGTGATTTTAATGGCACAGTTCTTTAACTCATTGAAACATTTGAGTTTATTTGATTTGATGATGCAAGTCGCCACCTTATTGCAATCACCGATTTTAGTACCCTTATGTTTTGGTATGATTATTCGTAAGACACCTAAATGGGCGCCTTGGGCAACGGTTTTAGTTGGTATGTGTGTTTCCTGGGCTGTCGTGAATATCTTTACACCGAATTATGTTGCAGGTTGGTTTGGCATTGAAGAACTGACAAAACGTGAAATATCAGAATTAAAAGTGATTATTACCATTGCAGCACATTTATTCTTCACTGCCGGTTTCTTTTGCTTAACGACATTCTTCTATAAAGAAGAAAAAGATGATAATAAAGCACGGAGAATCGCTTTCTTTAACGATGTTGATACGGAATGTGTCGCTCGGGAAGGGCAGGATGAAATTGATCGGGCGCAACGTAAAAAATTAAGTACATTGGTGATGATTATGTCAGCCGGTCTGTGTGCGATGGTATTAATTCCAAATCCATTGTGGGGGAGAATTTTATTTGCCGGTTGTGCATTGGCAATATTCGCCGTTGGTTATGGATTAAAACGTAGTGCAGAAATTAAATAACTAATTTAGTGACGGCAATAAATGAGAATAATTTAACCTCATTTATTGCTTTTTAGTCAGGCAGGAGAATATTTTTATGGCTAAAGGAAAGAAAATTCAATTTTGTTTTGAATCTTTTATTGATTCGGATACGCAGGTAAAAATTACACGTTTAACACCTAAAGAGGTGACTTGCCATCGTAATTATTTCTATCAGAAATGTTTTACTCAGGATGGAAACCAATTATTGTTTGCGGGTGATTTTGATGGCAACCGTAATTATTATTTGCTGGATTTGAACACTCAAATTGCGACGCAATTGACCGAAGGAAAAGGCGATAATACTTTTGGCGGTTTTATTTCTCATGATGATAAATCATTTTTTTATGTAAAAAATGAATCAAGTTTATATAAAGTGGATTTAGGAACGCTGGAAGAAACCTTGATTTATACTGTCGATAAGGATTGGAAAGGATACGGTACCTGGGTGGCGAATTCTGATTGTACTCAATTAGTCGGTATTGAAATTCTAAAATCATGCTGGCAGCCTTTAACGGACTGGGATAAATTCAAAGCTTTTTATCATACCAATCCGACTTGTCGTTTAATCAAGGTAAATATTCTTACGGGGGATGTTGAAATAATTCACCAGGATAATGTTTGGCTCGGTCATCCGACTTTCCGTCCTTTTGATGATCGTACGATTGGTTTTTGTCATGAAGGTCCTCATGATTTGGTTGATGCAAGAATGTGGTTTATCAATAACGATGGTAGTAATTTACGGAAAGCTAAAGTTCATCAACCCGGTGAGTCTTGTACGCACGAATTCTGGGTACCGAATGGGTCAAAAATGATTTATGTCTCTTATTTTAAAGGGCAGACTGAAAGGGTTATTTATAGTGTTGACCCCGATACATTGGAAAATACCCGTTTGATTACTATGCCGCCTTGCTCTCATTTAATGAGTAATTTTGATGGTAATTTACTTATCGGTGATGGTTGTGATTCGCCTGTCGATGTAAATGATAGTGCGGGATACCGTATTGAAAATGATCCGTTTCTCTATCTATTCAATATTACAGAACAAAAAATTGTTAAACTGGCAAAACATAATTCATCATGGAAAGTATTGGATGGCGATCGTCAGATTACACATCCGCATCCGTCATTCGCGCCTGATGACTCGGCTGTTTTGTTTGGTAGTGATTTTGAAGGAAAACCTGCTATTTATTTAGCGGATATTAAACATATTCAGCGTTAGTAATGGGAAGTGGTGACGGAGGCGGTTGCCATGATATTACAATGAAAAACGGATTAAATTAAGTTTAAATAATCTGAGCCCTGTAGATTACAGGGCTCAATATTTAAGTTAAATTATCAGTCCGGATTTTGGGAGCAGATCAACTTTGATGAATGGTTTCACTGATATCTTCAATCGGTTTTATATTTTCATCAAATTCTTCTAATGGTTTGTGCTCGCTTGCTAGGAAGGTATAAATAACCGGTAAGACTAACAAGGTAAACAATGTCCCCACAGCCAAACCTGCAACGATTGTGATACCCATACTGAAACGGGATACCGCACCGGCACCGGTTGCGTAGAGTAGCGGTACAAGACCTGCAATCATAGCCGCCGTAGTCATAAGGATCGGACGTAAACGTACACGTGCCGCTTCCATAATGGCTTCAACTCGGCTTAAACCACGGTGTAGTTGCTCTTCTTTTGCCACCTCGCACATTAAGATACCGTGTTTGGTGATCAAGCCTACCAGCGTAATTAATCCCACTTGCGAATAGATATTCAAGGTTGCACCGGCTTTTCCGGCGAATCCGAAGGCATTGAGTGTGAGTAACGCTCCACTAATGGCTAATGGTACGGAAACGATGATTACCATCGGATCACGCCAGGATTCAAATTGGATCGCCAATACTAAGAAGATGATGACCACGGCGAGTGCAAAGGTAGTTGCTAATGCGTTACCTTCTTGCACTAACTGACGAGATTCACCGCGCCAATCATAGGTATAACCTGACGGTAATAGTTCGGCACCTTCGGTTTGGAACCACTCAATACCGTCACCGACCGCACCGCCCGGCACCATTACGGCACTGATTTGTGCAGAGTTTAATTGGTTGAATTTCGCTAAAGACATCGGTTGCGATTCAAGGGTGACATCTACCAAGCTGGATAATGGTACGGAAGTACCGTCACTGGCTGTGAGATAGAAACCGTTGAAACTTTCCGGTGATAAACGATCTTTACGTTTTAATTGTGAAATAATTTTATACGCACGACCATCAATATCAACCCGCTCAATAGTAGCGGCAGAAAGGAAACGGCCTAAGGTTGCACTGATTGCACTCATGTTAATACCGTAAGTATTGGCTTTTTCGCGGTCGATCTTCACACGCATTTGTGCGGTATCAAATTTCAAGTTCAAGTTTGTGTAAACGAACTTACCTGATTTTTGCGCCGCCTCTAATACTTTGCCTGCCACTTGTGCCAAGTCTGAGTAACCGTTTGCCGTTGTGATGACGAAAACAATCGGCGGACCTTGTTCCCCGGTATCAATTTCCGGGAAAGCGAAGCTTGACATTGTGATAGCACTTTGATTTGCCGCTTTCGCGTTGAGATCAGCCATAATTTCATTTTGGTTACGCGTACGTTCTTTCCAATCGTTTAAGGTGGTAATAACGATGGAGTTATTAGTTGACGGTGCACCGGAAATTACCATGGAGAATTTTCTTTCCGGTAATTCATCTAATACGCCTTCATAAGGTTTCATCGCATTTTGAATATAATCCACGTTAGCATTCGATGGTGCGGTACCAATACCTAGGAAACCACCTTTATCTTCCGTTGGCGTTAATTCGCTGGAAAGTGAATTCAGCATAAACGGTAAGGTGATAAATGTACCTAAAGCGAAGATCAATACGCTCTTACGGTTTTTCATAATTAAACCGAGCAGAGCACTATAAAGTGCGGTGATTTTTGTTAAAGTTTTATCAACACGTTCTTCCAATTTTGACGGATTAGTATGTGCTTTAAGCATTTTACTGGTCATCATTGGAGATAAAGTTAATGCTACAATACCGGAAATAAATACCGCACCTGCTAGCGTTAACGCAAACTCTTTAAATAATGTACCTGTGATCCCGCCCATTAATGCCATCGGTGAATATACCGCAATCAAAGCGATAGTCATAGAAATAACCGGTACGGCGATTTCACGCGTTCCGATAATCGCAGCACGGAACGGAGTTTCGCCTAATTTGATATGACGGTCAACATTTTCCAATACCACAATCGCATCATCTACTACCAAACCGATCGCCAGAATTAATGCCAGCAAAGTCATCAGATTGATGGAGAAGTCGAAAATTTGTAGCATGAAGATTACCCCGATCAGAGAAATCGGAATAGTCACAATCGGAATAAGGATAGAACGGAATGACCCGATAAACATCAAAATAACCACTAATACGATAACAACCGCTTCAATGATAGTGCTTACGACAGAATCAATGGAACTGTTGATGGCGACCGTCCGGTCATATAAGATGTTGGCATTCATTCCGTTTGGCATATCTTTTTTGATTTGCTCAAATACCGGATAAATATCATTAGCAACCGTTAACGGGTTGGCACTGGAAGCCGGTTCAATAGCTAATACTACCGCTTCTTGACCGTTAGCGACCGCACGGCTGTCATCACTTTCTTTATTCAGTTCAATATCGGCGACATCACGCAAACGTACTAATTTAGCACCGTCGCTGGATACGACGAGATTTCCTAATTCTTCGACGGATTTGGTTGTGGTTTCTACTTTGTTTTTATATTGTACATAGTAGCCGTTATCGTTACCTGCCGCCGTCTGTACGTTATTATTGGATAATGCGGCGCTAATCGCTGAAGTGGAAAGTCCTTGTGAAGCCATTTTTTCCGGATCCAGCCAAATACGCAAAGCATAAGTAGAGGCACCGAAGGTATTAACTTTTGCGATACCGTTTACCGTTAATAATTGTGGCTTGATAACACGATCTACGTAGTCGGTAATTTGCGGGCCGCTTAATTTATCGGATGTTAAGCTGATATACATTAAGCCCGAACCACCGGTAGATGAAGTGATTTGCGGATCATCAATACCGCTTGGTAGCTCGGAACGTACGGCATTCACTTTTGCCAAAACATCGGCCAACGCACCGTTCGGATCCGTATTCAATTTCATTTTTACGGTAATCGTGGAACTGCTTGGTGCACTGCTGGATGACAAGAAGTCAATATTATCCGCCTGTGCAATGGATTCTTCCAATTTAGACGTGACGAAAGCTTGGATCAAGCTGGCATCCGCCCCTGCGTAGGTGGTGCTCACCGTAATAACGGTGGTTGTCATTTTAGGATATTCGCGTACCGTTAATTTCGAAAAAGCCTGCAAACCTAAAATAATGATCAGCAAACTGATTGAAATCGCCATAACCGGCCGACGAATAAAAATATCAGTAAATTTCATTGTGTAATTCCTAATTTACTTCCTATAAACTGGTTTCTTTTGCCGGAGCAACCGTGCCAACGGCTTGTTGATCTTGAACCTGTACCAATTTACCGTTGTTTAAATTTTGTTGGCCGTTGGTAACGATAAGATCACCGATTTTCACATCACCCGGTTTTAATTGTGCATAGATACCTTGGCGGTCTTTAGTCGTGACTGTAATTTGTTGTGCACGATAAAGATCTTTCGCACCCTCTTTATTGGCTGCATCATCAGCGGCTAATGGTTTTAATACATAAGCAATTTCACCGTACATGTTGTAGCTGATAGCAACTTGCGGCACAACGATTTGATTATTTTCCGTCGGTAAGGCTACACGTAAACGGGCAAACATACCGGACATTAATTCTTGGGCATTCTCACCGTCAAATACGGCCTGTACGTTTACCAAACCGCTGGATTTGGTGATCGCCGGTTCGATAGCCGTAATTTTTGCGGAGAACGTTTGACCTAAGCGAGCATCTGCCGTAGCAGTTACTTTTTGACCTACATAAAGCTCATCAATACGGTTTTGAGAAATTGCAAAGTCAATTTTCATCATACTTCTGTCTTCGACTCGAACGATATCACTTGATGCTGCTACATATTCACCTACGTTCACTTGTACAATACCGGTTATGCCGTCAAAAGGTGCAATGACTTTCATTCGTTCAATACTTGCTTTTAATGAAGCAATTTGTGCAACCATCGCATCGTAAGAGGCTTTGGCACTGTCTAACTCGGTTTGTGACACGCTGTTTGATTTGATCAAATTTGCATAACGATTATAAGTTGCACGTAATGCCGGTAATTGGGCTTCTGAGGCTTTTAGAGTGGCTTGTTCTACGGAACTGTCCAGTTCTACTAACACATCACCTTTTTTCACTGCCTGACCGTCTTTGATCAACACGCGTTTAACCACGCCGCCGGTTTGAATACTTAACATTGAACCTTGGTTCGGGCGTACCAAACCGGTGGTTTCAATAACCGGTGTCCATTGTTTGCTTTCAACAATCATGGCGGTTACCGGCGACGGCGTTTCACCCGCATTGGCAATAGCATTGGCAATGGCTTTACTTTTGATAATATTCAATATAATCATTGCTACGAAAATCGCTAAAACAATGACTAAAACCAAACGCAACAAAAAGCTGTGCGATTTCTTTGGTTTATTTTGAGTTTGTTCCATATAAGGACTCCGATTTTACTAGTTAAAACAAAAATTAAATTATTTTTTAATTGAACGCCATGAACGTTCAATTATCGTTTCTAAAAGTGCGGTGGAATATGTTTTATTTTCCAATACGGCATAATATGCCAAATGTATGGCACCTTCTAAACTCAATATCCATAAAATATCAGTAGGCAAATCAACTAATACTTGGCGTTCAATGGCTTGTTTACAGAAAATATGCCATTGATCCTGTTCGTTGCTTTTACATTCTCGCACGATTTTATGAAAATTGGGCAATGATTGATATTGCGACATATTGAGCGTAAAACTCGGTCTGTTTAATAATACATTCCATAAATTCAGCCATAACTGACGATATTGCTGAAATGGTTCAGCCTCCGGATCCCAATTTTTGGTTAATTCCTGTTGAAAAGTATCGAATATATTGCGTACCAATAATTCAAGCAATTCTTCTTTATTTTTGAAATAAACATAAATGGAACCTGCTGAAATCCCCGCTTCCTTTGCGATTTTATGCATCGATAAATAATGCAAGCCATGTTCAGCCATTAGGCGTTCAGTAGCAGCGAAAATCTGATTAGTCATATCACTGACTTTTTTCTGTGACATAGATCCTCAAGGTTATGATAAAAGGGGAAAATAAATTCATTAATATACTGAACAGTACATTGAATGAACGTTCGTTCATTTTAGACATTTTTTTTATTAAAGCAAGAAATGATTGTAAATTTAAATAAAAAAATCACCGCACTTTTCAGAGGAAGACGGTGATTTTAATGAGTTACTTAATCAGTGAGCTATTTCCAAGTATATTTATAGCCTATGGTTCCGCGGTAGCCGCTACGTTTGACGCCATTTAAATTACGTTCATAACGCCCATCGGCATAGATAGAACTGTTTTTAGATATTGGAAGCTGACCGCCAATACCAATTTCGCCCCACGTTGAGGCATAACGTTCACGAACTTCATCCGTACCGATATGAACTGCTTTTGGTTTGACAAAATCATTCCAAACATTCGCAACTACATAGAATGTGTTGGTATATAATTTTTCAGCATCAGTTCTGTTGTAAGCAAGTCTTAAACCAACGCGTCCGCGTAGTCCGTGTTGTGTCGGTTGATCAACGGTTTTAGCTGTTTTATCGGTAAAGCTTTTTAGGTTGACCATTTGGTAAATTAATTGTGCTTGCGGTTCCAGCAACCAGCCGTTGCCTTGTAGACTATGTTCATTTAAAGCAAACGGGTGTCCGGCTTCTGCAGATAAAATAAAACTCAAGCCTTTTTGTTTTTGCCCTACACCGTTACGGCTTTGGTATTTATTATGAATATGGGAAAATTGTCCCACTAAATCCAGATAGCTGCCATTCGGTGAATAACGTGTGTGTGTCAAGCCTAAACTCCACATATCGGTTTTCACCGTACCGGTCAATTTATCTGAAATTACGAGACCGTTTTGCGCTCTGAATTTATCATAGAATTTTGCATCGCCACGTGAATATGCACCGTAAATACCGGTTAGTCGGTGACCACCCTCATCGGTACGTTTGATTGCAAAATCATGCCCGATTTGAATACCTTTGGTATCTAAATCGAAATTAAGACGTGTTTTCCCTTCGGTTTCTAAGCTACTGCCCAGTAATCTTACCCATGTTTGATCGCGTTCGGATTGCTCGCAGGCGTTACAATTATTCCATGCTAAAATTTGGTTTTCACTACGTCGTTCATGTAAAGTCCGTAATACAGCGTAAGCTTGTTCCATATTTACCCAAGGCGTTTGGACATAGGCCGGAACCTTATTGTCGAAAATCGGTACCGGGGTAGGCCGTGGTAGTGCTGCGAGAGTCCAGTAATATTGATCAGTACCGTTCACAGTACGTTTAGCCAGTTGTGCTTCACTGGCTCCCGTAGTACTTGCCGTTCCGCTGAATACGGTATTTCCGGAAATGCCAACCGTAATTACCGGAATGGTATTTATGATTTCATAGACTTGTTGTACATTACCGTCAATAATGTTCTCTGTACCGTCTGCTTTAACCGGTATAACGGTTGTTGTTCCTGTTGCTGTACCGGAAATATTCAGAACGTCGGATTCAGAATTTGAACCGTTAGAATCTCCGGGGGCATTCCAGTTTGTATTCATTTTTATTGTACTGCCGCTATTACCTGTGTAATTACCCGTAATATTTAAGGTTTCGGTTGCCGTAGAAGTGGAGGTTAAATTAATTGTACCGCTATTGGTTACCTGACCTGTTACGGTTGCAGTTGTTCCTGCCAAGCTAAGCGTTGAACCGGCGTTAATATTTAAACCGTTGCTTGCATTACCTGACGTTTGCAAAGAATCAACAAGATTCAATGTTGTATTATTGAGATTAATGGTTTCCCAGTTTTTGAGCATACTGCCATTTGCTGTGACGGAAATACTATTTAAGTTCAAAGTATCAATATAACCGTCAGCAGTTTCCGTATCATCACCACCGTCTAACACTTGTGAACCATCATAGCCGGTTGAACTGACGGTAGCTGTATCTGAACCATTTTCACCGTTGAATGACGTAATAGTTGATGTATCAGACCAAGTAAACGTATCATCGCCATCACCACCATTGACTGAACCTACTATTTTGGCGGTATTTGTTACTGTGATAATATCATTACCGGTTTGACCATAAATGCTACCGCTGATAGTTGCCGTATCTGATACCGTGATGTTGTCATTACCATCGCTATTAGCACTGTTATCAACTCCGGCATTACCGCCATAAACATCACCTGTCACAATCGCATTGCCTGTGATGGTAATCGTATCATTACCGCCGGCACCTTCAACTTTATCAATATTTGCACCACTTTCAATGGCGATAGTATCATCACCGACACATCCCAGACCGTCATATTTACTTGATGAAACACTGCTGCCTACCGTATGAGAACCATCGGTACAGGTACTGCGTAAATACCAGTCATTTGTATCAATATCGGCTGTATCTGTACCGCTAGGAATACCATTTGTACCTAAACTATCATTAGTTGTTCCTTGATATAAACGATAAGTAAATTGATGTTTTTTCTCCGCACGTACGGAAATACTGTCATTGGATACAACACCATCACCCTTTAAGGTGAAATTATCACTTGCAGAAGTACCATCTACTTTTACGACTTTAATCCCTTCTTTAGTCAAATCACCGGTACCACCAATATTATTTATGGTGATATCGGTTGTACCGCCGGAATCCCCTGTGATATATAACACATCTGATGTTGACGAACCTGCGGTAGCTGATTTTTCATCGCCATCCATTAATTTTGTGTCTAAAGTCAGTTTTGCACTATCGGCACCTGTATAGTTTCCTTCAACGGTGAGTAAATCCGTTGTGATTTTATTGGCTGTAGTAATAACCCCGCCTGTACTGGTTAGCGTACCGTTATTGGTTGTACCGTCAGAAGTGAGTTTGACAAAATATTCAGCGTTACTGCCGGTTAAGTTTGTTCCGGCATCTAAAGTACCGCTATTGGAAAGATTTAATGAACTGATAGTTGAACGTTGATCGGTTAAGTCTTCTTTTTTAGCAAGTTTCCATGTCGCGTTATTGCTGACATTGACATCTAAAGTAGATGAATAAGTTGCACTGGCTGAATTTTTATGCATTAATCCGATCGCGGTTGCTTGATCTTTGAGATTTACAGTTAAACTGGAAACAGCACCGTCTGTTGCAGCCCTCCATTTTGACCCGTTATCTAGAGCCTCAGTTTCTACTAACCAACCTTTGCTTGCAGCAGTAGCTTTACTTTGAGAACCCGATAACGTAAATTCAGCATTCGTTGCAGCAAAGTTACCATTATTAAACCAACCGGCAACTTTGTTTCCTGCAAAAGCAACCGCAATACTGGAAACCATTTCTGCCCTTGCTTTAATTAATGATGCTGTTTCAGATGTTGTATCAATAATAGTATTATTTAATCTAACAACTTGAGCTACGGCATTCTCATTTCTTGATACTTGATCTGAAATAATATATGTCACAGTCGTATCATAATCTTGTACATCAAATACTATGGCAGAATTTCCAGAATGAATTTCTCCTGAACTGCTATTTGAGTCAGCTATCAAACTAGATTTATTACCGAATAAACGAACAGTAGCGGAATCAGTAGTTTGAGTTGTATCGAGCATCATATTACCGTTAGATATAATGCTGGCACCTTGGTACTCGGTTGAATACGCTGGATTTGGCAAATTAGGTTTACCAATTTTTAATGCAGCAGAATGTTTGCCATTTGCTACAATTGTTATTTTTGAATCATTAAGAGTTGCTTTTGAACCATCTCCTGAAATATAGATACCAGCTAAATAATCGCCGATTTTTGCAGTGGAATTATCCGTTACATTTATGCTTAATAATCCATTGGAAACAAATGTGGGAGTTGCACCAGTAGTGCGATATATTTTGAGGCCTGACAATTGATGTCCTGCCGGAGCTGTAGCTCCGCTGAAATTGACTATACCAAGTTTTGTATTGGCCGTATTTGTAACATTGATTGTAGCATTATTGACCGTTAAGTTTGCATTATCAGTGGAAGTTCCACCATTATATTCATAACCCACTGCAATGCCATATGAGGCATTAGAATCAGCAGAACGTTTTGGGTTGTTTTCACTCGCAAGTGTTACATTGACATCAACATCACCATTAATGGTGACATCTTTGTTACCTCTGACGACCAGTCCTTTTGGAATAGTCCAAGTGACGCCGGAAGCTGGTGTTGTAGTGATACTTAGAGAGTCGTCAACAGTAACTGATTCGGAATATTCTTTAGCAACTATTTCCCCATTAGTTTCCGAAGTAACGGTTTCTGCGATAGCAAAGGAAGATGTTAAGATTCCACAGGTCAATAATAACGTGCTACCAGACAGTTTTCCGGCTCGCTTGGTGAGTTCAGAACAAACTATATAACATTGTTTAAACGTACACCATTTTGTTTTAAATATTTTATTCATGGTAATGCCTACCTATCTTGGATTAAGAAAATAAATAATTTCAAAAGTTTATAGGCATATTACTGAACATATATTCCAATATCAATATAAGTTATTATGATTTTTTGGTATAAAAAATGATCTAAAATAGATAAAAAAATCACCGAACTCTGTTTATATTAAGTACGGTGATTGTATAAAAAGTAATAAGAGATTTTATTGACGATAAGTTTTTAAGAAGCGGGCGATACGACCGATAGCATCTTCTAAGACAGTAACGTAAGGCAGGGTAACGATACGGAAATGATCCGGTTGATGCCAGTTGAAGCCGCGACCGTGTACGATCAGCACTTTTTCCTGTTTCAATAAGTCCAACACCATTTTTTCATCATCATAGATGTTGAATTTTTTCACATCCAATTTCGGGAACATATATAACGCACCTTTCGGTTTCACGCAGCTCACGCCGTCGATTTGGGTAAGCAATTCATAGGCTTTATTGCGTTGTTCCAATAAGCGTCCGCCGGGTAGAATTAAGTCGTTAATGCTTTGATAGCCGCCTAATGCGGTTTGAATGGCGTGTTGCATAGGAACATTGGCACATAAACGCATAGAGGCGATCATATCCAATCCCTCTATATAACCCTGAGCATGTTCTTTCGGACCGTTAAGAATCATCCAACCTTGGCGGAAACCGCAACTGCGGTAGGCTTTGGAAAGACTGTTAATGGTAATCGTCAATAAATCCGGTGCTAAAGCCGCGATATGATGATGTACGGCATCTTCGTATAAAATTTTGTCATACACTTCATCGGCAAAAATCAATAATTTATTTTGGCGGGCGATTTCGGCAATCTCCAATAACAATTCTTTGCTATATACCGCACCGGTCGGGTTGTTCGGATTGATGATAACAATCGCTTTAGTGCGTGAGCTTACTTTGCTTTTTATATCTTCAATATCCGGGAACCAATCGGATTGTTCATCGCACACATAATGTACCGCTTTACCGCCGGAAAGGGTCACAGCCGCCGTCCATAACGGATAATCCGGCATTGGAACAAGCACTTCATCACCATTGTTCAATAATGCCTGCATAGACATGGTAATTAATTCCGAACCGCCGTTGCCGATATACACATCGTTCACCGTAGATTCGTAAATGCCTTTGGATTGATAATATTGCACCACCGCTTTACGGGCGGAATATAAGCCTTTGGATTCGCAATAGCCTTGTGCAGTCGGCAAATTACGGATTAAATCCACTAATACTTCGTCCGGCGCATCAAAGCCGAAAGGCGCGGTATTACCGATGTTCAGTTTTAAAATTTTATTGCCTTCTTCTTCAAGACGCATTGCTTCTTTATGTACCTTGCCGCGAATATCATAGCAGACATGTTCTAATTTATCTGATTTGGGAAAGAGATCCATGCTACACCCTCGTTTTTGTTTAGTTCTTTTGAGTGAAAAGTGAATACACTTTAACCTGATTTTGCAAAGAATAAAAGATTTAGTAAAAATTTATTTTAAAGTGCGGTAGAATTACGGCAATTTTTTCAATTTTGAATGATAAAGAAAGGAAAATGAACGCGTTGCAAACTCTGCGTGTGCAATTAACCGAACAACTTAATGCACTTCAATCTCATTCATCTCAAAACGCTATTTCCGTGCTGAAAGCACAAATTGCGGTTAATGACATGAATTGGTTAGCATGGCTGAAAGCACAACAAAGCTATCCGCAATTTTACTGGCGTCACCGCGATAACATGCAAACAGTGATTTCCGTCGGTAAAGTGCGGTCATTTTCTCAGCTGAATTCAGCAGATTATTTTATTCAGCAACATTCCACAACTTTAGTGGGTGGACTAACCTTTAATGGCGAGTGTCAATTTTATTTACCCCGTTTATTGTTGAGTGCCGAGCCAAAAAGCGTAACGGCTTATTTAACCTTAGACCATCAAGCGGATCCGATTCAAGAACAACAAGCTATTTTGGCCGTATTGGAAAATTTAGCAAAATCCACCGCACTTTCTGCCGTGTCGCAATCTATCGAATTGATGAAACAATCTGCCGATCAGACACTGTGGTGCGGCTGGGTGAAAAAAGCCTTAAACGCTATTGCCCATACGGATTTAACTAAAGTGGTGTTAGCCAATGAAACGGAATTTGTCACACAGTCTTTAAACAGCAAAGATTTCTTGGCAGAAAGTGAAAAACAAAATGCCGGCTGCTATCATTTTTTATGGGCAGAGAATCCGTATACTGCGTTTGTGGGTTCTACACCGGAACGTTTATATGCCCGCAATCGATCACATCTGCAAACGGAAGCCTTAGCGGGCACGGCGTTTATGACTGCGGATGAACAGGAAAACCAACGATTAGCCCAATGGCTGTTGAACGATGAAAAAAATCTGTATGAAAATCAGTTGGTGGTGGACGATATTTGCCAAAACCTGCATTCTTTCGTTACGGAAATTAACATACAACAGGTGGAATTAAAACAATTACGCCAAGTACAACATTTACGCCGCCGGATTTTTGCCGAACTTGCTGAACAATATAGCGATCAGCATTGTCTAATGGCTATTCACCCAACGGCGGCCGTATCCGGTTTACCGCAGCAATCCGCGATGCAGTTTTTGCAAAACACAGAAAATTTTGACCGCTCTTGGTATGCCGGTACTTTAGGTTTTATGAATCGTCAAGCTGCGGAATTTTGTGTCACAATTCGTTCTGCTTTTATTGAAAATGGCGAACAATCTAAAATTCGCGTTTTTGCCGGGGCGGGCATTGTGGCGGGGTCGATTCCCTTGTTAGAATGGCAAGAAATTGAACGAAAAGCAGCAGGGTTGGTATCTCTGCTACAATCAAAAGAAATAGAATAGCAAAGGAATAACTATGTCAGGAATCAGTATATTTAATCGTTGTTGGGCGAAAGTCATTTTAGAAACACTGCTTCGTTACGGCGTGCAACATATCTGTATCGCTCCCGGCTCGCGTTCCACGCCTTTAACCCTCGAAGCCGCCCGTTTGCAACAGGCCAAGCGAGTAGTATGCTATACCCATTTTGATGAACGCGGCTTAGGCTTTTTTGCTTTAGGTTTGGCGAAATCCGCCAAAGTACCGGTGGCAATTATTGTTACTTCCGGTACGGCGACGGCGAATTTATATCCGGCGATTATCGAAGCCCGTCAAAGCGGTGTGAATTTAGTGGTGTTAACCGCGGATCGCCCCATTGAGCTTTTAGAGTGCGGTGCAAATCAGGCAATTTTGCAAGAAAATATGTTCGGTCGTTATCCTGTCGCAACTTTAAATTTACCGCGACCAAACCCGGATTATGCTCCGAAATGGTTGATTTCAACTTTAGAACACGCTTGCCAGCAACAACAGCAACAAAAAGGCGTGGTGCATATTAATGTGCCTTTTGCAGAGCCTTTGTATAATGCAAACGATGCGGATGTGGATAATCATCCGTGGTTCGCTACGATTCAACGTTGGTTGCTGCATCCGAAAAAATGGATTGATTATCAAGAACAGCAACAAGAAGTGATGATGCACGAAAACTGGGATCAATGGCGTACCAAACGTGGTGTATTGGTAGTAGGGCGTTTGCCATTGGAACAAAGTATGGGTATTGCCGCTTGGGCTGCCACACAAAGTTGGATCGTGCTAACCGATGTGCAATCTGGTGTGGAACCGAGTTTGCCTTATGCAGATATTTGGCTGGTAAACCAAACGGTGCGACAAAAGTTATTGCAAGCAGATTTAGTGATTCAGTTAGGTTCAACCTTTGTTAGCAAACGTATTAATCAATTCTTAGCGGATTTTAAAGGAGAATATTGGATTATCGGCGAAAGTCAAACCCGGCTAGACCCGAATCATCATTCTCATTCCCGTTTTAATGTGAAAGTGCATCATTGGCTTCGGGCTCATCCGCCTCTACGTCAAAAACCTTGGTTAATTGAGCCCTTAGCATTGTCTAATTTCTGTGCATCTTTTATTGAGCAGCAGGTAGGCGGTCAATTAAATGAAGCGGCTCTTGCTCATCATTTAGAACGAATTTTACCGAATAATGGTGCGTTGTTCTTAGGAAACAGCCTGTTTGTGCGTTTGGTGGATGCTTTATGCAAACTGCCGGATGGTTATCCCGTTTATACCAACCGTGGAGCAAGCGGTATTGACGGTTTATTAGCAACCGCAGCCGGTGTCGGGATTGCCAATAATCAGCCTGTGGTGGCAATGGTGGGTGATACTTCCGCGTTGCACGATTTGAATTCCTTTGCATTATTTAAGAAAGTCACGCAACCGACTATTATTTTTGTGATCAATAATAACGGCGGGGCTATTTTTGATATGCTGCCGGTGGATGATGCCGTGAAAAACGCTTATTATCGTATGCCGCACGGTTTGGATTTCTCACAAATCGCATCCATGTTTGAGCTTAAATATGCCCGTCCATATACTTGGGCGGATTTAAGTTCGGTGTTGAAGCAAGCGTATTCCCGTAAAGAAGCCACGGTGATTGAAATTAAAGTAAATCCGACGGATGGTAGTAATATTTATAAGAAATTGATTGAGAAAATCAGTCATGCAGTGATTGGTGAGTAGCCATCTATTTAACAAAATACCGCACATTAAGTGCGGTATCAGACCGCTGACAAACCTCTAGACATCCATCTAGAGGTTTGATCTAATAGGCATATCGAAAAAGGAAATGTCTATGCTCAAAAATACCGCCTCTCCACAATATGAACTTGAGATGATAAGTCTCGAACAACTTGTACCCAAAGACCATCTTGTCCGCAAAGTGGCTAAAGCCATTGATTTTGAGTTTATCCGCGATGAAGTCGC
>NZ_SLYB01000017.1 GCF_004340985.1 Cricetibacter osteomyelitidis
TCAATTGAAGAGGCAAAACCGAAATTTACCGAAGCAGAAAAACCGGCTGCACAGGCAGATGAAAATGCAGGTTTATATGCCCAAATTGATCCAAGCAAGAAAAAGCCTAAAACAGAATCTGCTGAAGATAAAGCGGCTCGTTTAGCGAAAGAAAAAGATGACTTATTTGGTGTGAAACAAAGCGTACCAAGTGAAGATAACGCCGATTACATGACAATTAAGGGTGCTAAAGCGACAACAGAAAGCAGCACAAAGGTTGATAACACAGCAAGTCATGAAGCAGAAGCTCCGGCAGCAAGCGAGATCAAAAACAGATCTAAACGTGCATTACCTGAATTACCACAAGCGGGTAATACGAAAGGCAACCATGCTGAAAGTGATTATGCAGAAATTCCGGCAGCAAGTGCGGTTGAAAATAAAGCGAAACGTGCATTACCTGAATTACCACAAAGCGGTAATACAAAAGGTAACCACGCTGAAAGTGACTATGCGGAAATTCCGGCAGCAAGCGAAAGCAAAAACAGAGCTAAACGTGAATTACCTGAATTACCACAAGCTGGTAGCACAAAAGGCAATCACGCTGAAAGCGATTATGCAGAAATTCCTGCTATTCGGGAAGGTAACGCTAACAACAATAACAATCGTGCACCTGAATCTGCACCGACGTTAGCTGATAGCAAACCAAAAGCGAAGCAAGCAGATAAACGTTCTGATGAAGCTACATCAACCATTGATTCTAAAAAGCTTTTTGAGGAAGCTAAGCGTAAAGCTCGTGAACGGGATAGTGCAAAAGAAGCCGAGAAAAAATTGAAAATTCTGGCTGAAAATGCAGAAACTTTACCAAAAGAGCATTTACTTAAAGCATTACAAGAACTTGCTTATGGATTAAATGTGGAAGATGCGACTGCTTTAGCGACTAAAGCTAAGGAAATCGGTAAGAAAATTCATCGACCGGATACCATCGAAGGGTTTGAAGGTAACAACGTAAAAAATATGGGTAAAGCCTTGAGCAAAATAGAATTGGATGAGGCTTATTTAAATTCTCGACATGAGATTAACCGTAAAATTGTGGATAAATTAGACTCAAATAGTGCTTTCCACCAACTGATGAAACAAAAACTATCAGGCAACGAAGAAGGGATTCAACAACTATTTCGTATGGTTGAGCAAGCAAAATTTGAGGCATTACAAGAGGTTACCGGCATTGAAGGAAGACGGGCAGATCTAGAGTTTACTGGCAATAACCCGTTTGCACTGAAGCAAGGATCTTACGGTGATAATTTGGTTCAAATGAATGCAACACCAATCCTCAGTTTTTTACGTTCAAAAAAACAAAATAATAAAGAGATTCTGGATACTATCGTCCACGAACTCACTCATCATGATCAGGCACAAATTATCCGCCATAAAGATAAATTGCCTGAACATATGAGAAACGATGCTAACTTAATGGCATTAAACGGTACTTATTATATCAACTCGAGCTTAGCTAATCTCGAAGCCTATAAAAAGCAGCCTCAAGAAAGAGAAGCGTTTTTTTCTGGGCATAAATTAGGAGATGAATTAAGTAAATTGGTCGATAAAGGTTATAAAGAGGGAAAAGCCGATGTTAAAAAGATCGAGCATTCACCAAATAAGGACAACAACCTTGAGGGAAAAGCTGATGTTAAAACGATCGAGCATTCACTAAATAAGGACAATAACTTTGAGGGAACAGCCGATATTAAAAGCATCGAGCATTTACCAAATAAAAACAATAACCTTGAAACGGCTAAAGAAGAGTCGGTCGGATTTGGTGATAACGCATTAGTTTATGGTTTACAAAAAGGTCGGGAAGTTTTGATTCATAGAGCTAATCAGGCAGATAAAGCAAAACGCAACCCTATCCTCGCTGATAGTTATATCGGTGAACTGAACCTAGGTTATGAATTCAGCAATCTTTCTAAGTTGGCGGATAAAGTCAAGAAAGGACAAGTAACCGAACAGGATATTGATCATATTGCTCAATTTAAAGATCCTGCGGCTGATAATGTGTTAGCAAGCTCTCCTCGGAGCAGAATCAATAAGGCAAATGTTGAAGATAACAAAAAAATCATCAGCGAATTATTGAAAAATCCAGAGGTAATTGATGCGTTAAATCGAATGGCTGAATTTAATGAAAAGGAACGCCACTTAATGCAAGAATTGAAGAAAAATGAATTGGTGGATATTGATGATCCCCAAACATCGCCTTCTTTCACTAAAGAACAGAATGATGTGATTGAACAATACAATGCGGCTCAGCAGGAATTGAATAACTCAAGAATGGATTTCTTTTCTGAAAAAACTAAGTTGATTGCAAAAGAAACCTTAGAGCGAGGTGGAAAAGTGTATTTTGCATTAGATGGATTGGTCACTAATACAATGAGATTTAATTCAAATAAGACAGAGATCAATATGGAAAATCTGAAAAAATTATTTGATCCGAATTATGAGCATTACAATGCCGTAACATCAAGAGAGTTGCGTTATCTGTATGAAAACTTTAAAGATAATCCAAATCTTAAGTTTACGATTCATGATCATGTAGTTGAAAGTCCATTTAAAACCTTAACATTGAATTAATGTACCGGGAGTCCTCACTAAGGATTAAGTAATAAAGTTTAATCCTTAAACCAACGATAAACCCATCTGATTGTTGAAATCGGGTGGGTTTATTTTTTACTTTAAATTCCTTTTTCAGTTTATTTGTGCTAAATCCTGTTTAAGCAAGGATTTTCCCTGATTTTTTTGAATGATATGGGGGCTATGCCGTTAAGACATTGGTTCCAGATAGAGAGGTTTAGAGGTTTGTCAGCAGTTTGAAGGCGTAAGGATACGCCCTATTATTTAATTAGCAACTTTTCACTTTAATCATTAATCCGACAGATATTATGGCTGCAATAATACATACATAAAACACTGTATTATAATACCAATATTGCGAGATAATGCCTGCAATAGGACCGCCTAGAATCCAGCTGCTTTTTGCGGCGTTGCTGAATAACGTGGTGGCTGCTCCCATCTGGCGAGGCATCAGATCTTGAAAATAGAGCATACCCACCGTTGCCAGGATGCCGATAAATATAGCGTTAAGCACTTGTAATGCCAACAACTGCCAGGTTTCTTGAGCAAATAACAAGCCGAGATAAAATAGCATGCAGGCAATAAGTGCGGTGAACATTAGCTGTTTTTTACTGATATAACGATTGAGATAGCTGGCCAGCAACATCACAGGAATTTCTAATCCGGCAGCTGTTCCCATTAATATCCCCGCAATTTTTTCCGGTAAATGCAGATCGTTGATCACATATAGCGGCATATTGATCAAATAGACGCTGTTACAAGTCCATCCCAGAAAACAGACGATAAATAAATACAAGGTGCTTTTGCGGTTTTTTCGCGGGGCTTCTTGAACTTGTTGAGGTGTATTAATTTGTTTGCGTGAAACTTTAGGTAATAGGGCAAATGTGATGACGGCGCAAAATAAAAATGCCAATGCGGCAACCAGATACATCCAGTTAAATCCCCAATTTGTTGCAATCATAAAAGAAAGCGGTGGGCCGACGATCCAGGCCAGTGAAATTTGAGTACGTAAAATAGTGGTGAACATCACAGCTTCCCGTCCGCTGCTTTCGGCATATTCGCGGGCGAAGGCAAAGGTTTGCGGATTGGAAGCCGAACCTAAGCCGATTAATACCGTACCGAATAGCACTAAAATGTAATAATTGCGGATATAGGCAAAAATCAAGCAACCGACCACGGCGGTTAAACAGCAGAAAATCATTATTTTGCGGCGATCGTCTTGTTTGTCGGAATAAGCGGCAACCAGTTGGCTGACAGTGATGCCGATTACCGCATTAATGGAATAAAAACAACCTACCATCAATGGTGATACTTGAATTTCTTTGGATAAGAACAAACTTAATGTAGGCAGTTGAAACGCTGATGCGATGCCGGTGAGAAAAGCAATTAACAAAAAGGCGAAAGCAATGAGATTTGCGGGTTTAGCGTGAATATCTGTGTGCATGATAAGGATAGTAATAAAAACTTTGCTTAATTTTACCGCACTTTTTATGTTAGCATAAACAAATATTTTGCAATAAGGATCATTAATGTCATTTTTTCACACCTTAAAACAAGGTCAACTTTACTTGAATACTTGGCCGCAGGTTGCCAAACTTGGAATGATTTTTCCGGAAAATCGGATTATCAAAAGTACGAAATTTGCACAACGTATTATGCCTTTTGTCGCCGTATTTTCCATCTGTTGGTGGGTTTTATTCGGCAAGGGGATGAATGATTTAAGTGCCATGGTGATTACTGCTGTTTTTGCATTGTGCATTCCTTTTCAAGATTTATATTGGTTGGGCAAAAGAGCGAATAAATCCTTGCCGACACAAAGTGCGGTGTGGTTTGATAAAATTTCCGAACAGCTGAAAGCTAAAAATATCGCTTTGCCGCAAGTGCAAACTACGCCGAATTATTTGGATTTTGCCCGTATTTTGAAGTTGGCAGAACAAAAATTAGAACAATCTTTTTGGGATGAATTGTAAGGAAGTGACTTTTTAAACCTTGATGATTGTAGTAGAATAGGCACGCATAAATTTTTATTTATCAGAGATTTTTATGATCGATTATATTATCATCGGTATTATTGTTTTTTCTATTATTGTCAGTTTGTTTCGTGGCTTTGTACGCGAAGTGATGTCACTAGCCAGTTGGATAGGTGCATTTTTAGTAGCCAGCAATTTTTACCCTTATCTAGCTAATTTTTTCACCCAAATAGAATCGGAGTATGTGCGTAACGGCACGGCTATCGGTATTCTGTTTATTGCCACCTTAATTGTCGGTGCAGTAGTCAATTATGTTATTAGTCAATTAGTGGACAAAACTGGTTTATCCGGCACAGATCGTGTGTTAGGTGCTTGTTTTGGTTTAATGCGGGGCGTGTTAATTGTTGCCGCATTATTATTCTTTATTGATACTTTCACTAATTTTGAGCAAAGCGAATGGTGGAAAGAGTCTCAATTAATCCCGCACTTCGGGTTTATTGTGGAATGGTTTTTTGAACAATTGCAAGCCAGTTCCAGTTTTTTAAAATCAACGTTAAATCAGTAAGTTAATATAGAGGGTACAGATTTATGTGCGGTATTGTAGGCATCGTTGGACAAACTCCGGTGAACCAATCCATTTATGACGCTTTAACCGTTTTACAACACCGCGGACAAGATGCCGCCGGTATTGTGACGATAGATGATGAAAATCGTTTCCGCCTGCGTAAAGCAAATGGCTTGGTAAGCGATATTTTCCAACAAATTCATATGCAACGTTTGCAAGGTAATGCCGGAATCGGTCATGTGCGTTATCCTACGGCAGGCAGTTCCAGCGTATCGGAAGCTCAGCCGTTTTATGTGAATTCGCCTTATGGTTTGACTTTGGTGCATAATGGGAATTTAACCAATTTTACGGAATTAAAAGAAAAGTTGTTCAAATTGGCTCGTCGTCATGTGAATACTAATTCCGATTCCGAGGCATTGCTGAATATTTTAGCATATCATCTTGATCATATTGATGTAGAACATTTAATGCCGGCAGATATCTTTACGGCAATTAAAAAAACCAATGCGGATATCAGCGGTGCTTATGCTTGTGTAGCTATGATTATCGGTCACGGTTTAGTCGCCTTTCGAGATCCGCACGGCATTCGACCCTTAGTATTAGGCAAAAGAGATGCCAACGGTAAACCGGAATATATATTTGCCTCTGAAACCGTGGCGTTAGATACCTTAGGTTTTGAATTTGTGCGTGACATACAGCCGGGTGAAGCGGTGTATATTACCTTTGACGGCGAAATGTATTCAGAAATCTGTGCAGAAAATTCGGTCTTAAATCCGTGTATTTTTGAATTTGTTTATTTTGCCCGCCCGGATTCTTGCATTGACGGTGTGTCTGTGTATGCCGCTCGTGTGCATATGGGGGAGCGTTTAGGCGAAAAAATTGCGAAACAATGGAAAGATGCGGATATTGATGTGGTTATTCCGGTGCCGGAAACCTCTAATGATATCGCATTGCGTATTGCTCATGTATTAGGCAAACCGTATCGCCAGGGTTTTGTGAAAAACCGCTACGTAGGGCGTACCTTTATTATGCCGGGACAAGCACAACGTACCAGTGCGGTACGTCGTAAATTAAATACGATCTCATCGGAATTTAAAGGTAAAAATGTATTATTAGTGGATGATTCTATCGTACGCGGTACCACATCAGAACAAATCGTGGATATGGCACGTGCAGCGGGAGCGAAAAAAATCTATTTTGCCTCTGCCGCACCGGAAATTCGCTATCCGAACGTGTATGGTATTGATATGCCGACTAAAAACGAGTTAATTGCCTATGGGCGAGATGTCGATGAAGTGGCAAAATTAATTGGTGTGGACGGTTTGATCTTCCAGGATCTTGAGGCATTAACCGCTTCTGTACAACAAGAAAATCCGGCAATTCAAAAGTTTGATTGTTCCGTCTTTACCGGTGAGTATGTGACCGGCGATATTACACCGGAATACTTAGACAACATTGCTAACCAACGTAATGATTCGGCTAAGAAAAAACGTGAAAAAGATGCGACTAATTTAGAAATGCATAATGAAGCTTAATCGTTAAACTTTATTAGAAATTACCGCACTTTTGTTCATAAAGCGCGGTCTTTTTTTATAATATTTTTGAGAATTTTTATGATCAGTGTTTTTAATATATTCAAAATTGGCATTGGACCGTCCAGTTCTCATACCGTCGGGCCGATGAAAGCAGCTAAACAATTTATTGATGAATTGCTGCAAAACAGTAAATTTGAGCAAACTACTCGAATTGTGGCGGATGTGTACGGTTCTTTAGCTTTGACCGGACGCGGACATAATACCGATACGGCCATTGTGATGGGGTTGATGGGGTATCTGCCGGATAACGTGGATATTGCTCACATCGATCCGACTATCAGGCGTATTAAACAGTATTATGAAATCACCTTAAATGAAGCGGATGCGGCTAATTCCAAAGTAATTCCCTTTAATTTTTATCAGGATATTCCTTTTCATTTTGAATTTCTGCCTCGCCATGAAAATGCCATGGTGCTTTCGGCGTATCACGAACAAACACCGATTTATATGAAAACTTTTTATTCTATTGGCGGTGGTTTTATTGTGGATGAAGCCCATTTTGGTGAAATGCAAGACAATGAACAGCCAGTGCCTTATCCTTATCGTTACGCAACGGATATTTTGCAATATTGCAAGGATTTAGGTTTGTCTATTTCCGGTTTCGCCCGTCAAAATGAATTGGCATTGCATTCAGAGAAAGCATTATCGGATTATTTGCTGAAAATATGGCAAACCATGGAGGCTTGTATTCAACAAGGGTTGCAGGCAGAAGGTTTATTGCCCGGGCCGTTAAAAGTCGTTCGTCGGGCGGGAGCGCTACACCGCACTTTGCAAGCATCTCAGAGTATGTCTAATGATCCGATGGAAGTCATCGACTGGATCAATCTGTTTGCCCTTGCGGTGAATGAAGAAAATGCAGCCGGCGGACGTGTAGTAACCGCACCAACCAACGGTGCTTGTGGTATCGTGCCGGCGGTATTGGCTTATTATGAAAAATTTGTGGCACCGCTTAGTCAAGAAACGATTGAACGTTATTTGCTTACTACATCGTTAATCGGTTCTTTATATAAAATGAATGCATCCATTTCCGGAGCTGAAGTGGGCTGTCAAGGGGAAGTCGGCGTTGCCTGTTCAATGGCGGCAGCCGGGTTAACTGAAATTTTAGGCGGTTCGCCGGAGCAAGTATGTACCGCGGCGGAAATAGCCATGGAACATAACTTGGGGTTGACCTGTGATCCTGTGGGCGGACAAGTGCAAGTGCCGTGCATTGAACGCAATGCTATTGCCTCAGTGAAAGCGGTTAATGCCAGCAGAATGGCATTGCGTCGTTCCGGCATTCCGCGGGTCAGTTTGGATAAAGTGATTGAAACCATGTTTGAAACCGGCAAGGATATGAACGCCAAATATCGCGAAACATCCACCGGCGGATTGGCAATTAAGATTGCACCTTGTGATTAAAACAAAATGACCGTTCTTTTGAAAGTGCGGTCATTTTTTTGAAAAATTATTGATTATACAATCCCATATAAACCCCATTTTCAAATTGCACTAGCGGAGCCCGTTTGGTTTTATTTTCTAAATCACCGGTGGAGTAGCCGTTGATAAATTGCACGAATGCGACCCGTTCGCCGCGGGCGTTTGTCATAAAGCCCGCTAAATTATAAACCCCTTTCAATGATCCTGTTTTGGCGATAATATTTTTCACCAAAGGTGCTTTGATCATAGAACCGCGTCCGCTGATTGTACCGTCCACACCGGCAATGGGGAAGGTTTCCAATAGGTGCAGTTTGTCTTCATTTTTGGCAATATAATCTAAGGCTTGCAGCATCATATCGGCAGAAACCAGATTATGGCGAGATAAACCGGAACCATCGATCAGCATTGCATGACCGAATTTAATTCCTGCTTTGGATTGCAAAATCTGGCGAATGGCTAAGGTGCCTAAATTAAAAGATGCCGGACGTTTGAAATGATGATAGGCCACCGTACGGAATAACGCATCGGCAATTTGATTATCCGATTTTTTCATCATTTTTTTCAATAAGGTCTGTAACGGTTGAGAATAATGTTCTGCCAATAATGTGCCTTGTTGTGGCGACATCGGCAGCCACACTTGCCCGTTAAATTGGATCCCTAAACGTACTAATTGACGTTGAATAATCGCTGCGGCATAAGCATCGGGATCTTGCACCGCAAAGCTTAAACCGAAAGGTTTGGTTTGACGGCCTAAACAACCTTTAATTTGGTAGCGATTATTATCGTGCACCACTGCATCCAACTGACAATAAGCCGCATCGCCCTTATCGGCAATACGCACCTGACCGAATACTTGAATCGGATACTGTGACGGCACATTGAATTTCACTAATTCACCCGGCGACTGAGTGGCATCTAAATCTACATAAAAACAGTTGTTATCAATATTCACGGCTGCCGGCGGGGAATTAAAACACATGGTTAAATCATTCCAGATCCAACCGGAAGCTCGGTCGTGACTGGTAAAGATTGAAGTGTCTAAAATCAAATTCCCTTTAATATTTGTAATACCTTGTTTTTTCAACTGAGCCAATAAATTATAAAGCTGACCGCTGGTGAGATCGGGATCACCGGTGAAACGCACAATCAAATCACCGTTTAGTTGACCGTTTTCCACTTTGCCATTGGTGAGAAGTGCGGTCTGAAATTTAAAATTTTCATCTAATGTCAGTTTGGCCGCTAATGCTGTGAAAACTTTTTGTGTACTGGCAGGCAGCATAAAAATATCGCTGTTATAGCTGGCTTCAATTTGATTATTGGTTAAATTTTTTGCGATAAATCCGACACTTGCCCCTTTTGGTAAAGACTGAACATATTGTGCGATATTCACTTCGGCGAAAGAAAACGCGGAGAAAAATGAGCTGAAAATGACCGCACTTCGGGTTAGACGGCGTTTAAATTGTGAAAAATTGTTCATAAGATATACTGCGATGTTTGCTATTTTAGGTTGCTATTTTGTGCGATAAATTGAATAATATGTGGTTAAATCATTTTAACCGTTTTTAGAAGTTCAATATTGTAGCATAGCCGCACAATGTTGCGATTTCTTTTTTATTGAAATAAAGGAAAATTAAGAAAAAATGAAACAAATTCCAATGACTGTTCGCGGAGCCGAACAATTAAAAGAAGAACTGGATTTTTTGAAAAACACCCGTCGTCCGGAAATTATTAAAGCCATTGCAGAAGCACGCGAACACGGCGATTTAAAAGAAAATGCAGAGTATCATGCCGCTCGTGAACAACAAGGTTTTTGCGAAGGTCGTATTCAGGAAATTGAAAGCAAGTTATCGCACAGCCAGGTGATTGATGTCACCAAAATCCCGAATAACGGCAAAGTGATCTTTGGGGCGACGGTGGTGTTGGTGAACAATGCCACTGACGAAGAAGTGACTTATCGCATTGTCGGCGATGATGAAGCCAATATCAAAGAAGGTTTGATTTCAGTGAACTCACCGATTGCCCGCGGTTTAATCGGCAAAGATGTGGACGATACCGTAAACATTACTACTCCGGGCGGAGCGGTGGAATTCGATATTATCGAAGTAAATTATATTTAATAAGTAGGAACATTATGTCATTAACAACCAAACAAAAACAATTTCTTAAAGGCTTGGCACATCACTTAAATCCGGTGGTAATGCTGGGCGGAAACGGTCTTACGGAAGGCGTGTTGGCGGAAATTGACAACGCATTGGATCATCATGAATTGATCAAAGTAAGAATTGCCGGAGCAGATCGCGAAACCAAACAGCTGATTATTGATGCCATCGTGCGTGAATCCGGTGCGGAAGCAGTGCAGACGATTGGTCATATTTTAGTGTTATATCGTGAAAGCGAAGAGAAGAAAATCGTTTTACCTAAAAAATAACGTTTATTTTATTGGGGATGCGGCATTCCTCTTAATTCCCTTGATATAGCACAAACAGCCGCGGCGATGTAGGGCTTATCGGTGTAGGTTATCAATGGTAATCACGTTGCATATACTTCTATAATAAATTATCAAAAAGCACGAATGTTAATGTTCGTGCTTTTTTTATATCCGATTAACAGAAAGTGCGGTAGAATTTTACTAAATTTTTGATGCAAGGAGTGGCAAATGTATTTACGGCAAGTGGATGTAGTGGGATTTCGTGGAATTAACCGATTGTCTATTAATTTGCATCCTAATATGGTGCTGATTGGTGAAAATGCTTGGGGTAAATCCAGTTTATTGGATGCCTTACGATTGATTTTGAATCCTGAAAAAGTGCTGTATCAATTTCAATCTTCGGATTTTCATATTCATTATGAAAATGAAAAAATCACAAAATTACGCCATCTCACCTTATTATTCACCTTTTCCGAAAGTAATCAAAAAGAGAGTAACGAATCCTATAATTATCTCTATCGCCCCATTTTTGCCAGACACCAAGACGGCTTCGAACGGATTTATTTACGGGTAACAGGGGATTGGCGGGCGGATAATTCAGTGATAACCGAGTATTCGTTTTTAAATGAAAATGGCGATCCGATAGAAACAGAAAATACTGAATCACTGGTTTTTACTTTGATTTCCCGTCATCCCGTCTATCGTTTTCGTGATGCCCGTTTGCAACGGCATTATTATAATTTGCACCCTTTACCGTTACCGAAAACAGATTCCGATTTACAAAAAGAAATTATCGCTACCGGCTTGTTATTGCAATATTATTTACTTGATCAACAACTGATAGATATACCGGTGAAGGATATTTCATTGCTATGGGCAAGAGTTCATTCATTGTGCCAACGCTTGCAACAAGATAGTTCCAGGCAATTAGCCCACCAATTATTCGCTCATTTATCGGGATTATTTAGTAGTCATGAAAAAATTCGTTTTGGTAAATTTACCCGACCGATCATCTTATTAGAAGATCTGGAAGCCCGCTTACATCCGAGAATGATGGCAATTGCTTGGGAAATGGCAGGTTATCTGCCTATTCAGCGAATTACAACTACCAATTCCGTTGAACTTTTATCACAAGTGGAGCTGCGATCTATTTGCCGCTTGGTACGTTACACGGATCGTACGCAAAGTTTTCAACTGCAACGGCGGGATTTGAGCAAAGAAGATTTGCGTCGTTTGACTTTTCATGTGCATTATAACCGTAGTTTAGCATTATTCGCCCGAATGTGGATCTTGGTAGAAGGGGAAACGGAAGTATGGATTTTGTCGGAATTGGCAAAATTATTAAATATCAATTTGGAAATGGAAGGTATCCGTATTGTGGAATTTGCTCAGTCCGGTTTGCGGCCGCTGATTAAATATGTGAAAGCCATGGGCATTGAATGGTATGTGTTGACGGACGGCGATGAAGCGGGCAAAAAATATACGGAAGTGGTACGAACAATGTTGCCCGAAGGAGAAACAATGAGTCAGCGGATTACCACATTGCCAAAAGTAGATATTGAACATTTCTTTTATAGTGAAGGTTTTGATGATATTTTTATTCGTCTGGCTCATTGGATTCCGATGAAAAGCAATCCCGTATCCCGCATTATTCAAAAGGCTATCCAGCGTACATCCAAACCTGATTTGGCTATTGCCATTTCCGATGAAATCGAAAAACGCGGCAGTCAATCCATTCCTATTTTATTTAAACGATTGTTTTCAAAAGTATTATTATTGGCAAGAACACAGCAATAACAGGTTATAAAATACTGTTTATTTATATAGTAAAGTGCGGTAAAATATTTAAAAATTTTAACCGCACTTTTGTTTTATTATCAATGCCGGAACCGAAGCCAAAATCACGAAAAATCATTCATATTGATATGGACTGTTTTTATGCCGCCGTAGAAATGTGGGAAAATCCCCATTTGCGGGGCAAGCCTATTGCCGTGGGTGGTTTGCCGGAACAACGGGGCGTATTGGCTACTTGTAATTATGAAGCCCGCAAATTCGGTCTGCACAGTGCAATGGCATCCGCCAGAGCGGTGAAACTCTGCCCGGATCTGATTTTGGTAAAACCGAATTTTACCTTGTATAAACAGGTATCTGCCCAAATTCATCAGATTTTCCGCCGTTATACGCAGATTATCGAACCCCTTTCTTTGGACGAAGCCTATTTGGATGTGACGGATTGCGAGCAATGTTCCGGTTCGGCGACGTGGATCGCACAAGAAATCCGCCAAACGATTTTGGATGAATTGCATCTTACCGCCTCTGCCGGTATAGCACCGCTGAAATTTTTAGCCAAAATTGCGTCCGATCAAAATAAACCCAACGGACAATTTGTGATTACGCCAGAAAACGTAGCGCACTTTGTTAAAACACTGCCCTTAAAGAAAATTCCCGGAGTGGGCAAAGTCACCGCACAAAAATTATCTGCTTTGGGATTCGAACTGTGCCAAGATGTGCAGCGGTCTAATTTACCGCTGTTTATACAGCATTTCGGCAAAATGGGCAAACGCATTTGGCAGTTTAGTCACGGCATTGATGAACGAAAAATTGAAACGCACCGTGAGCGGAAATCTATCGGCGTGGAAAATACCTTATTGCAGGATATTTCCACTGTAGAGCAGGCATTACCGATTTTGAAAACCCAATATAAGGAACTGGAACGCCGTATTCGGCGGCAAAATATTCAGCCGGAAACGCTGCATAAACTCGGCGTTAAATTAAAATTTGATGATTTTCAAACCACCACATTGGATAAAAGTGCGGTGGATTTTTCCCAAGAAACTTTTGCACAGTTATTACAAGCCGTTTGGCAGCGTTGCAACGGCCGCACTGTGCGGTTAATCGGTTTACACGTGAATTTACCGGAAAATGATGAAACGGAGCAGATGACCTTAAATCTTGGCTAACCCATTAATAATCGGACAACAACAGGATTCATCGCCGGGACATTGGTCGGCAAGTTCAATTAACTGCTGTTTCATGGTCTTGAGTTTTTCAATTTGGCGATCGATTTCGGCGATTTTTTCTAATGTCCGTTTTTTCACATCTGCACTGCGACGATGCGGATCGCGGTAGAGTTCCATCAGATCTTTGGCTTCCGGCAGGGAGAATCCTACCAAGCGGGCTTGATGTAATAAATTCAACTCATTGATATGAGACTGATTATATTGACGATAACCGTTTGCTGCGCGATCCGGCGGTGTGATCAATCCTTTTTCTTCATAAAAACGAATGGTTTTGGCGGACAATTCCGTCTGTTTGGCTATTTCAGCAATATTCATTATTTTATCCTTGATAAAGTGCTTGACCTTCCTGTTAGGGCAAGGTTTATAGTAGCACCGTCAAAAAATATTTCAACAAGGAGCTTGTTATGACAACAACAATTTTAGCGTTAAGCGGTTTATCTTGCGGACATTGTGTAAAAAATGTCACTCAAGTATTAGAAAAAATCGACGGAGTAGAAACCGTTACCGTCACCAAAGAATTTGCTAAAGTAGTAGGAGATGTGGATCCGCAAATCTTAATTGAGGCGGTGAAAGCAGAAGACTATGGTGCAGAGCTTGCCGGTGAACCAAGCGTGTATTTAGCATTAAACGGTTTAAGTTGTGGGCATTGCATTAAAAATATGGAAAAAGCCCTAAGTGCGGTGGAAAATGCAGAAATTTTTGATGTAAGCAAAACAGAAGCGAAAATCTATGGCAATGTAAATGTACAAGCGGCGATTGATGCCATCGTGGCTGCAGGGTATGAAGCGTCGGTAAAGCAGTAATGCCTGATCCTGCCGCAGCTGAAAAGAGTCCGGCCGAAAATCAAACAGTTGAAAAACGGATAACTGAAATAGCACCGGAAAATAAAATAGAAAATCAGGATCAGGCGGAATCCAGTTTATTATTGCTGGACGGATTAAGCTGTGTCGCTTGTGTGTTGAAAGTGGAAAACGCACTGAAAGCCGTGCCGAATGTTGAGGCGGTGCGGGTGAATTTGGCAGAGCGTACCGCATTGGTATTCGGTGAAGCCGAGCCGCAAGCGATGATCGATGCAGTGGTGAAAGCCGGTTATGGCGCGGAAGTCATTGAAGACGAAAATAAACGTCGGGAAAAACAACAGATTCAAACCATTTACGAAATCAAACAACGCAAATGGCAAGCCATTGTAGCGTTGATTGTGGGGTTTGGTTTAATGGCATGGGGCTTGCTTGGCGATAATATGACCGTCACGGCTGAAACGCAACCTTATTGGATTGTCGTGGGGATGGTGACGATGGTCGTAATGTGGTTGACGGGCGGCCATTTTTATCAACGGGCGTGGAAAGCCTTATTGAGCGGCTCTGCCACAATGGATACTTTGGTGGCATTAGGCACAGGTGTGGCCTGGTCGTTTTCCATGATTATTGCACTCAAACCGGACTGGTTTCCGCAAGATTCGCGGCATTTATATTTTGAATCAGGCACAATGATTATCGGTTTAATCAATTTGGGTAAAATGCTGGAAGCTAAAGCAAAGCAACGTTCATCCAGTGCATTGGAGCGATTATTGGATCTCACGCCAAAAACGGCTCGTATTGCCGATGAACAAGGCGAACGTGACATTCCGCTCAATGACGTGAAACAAGGCAATAAACTGCGTTTATTAACCGGTGACAGAGTTTCCGTAGACGGTTCCATTACGCAAGGTTCGGTGTGGGTAGATGAATCTATGCTTACCGGTGAACCGGTGCCGGTACAGAAAAATATCAATGATAAAGTCAATGCCGGTACGTTGATTACGGATGGCAGCGCTTTAATGATAGCCGAGCAAATCGGTCGTAATACCACCTTGGCGAATATTATCAAACTGGTGCGTCAGGCTCAAAGCAGTAAACCGCAAATCGGTCAGTTGGCGGATAAAATCGCATCAGTATTTGTGCCGATTGTTGTGGCGATTGCCGTGTTGGCTGCCGTGGTGTGGTATTTTTACGATGCTCGTTATTCTTTTGTGGTGTTCACAACTGTATTGATTATTGCTTGCCCTTGTGCTTTAGGCTTGGCAACGCCGATGTCTATTATCGCAGGTGTTGGCCGTGCGGCAGAATTGGGCGTGTTGGTGCGTGATGCTGATGCACTACAAAAAGCCAGCGAAGTGGATACCATTGTATTTGATAAAACCGGCACACTGACTAAAGGTCAGCCAAAAGTGACCGCACTTTATTCTTTTAACGGATTTAGCGAAAATCAAGTGATCGCTCTGGCTGCCGGTTTGGAGCAAGGTGCAAATCACCCATTGGCGAAAGCCGTGTTGAAATTGGCGAATGATAAAAAAATCACTTTGTCACAAATAAATAACTTTAATACTTTAAAAGGATTAGGCATTAGTGGTGTGACAAATAATCAAACCTTGTTATTGGGGAATGAGGCTTTGTTGCAACAGCATAATGTGGATACATCAATGGCTAAAAGTGTGGTGACGGTTGAAAGCGAAAAAGGGGCGACCATCGTCTTTTTAGCGGTGGATAATCAACTGGTCGGTATCCTGGCAATCCGTGATCCATTGCGTGATGACAGCATGGAAGCCTTACAACGTTTGTATAAACAGGGTTATCATTTGGTAATGCTTACCGGCGATCAAGAGAAAACAGCTCAAGCTATTGCCAAAGAAGCAGGCATTGAGTGCGTGATTGCCGGTGTATTGCCGGAAGGTAAAGCCGCAGCGATTCAAACATTGCAAGCCCAAGGTCGCAAAGTCATGATGGTCGGCGACGGCATTAACGATGCACCGGCATTAGCTCAAGCCAATGTTGGCGTTGCAATGGGAGGGGGCACGGATGTGGCTATCGAAACTGCCGAACTCACTCTAATGCGTTCCAGCATCCACGGTGTTGCCGACGGCTTGGCTCTCGCTAAGGGCACATTACATAATATGAAACAAAATTTGTTCGGTGCTTTCGTGTATAACTCTCTAGGTATCCCCATTGCTGCCGGTGTGTTATACCCGTTCTTTGGCATTTTGCTCAACCCGATGGTCGGCGGTGCCGCAATGGCGTTATCGTCTATCACTGTCGCAAGTAATGCCAATCGGTTGTTGAAGTTTGTACCGAAACAGTAAGCATTTATAGGGAGCAGCAAAAGTTGTTCCCTTTCTTTTTCCTTTCTTGAATTTCCCCCAAAAAATGTTAATATTGCGGGATTATGCAAACTATTCTCATTTGGATTTTATGATCAAACGGCGTTATCTTATTTTATTATTGTTGATCTTTTCCGTGGTGTCGCTTTTTATCGGTGTGAGTACGGTAAATTTAGACGGCTTATTGGCACTGGATACGGAACAATGGCGGATTTTTTTGATTAGTCGTTTGCCGCGCTTAATTAGTATTATCATTGCCGGTGCGGCGTTGAGTATTTGCGGTTTGGTGATGCAGCAGTTGAGTCGTAACCGTTTTGTATCACCGACAACAGCGGGGACGATGGATTCTGCCCGTTTAGGGATTCTAATTGCAATTTTATTATTTCCGACGGCATCAATGTTGCTGAAAACCGTGATTGCGGTGGTTGTGTCTTTTATAGGCACATTGCTGTTTATGTCTATTCTTTCCCGCCTAAAATTTAAAGATACTATTTTTGTGCCGTTGGTCGGTATTATGTTTGGCAATATCATCAGCTCCATTACGGCGTTTATTGCCTATCAACAGGACTTATTACAAAATCTCTCCGGTTGGTTGCAAGGAGATTTTTCCCTTGTGATGGCAGGGCGTTATGAATTGCTCTATGTAAGTTTGCCTGCCTTAATTGTAGCTTATTTGTTTGCTAACCGTTTTTCCATTGTGGGAATGGGAGAAGACTTTGCCACAAATTTAGGTTTGAATTATAAGCAAGTATTGTATTTAGGCTTGGCGATTGTGGCGACGGTCTCGTCTATTATTATTGTGTCCGTAGGTGTGATTCCGTTTTTGGGCTTGATTATTCCGAATTTGGTTACCCTTTATTTAGGCGATAATTTGAAAAAAGTGCTTTCTCATACCGCGCTTTTAGGGGCTGTGTTCGTACTATTCTGCGATATTTTAGGCCGTTCGGTGATCTATCCTTATGAAATTTCCATTAATGCGGTGGTCGGCGTATTCGGTAGTGCGATTTTCTTGTATTTATTATTAAAACGGTCGAAATATGAATAAAAAGTGCGGTCAACAATTAATTATTTTAGCGGTTTTTACCGTGCTGTCTTTGGCGTTATATTTAATGTATAACCTGCCAAGCCGTTGGCAGTATGCGTTATATCACCGCAGTCTCAGTTTAACCGCTATCGTAGTGACCGGTGCGGCTATTGCGTTGGCGACGATGATTTTTCAGACCGTAGTGAATAATCGTATTTTAACGCCGAGTATTCTGGGTTTAGATTCTTTATATTTGCTGATCCAAACCTTGATTATTTTTACCTTTGGTTCTGCTACGTTACTGACGATTGATTCGATTTTATTATTTTTGATTTCCACCGGAGCCATGGTGTTATTTGCCTTGGGATTATATTATTTTCTGTTCCGCAAAGAGGAGCAGAATATTTTCTTTTTACTATTGGTGGGAATTATATTCGGTACGTTTTTCCAAAGTTTAACCACTTTTATGGAAGTGTTGATTGATCCGAACGAATTTCAGATCACGCAAGATATCGGCTTTGCCAGCTTCAACCGCATTAATACTAATATTTTATGGTTCGCATTGGGGTTGTTGATTTTAACAATGCTATATTCTCTGCGTTATTGGAAATATTTTGATGTGCTGGCATTAGGGCGGGATCTCGCGATTAATCTTGGTGTACCTTATCAAAAAATGACCAGAGAATTACTTATTTTAGTGGCGATTTTAACGTCTATTTCCACCGCACTTGTGGGACCGTTGACCTTCCTTGGATTATTGGTTATGAATGTCACCTTTGAATATATCCGCACTTATCGGCATAAAATGCTAATTCCGGCGGCAATGCTGATTAGTATTATTACTTTAGTATTCGGACAATTGTTGGTGTCGCAGGTATTTACGTTCAACACCACATTAGGCATTATCGTAAACTTTGCGGGCGGTGTGTATTTTATCTATTTACTGTTAAGAGCAAATAAAAAATGGCAATAGAGATTAAAAATATTAATAAAAGTTACGGCAAAAAAAAGGTCGTGGATAATGTGTCCGTGCAGATCCCGACGGGCAAAATTACGTCTTTTATCGGTCCGAACGGAGCAGGCAAAAGTACTGTGTTGAGCATTATCAGTCGTTTATTAGCTGCGGACAGTGGCGATGTGTTTCTTCATGATCGCAATTTAAACACACAGAAAAGCGAGGAAATTGCCAAAAAATTAGCGATCTTAAAGCAATCCAATCATATCAATCTGCGTTTGACTGTGGAAGAATTAGTAGCTTTCGGCCGTTTTCCTTATTCCAAAGGAAATTTAACCAAAAACGACCGCACTTTTATTGATAATGCCATTGCCTATATGAATTTAGAGGAATACCGCCATCAATATATCACCCAACTGAGCGGTGGTCAGCGGCAACGAGCTTATATCGCAATGACCTTGGCACAGGATACGGATTATATTTTGCTCGATGAACCACTGAATAATCTGGATATGAAACATTCCGTGCAGATTATGCAGGTGTTGCGAAAATTAGTCTCGGAACTGAATAAAACCGTGGTCATTGTGATCCACGATATTAATTTTGCCTCCTGCTATTCCGATTATATTATTGCTATGAAAGACGGCAAACTGGTGCAGCAAGGCACGGTGAATGACATTATGCAGACCGACGTGCTGGCAGAGATTTATGATATGCAAATCCCGATTCAGGAAATTAATCAGCAGCGTATCGCAGTTTATTTCCGTTAATTTAATTTTAACCATCAACTCAAAAAGGACATTATTATGAAAAAAATATTATCCGCTTTAGCCGTTGCCTTATGCGGTTTACTTAGTGTGACTACGGCGATTGCCACAGATATTACAGTGAAAAATGCTGCAGGTGAGCAAGTTGTACCGCAAAACCCGCAAAAAGTGGTGGTGCTGGATTTAGCTGCGGCGGATACGATTCGTGCTTTAGGTGAAAAAGATAAAATTGTCGGTATCACCAACGGCATTTATACTCCGCAATATTTGCAAGAATTTAATGATGCGAAATATACCAACGTAGGCACAATGCCGGAGCCGTCTTTTGAGAAAATCAATGAATTAGCACCGGATTTGATCGTAGCAGGCTCACGTCAGCTGAAAGTATTTGATCGTTTAAAAGAAATTGCACCGGTCTTTATTGTGCAAAATGATTACAATAATTTCTATCAGGGCATTGAGCAAAATGTGACGGCTTTGGGGCAAATTTTCAATAAAGAAGCGGAAGCACAATCAAAATTAGCCGCATTAAACGATAAAGTAACTGAGTTGCAAAAACTCACCAAAGATAAAACCGCATTGGTAATTTTAGTCAATGAAAGCAATATCAGTGCTTATGGTGATACTTCCCGTTATAGCTTGGTTTATCAAAAATTTGGTTTTACACCGGTGGATAAAAATATCAAATCATCGACTCACGGTATGAAAGTGGGTTTTGAATATGTGTTAGAGCAAAATCCGGATTATTTATTAGTGGTTGATCGCACATCGGCGATAACCGAAAAAGCGGGTAATGCACAAAAAGTATTAAATAATGAAATCATCAATCAAACCAAAGCGGCGAAAAACGGCAATATTGTGTATTTGCAACCGGCTAACTGGTATTTAGCATTCGGCGGTTTAGAAGGCACGGAAATGATGGCGGCGGAAATTGAGAACGCCGTGACAAAATAAAAGTGCGGTAAAAAAATAAGAAATTTTGCAAAAAAATAAAGGCTGCTTTGGCAACCTCAGACTGCTGACAAATCTCTAGACAAAAAGCGATTACCCGGAGCTAATAGGCGTATCAACAAAGGATATGCCTATGTCAAAAATCCCCATACACTTCAATACGAGCTTGAAATGCTTAGTTTCGAAATGCTCGTCTCTAAAGACCACCTTGTCCGTTATGCTTAAAATGGAGAAAGGATTAATCAAGGTGTCTTGGCTTTTGATAATGGTAAACAAGTTGCAGAAGTAAAATACGTTGACGTTATTAATATTGAAAATTTGTTTCAAGAAGAAGTAATCTCAGAATCAAGAGAAAAATTAAAAAAAGATACGAATAAGGTATATGATAGTGGTACTTATAAAGTCGGCGTTGACATTCCAGCCGGTGAGTATAAAATTACGACAACATCTAACGATAAAACAGGCACAGTTTTTGTCCTGAAAGTACCTAACAGGATAATAGAAAATGTGATTGCTCACGAAATTTTTACTAATTCAACGTATGTTTCTAAAAGAAGGACAATATTTACGGGTTATTTTTGATACTTTTGAATTACTTAAATAAAGGAGAAATTTTATGTCAGGATTGAGAATTGTAGGTAATGTTATTTGGTTTTTTGCGGGTGGATTTTTACTTGCATTAGGCAATTTTATCATGGGGATAATTTTAACCTCTTTAGTGATTACTGCGCCAATTGGGCTTGGGCTAATTCAATACTCAAAATTTTGCTTATTCCCATTCACAACATCAATGATAAGTAAAAATGCTATGGACGTAAAACAAAATGCTATATGGCAGGCTTATTCAATGATAGTAATGATTTTTTATGTCATATTTTATGGTTGGATTAGTTTTCTCGGTGGCTTGATAGTAGTTATTTTAAATTGCATATTTATCTTTACTATTCCTAATGCGGTTGTTTTTGCAAAATCCCTTGGAACAGCATTTAACCCAGTAGGAAAAATATGTGTGCCAATATCAACTAAAGATGAATTAGAACGTAGAAAGGCAGCTAAACACGCAGATAAATTATTAGGGATAAAATAACAGAAACACAAAATACAACACTTTACGGAGAATGCTTGTGTCATTTTTAAAACGTAAAATTTAGGTGTAATAGACAAAAACAACGACCGCATTTAATGCGGTCGCTTTTTCAGAAAATTATTTACTAATTGAAATTTCATTACCTTCCGGAAGATGGAGCGATAGTTGATTGTAAGGAATTGAAATTCCTGCTTGATCAAATTCTAATTTTACTTTTTCAGTGATATCAAAATGCACGCCCCAGTAATCGCCGGTGCCTACCCATGGTCGCACAAATAATTGCACGCTGTTTGCCGCTAACGCACCTACTGCGATAGTCGGTTTAGGATTTTGCAACACGCGGGCATCGGCTTTTAATAAACGGGCCACAATTTCTTTGGCTTTGGCAATATCGGACTCATAGCTGATATCGAAAATAAAGTCGATACGACGAGTTTCGTTATTCGAGTAGTTCACGATGCTGTCGGAGAAAACTTTGCCGTTTGGAATTAAAACGGTTTTATTATCACCGGTACGCAATTCTAATACTAATAAACCCATTTGTTTCACGGTTCCCATCATGCCGCTTGTTTCAATGAAATCACCTTTGCGGAATGGTTTGAAAATTAGTAACATCACGCCAGATGCAAAGTTCTGTAAGGAGTTTTGCAATGCCAGACCGATTGCCAAACCCGCAGCACCAATTAGTGCAACCAATGAACTGGTGTTAATGCCTAATTGAGATAATGCGGCGATGATTACGATTAGCAGTATTAAAAAATAGCTGATGGATGAAACGAAACTTTGCAACATTTCATCTTTGCTGGATACTAATACGGCTTTACCCAGTAATTTACTGATAAAACGAGCTAATCCTTTACCAATAATATAAATGGCGACAGCAATAAGAATTTTGCCGCCGTATGGAATCAGCCAATCATTTAATAGCGTATTCATATCCATTGATGTGACGGTGTCGATCATTTTGGATGCTTGTTCTTGAACATCAATTTGTTCTACAACTTCTTGAGCTTGTTCAACTGCCATAGTCTTTCCTTCTCGAAATGAATAAAATAAAAAAGTGCGGTTAAAATTTTAAAAATTTATTGCACAAAGGCTTGTTTAAGACAAGTATATTAGAGATTAGTTGCAAAAAAGATAAAAAAATATGTTTGCAATCAACGGCGAGTTATTGCATAATGCACGCCTAATCGCAATTCGCGGTTATTCTATGGAAACCCATTTGGTTCCTCGCAATGGTGTCTGGTGTATCAGGTCAGGTTCGGAAGAAAGCAGCCAGCGTCAGAAATTCCGTGTGCCGAGATCAAGCTGGGTGGGTTTCCACCCAACTTTTCAGTTAAACTCTCTCCGCCAGCTTTCTGAAATAGCCGTTTTCTTGATTGATTAAGGCTTGATAATCACCTTGTTCGATTAATTCGGCATTATCAATTATGCAAAGTTTATCAAACTGTTCCAATGCGGTTAAACGGTGAGTGACCATAATCAAGGTGCGATTTTCTGCTTTTTGTAAAATCAACTGTAAAATACGACGTTCCGTTTCGCGATCCAAACCTTCTGTGGGTTCATCGAGCAGCAGAATCGGGGTGTTGCTTAATAAAATACGAGCCAGCCCCAAACGGCGTTGTTCACCACCGGAAAGCGGACGACCGCCATCACCAAGCCATAAATCCAGACCTTGCTCTTGCTCCGTCAGTTTGCTTAATCCCACTTGATTAAGCACATCAAGCATTGTGGTATCGTCAAGATCCTTATTCACTAATAACAGATTATTACGCAACGTATCGCTGAAAACGTGTACCCGCTGGGTGAGCAGACAAATTTGACTGCGAAGTGCGGTTTCGCTGTAATGTTGCAACGGTTTATCGGCTAATAGAATCTGACCTTGTTGCGGATCATAATTACGCACCAATAATTGAATTAAAGTGGATTTACCGCTGCCGGTTTTGCCTAAAATCGCCACTTTTTCACCGCACTTTATGGTTAAATTTAGGGCGTTTAGGGCAATTTCAGAGCGTTGCGGATAGCTGAACGTGATATTTCGGATTTGAATCAGATTTTCTGTATTTTGGGTAAATTCCGCCGTACCGTTAAATTGCACTAAAGGCTGTTGTTCGATAATTTCACTGACACGATCCGCCGATGCGATCACTTGTCCGATATGCAAAAATGCAGCACCTAAAGGCATCAGAATCTCAAAAGATGCCAACGCAGTGAAGGTTAATAATCCCACAAATGCCGCTTTATATAAGCCTTCGCCTAAATCCGCATTGGCCGCCAGCCATAATACGGCAACCACCATAATGCCGTTGCAAAACAGCATAAGTGCGGTGGATAATCCTGATAAATCGGCTTCTTGTTGTTGATATTGCTGCCATTGACGTTCCGTTTGATTTAAGCGATGTTTCACTAAATCTTCCGCATTAAACAGCAATAATTCCGCTTGAGCTTGAATAAATTCCACAAATTGCTCGCGGTAAAGAGCTCGGGATTGGGTTAAACTCACCCCGAATTTTGTTCCCAATTTATAAAATAT
This sequence comes from Cricetibacter osteomyelitidis, assembly GCF_004340985.1. Taxonomy (GTDB): domain Bacteria; phylum Pseudomonadota; class Gammaproteobacteria; order Enterobacterales; family Pasteurellaceae; genus Cricetibacter; species Cricetibacter osteomyelitidis. The sequence continues at coordinate 24,049 of NZ_SLYB01000017.1, forward strand.
TGTGGGAATAATGCACAGCAATAAAGTTAGGGTTACGCCCATAAATAACGCCGTCGGTAAATGCACAAAACTTAAACCTATTGTGATAAATAAGATCACCGTAATGGCACTGATAAACGGAGCAACCAAGCGTAAATACAGGCTGTCGAGGGTATCCACGTCGGCCACTATACGGTTTAATAAATCGCTGTTGCGATAGCGATTTAACACGGCAGGACTCAGCGGAATAATTTTACTGAATACCTGCACTCGCAATTTTGCCAACACACGGAAAGTAGCATCGTGGGTGACATATTTTTCAAAATAACGAGCGACAGTGCGGGCAATAGCCAAGCCGCGAACTCCGGCGGACGGGTAGAAAAAGTTAAATAAGGTCCCCGCTCCCGCAATTGCCGTGGCGGATAAGAACCAGCCGGACAAAGTAAGCAAGCCTATGCTGGCTGCCAGCCCGCTGATCATTAACACTAACCCTAAAAACAGGGTGAATTTGGCGTGCTTAAATAAATGTAAAAAAGGAAGTAGTGATTTCATTATTTAATATCCTGATTTCGCTCTGCCAATAACTCTGCAAAGAAGCCTTTTTGCTGTAAATCGCTGAATGTACCTTGTTGCACGATCCGACCTTGTTTCATGGCTAAAATTTGATCGCAAGATTTCAGATCTTCAATGCGGTGTGTGATCATTAGGCTGGTTTGATTACGGCTGATATTATGCAAGGCTTGCAGCACTTGGTTTTCCGATTGTGCATCCAGGCTTGCCGTCGGTTCGTCTAACAGCAATAATTTGCCTTGACGCAACAATGCTCGGGCAATGGCTAAACGTTGAGCCTGTCCAACAGACACCCCTATACCGCCGTCTTTGATTTCGCGATTTAAGCCGAGTTTATCGGTAAATTCTTTTGCCAATGCCAAGCGAAGGGCTTCGTCAATTTCGGCATCAGTGGCTTGAATTTCCCCTAATAACAGGTTTTCTTTGATCGTGCCTTGTAGTAACAATGGATTTTGTCCTACCCAAGCGATTTGTTGCCGCCATTGTGTGATGTCCAGGTGGTTTAATTCCATTCCATTGATTTTCAAAGAACCTTCATATGGTAAAAAGCCTAATAACACATTCATCAAGGATGTTTTGCCCGCACCGCTTTGTCCCACTAATGCGGTATGTGATTGCGGAACCAAGCGGAAGTTAAGCGGTTGGCTGAGCTTGTCCCCTTGCGGTGAAAGTATGATAAGATTTTCTGCCGTAATTTCTACCGCACTTTCGGTTATATTTTCCGTTGTATTGGTTGTAAACCCTTCAGATTGTGCTGATTGGATGGTCGTGGTCGTCGGTTGTTCTAAGAAATCCACAATAGCATCTGCCGCTCCGATTGCTGCTGCGCGGTCGTGATAGTAAGTGCCTAAATCCCGTAAGGGCTGATAAAATTCCGGTGCCAGAATTAAGCAGAAAAAACCGACAAATAAGGTGATCCCTGTGCCGTAGGTACCGAATTCGATTTGTCCTAAATAGCTGAACCCGAAATAGACCGCCATCACCGCAATCGAAATAGAAGTAAAAAACTCTAATACGGCAGATGACAAAAAGGCCATTTTCAACACATCCATTGTACTGATACGAAAATCTTCCGTTGATTTTTCAATATGTTGTGTTTGTTTCAACGTGCAGTTGAAAAGGCGTAAAGTTTCTAAACCTCGCAAACGATCTAAAAACTGACCGCCCAGTTTAGCGAGTGTTGCCATATTTTTCTGACTACTGTCCGCCGCCGCAATGCCTACTAAAATCATAAAAATCGGTACAAGGGGAGCGGTGCCGAGCAAAATCGCTCCCGCCGCCCAGTTGAGCGGAAACACGGCTATTAAAATCACTATCGGCACAATAAGGGACAACATTTGTTGCGGCAAATAACGGGCATAAAAATTATGCAGATTTTCTACCTGTTCCAACATAATTGTCGCCCAACTGCCAGCGGGTTTATTGGCAATCGTGGCAGGACCCACTTGATGAATTTTGTTTAAAATTTGTTGGCGGATAATATTGCGTAATTGTTGCCCGCATTTAAAGCCGATTTTTTCCCGCCACCATAAAATCACACCACGCAAAGCAAAGCCTAATAATAAACCGCCAAAGTGCGGTAACAATTCGGTGGGTTTTGTGTTCAGCATAATCAAACTATGCAATACCCAAGCCAATAACCAAGTTTGCCCTACCAAAATAACCGATGATAGGGTAGTCAGTAAAATATTGAGATTGAGTAATTTTTTCACCGGCTTCTGCTGTGCTCGAAGCCATTTTTGTAGATATCGTTGACGCGTTTTATCCATAATTGGGTATCATTTATTAAAAATGTGTAGATTATACGGGAAGTGCGGGATATTTTCAGCTTTTGTAGTGAATATAAATAAAAATAGGTAGAAAAAACGACCGATTTTTTACAAAACCGACCGTATTTTTATATGTATATTAAAATACTATTCTTGAGCATCCAGGAAACGTTCTGCATCCAGTGCCGCCATACAGCCTGTTCCCGCAGAGGTGATGGCTTGGCGGTAATTGTGATCCATCACATCTCCGGCTGCAAATACGCCTTCTACCGAAGTGGCTGTGGCGTTGCCTTCCAAACCTGATTTCACCATGATATAGCCGTTATTTAATTCCAGCTGATCAGCGAAAATTTCTGTATTCGGTGCGTGACCGATGGCGATAAATAAACCGTCTAATTTCACTTCTTCGGTGGCATCGGATTTGGTGTTTTTCAAACGTACGCCGGTCACACCCATATTATCGCCCAATACTTCATCTAAAGTGCGGTCGGTATGTAGAATGATTTTGCCTTCTTCCACACGTTTTTGCAGACGATCAAGTAGGATTTTTTCTGCACGGAAGCTGTCACGGCGGTGAATTAAATGCACTTCGCTGGCAATATTGGCTAAATAGAGTGCTTCTTCCACCGCCGTATTGCCGCCGCCTACTACGGCAACAGGTTTATTACGATAGAAAAAACCGTCACAAGTTGCACAAGCGGATACGCCACGGCCTTTGTAATTTTCTTCTGACTCTAAACCTAAATAACGGGCAGAAGCACCGGTGGCAATAATTAAGGCATCACAGCTGAAATTTTGTACGTCACCGTATAATTTAAACGGGCGACCGGACAGATCCACTTTATTGATATGATCGAACACGATTTCCGCTTCAAATTTTTCTGCGTGTTGTAACATATTCTGCATTAATCCCGTGCCGGTGGTGTGTTCAAAGGCTCCCGGCCAGTTTTCGATTTCATCGGTGGTAGTCAACTGGCCGCCTTGCTGCATTCCAGTGACCAATACCGGTTTTAAATTGGCACGAGCCGCATAAATTGCCGCCGTATAACCCGCCGGGCCGGAACCTAAAATTAATAGTTTGCTGTGTTTAAATTCGCTCATAATGGTTGTCCTTAATAAATTAAAATTAGGTTTATTATAAAGAGTGAGTATTATTTAAGCTACTAATCAATACAATAGAGAATACATTAATCGGCGGTATTTATTTGCCAGCGGGTCGGTGCCGATTGCCGCTAAAATCGCTAAAAATTGTTTTTTTACTTCGCCGTTTTCCGTACTAAGATCTTGGCGTAAAATGCCGAGCAGCAATTCCAACGCTTCTTCATTGCGGTTGGCTTGATGCAGTTGAATTGACAGCTTTAACGCAATTTCGTTGGTCGGATGTTTGGCGAAATCCGCTTGTAATTGCTGAATTTCCGGTGTATCGGCGGCTTTGCGCAATAGGTCGATTTGTGCCGTCAAGCCTTGCCAACGGCTGTCGCGATCTTGAATAGGAATTTGATCCAAAATGGCTTGTGCCGGTTCGGTTTTTTTCATCGCAATATAGGTTTCCGCATAAAGCAGAGCAATATCGCTGTTTTTCTTATCGGATAATTCCCACGCCTCTTTCAGTAATGGCAAGGCTTCCGCATAGTTTTCCGCAGCTAAAAAATCCAATGCTAAATTAAATTTGATTTCTTCTTCTTTCGGCAAAATCAGCGATAAACGTTGTTTTAATTCCGCTTCCGGCAATGAACCTTGGAAAGCATCTAACGCTTGCCCTTCTTTAAATAAATACGTGCTTGGCAATGCTCGGATTTGGAATTGTGCCGCGATCATTTGCTGGGTTTCGCAATCCACTTTTGCCAGCACAAACTGACCTTGGGATTGTTCGGCGATTTGTTGTAAAAGTGCGGTGAATTTTGCAGAAGTTTCGTGACTTGGTGCATAAAACGTCATGACAAGAGGGGATTGCTGCGACATCTGCAACACTTCGTTAAGGTTTTGTTCTGTGATTTCGATAATATTTTGCATAATTTTCTCAGTGAATTAAAGAATGATAATGAGAATATAGGGTTCAATTGAGATAAATGCAAGCAAAGTGCGGTAAAAAATCCGCCTGTTTTAAAGACGGATTTTTTCAGGTTATTTTGAATTAGAGTAATACACTACCGAGGCAGGCGATACCAAATCCAACTATACCAATGATAGTTTCTTGCACAGTCCATGTTTTTAATGTGGTTTTGGTGTCCATTTCTAAGAACCGGCTCACTAACCAGAAACCTGAATCGTTTACATGTGAAAATGCGGTAGAACCGGCGGCAATAGCAATCACAATGAAAGATAAATCAAATTGCGTTAAATCTGTTGCCACTGCGACAGTTGGTGAAATCAACGCTGATGTAGTTGTTAATGCAACAGTAGCAGAGCCCTGAGCGATACGTAACGCCATTGAGATAATAAAGGCTGCCACGATGATAGGCATTCCTGTATCTGCGAGCATACCGGCTAGAACATCACCGATACCGCTTGCACGTAATACGCCACCAAACATACCGCCGGCGCCGGTTACTAACACGATTGCACAAATTGGACCGAGTGAATTATCACAGATTTTTTCAATTTGTTCATAGCTGCGTTGATCTTTTAACAGAATAATTGAGACGATTAATGTGATTAACAATGCGATAGGCGTTTTCCCTAATAAGCGTAAGGATTCTACCCACATTTGTTTACCATCAATAATACCCGCAACACTCAAAGTATTTAAACCTGTATCCAGCAAAATAAGTACTAGTGGAAGTAATAAGATAGTAAGTACTTTTTTGAAACTTGGCGGATTTAGATTTACCGTTTCACTGATTGCAGTCGCATTCAGAAAGGCTTTAGGCAAATCCAAATGAATTTTTTTACCTAAAAATGTGCCGAACAAATAGCAGGAAATATACCAAGTCGGGATAGCACAAGCAATACCGACAACAGTTAATAGCCCTATGTTCGCGCCCAGTAAATCACCTGCTGCAACCGGACCGGGATGCGGTACGGAAAAAGCGTGCATAACGGCAAATGAACCGGCTGCCGGAAATGCATAACGGATTACTGAACCGCCAAATTGTTTTGCAACGCTGAAAATAATCGGTAGCATTACCACGAGACCCGCATCAAAGAAAATCGGAAAACCGAATAATAATGAGGCAACCCCTAATGCCAGCGGTGCTTTAGCTTCACCAAATTTATTAATGAGTGTATCCGCCAGTACTTTTGCACCACCGGTCACTTCTAGCAAACGACCGATCATAGCACCTAAACCAACGAGCAAGGCAACGGCAGCAAGGGTATTACCGAAGCCGCCAAGTAATGTCGGCAAGATTTTTTCGACGGGAATACCGGTCGCCAGTGCCGTGAGTAAGCTGACAATAATTAAAGCGACAAAAGCATGCACCTTAAATTTCATAATTAAGAGAAGCAACAATAGAATTGATGCGATCATAATAACAATTAGCATAATAAAATCTCCTAGACTAAATTTTTATACGGCAGCTACCATTCCGCCATCAACGAATAGTAGATGACCATTCACAAAATCAGATGCTTTTGAGGATAAAAATACAGCTGCACCAATTAATTCTTCCGGTTTGCCCCAACGAGCAGCCGGTGTACGTTTACATAGCCAATCGCTAAATTCTTTATTGTCCACTAATGCCTTTGTTAATTCCGTCGCAAAATAACCCGGGGCAATGCCGTTTACTTGAATATTGTAGCGGGCGAGCTCTACACACATTCCTCGAGTGAACATTTTTACCGCGCCTTTTGAAGCTGCATAAGGTGTGATAGTGTCTCGTCCCAATTCACTTTGCACAGAACCGATATTAATGATTTTTCCTTGTTTTCTCGTAATCATATAACGGGCAACAGCTTGAGATACAAGGAAAACACCTTTTTGGTTAATATTCATGATGTCATCATAATCTTTTTCCGGAAATTCACAGAATGGATAGCGACGTTGAATGCCGGCATTGTTGATCAATACATCAATAGCACCGATATTGTGTTCAATAAAATCAATGGATTTTTGCACCGCACTTGAATCAGTCACATCAAAGGCAACCGCATGAGCTTTAAAACCTTGAGCGTTTAATTCATCCGCAACAGCTTGAGATTTATCTTGTTGCGTACTGTTAATAATGACGGTAGCACCGTGTTCCGCAACACCTTGAGCTAATAATCGCCCGATACCGCGGGCAGAACCGGTAATTAAAATTAATTTATTATTTAAAGAAAAGAGTTCACTCATAATACGCTCCATTGATAATTTATTCGCCAAAGGTGAGTTGTACTTTAGCAATTTCATTTTTATTGCCGGCTGTAATCATTGCTTGTTCCAATTCTTGGAATGGGAATGTAGCAGAAAGTAACGGTAGTGGATTGAGTTTTCCGCTACCAAGCCATTCCACGGCAGTATTAAACTCTTCCACAAAACGGAACGTACCTTTCCAGTTAATTTCTTTTGCGATTAAGGTCATTACAGGAAAATTAGGCACATTTCCGCCCATACCTATTTGGATAATAGTGCCTTTTGCTTTGGTTACGGCTAAACAACGTTCGATAGAAGACGGATGACCGGAAACTTCAAAGGAAATATCAAATTCCCCTTTATGTTGCTGATATTCGGAAAAATCTTCATTAGCTAAAAGTGCTTTGGTTGCCCCCATTTCAGTAGCAATATCCAAACAGCGTTGACTTAAATCAGCCGTTACGATTTCTTTTGCGCCTAAGACTTTTGCCGCAGCCACAACCAAACAACCGATAGGACCTACACCTGAAACAAATAAACGTTTTCCTTGCACATCTCCGGCTTGTTTTACTGCATGAATAGCGACGGCTAAAGGTTCGGCAAAAACCATCACTTCATCAGGAGCATTTTGCGGATAATTGATACATTGTGCAGTATCTACTTCTTTAAATTGTGTAAATCCTCCATCAACATGCGGGTCATACATTGCACTGCCGAAGAAACGCATAGTTTCACATTGATTACTTTCACCGGCTAAGCAATATTTACATTGATTGCACGGTTTGCCTGGATTAATGGCAACTTTTTGCCCTACTATAAATTTTTCCGATGTAGTCTGAACTATTTTACCGATGACTTCATGACCTAAAATCATCGGATGTTTAACTTCAAAATTTCCGATTTTGCCGTGTTGATAGTAATGTAAGTCTGAACCGCAGATCCCTCCGCGAGTGATTTGTACTAAAGTGCGGTCGGATTTGCCGGAATATTCGATTTGTTGACTAATAACATCAACGTCTTTTGCTCCTTTTACGACACAAGATAACGTTTCCATTAGATTCACCTTTCAAGATGTTGTTTGAAGTTACCCGTAACATACTTTTTATTCAATAATGAGTAAAGGGTTAATGTTAAAATTTGTGATGAACTTCACAAAATTTATTTAAATTACGATTTTATTGGGATAAATATAAAATTATAATATGATTAAGATCACAGAATTAAAAGTTACCAGTAACATTACTCGGAAATTTAAGGTATAAAGAATAAAACAACTATTAGAGGGCTATACAATGGAAAAAATTCAAGGTAAAAGTTTTATTTTAATGGGAGTGTCCAGCACGGGCAAAACGTCCGTTGGAACAGAAGTGGCACATCGTTTGGGGATTAAATTAATTGATGGGGATGATCTACATCCAAGAGCGAATATTATCAAAATGGGGCAAGGGCAACCGCTTAATGATGATGACCGTGCACCTTGGCTTGAGCGTATTCGTGATGCGGCATTTAGCCTTGAAAAGAAAAGTGAAATTGGAATTATCGTGTGTTCGGCATTAAAGAAAAAATACCGCGATTTGATTCGAGACGGTAATGAACAGGTTAAATTTTTATTTTTACACGGCAGTTTTGAGTTGGTGCTGCAACGTATGCAGCAACGTAAAGGGCATTATATGAAAACCGAAATGTTGAAAAGCCAATTTGATACTTTGGAAGTACCGCAGGCCGATGAAACCGATGTGATCCCTATTGATATTAACGGCAGTTTTGAGGATGTTGTAGAGCGTTGTATCACAGCATTAAAACCACTGATTTAATAAAAATTTCACCTCACTTTAAGTTTCTAATAAGCACAAAAGTGCGGTGTCTTTTTATTTATACACTTTCTCCTAAATGAATTTGATAACCGAGATCGATAATTGAACTTTGCTGCGGAATATTATTAAGCCGATCTAATAATTCCTGAGCGGCACGTTTTCCCATTTCCAAGCGTGGAGTAATCACACTGGCAAGTTGCGGCGTTAACGATTGCCCTACATCGTGGCCGTGGAATCCGGCTATCGCAATTTGCTGTGGAATCACAATGCCTAAACGCTGACACTCAAATAACGCACCGATGGCTAAGTCATCGTTAGTACAGAAAATACCGTCCGTATCCGGATATTGCGTTAAGGTCTGACGTAATTGAGCCGCCCCTAAAGTAAATGACGATGACTCTTCAGTAATTAGGCTATGCGGTTTTAACTGATGTTTTTTCATTGCATTTTCATAGCCTTGCATTTTTAAACGGGTGCGTTTATCCATTCGGGCGGAAAAATAAACGATATTTTTATGTCCGCGTTTAATCATCGTTTCAACCATTGCTTGTGCTGCGGCAATGTTATCAAAACCGATAGCTTGCTGAATACCGCATTGTGCCGAATCCATAATTTCAATGACCGGAATATTGGCGGTTTCCAGCATTTTCAGCGTACGGGGAGAATGCTCATTTTCAGATAAAATTAGACCGTCGATATTGTATGATAATAGCGATTCGATACGCTGTTCCTCTTTGACAATACTATAACCATTATGAGCCAGCATGGTTTGGTATCCTGCCTTATCGGTAATTAATTCAATTCCTTTTATCACATCGGCAAAAACATGGTTTGTCAGTGAAGGCACAAGAACACCAATAGCTTTACTGCGTGCATTGGACAATATTTCAGGAGCACGATTGGGAATATAACCGAACTGTTCGATTGCTTGAGCAATACGCTGTTGGGTATGTTGTGCAACTGAGGCGGGATTTCTCAAATAGCGACTAATCGTCATTTTAGTAATGCCAAGATGATCGGCTATATCTTGTAAAGTAGGGCGTTTATGTTTCATCATTATCTATCGGATCTATTTTTGTGTCATTTTAGCGTAAAAATAAAAAAGAAAAAATATTATAAATTCTCACCGCACTTTTTGTGCTAGAATTAATAAAATTTTTAACAGGATAATATATGGACGAAATAAAGGATATACGGCTGACACAATACAGTCACGGTGCGGGTTGAGGCTGTAAAATATCGCCTAAGGTTTTAGTGGAAATTTTACATTCTGAAATGCCGCCGTTTGTTGACCCAAATTTGTTGGTAGGTAACGATACGAAAGACGATGCTGCTGTGTATGATCTGGGGAATGGAATTTCGATCATCAGCACAACGGATTTCTTTATGCCGATTGTAGATGATCCTTTTGATTTTGGTCGTATTGCTGCGACGAATGCCATTAGTGACATTTTCGCTATGGGTGGCAAGCCTATTATGGCTGTTGCGATTTTGGGCTTTCCGACCAAAGTCTTGTCGGCATCTATCGCTCAACAAATTACTGAAGGCGGCCGGGCAGCTTGTGCGGAAGCGGGTATCGCTTTAGCAGGCGGTCATTCCATTGATGCACCGGAACCGATGTTCGGCTTGGCGGTAACGGGTGTTATTGATACGGCGAAAGTGAAACGTAACGCCACCGCCCAAGCGGGTTGCAAACTGTATTTAACCAAACCGTTGGGAATCGGCATTTTGACTACGGCAGAGAAAAAAGGCAAACTCAAACCGGAACATAAAAATTTGGCTCGTGACGTGATGTGTCAAATGAATTTAATCGGCAGTCAGTTCTCTCAACTGGATGAAGTATCCGCAATGACAGATGTGACCGGGTTCGGATTGCTTGGTCATTTAATTGAAATCTGCGAAGGTTCTAATCTCACTGCCGAAATTAATTTTAGCGGTATTAAAACTTTAGATGGTGTAGCGGATTATATAGCGGAAGGCTGCGTGCCGGGCGGTACAGGCCGTAATTTTGAAAGTTACGGGCATTTAGTGGGCAATATCACTGATTTACAAAAAGCCGTATTATGCGATCCGCAAACCTCCGGCGGCTTGCTTATTGCCGTTAAACCTGAGGCGGAAGATAAAGTTAAAGCCCTGGCACAAGCCAATAACGTGGCGTTATTCTCGGTGGGGCAATTATTGCCGGCGAAAGCGGATACGACGGTGTTGGTGGAAATTATAGAGTAATTTATGTTTAAAGTTTCAAAAGAATTCAGTTTCGATATGGCACATATACTGGATGGTCATGACGGAAAATGTCAGAATTTGCACGGTCATACCTATAAATTGCAGGTAGAAATCAGTGGCGAGCTCTATCCTAACGGACCGAAAAAAGGCATGGTAATTGATTTTTCCGATTTAAAAGCCATTGTGCAGCAATTCATTTTAGATCCGATGGATCATGCTTTTATTTACGATCAAACCAGCGAACGCGAAAGCAAAATCGCCACATTGTTGCAAGAGTTAAAATCAAAAACCTTTGCTTTGGATAAACGCACCACCGCAGAGGAAATGGCACGTTTTATTTTTAATCGCCTTAAAAATGAACAGAATCTGCCGGTGTCCGCCATTCGTTTATGGGAAACGCCCACATCATTTTGTGAGTATAGCGAATAATGCTCACCTACAACATCGTTGAAATTTTTGAAAGTTTGCAGGGCGAAGGGTTTAATACCGGTATGCCGAGCATTTTCATACGGTTCGGCAAGTGTAATCTTGCCTGTCCATGGTGTGATACCAATTATAATCAATACGAAAGCTGGAGCTTAGAGCGGATTTTAACAAAAGTGCGGTCGTTTTCGGCGAAAAATGTGATTATCACCGGCGGTGAGCCGACAGTTGTGCCTAAATTGGAAATTTTACTGGAAAGTCTTAAATCAGAAAATTATTTTCTGGCGATTGAAACCAACGGACTTAAGCCGATTCCGTTGCAAATTGATTATATTGCCACCAGCCCTAAGCGAATGTATCAACATAAATATCAACGCCGTTGTATTCCTTTTGCCCACGAAGTGCGAATTGTCGCTGACGGAGATGTGTTGGCGTTTTGCGAACAAATGGAAAACCGGATCAAAGCGAAGCATTATTATCTTTCTCCTTGCGAAACCGACGGTGAAATGAATTTATTGGATACCATTACCCAACTCGGCAAACTTAATCAGCGGACAAATAAACCTAAATGGCAACTGAGTTTGCAAACGCATAAATTGATAGGAATTGAATAATGCGATTCATTTTGAAATCGGATAGCCGGATTTACCGCCGTCGCCGAAAGTGAACGTGGCGTTGCAAAGTGCGGTGGAAAATAATTATTTTTCTTATACGAAAATTCAAGTGGCTTGCACGCCTGGCGTATGTTTCGGCGAAAACGGATGTATGTTGATAATAACACCCGTTTTTTTACTTTTGATTTTTCGGGTTAGTTAGGCATTGTTGCCTGATTCCAATTTGGTGCTTCGTCCGGGCGTTTTATCCGTAATAAAAAGCGCTGATTGGCTTTAGCTTGCGGTTGAACCACCGTACCGGTCGGGTTGGAGAATGAGATGCCGCCTTTCAATAACTGTTGTACTGAGCCTGTATGAAATTCCGCTCCTTTCCAACCTAATTCAAAGTTATAGCCGGAAGCGACCCAAAATTCTGAATTTTTACGCACTAAATGCTGATGTTTCGGCAAAATGACTAAATGAATCAATACCCGATCACCTAAATTGTTCAATTCCATTTTGCGGATTGTGCCTACTTCCACTCCACGATAAAGCACCGGCGATCCTGTGGTTAAGTTTAATGCATCATTGGTTTCCACGATAATCGGGAAACCGTCATTAAAACGATGTGGGTTTTCAGCGGTTTGACTCAAGGTAAATTTCGTTTTTCTTGCCCCGTTACCTGCAGTCACATCAATATAGGGCTGCAGCAATGCATCCAAGTTTTCAATGGCTCCGGCGGAAATTTGCGGCGCTATCACTTTAAAACGGCTGTTTTCTTTTGCCACAATATTCATATATTGCGGGTTAATCAATGCTTTGGCGGTAATGCGGTTATTGGCTTGATCCAGATTAATTTGTTCGATCTCACCAATGGTTAATCCCATATAACGCAATGTCATTCCTTTGCTTAAATTGCCGGCATCGGCGGCAGTTAAAGTGATTTCATTACCGGCAGATTTCGCCCGTAATTCATTCGGATATAAGATTTTGTTGCCGTTACCGGAATTGTCAAAACTAATTGCCCCTTTGAGCGTACGGGTGAGCGGACCGGCTTGTACATTAATGCCTTTAGGGGTGATATCTACTTGAGCGGCACTTTCCGCCCAGAACAGACTTTTATCGGTAAGTAAATGGCGATGTTTCGGATAAATAAACACATCGATTTGGAAATTTTTGCTGGTCGGACGGATATCCAATATTTTACCCACTTCATATTGGCGATACAGCACCAATGAACCGCGCTCTAAACTTGGCAGCTGAGTGGCCGTGAGTGTGATTGTAGGATTAATATTATCCGCTAAAATACCGGCTTCGGCATTTTCTACATTGTCATAGAGCGGATAGCTCGTAAGTGCGGTAGGATTTTCCGATTTTTTGGTTAATACACGCACGCCGCCTTGTAACCATTGTCTTGGATTAGCCGCTCCTATTTGTACACCGTCCACACCGACAGACACATCAAAGTTCGATGCCGCAATAAATTTACTGTCTTTGTTAATGAGATTACGATATTCACTCATAATGGCGGCTTTAAAGCTGATTTTATCCGCCGTAATATCTTGTGACATCACTTCACCGATGGTGATACCGTTATAATAAATCGGTTGACCGGCTGACACGCCATAGGTATCCGGTGATGTCAGCGTCAGCACCAACGTATTAGGTTCTTTCAATAAACGTTCGCTTTGGCGGATCACCGCAAATTCCGTACGGGGTTCGCCGTCACCGGCAATAATTTCAAAGGATGTCCCGCGGAACAGTTGTTCGACACTGCTAATTTCCGTTAAAGACGGACGTTTATCATTCAAGATAATTTCAGAATGGGTTTTCAGCAATGAGGCTAAATTCGGATCGATCACGAGTTGACCTTTTGCCGCTTGCTCCGTATAAGGATTTTCCGCATTGATTTCAGATAACATGCCCACCTGAGTATTTTTATAAAAAACCGGTGTTTTGTTTACCTCAAGACCGAGCACTGAGGGTAGCGTAATATTAATCACTAAACCGCGACCGGCGGACTTCAGATCTTTATAGAGCAGATAGCGTTGTCCTTGCATCGCAATATCGCTTTTTTCCGGTGAATCAAAAGCAACCGCACCTTGAATTATGGATGTCAGACTATCCATTTTGACATTTAACCCGCCGGCATTCAGGCTGGCATCAACCCCGCTGATATTCCAGAAACGGGAATCTTTTTTCACTAAATTGGCATAAGCTTTTTCAATGATCAAATCAATTTCCACTTTCTTTTGATCCGCGGTAAAACGATAGTCGGACACTGTGCCCACAGGCATTTTTTTATAATATACCGAAGCTCCGGCAGAAATTGATCCTAAGTCATCGGCTAATAGACGCACCAGTAAATCGCCGTCTTTCACTTCTGCAATAGGGCCTTCTACTTCTGCTACAAATTCATCTTCCGAGTCGCCGTCGCCGGGTTGCAACGTGATATAATTACCCGAAACCAAGGATTCCAAACCGGATACCCCGGCAAGGGAAACCGTCGGTTTTACCAGCCAGAATTTAGTGTTTTTACGCAATAAGGTTTTTGCTTCCGGATAGATATTGGCTTCGACTTCCACCTGTTTGAGGTCGTCGGTGAAACTCACTTTTTTAACCGTACCGATTTGTAAACCTTGATATTGAATTTGAGTTTTATTGGCCACTAAACCATCGCCATTGGCAAAGAGAATGGTGATGCTTTTTCCCTGTTCCTGTACGATTTGAAAAAACAGCACTGCACCGATACAGAAGGCAATAAAAGGCAATAACCAAAATGGCGAAATTCGACGAATTTGACGGATATTTGCCTCCGTATTAGTGATATTTTCCGTTAATTCATTATTTTGTTTGTTTGTTTCGTTTGTCATAAATTTTCCAGAGTAAACGGCTATCAAAGTAAGAGGTTGATAACATAGTTAAAAATACGGCAGAACCAAAATATAAGGCAGCGGGTCCCACCGAAAAGTTAATAATCTGACCGCGGGAAACCAGTGTCATCATTAAGGCTAAGACAAAAAGATCGAGCATTGACCAACGGCCTATAAAATGCACGATATGTAATAATTTCATTTGAAAATGGATGGATTTGTGCAAATTAAATTGAATACAAATCAGCAAATAAAGCATAATAATCACTTTGCTGAACGGTACAAAAATACTGGCGGTAAACACCACAAAAGCAATGAAATAACTCCCCATTTCCATAAATGTAATCACACCGGACATCAGCGTATCACCGCTCACCGCACCCGCAAGGGAAGTATAAGAAATCGGCAACACATTAGCCGGAATCAGCATAATCATCCCGGCAATCAGAGTCGCCCAGGTTTTTTGCAATCGTACGTTATCGTCTAAATTAATGCGGTCGTGACAACGGGGACAAATATCCTGATGTTTGCGGTTGTGAGTCGGCGTGCTAAAAGTATATTCGCAGTTAGTACAAAAGTGCGGTGCATTTTCGCCGACTTTTTCTAAGGGATTTAGTTCCGGATAAAATTCTTCCCATAGCGCCCGTAAGTTGAGCTTAATAAACAGCAATGTCATTAAAATGGTGGTGCTGATAAAAGCAATTAAATTGATATTTAATTCTAACGGAGCATAAGACCGTACTTTAAATGCAGCCACGCACAGCGAGAGAAAATACACATCAAACATTACCCAGGGTTTAATATAGCTTAAGGTTGTTAGTACCAAACGGGAACGACGCTTAAAAACTTGCAATATCCGCAAAATCACCACTAACAGCACAAAGAAAATCGGGGTGAAAATCGCACAAATAAACACTAAAAATGCGGTGTATTCATAACCTGCTGTGGCCATTTTCCAAATTCCCAGCCAAACACTGGCACCGATATGTTCGCCCAATAAGTCAATATCAATTAGCGGTGACCATAACGCAAAAGGAATTAAGAATAAAATTGCCACGGCTATGATATTACAACGTCTTAAAGTCCAACGATTACCGGAACGCAAATTATAGTGACAACGGGGGCAAATGGCATTCTGAGTCGGCGATAAATAGGGAACGGAAACTACCGCATTACAATCATTGCAGCGGATAATTTGTTTCACGTTTTTTAAAGCTAAGTTTTCTGCCGACATTAGGATCTCTCGTTCAGTCATATATAGGTTAGAGTAGTATATAAATTTGATAAAATTTCTCAAGGTCAGAAATGTAAAGTGCGGTTATTTTTACAAGATTTTTACAAAATCAGTGATTAATAATTGTCATTTTTTGCTAAATTAAGCTAAACTATGCCGTTATGTGATATTGGGGGGAACCTGATAAATAATTATTTTATTTTGATAACGGTGTAAAATTTGTATGTCTGAAAATGTTGAAATCCAAAAATTAACAAATAATAAAGAAATTATTGCGTACTTAGCAGAAAAATTTCCGCTTTGTTTTTCTCTGGAAGGTGAAGCCAAACCACTTAAAATCGGTATTTTCCAAGATTTAGCGGAAGCCTTGGCGGATGATGAACGGGTCAGCAAAACGCAGCTTCGCCATGCATTACGTCAATATACGGCAAACTGGCGTTATTTACACGGTTGCAAAGTGGGAGCGGTACGCGTGGATTTACAAGGCAACGATTGCGGTGCATTAGAACAAGAACACGCCGCTCATGCGGCACAGCAATTAGCGGAAGCTAAAGCTAAACTGGCGGAAAAACGTGCAGCGGAGCGTGCGGCAAATCCGGATGCAGCAAAATATAAAAAAGAAAAACGTCCGCAGCGTAAATCTGTTGAAAATCAAGTCAGATCCGATAAACCAAAAGCACCGCGTAAACCAAAATTGGATTTAGTTGCAGTGGATATGGCAACATTGAAAGCAAACAGCGTAGTGAAAGTAAAAGCGGGCGAACGTACACAAAATGCGATTGTATTAGAAGTTTTGAAGGATGCGGTGCGAGTGCAATTGGATAACGGGTTGGTGATTAATGTCACGACCGATCGTTTATTTGCTTAATTTATTTTTACATAGTTATTTTGTCATTAAGAGATATTTAGAAATAATGAAATTAACCACATCAAAAACTTATTTGGCGAGTTTTGTATTAAGCAGTTTATTACTTGTTAATAGTACATTTACTCAAGCGGTTGAACCGAAAATTAAACCAAGTGAAATTGTTTTACCGGCTCCGACGGAAGAAAACGATTTAGCTACTAAGCGGGCAACGGCTCGTTTGGTGCAGTCACACTATAAAAAATTCGACTTGAATGACGCATTTTCCAATTTAATTTTTGATCGTTATTTAGATTATCTCGATCCGAGTCATAGCATTTTTTTACAATCCGATGTAGATGAGTTGCGTCAGAAATATGCCAATACGTTGGATGATGACCTGAATCAAGGCAAGTTGACCGATGCATTTGCCGTGTATGAATTGATGACTAAACGATTATACGAACGTTATCAATATGCGCTTTCTTTAATCGACAAAGAACCTGATTTGACCGGTGACGATCAACTTGAAATCGATCGTAAAAAAGCCGCATGGCCAAAATCGGAAGACGAAGCTAAAGCATTGTGGTTAGCTCGTGTAAAAAATGATGTAATTTCATTAAAATTAAAAGATAAAAAATGGTCTGACATCAAGAAAACTTTGGTAAAACGTTATAATCTGGGCATTAAACGTTTAACCCAAACCAAAGCTGATGATATTACACAAACATTTTTAAATGCATTTGCCCGTGAAATTGATCCGCATACCAGCTATTTAGCACCTCGTCAGGCAAAAAGTTTTAACGAAGGCATGAATTTATCTTTAGAAGGGATTGGTGCGACGTTGCAATCGGAAGACGGTGAAACCACTATTAAAGGTTTGGTGAAAGGTGCTCCGGCAGAACGTAGCAAAAAGTTACAAATCGGCGATAAAATCGTCGGTGTCGGACAAGCAACCGGTGAAATCGAAGATGTTATCGGTTGGCGTATAGATGATGTGGTCGACAAAATTAAAGGTAAAAAAGGTACGAAAGTTCGCCTTGAAATCGAACCTGCAAAAGGCGGAAAAACCAAAGTTATAACTATCGTACGTGATAAAGTTCGCTTGGAAGACAGTGCGGCAAAATTAGAAATGGCGAAAGTCGATGGTGTGAATATTGCGACCATTGAAATTCCGGGATTCTATATCGGTTTAACGGAAGATGTACGCAAATTACTTGCCGATGCGGAAAAGAAAAAAGTGCAAGCGGTGATTATTGATTTACGTGAGAACGGCGGCGGTGCGTTAACGGAAGCAGTGGAATTGACCGGCTTATTTATCAGTGACGGTCCGGTGGTGCAAGTACGAGATGCTTATGATCGCATTCGTGTACATGAAGACCCGGACAGTGCTCAAGTGTACAAAGGTCCGTTAATGGTGATGATCAATCGTTTCAGTGCATCCGCATCAGAAATTTTTGCCGCAGCGATCCAGGATTATGATCGTGGTATTGTAGTCGGACAAAATACTTTTGGTAAAGGAACTGTACAACAAAGCCGCGGATTGAATTTCGTGTACGATTTGGATCAAAAACCAAAAGGCTCGTTACAATATACAATTCAAAAATTCTACCGTATCAATGGCGGTAGTACCCAACTTAAAGGGGTGGCACCGGATGTTGAATTTCCATCATTAATTGATATGGATGAATTCGGCGAATCGAAAGAAGACAATGCCTTACCTTGGGATAAAGTGCCGGCGGCAACTTACTCGAAAGCGGGCAATGCTCGGGAATTGGTCGGTGCGTTAAAACAAAAACACGATGAACGTGTGGCTAAGAATCCTGAATTTATCACTTTAAAAGAAGATATCGCACGAGCAAAAGAATTGTCGGAACGCAAATGGCTTTCATTGAATTATGTAACGCGTAAAGCGGAAAATGATAAAGATGATGCCAAACGTTTGAAAGATTTAAATGCCCGCTTTAAGCGTGAAGGAAAAAAAGCCTTGAAAAATTTAGATGCCTTACCGAAAGACTATGAGGCGCCTGATTTTATCTTAAAAGAAGCAGAAAAAATGGCAGCGGATTTAGTCAATTTGATGCAAAATAAGGAAGGAAAGTAATTTTTTATGTTTATTCAGTCCACATCTAAACTCGCAAAAGTAACTATTTTGACATCTTGTATCTTCTCGGTCACCGCATGTGCTCAGTTACAAATGATGGCAAAAAACGATCCGCTCGCCGTATTAACGCCGGAAGAGGAAAAACGTTTGACCGGCGAGTGGCAAGCTCAAGCAGAAGCTAAATTGCAACAAGTGATTGGAACTGAGACTAACTTACAATTTAAATCTGAAATTGCCCGTCTGTATGCTGAAAATGACTATACATTCCTATGGTCTGATAAAAATGCAGAAAAACAATTTTTGCATGACTATGCGGCAATGGTAGCCAGCGGTATTTCGAGTAAATCCGCAAAAAATTTAGAACAAATCAGCCTGTTTAATCATAAAGAACCGCAATCATTGGCTTATGATATTTTGTTGAGTGATGCATTCTTAGATTATATGTATTATGCGAAAAACGTATCAGAAAATGCACAGAACTGGTTATATGGCGGGAGTTATAAAGCACAACAACCAAGTAAAGAACAGATTGCCGAATGGATAAGTGCGGTTAAAAATAAAACAGATTTGCAATTTGTGCAGAATCTTTCCAACGGTAATAAATTATACCGTCAAACGGTACAACGTTTAATGACGGAAAATAATACGAATGAATTGGCTAGGCTGGCTATTAACGCCCAGCGTTTACGCGTAATACCAAGTTTTGAAAACGGCATTTTTGTTAATATTCCCACCTATCAGTTGAATTATGTTCGTGATGGACAATTAGTGCTGAATTCTCGTGTTATTGTGGGTAAAAATGAACGTAGAACTCCGGTCATGTACAGCAAATTAAGCAATGTGGTGGTTAATCCGCCTTGGAATGCACCGGTTCGCTTAATTAATGAAGATTTGTTACCAAAAATTCGTAAAGATCCTAGTTATTTACAACGCTATGGTTATGAGATCTTAAATAGCAAAGGTCAGGTCATTAGCCCGTCGAGTATTAATTGGTCGTCTATTGGTGCGAAATTCCCGTACCATTTGCGGCAAAAACCAAGTGATAATACGGCATTAGGTCGTTATAAATTTAATATGCCGAGTTCCGATGCCATTTATTTACATGATACGCCATCACGCAAATTGTTTAGTAAAAATAAGCGTGCGTTGAGTTCCGGCTGTGTACGTGTGGAGAAAGCTGATCAGCTTGCAACTATTTTATTGAAAGAAGCGGGTTGGTCCGATAATAAAAAGCAAACCGTATTAGACAGTCGTAAAACCACCTGGGCAACCATTAAATCGGATAATCCGGTTTATTTGTATTATGTAACGGCTTGGGTTGATGACGGGCAAGTAAAAACCGCACCGGATATTTATGGCTATGACAAAGTTGCCGTGCCAAAAGATATTAATTGGGATATTATTAAAAAGTATTTGATGTAATTAGTTTTTTTGTAATATAAATTTTTATTAAGTTTTTTTAAACTTTTTTCTCAACGTGCTGTCGAAAATACGGTACGTTGAATTTGTACCTATTGTGATAAGGATAATTTAATATGAGCGGAATTGATCAGCAGCGGCGTAAGTGGCTGTCGTTAGGCGGAGTTGTATTGGGAGTAACCTGCTTACCTAATACGGTACTGGCGGCGTTATCGACACCAAAACCAAGAATTTTACGTTTTAGAAATATTAATACCGGCGATACGTTTAGCGGAGGCTTTTCTGAACGTGCCGGTTTTTCTTCCGCAAATTTAAATAAATTAAATTATCTGATGCGTGATCGTCGAAGTGGTCAAGTGCGTCGCATGGATCCAAAACTGTTTACTAAATTGTATCGTATTCAAAGTGCTTTAGGGTTACGCAATACCGAAATTCAAATTATCTGTGGTTATCGCTCGGCATATACTAATGCCGTAATGCATCGTCGTAGTCGTGGTGTTGCAAGCAATAGTTATCATGTTCGCGGTCAAGCTATTGATTTTAAAATTGAAGGCGTACCGCTTGCAAAAGTGCGTCGTGCCGCAGAGAGTTTAAATAACGGCGGTGTCGGTTATTATCCTTATAGTAATTTTGTGCATATTGACACAGGTCCTGTTCGCACATGGCGTGGTTCATAAAAATTTGGCTAAAACAGACCGCACTTTGTGCGGTTTTTTATTGATTAAGTAGGGGATAACATGAAACTTGATATTATTCCGGTTACGGCATTTCAACAGAATTGCACGTTGGTGTGGGATGAACAGAAAAATGCTGCCATTATTGATCCGGGCGGTGAAGCGGAAAAATTAATTCGGCGTATTGAAGAATTAGGTTTAAATTTAAAAGTGATACTGCTTACACATGGTCATCTTGATCATGTGGGCGCGGCGATGAAATTAAAACAGCACTTTGCAGTTGAGATTTTAGGTCCTAATAGTGCCGATGAGTTTTGGTTCAATATGCTACCGCAACAATCTCAACAATTTGGTTTATTTGAAATAGCAACATTTAAGCCGGATCGTTGGTTAGATACGGAAGGCGAAAAAATTCAGGTGGGCGATTTGCGTTTTGAAGTGTTGCATTTACCGGGGCATACACCGGGACATATCGGTTTTATTGATCATGATAATAACATTGCATTTACCGGAGATGTGTTATTTAACGGCGGTATCGGCCGTACCGATTTTCCGCAAGGGGATTATGCCGATTTGTTAAAATCCATCAAAGAAAAGTTATATATGCTTGATGATAAAATGATTATTGTAGCAGGGCATGGATCTTATACGACAATTGGTCAAGAAAAAGAAAATAATCCTTTTACCCGTCAGTAAGTTAGTAATAAAAAATAGCGATAAAGTAATATTTATCGCTATTTGATCTGCTAATCTTCAGTTAAGTTATTCGACTGCTTTCACAATCCAACCTTCCGGTGCTTCCACATCACCGAATTGAATACCCACTAATTCGTCATACAGACGTTTGGTTACCGGACCTACTTCGGTTTCAGAATAGAATACATGGAATTTAGTGCTATCTTGACCATCTTGCACACCACCGATCGGCGTAATAACTGCTGCGGTACCACAAGCACCGGCTTCTACAAATTGATCAATCTGATCTACATATACATCACCTTCAATTGTTTCCATACCTAAGCGGTTTTTTGCCAAATAGAGTAATGAATATTTGGTGATACTCGGTAAAATTGACGGTGATAATGGCGTGATAAATTTATTATCTTTGGTGATACCAAAGAAGTTTGCCGAACCTACTTCTTCAATTTTTGTATGTGTGGCCGGATCTAAATAAATACAGTCCGCAAAGTTATGTGATTTTGCATATTTGCCCGGTAATAAACTTGCCGCATAGTTACCGCCTACTTTAGCCGCGCCGGTGCCGTGCGGTGCCGCACGGTCATATTCACGGGAGATTAAGAAATTAGTCGGTTTCATACCGCCCTTGAAGTAAGCACCTACCGGACAGCAGAAAATGCTGAAAATATATTCCGTTGCCGGACTCACGCCTACATTATCACCCACACCGATTAAAAACGGACGTAGATATAAGGTTGCACCGCTGCCGTAAGTACCAACCCAATCTTGGTTGGCTTGTACCACTTGTTTACAAGCATCCACAAACATTTCCACCGGCACTTTGGGCATTAATAAACGCTCGCAACTGCGTTGCATACGTTTTGCATTTTCATCAGGACGGAATAAGTTAATTGAACCATCTTTACAGCGGTAGGCTTTTAAACCTTCAAAGCATTGCTGACCGTAGTGAAGGGCAGTGGAACCTTCGCTAATATGTAATACGTTATCTTGAGTTAATTCACCTTTTGACCATTGGCCGTCTTTCCAATATGCAATGTAGCGATAATCGGTTTTAGTGTAACCGAATCCTAAATTCGCCCAGTCTAGATCTTTAAGCATTGTTGAGTCC
This sequence comes from Cricetibacter osteomyelitidis, assembly GCF_004340985.1. Lineage (GTDB taxonomy): Bacteria > Pseudomonadota > Gammaproteobacteria > Enterobacterales > Pasteurellaceae > Cricetibacter > Cricetibacter osteomyelitidis. The sequence goes on from NZ_SLYB01000017.1 coordinate 46,651, forward strand.
TTTTTTTAATGTTGTAGCTTGATAAAAAGAGAATTTTTTTACTATACGCCAATATTAACGCCTTGAAAACTATTATATAAAAAATTCTTGTGATTTTCAGGAAATTAGCCGTAAAAGTGCGGTGGAAATTGTGGTAGAATTCTGGCAAATAAAAAATGCCGCCCAATATCTTGAGCGGCTTATATTTGAAAACCTAAATTCAGGTTAAAAATATACAGGAAGTAAATAAGTAACAACAAGTTACTTAATATGCAAACACAACATCATACTTAAATGTAAAAACTCTTTAACAAGTAAGGAATCGCTACTCATTAAGTATGCGTGCATTCTAGTGATAATAATTTTGTCGGACAACTGATATTTTTTTATCCTACGGATAGAAAAAACTAATCTGAAAGAGTTGTCTTCAAGTAAAGAGTAATTATTGTGTAAAAGGAAAATAATGTTTAAACGATTGCCCCCCTTAAATTCACTGAAAGCTTTCGAATCGGCGGCACGCCATTTAAGCTTTACCAAAGCCGCGGAAGAAATGTTCGTTACCCAAGCGGCGGTGAGTCATCAAATAAAACTATTAGAAGATTTTTTAGGCATTCAATTATTCAAGCGTAAAAATCGAGCATTGGAACTGACGGAACTCGGTACAAATTATTTTAATGATATTCGCTGCATTTTGAATAAATTGGCAAATGTCACCGATAAATTGGTACAACAAAAAAATGTACAACATTTAACGATTAGTGTACCGCAAACATTTGGTATTCATTGGTTGGTGCCCCGACTTGCCGAATTTAACGCACAATATCCGGAAATTGAAGTACGCATAAAAGGCGTTGATCAAGATGAAAGTCGTCTAAATGATGAAATTGATGTCGCCGTTTATTATGGTTACGGGCATTGGAATGATCTGCAATCCGAATTATTGGCGCAAGAAAACCTACAAATTCTCGCTTCACCTAAGTTGTTGGCTGAAAATCCGATTTATCATCCTGATGATTTAAAAAATCATACCTTAATTCATGTACATAGCCGAGAAAATTGGCAAATGATGTTAGAGCAATTACGCGTTGAAGACGTAAACGTACAGCACGGATTGTTGTTTAGCCACACATTTATGGCATTGCAAGCGGCTATTCTGGGACAAGGTATTGTATTAGCCAATAGAATGTTGGCTCAACAGGAGATTGCTCAAAATAAATTACAAATTGCATTACCGAGTGAGCTTGAAGATCCGAAAGCATTTTATTTAGTCATTCCGCAGACAAAAACGAAAGAAAGCAAAGTGCAGGCATTCGAGCAATGGATTTTACAGGCAATGGCAAGCAAAAAAGTAGAATAAGGAGAAAATATGGGAAATCGTCTTTTAATTTTAAGTGCAGTCAGTGGCTTTATTTGTGTGGCATTCGGTGCATTTGCCGCACATGGATTGGAATTGACTTTGCAGCAAGCGGATTGGATTGATAAGGGCTGGCGTTATCAATCATTTCATACCGTTGCGTTATTAGCCTTAGGCTTTTATGTGAGTGCTACCGCACAAAATGCTCCCGCTTGTCGTAAAAGTGCGGTGAATATTATCGGTATTTTTTGGGCTTTAGGCATTGTATTATTTAGCTTTACCCTTTATTTTATGGCGTTATCAGGCAATAAAAATGTAGTTATGTTAGTGCCAATGGGAGGAATTGCCTTTTTAATCGGCTGGTTAACGTTATTATTTATTGCCATCCGCAACAGTTTTACTCAAAAATAAGAGATAATCCTTTGAATAAATTAGCGTTATATTGCCGTATCGGCTTTGAGAAAGAAGTGGCTGCAGAAATTACCGAAAAAGCCATCGCACTTGGCGTGTTCGGTTTTGCCCGCGTGGTGGAAAGTAGTGGCTATGTGATTTTTGAATGTTATCAGCCGGATGAAGCTGATCGTTTAGCCAGAGAAATTCCTTTTAATCGGCTAATCTTTGCCCGCCAAATGATCGTCATTTCCGATTTATTGAATGAACTGGAGCCGGCAGATCGTATTTCACCGATTATCGAGCAATATCAACAAATTGCCGGGCAGATCAATTTAAAACAAAGCACCGAACTTTGGGTGGAAACCGCCGATACCAATGAAGCCAAAGAGCTTTCCGGATTTTGTCGGAAATTCACCGTGCCATTACGTCAAGCGCTAAAAAAACAAGGCTGGTTGAATTATAAAGAAGTGAAAAAGAGCGGTCTGACTTTGCATATTTTTTTCATTGAATCCAATAGTTGCTATGTCGGGTATTCTTATAATAACAATCATTCATCACATTTTATGGGAATTCCGCGGCTTAAATTTCCGGCAGAGGCGCCAAGCCGTTCTACACTGAAATTGGAAGAAGCGATTTTAACCTTTATTCCCGCCGAACAGGAACGTCAACGGCTTAATGAAAATATGTACGGTGTGGATCTTGGCGCTTGTCCCGGTGGTTGGACTTATCAATTAGTGAAACGCGGTTTATTTGTTTATGCCGTAGATCACGGCAAAATGGCCGCCAGTCTGCACGATACGGGCAGAATCGAACATTGTCCGGAAGACGGTTTTAAATTTCAACCGCCGAAACGCCGTAAAATAGATTGGCTGGTATGTGATATGGTGGAACAGCCAAGCCGTATTGTGTCACTGATTGCGAAATGGTTAGTAAACGGTTGGTGCCGCGAAACTATTTTTAATTTGAAACTGCCCATGAAAAAACGCTATCTTGAAGTGCAGCAATGTTTACAGCAACTGGCTGACGAAGTTTCTTCCAACGGCTTAAAATTCCGAATTCAAGCCAAGCATTTGTATCACGATAGAGAAGAAATTACGGTGCATTTGCAGTTGAAGCAATAAAAAGTGCGGTTTAAATTACAGAAATTTTAATACATAGCAATATTGATCTTACAGAAGGAAAAACAACATGACATTAAAAATCGGAATCGTAGGGGCGGGCGGTCGTATGGGACGCCAATTAATTCAGGCTGTCCACAATGCAGACGGCGTTGAACTCGGGGCGGCTTTTGAGCGTAAAGGATCAAGTTTGAACGGGGCAGATGCCGGAGAATTGGCCGGTGTGGGGACATTAGGCATAAAAGTCACTGATGACTTAGCGAGTCAAAAGGATCAATTTGATATTCTGATTGATTTTACCCGTCCGGAAGGCACGTTGGCGCATATTGCGTTTTGTACGTTGAATAACAAAAATATGATTATCGGCACCACAGGATTTGACGATGCAGGCAAGGCGGCGATCAAAGCTGCCGGCGAAAAAATCGGTATTGTGTTTGCTTCAAATTACAGCGTGGGCGTAAATTTAGTGTTTAAATTATTGGAGAAAGCCGCCAAAGTGATGGGGGATTATTGTGATATCGAAGTGATTGAAGCCCATCACCATCATAAAGTAGATGCTCCATCCGGTACCGCACTTTCAATGGGTGAACATATCGCTAAAACCTTAGGTCGTGATCTAAAAACGCATGGTGTATTTGCTCGCGAAGGTATTACCGGCGAACGCAAACGCGATGAAATCGGTTTTGCAATCATACGTGCCGGTGATGTAGTCGGTGAACATACCGTATGGTTTGCCGATGAAGGCGAGCGGGTAGAAATCGCTCATAAAGCATCCAGCCGAATGACATTTGCCAACGGTGCAGTGCGGGCAGCGAAATGGATTGCTACAAAAGATCACGGATTATTTGATATGACCGATGTACTGGATTTGAATAATCTGTAAAAGCCCAACAAAAAAGCAAGGTCGAACCTTGCTTCAGACCGCTGACAAACCTCTAGACATACATCTAGAGGTTTGCTCTAATAGGTCTATCGAAAAGGAAATGCCTATGCTCAAAAATACCGTCT
>NZ_SLYB01000018.1 GCF_004340985.1 Cricetibacter osteomyelitidis
CCTTTTTTGTTTAGATTGAATTTTGACACTCATATTCTAAACGGGAAACTCTCACTTTTTATAGTGATTTGTCAGATCAAGTCTGATCTTCTACACATTATTATTTTTGTAATTAAAAATATTTAACATTGACAAAGAAATTCTTGCCGCCATCTGTATTTTCGATAGAGTAAATAATATTTCTATCAAATCCGTTTTCTAATTGTGTTCTATAACTTGATGTATTGCTAAATCTTTCCTTAGCATCTTGTATATCACGATTATAACGTTTTAATTCACTCTCTTTTTCCTTTTGTATATTTCCGGTGATATATTCTCCACTGGCTTGATATGACATATTTAATTCTTCTTCCAAATCTTCCAATTTTCCTAGCTGTTCCTTTTCTTTATTTAATTGGGCTTTATCCTGTTGATACAATTCTTCAATATTATTTATGTGTCGATTATATGCTTCAGGTTCTTTGGCTTTATTATAATAGTAATCTCCGCTTTTTAAATTTCTTTCATAATTTGCTTTGTTGTTTTTTTCTCTGTCTTCTATCGTTTTAAGTTCGTGCTTGTAGCGGTCTATTTTCTCCTCTTTTTCTTTTTCAAATTTTTGAGTAATTTCTTGTATCTCTGTATTAAGTCTTTCATCTAATCTTGCAATAGTCTGGTTGTACTCTTTTTCTCGTTGAGCTAAATATTGGGCTAATTCTTGCTTATTTTTTTCTTGCGCTTCGTTAACCAATTTTTCTATTTCTTTCTCGGGAAGTTGAGCAGACCAAGTTCCCGTACAAATATAATTATCTAATTTTTCATTATGAGATTTAGTAATAATATTTGTAACATTATGTTTTAGATGTGGGGCTAAACGTTTGTATTCATCATCAGACATTCTTTCTTTTAGTTGATCATTCATAATATCTGCAATAACGTCTTTTGTTCGTTCATCACTACAATTAGGCGTTTTATCACTACAAGCAGCCAAGCCCATAATTGGTAATAACAATGCAATTGTTTTTAATTTCATTTTGGTTTCCTTCTGTTAATGTGAATAAATTTCAGGCTCTATATCGATAGGGATATATAATGGGTGGTGCGGTTCACCAGAACTATTGATTTTTAACGCAAATAAAGGTTTATTTAATAATTCGCAAACCTGTTTTGAACGGTTTAAATAACTTCCGTCGTTTCCCCAAGCGGCAATAATTTTTTCTGCTTTATCTGCATATTCCATGAAATACCGATCGTTTTCTGCACCGATAGGATTTTCTACTTGCGAAAGTTTGGATTTATCCGTACTACGATAAGCAAATAAATTCAGCATATAAATGCCGCCATAGCCCCAATATTTAGCAAAGTTGATACATTGTATAATGGTAGGATCATTTTCTTTTTCATCGGCTGTTGATGGGTTTAAGCCAATGAAAGTCACCATTGGTTTGAGCGGATCCCAGATACGCCATAATACATAACGATATTGACGATCATCGGACAAAATTGCCCCGCTTTCGATTTGTGGGTTAAGCATGTTTTTCTCCTAAAAATTAAGGGATAGAGATGGTAAATAAATTAATTAATATTTGGTAAAGTATTATGACAATTCTACCTTTTTTATTTTTGTCCATTCAGTTTTACATTCATCACAAGTATAAAAATATTTACGCTTGCTCATCGTACAATTAATATATCGTTCTCTGGTTTTTCCTGATGCCATTTTCTCAGTTACTCGTTTACGAGCTAAATAACGATCTATCTCTTTATATCCTTCCTCTGTAATATTTGTAGAGTTGCAATCAGGGCAACGCATTCGGATAAAAAAATGCCACACCACTCCGAATAAAATAATGCCGAATATCAATGCTAAAATGTCCATAAATTTTCTCCAATTATAAAAATAAGTTAAACCGCCCTATTGAAAAAAAAAAACGGTTTGTGTCAAGCTATTTTCCGCAAAAAATGAAAATTTTTTGTAAATTTTATCGTAAATCCTATCGCTCACTTTTTTACAATAGCGGTCAAATTTCGCTAAAATTAGCCATTTTTTATGTGAAAATTCAAGAAAGTTAATGGAAACTCAATGAAATAAAAATTTGAAATGGTAGATCGTTTTGAGACATCTGCAGTTGAAAAAGCCCTTTATCAACACTGGGAAGCTGATTTATCTGACAAGTTTCCACGCGCACCATGGTTTGATAGCCGCTTTCCATCATATTGCTTGTGGGTTTATGCTATGGGTTTCATAATACAACATCACTTTCATTTTGATGTTCGATCTTAATGTTGTACTGATTAAGCAAAATCTTCCACAAAAATGACCGCACTTTTTTGAGAATCCACAGAATATGACGTAATTTGTTGAATAAATTGCATATTGGCTAAATTTTGTATTTTTATGTTTCCTGTTTTTTTATTCAGTTTGTTTTGTGCTATCATACGCAAATTTGAGTAGAAAAGAATAGCGATTTAGATGACAAAAATTGATGGGAAAATTGCCGAAATTTTTTCCGCAAATGGGGCATTAAGTACTAATATTGAAGGCTTTCAACCGCGACAAGAGCAAATTGAAATGGCAAGTGCGGTGCAAAATGCTATCGAAAAGAAAGGTAAATTAGTGGTGGAAGCGGGGACCGGAACAGGCAAAACCTTTGCTTATCTAGCCCCCGTGTTACTGGCAAAAAAGAAAACCATTGTTTCGACCGGTTCAAAAAACTTGCAAGATCAGTTATTTAACCGTGATCTACCAACCGTCAAAAAAACTTTAAATTACACAGGGAAAATTGCTTTATTAAAAGGCCGTTCCAATTATCTATGTTTAGAACGTTTGGATCAAGTTATTGCTCAAGGCGTGCTGGGCGATAAATCGGTTTTAGCCGAATTGTCGAAGGTTCGCAAATGGAATAATGCAACGCAAACCGGCGATTTAACAGAATGTGTGGAATTGGCGGAAGACAGTCCTATTTTGCCTCAGTTGGTCAGCACTGCAGAAAGCTGTTTGGGAACGGATTGTCCGAATTATGCTGATTGTTATGTGGCAAAAGCCCGAAAAATTGCACTTAATGCAGATCTTGTGGTGGTAAATCATCATCTGTTTTTTGCCGATATGGCGGTGAAAGAAAGCGGATTTGGCGAGCTTATTCCCAATGCAGAAGTCATTATTTTTGACGAAGCTCATCAATTGCCGGATATTGCCAGCCAGTATTTCGGCCAATCGCTCACATCACGCCAACTGTTTGATATTTGTAAAGATATTAATATTGTTTATCGCACAGAAGTGAAAGATATGCAACAGCTCGGCGTGGCTTCCGATCATCTGCTGAAAATCGTGCAGGATTTTCGTTTATTGCTGGGCGACGGAAATTTGCGTGGCAACTGGCGGGAACTGTTTGCTCAAAGTGCGGTGAAAAAAGGCTTTAATTTATTACAGGAAAAACTGGATTTTGTGGCAGATGTCATCAAGCTGGCATTAGGCCGTTCGCAAACCTTAGATGCGATTTTTGAACGTATTGCAACGGTAAAAAATCAACTCAGCCGCTTGGCAGATACATCCATTACCGGCTATTGTTACTGGTATGAATCAATCGGGCGGCAATTCGGTTTGCACATCACGCCCTTGACAGTAGCAGATAAATTCGGCGAACAAATAAAAGAAAAACCGACCGCGTGGATTTTTACTTCTGCCACCTTAGAAGTGGGCGGTACCTTTGATCATTTCAGCAAACGGCTTGGTATAGAAAACAGCCAAGAGTTGATTTTACAAAGTCCGTTTAATTACCCTGAACAGGCAATGTTGTGTGTTCCCCGCTATTTGCCCGCCTCGAATCATAGTCAAACCGCAAACAAATTAGGCGAAATATTATTGCCGGTGATTGAAGCTAATAAAGGCCGTTGTTTTATGCTTTGCACATCTTATTTTATGATGCGGAGTCTGGCAGAATATTTTCGCGAACACAGCAAATTATCTGTTTTATTACAAGGTGAAACATCAAAAAGCAAGTTATTAGAGCAATTTGTCAGCGAAGAACAGAGCATTTTAGTGGCCACGTCCAGTTTCTGGGAAGGCATTGATGTTCGAGGCGATGCTTTATCCTTGGTGATTATCGACAAATTGCCGTTTACCGCACCGGACGAACCGTTGCTCAAAGCTCGCATTGAAGATTGTAAGTTACAGGGTGGTGAACCTTTCAACGATATTCAAATCCCTGAATCGGTAATCACGCTAAAACAGGGTGTCGGACGACTTATTCGTGATGTCACCGACCGTGGAGTGGTAATTATTTGTGACAGTCGATTGGTTATGCGAAACTACGGCGAAACCTTCTTAAAAAGTTTGCCAAATGCAAAACGTACCAGAGATTTGGCAAAAGTGGTAGAGTTTTTAAAAAATAATTAATGGGATAATATAATGACAACATTATTAGCACTGGATACTTCAACGGAAGCTTGCTCTGTGGCCTTATGGCATAAGGGGGAGCGGACGCATTTGGATGAATTGGCACAACGTACTCATACACAACGGATTTTGCCGATGATTGATGAAATATTAGCTCAATCAGGCGTGAGCTTAAAGCAAGTAGATGCCTTGGTGTTTGGTCGCGGACCGGGCAGTTTTACCGGTGTACGGGTGGGAGCAGGAATTGCTCAAGGTTTAGCATTGGGAGCGGATTTACCTGTGATCCCGGTGTCGAACTTGACTGTAATGGCTCAAAATGCCTATGAAACCTTAGGGTCAACACAGGTGTTGTCGGCCATTGATGCCCGTATGAATGAAGTTTATTTTTCACAGCTTTCCGCTGTGCCGAATCATGAATCTATTCAATGGCAAAATGTACTCGTCGAACAAGTGGCAAATCCGCAAAAAGTGCTTGAACAGCTTGAGTGTTTAGTAGGAGAATGGACATTAGTGGGAACCGGTTGGTCGGCATATAGTCAATTTGCTGAGGCTCAAATCGGCACACCGTCAGAGATTATTTTACCGTCCGCACAATATATGTTGCCTATTGCCTTTCCTATGTGGGAGCAAAAGCAGATGATAAGTGCGGTCGAAATTGAACCGACTTATTTGCGTAATGAAGTGACGTGGAAAAAATTACCGGGTCGGGAATAATTTAATTTGTTCTTATTAAAAGGAGATTGTTATGAAAAAACTATTGATTTTTTTACCGCTCTTTGTAGGTCTTTCCGCTTGTGTGAACCCGCCTAAAGGCTTAGAAGCCAATGATTTTACTATTACCAATATCAAAAAAATCGAAGCGGATGATTATGCCTGCCAATGCAAACCCGTACGGCTGGGCGGCAAAGTGTTGTCAGCAACGGCATTACAGCATCAAACTAAATTAGAGATTTTAAGTTATCCGGTTTCCAAGTTTTCTGCCAAACCGGTAATTGATGCCATGTCCGACGGTCGATTTATCTCTTATGTAAAAGGTTTTGTGGATCCGGAAGCGGTGAAAGAGCAGTATGTGACCGTGAGCGGAAAATTGAAAAAGCCGGAAACAGGCAAAATCGACCAAGTAAATTACCAATATCCCGTAGTACAAGCCGATCAGTTTAAGCAATGGAGGTTAGCACAAGAATATTATTACGATTACAATGATTGGGACTATTGGGGATATTGGGGCTACGGCCATTTTAGACACTTTGGTTTCGGCGGTATTTGGCGAGAGCCTAAATTACGCTATCGTTTGTATTAAATGTAACGAAAGTGTAAAATTCGCTACGATTAAACCATTAAATAATTAAAAAGGATAGGGTTAATGGAAAAACTTTGGTTTAAGAATTATCCTGAGGGAGCCAGCAGAGAAATTGATACCTCAGAATATAGTTCAATTTTAGATATATTTGATAAAGCCGTGCGAGAACATCCCGATCGCATTGCTTATATTAATATGGGACAGCCGTTGACCTTCCGTAAGTTGGAAGAACGTAGCAGAGCATTTGCGGCGTATTTGCAAAATGAATTAAAAATGCAAAAAGGCGATCGTGTAGCGATTATGATGCCGAATTTATTGCAATATCCAATCGCTTTATTTGGTGTATTACGTGCCGGAATGGTCGTGGTGAATGTCAATCCGCTTTATACACCTCGTGAATTGGAACATCAGTTGCAAGACAGTGGCGCGAAAGCCATTGTCATTGTGTCAAATTTCGCCTCCACGTTGGAAAAAGTGGTATTCAGTACGGATGTAAAACACGTCATTTTAACGCGAATGGGCGATCAGCTTTCTTTCGGTAAACGTACTTTAGTGAATTTTGTGGTGAAGTATGTAAAAAAACTGGTGCCGAAATATAAATTACCGCATGCCGTCACATTCCGTGAAGTTTTGAGTATCGGTAAACAACGTCAATATATTCGCCCGGAATTGGGCAGAAAATCATTGGCATTTTTACAATATACCGGTGGCACCACAGGCATTGCCAAAGGTGCAATGCTTTCTCACGGCAATATTATTACCAATGTATTCCAAGCAAAATGGATTGCCGAACCGTTTGTCGGTAATCGTCAAAAATCACGCTATGCGGTTATTGCTTTACCGCTTTATCATGTGTTTGCCCTCACAATGAATGGATTACTGTTTATTGAATTAGGCATCACTGCCGTGCTTATCACAAATCCACGGGATATCGACGGTTTTATTAAAGAATTAAAACGTTACCCGATCATCGCAATTACAGGGGTGAATACTTTATTTAATGCGTTGTTAAATAACCCGAATTTTAAAGATGTGGATTTTTCCGCCTTAAAATTGGCGGTGGGCGGCGGAATGTCCATTCAGCAATCCGTTGCGACACGTTGGCATGATTTAACCGGGATCAATCTGATTGAAGGCTACGGCATGACGGAATGTTCGCCGTTGATCGCCGCTTGTCCGCCAACCACCGTGAGGCACGAAGGCAATATCGGCGTACCGATTCCGAATACGGATATAAAAATTATACGTGATGACGGCACTGAAGCGGAATTAAACGAAGCCGGTGAATTATGGGTGAAAGGTGACCAAGTAATGCAAGGTTATTGGCAACGCCCTGAAGCAACGGATGAAGTGCTCAAAGACGGTTGGATGGCAACGGGGGATATTGTAGTTATGGACGACAACTACAATTTACGCATTGTAGATCGCAAAAAAGATATGATCTTGGTTTCCGGTTTTAATGTCTATCCGAATGAAATCGAAGATGTGGTAATGTTGAATTATAAAGTGGCCGAAGTGGCTGCAATCGGTGTGCCGAGTGAATCTTCGGGCGAAACGGTGAAAGTTTTTGTAGTGAAAAAAGATGAAAGTCTGACCCGTGACGAATTGCGCCGACATTGCCGTCAGCATCTCACCGGTTATAAAGTGCCGAAAGAAATCGAATTTCGCGATGAACTGCCGAAAAGCAACGTAGGCAAAATATTACGCCGCGAATTGCGGGATGAAACATTGAAAAATAATAGTTAGTATTGATAGGGACGGAATTTTGTCCCTTTCTTATTTTGAGAAAAAAATGATAAAAGAAATTCAAAATCCACCGCACTTTCAACTGATTGATAACGATAAAGACCTATTAACGGTTTGCCGACAGGCAGAACAAAAAAGTGCGGTCGCTTTAGACACAGAGTTTATCCGTATCCGCACTTATTATCCTAAATTGGGATTGATCCAGCTTTACGATGGCGATGATGTGAATTTGATTATGCCTGAAAATATTCAGGATTTTTCGCCTTTTATTGCATTATTGGCAAATAAACAAGTCACCAAAATCTTACATTCCTGTTCGGAAGATTTAGAAGTATTCCACCATTATTTCAAACAGTTACCACAACCTATGGTCGATACGCAAATCGTAGCGAATTTTTTAGGTTTTGGTAATTCCACCGGTTTTGCAGCATTGGTTAATCATTATTTTCAGTTGGAATTAGACAAAGGGGCTTCCCGCACAGACTGGTTGGCTCGTCCTTTATCTGAAAAACAACTGAACTATGCGGCGGCTGATGTGTGGTATTTATTGCCGTTGTATCACAAAATGCAGGCTGATTTAGCTCAAACCCCGTGGCAAAGTGCGGTGGAAAATGACTGTGAATTATTGCTAGAAAAAACATTGGAAGTCAAAAATCCTGACGAAGCCTATTTCAATATTTCCAATGCGTGGAAATTACAGGGCGTGGAATTAGCCCGTTTGCATTTATTAGCCAAATGGCGGCAAAAAGAAGCGATTAAACGTGATCTTGCGGTGAACTTTGTGGTTAAAGCAGAAAGTTTATGGCTGGCGGCGAAGCATAATCCGAAAAATTCATCGGATTTATTGGCATTAGATATACATCCTAATGAAGTGCGTCATCATGGCAAAAAAATCCTGGCTGTTTTAAATAAAGCTAATAAACTAGATGTACAAGATTATCTGCCAACGATTGTTCGGATCTCTGATCATCCGAAATACAAATCAACCCTTAAAGCACTACAGCAAAAATTGCGGGAAATTACGCCGCAAGGTTTAAAATCGGAAGTAGTCGCCAGCAATCGCAGCTTAGAACGTTTAATCAAATGGGTTTGGATTTATCACCAAGATCCGGCACATTTACCGGATTTATTAAAAGGATGGCGGCGGGAAATCGGTGTGCAGTTGCAGATATTAATAGCGGCATAATAAAGGACAAAATTCGTAAAATTTATGTTAAAATAGCCCGATTTTATTTTTAGAGTAAAGGTCAATAAATGAAAGACAGTATTATTGCAAAGTTAGACAGTTTAAATGAACGTCACGAAGAATTGGAAGCCTTATTGGGCGACGTTTCGGTGATTAGCGATCAAGATAAATTTCGCGCCTATTCCAAAGAATATGCTCAGCTTGAAGATGTGGTGAAATGTTTTGCCCGTTGGAAACAGTTGCAAAGCCATATGGAAGAAGCGGAAATGCTGCTGGATGATCCGGATATGAAAGAAATGGCAGAATTAGAAATCGAAGAATGTGAAACGTCATTGAAAGAAACGGAAAATCAATTACAAATTTTATTATTACCGAAAGATCCGAACGATGAATATAACGCCTATTTGGAAATCCGTGCGGGAACCGGCGGCGACGAAGCGGGGATTTTTGCCGGTGATTTATTCCGTATGTACAGCCGTTATGCAGAAGGCAAACGCTGGCGTGTGGAAGTGCTGTCTGCCAATGAAAGTGAGCAGGGCGGTTATAAAGAAATTATCGTAAAAATTAGTGGCGAAAGTGTTTATGGTCAGCTGAAATTTGAGTCTGGCGGTCACCGCGTACAACGTGTGCCGAAAACTGAATCGCAAGGCCGTATTCATACGTCGGCTTGTACTGTTGCGGTTATGCCGGAACTGCCGGAAAGCGAATTGCCGGAAATCAACCCAAACGATTTACGTATTGATACCTACCGTTCATCCGGTGCGGGTGGTCAGCACGTTAACACCACAGATTCTGCGGTGCGTATCACTCATATTCCGACAGGCATCGTGGTGGAATGTCAAGACGAACGTTCTCAACATAAAAATAAAGCCAAAGCAATGTCGGTATTAGCGTCACGAATTGTACAAGTAGAGCAGGAACGCCAAGCCGCAGAGCAAGCCAGCACACGCCGTAACTTATTAGGTTCCGGTGATCGTTCCGATAAAATCCGTACCTATAACTATCCGCAAGGTCGTGTCACGGATCACCGTATCAATTTAACTATTTATCGTTTGGATGAAGTAATGAACGGTAAAATTGATGATTTGATCCAACCGATTATTACGGAATATCAAGCGGATCAGCTGGCAGCATTGTCCGAGCTGAATTAATTTATAAATCTGGAGGCGTATTGCATATGCCTATCATGAAGATTGTTTGATTAAAGGACGTTGTATGTTAGTCGAAAACCCAAAAGAAAAGCGACAACAAACTCAAAACACTAAAGAATCCGATACGGTATTTCAAACTGGTACGGCACCCTATTATCCGATTGCAGCGCAACCGTGGAGACGTATTGTGGCTAATCTGATTAATATAGGGATTAACTTTGTTGTTTATATTATTATGTATGTAGCAGCAGTAGTTGGTTCTATGGTAAGTATTTCAATATCAGTATCGGTACCACAACTTCTTATGATTTTGATTATGTTCGCTTATTGGGGTATCCAGCTTTATTATATGGAGAAATATCGCCAAACCATCGGTAAACGCATAATGGGAATTCGCGTGATCAAATGGACTGGCGAAGATATTAGCTTTGGTGTTTATTTTGCTCGTGAATTGGTAGAAGGCATTGGTTACAGTATTTTAGGTATTATTTTATTGCTCGTAAACCTGGTGATGCTCTTTGTGCAAAAAGAAAAACGAACTTTAACGGATTCGGTTTTCGGCACAATGGTTGTGGATGCTAAAAAATAAAAATTAATTCGAATGTTAGTTGAAAATCCAAAAGATAAAAACAAGAAAGAAAAATTAATATCGGCTGCGTTAAAAGGCAAAGATACGAAAAAGGCTAATAGCTCGTTTATTAGTATTTTTCTATTCGTTTTTGTTGTTTTAGTCGGCCAAGCAATTTTAAAAAACTTTTTACCTTATACGAAATGGCATTATTTTTCTTTATTGTTCGGTGCGATTATTTTTGCAGTGATTCACTATAAATTCTTTTATAAAAAACCAACGCCGGATACTGAAACCTTAAATCAAGATAAAATTTCAGAAAACGTTAATAGTCATTTAAATTATTCGATAGCGCTTATCATTGCAGGTATCAAAACAGCGAATACTTCCGGAAAATTATTTTATGATATAGAAAAGCAAAGCTTGCCGGAATCCGACCAAGTTCAAACTTTTTATGATTGTATGAATAATCCTTTGGTTGATATTACGCTTTCTAAGGTTTTTATTTGTCCTATGCATGAGGTTTCTGATTCATTCGCTCAACAAAATGGGCAAGAAAATGTTGAATTGTGGAAAAAATATTATTCATCATTATTTAATCAATCCTTATACGATGTTTATTTAAGCAAATTTGATAGTTTTGACCGTTTATTCGCCAAAGAAAACAGATTAACAACGCCCGAACAGTCAAACTTTAAATTAAAAGAAACAGAACCAACGTTAGGTATTCAAAATTGTTTGGTTACTGATAAATTTGAAGTTGTCTGTGAATATTTTTCCGTCACTAAAGTCTATGAACAAACCTATGAACAATGGCTTGCTTTTGCTCAGGACGTATTACAAGAAACGCTCACAAATAACAGTTTTATTGATCCTAAATTTGATGCAAATGTACTACTTAGCTTTGTTACACAAAAGAATAGAGCACAAATCCTGGCATTTTCTGAAACTATATTGACCGAAGCAGAATTAAAACATCTTGCTCAATTGTTAGTTCGACGGGTAAAAGGCGAGCCAATCGCTTATATTCTCGGCGAAAAAGAATTTTGGTCATTGCCTTTATTCGTATCGAAAGATACTTTAATTCCCCGTCCTGATACGGAAATTTTAGTGGAACGCGCGGTGGAAATCGGACGAAATTTATTTGCTTCGCAAAGCACTTTACGCATTTTAGATCTCGGTACCGGCACGGGGGCCATCGCCTTGGCATTGGCAAGTGAATTGCAGCCGATAGCACAAAAGTGCGGTGCAAAATTAGATATTTTAGGGGTAGATCGGATTGCCGAAGCGGTGCAGTTGGCACAACGCAACGCAGAGCGTAATCAGTTGGATTTCGTGCAATTTCAGCAAAGCGACTGGTTTTCCGCCCTTGATTCCATGGATAAATTTCATCTGATTGTCAGCAATCCCCCTTATATTGATGAAACGGACGAACATTTAAATCAAGGTGATGTGCGGTTTGAACCTTTATCCGCATTGGTTGCTCAAGAGCAAGGTTATGCGGATTTGCAATTTATTATTGAATACGCACCGCACTTTCTGGCACAAAACGGTTGGTTATTATTAGAACACGGTTGGCAGCAGGGTGAAAAAGTGCGGTGGATTTTTGCGGAAAATCATTGGCAATGCATTGAAACCGTGAAAGATTACAGCGATAATGAACGCATTACTTTGGCTCAGTTTACGGGATAAAAAATGAAAAGCAGCGATCAAAAAGCATTATTTAATTTGATGGTGGATTTTTATAACATCACCACTGACAGGACGGACGATGCCCGAATTCGCGGATTGATAGGAAGTTTGGTACGCAAAGCTCGTAAACTGATTCCGGCCGATGCGGATACCAAAACCCGCGTGCACAAATTATTGCAGCTGGTGTACGGCGATTGGGGATTTCATTGCGATCCGGAACATTATTTTGAGTCCGACAACTTATATATTAATCAAGTGCTTGCCAATAAAACCGGTATGCCGGTGAGCCTTGGGGCGATTGTGCTGTATTTGGCGGCAAGTTTGGATTTGCCGGTGTATCCGGTGAATTTTCCCACACAGCTCGTGTTACGTTCGGATATTGACGGCGAAACCGCATTTATTGATCCTTGGGACGGTAGCTATATCAGTCATCAAACCTTGGCAACTTGGTTTGAAGGCTATTTGGGATTCGGTAATAAACTCACAGCCAAAGATGTGGCGGCAGCGGATTATACGGATTTAGCCTATCGTTTTAATCAGGTGGCCAAACATACCTTAATGCGTGAGCAAAAAAATTTGGAAGCCTTGGAATTTATCGATCATTTGCTGATTGTTGATCCGCAAGATCCTTATGAAATTCGTGATCGCGGTTTTGTATTGGCGAATATGGAATGCCTACATGCTGCCATTAGCGATTTTGATTATTTTATTGAACACTGCCCGGAAGATCCGACAGCATGGTTGTTGGCGGCACAGTTACCAAGTTTGAAACAAGTGGATTATCCATTACATTAATAGGAATTTTTTATGACAAATAAAGTTGTTCGCTTAGGCGAAATTGAAATTGCAAACGACAAACCTTTTGTGTTGTTCGGCGGTATGAATGTGTTGGAAAGCCGTGATATGGCAATGCAGGTGTGTGAGAAATACGTAGAGGTCACACAGAAATCAGGTGTGCCTTATGTCTTTAAAGCCTCTTTTGATAAAGCGAACCGTTCTTCCATTCATTCTTATCGGGGACCCGGTATGGATGAAGGGTTAAAAATTTTCCAAGAACTGAAAGATACTTTTGGTGTGAAAATTATTACCGATGTACACGAAATTCATCAATGTCAGCCTGTTGCCGATATCGTAGATATTATTCAATTACCGGCATTTTTAGCACGCCAAACGGATTTAGTGGAAGCCATGGCACGAACAGGCGCTGTGATCAATGTGAAAAAACCACAGTTTTTGAGCCCGGGTCAAATGGGAAATATCGTGGAAAAAATCGAAGAGTGCGGTAATGACAACGTTATTTTATGTGATCGCGGTACTAACTTTGGCTACGATAATTTGATTGTAGATATGCTGGGTTTTGATATTATGAAAAAAGTATCAAAGGGTTGCCCGGTGATTTTTGATGTGACACATTCATTACAATGTCGTGATCCGTTCGGTGCGGCATCCGGCGGTCGTCGCGGGCAAGTCACGGAACTGGCTCGTGCGGGTATGGCGGTAGGATTAGCCGGCTTATTCCTGGAAGCACACCCGGATCCGAATAAAGCCAAATGCGACGGTCCGTCCGCATTGCCGTTATCGGCGTTAGAAGGCTTTGTATCGCAAATGAAAGCCATTGATGATTTGGTAAAAAGTTTCCCTGTTTTAAATACGGAAATTTAATGTGATGGAAAGTGCGGTCATTTTCACCGCACTTTCTGTCATAAAGCACTAGACAATATAAAGGAGAACCTATGAAAATTGTATTCCTGGACAGCACCGCGTTACCGAAACATATTCCGATTCCTCGTCCGAAATTTGAGCACGAATGGGTGGAATATGAACATACTACTGCGGATCAAACGCTTGAGCGAGTAAAAGATGCGGAGATTATTGTTACCAGCAAAGTGATCTTAAATCGTGAGATTTTAACTCAACTGCCAAAATTAAAATTGATCGCTATTACCGCAACAGGCACGAATAATGTTGATTTGGTTGCCGCTGAAGAATTGGGTATTGCGGTAAAAAATGTCAAAGGCTATTCGGAAACCACTGTACCGGAACATGTGCTGGCGATGATTTTTGCCTTGAAACGCGGCTTTGTCGGTTGGATTAAAGATCAAACCACCGATAAATGGGTGGAAAATCAGCAATATACTTACTTTAACAGTCCGATTACCGATGTAAAAGGTTCAACGCTTGGCGTATTCGGTAAAGGCTGTTTAGGAACGGAAATCGGCAGATTGGCCACTGCACTGGGTATGAACGTGTTATATGCAGAGCATAAAGATGCCGCAACTTGCCGTGACGGTTATACGCCCTTTGCGGATGTATTGAAACAGGCAGATATTATTACCTTGCATTGTCCGCTTACGGCAACGACACAGAATCTGATTAATCGTGACACTTTGGCACAATGCAAAAAAGGCGTGTTGTTGATTAACACCGGTCGCGGTCCGTTAGTGGATGAACAAGCCGTGTTTGAAGCATTGCAATCCGGTCAATTAGGCGGAGCAGCTTTAGATGTGATGGTGAATGAACCGCCGCAAAAAGGCAATGTATTAATGGAAGCTGCCAAAACAATGCCTAATTTATTAATCACCCCGCATGTAGCCTGGTCAAGTGATTCTGCGGTAACGACTTTGGTTAATAAAGTGACGCAAAATATTGAAGAGTTTGTGGCTGAAGGTCATTAATTTGATCTTTGTTGGATTAGGACGAGTAATTTCGTCCTTTTGCATTTATTAATTTATGAACAACATTTCCCTATATATCGCCCTTCGTTATTGGCGGGCAAAAAGTGCGGATCGATTTGGTCGGCTTGTGACTAATCTTGCCAGCATCGGCATTGGGCTGGGCGTGATGGCATTGATTATTGTGCTGTCCATTATGAACGGCTTGGAACGACAACAAAAACAACAGGTGCTTTCTACCATTCCCCATGCCATTGTGATGGATCAAGACGGTGCTTTTCTTGGAATGCAAAATCAATTACCCTATTTTGTGCGAAAATCCGTGCCGATTAATACGAGCAATGTGATTTTGCAAAGTTCGGCGGGGGTGAGTGCCGGACAGGCCATCGGCGTACAGTCTTTTTCTGATGATATCTTATTGGAATCACTTAATGATCAGCCATTTGACGATGTACTGCCGGCAGGCAAATTTAATATTGTTCTGGGTTCGCAACTGGCAGATAAATTACAACTGCAAATCGGCGATAAAGTGCGGTTAATGATTACGGAAAATGCTCAATATACGCCTTTTGGCCGTGTGCCGACTCAGCGTTTATTTACCGTAAGCGGTATTTATTACGCCTTTTCCGAAGCATCCGGCTATGAAGTATTTACCAATATTGACGATATCGGTCGTTTAATGCGGTTGCAAGGCGGTACCGTGCAAGGTTATCGTTTATGGTTGGATGATCCCTTCCTAATCACCGAATTACCGCAATATTTCCCGCAGGATTGGCAAATTAAAGACTGGCGTAGCCAAAAAGGGGAGTTTTTCCAAGCGGTACGAATGGAAAAAAATATGATGGGCTTGCTGATTAGTCTGATTATCGTGGTGGCGGTATCGAATATTATTACATCGTTAAGTTTAATGGTAGTAGATAAACAAGGGGAAATCGCTATTTTACAAACTCAAGGTTTGAATAAAACCCAAGTACGCCGGATTTTTATCTATCAAGGTTTTTTAGTGGGCTTATTTGGAACCGTGATCGGCTCAATATTGGGCATGATTATCACCCTGAATTTAGACACGATAATGCAAGCAGTGAACTCGCAAAATATTGTGTTACCGGCGGAAATTAGCCCATTACAAGTTTTAATCATTGTCGGTTTTTCATTGTTGCTATCATTATTATCAACGATTTATCCGGCTTATCGAGCTTCCAAAGTGGAACCGGCAGAAGCCTTACGTTATGAGTAATATTATGAATTCTTTAGAAAAAACAACCGCACTTTTAACCTGTGAAAATCTGTGCAAATCCTACAAAGAAGGGGACAAGGAAACCCAAGTGCTGAGAAATGTGTCTTTTGCAATGCAACCGAGTGAATTGGTGACCATCGTGGGCAGTTCCGGTTCCGGCAAATCCACTTTATTGCACTTATTAGGTGGCTTAGATCAGCCGAGTAGTGGTTCTGTCGCTATTAACGGACAGAATTTATCTGTATTAAAACCTACGGCATTGGCACAGCTACGTAACCGGTATTTAGGCTTTGTGTATCAATTTCATCATTTAATGGCAGATTTCACGGCATTGGAAAATGTAATGATGCCTTTATTAATCGGTAAAACCAATAAGAAAGAAGCTAAAGATCGTGCTGAAAACATGTTAAACGCTGTGGGATTAAGCCATCGTATTGAGCACCGTCCATCCGCTCTATCCGGCGGCGAACGCCAACGTGTAGCGATTGCTCGTGCCTTGGTAAATAATCCTGCATTGGTATTGGCTGATGAACCCACCGGAAATTTGGATCGCAAAACTACAGAGAACATTTTCGAATTAATTCAACAGCTTAACCAAGAGCAAAATATCGCCTTTTTATTAGTCACGCACGATTTGCAATTAGCCCAAAAACTGAATAAACGGTTTGTGATGCAAGACGGAATTTTACAGCCGGAAAGTGCGATCTAATTTAGGAAAATATATGAATACACCATTTTTTATCAGTTGGCGTTATCAGCGGGGCAGACAGAAAAATCGTTTGGTTTCCCTGATTTCGGCATTTTCCAGTATCGGTATAGCCCTTGGGGTGGCGGTACTGATTTTGGGTTTAAGTGCAATGAACGGTTTTGAACGGGAGCTGAATAACCGTGTGCTGGCGGTGGTACCGCACGCCGAAATCACCGCAATGGACGGCAGTATTAAAAATTATCAAAATCTTACCGCACTTTTGCAGAATAATCCGCAGATTAAAAGCGTATCCCCCTTTGTGACTTTTACGGCATTAGTGGAAAACGGAGCCAAAATGAAAGTGGTACAGGTGAAAGGCGTGAATCAAGCAGAGCAGGATAGTGTCAGCAATCTCGGCAATTTTGTCTTGGATAACCGCTGGGCGGATTTTGCCAAAGAGGGGGGATTAGTGCTGGGTTATGGCATTGCCAAAGAGTTGGATATTAATGTGGGCAATTGGGTAACTTTGTTAATTTCTCAACAAAATGGTACGAATCAACTTGCTCAACCGGAACGGGAGCGTATTCAAGTCACCGGCATTTTGCGTTTAGACGGTCAGCTTGATCACAGTTATGCCTTAATGCCTTTGGCACAAGCTCAAGACTTTCTCGGCTATAACGCCAATCAAATTTCCGGTGTGGAATTGGCGGTGAAAGATCCCTTTAATATGAACGCCATTGATTATTCGGCATTGTATAACTATCCACAGCAGCTTGCCGCACAAAACTGGACAGTAAAATTCGGCTATATGTATCGTGATATTCATTTGATTCGGGTGGTGATGTATATCGCAATGGTATTGGTCGTAGGTGTGGCGTGCTTTAATATTGTTTCTACACTGGTTATGGCGGTGAAAGATAAGCAGGGTGATATTGCCATTATGCGGACATTGGGAGCAAATAACAGCTTTATCAAACGGATTTTTATGTGGTACGGCTTGCAGGCCGGAATGAAAGGCTGCTTATACGGCATTGCGTTAGGCGTATTTTTATCTCTAAATCTGACCGCACTTATTCAGGGGCTGGAGAATCTGATAGGGCGAAAATTATTGTCCGACGGTATTTATTTTGTGGATTTCCTGCCGAGTGAATTACATTGGCAAGATGTGTTGCTGGTTTTAGTGTCCGCTTTGGTGCTAAGTTTATTAGCCAGTTTATATCCGGCAAATCGAGCGGTAAAATTACAACCTGCACAAGTTTTAAGCGGATATTGATGTGTTTTTTATATTTCCACTTAATGAACTAGTTTACTAGTGCAAAAATAAGTGTTACATTTGAACACGATTAAATGTACAATGTACAGTCTAAATATTTTATAAAATAAAAAAATTATTATAACGAGTGAATTATGTCTAAAAGTAAGTTGGAAATTAAAATCAAAAATGATGATGAACGTATTGCCAGCGTTGAAGCCGTATTGCCTCCAATAGCCTTAATCGAACGTTTTCAAGCAAGCCCTCTTGCCGTTAAAACGGTAAAAGAAACCCGTCAAAAGGCACATGATATTATCCATCAGCAAGATGACCGTTTATTAGTGATAATTGGACCTTGTTCTATTCATGATACTAAAGCGGCTTTAGAATATGCGGCAAAATTAAAACCATTACGTGAAAAATATAAAGATACATTAGAAATTATTATGCGCGTGTATTTTGAAAAACCACGCACCACTGTGGGTTGGAAAGGTTTGATTAATGATCCGCATTTAAATGATACTTATGCTTTAAATGACGGTTTACGCTTGGCTCGTAAATTATTGTCTGATATCAATGATATGGAATTGCCGACAGCCGGAGAATTTTTAGATATGATCACCCCGCAATATGTTGCGGACTTTATGAGTTGGGGAGCAATCGGTGCACGTACTACCGAATCCCAAGTACATCGTGAATTGGCTTCGGGTTTGTCTTGCGGAGTCGGTTTTAAAAATGCAACTAATGGCGGTGTGAAAGTGGCTCTGGATGCCATGGGGGCGGCAGAGTCTCCTCATCATTTCTTATCTGTCACGAAGTTTGGGCATTCTGCTATTGTCACGACAAAAGGAAATAAAGATTGCCATATTATTTTGCGTGGAGGTGAACATGGTCCGAATTACAGTAAATCCGATATTGCAGAAGTATGTGAAAGCATTGAAAAGAGCGGTCGTATTCCGCACGTTATGGTGGATTTCAGCCATGCCAACAGCAGTAAACAATTTAAAAAACAATTGGATGTATGCAAAGCCGTATGCCAACAAATTAGTAACGGTTCGACACAAATTTTCGGTGTGATGATTGAAAGTCATTTAGTTGAAGGTCGTCAAGATTTGATTCCGAATAAACCGTTAACTTATGGCCAAAGTATCACGGATGCTTGTATCGGTTGGGAAGACAGCGAACAAGTGCTTGAAGATTTGTCTAATGCAGTTATTGCACGCCGTAAAACTAAGCAAATAAAATAGAGGCTTTTTGGGATATACTCTACTGCTAACAACCCCACCTAATTTCTAACATCAGGTGGGGTTGTTATTTTCAGTATGAAATAAGACAAAAGAGTGCTTTTCTCATCCGTATTTTTATTGATTAATTGTCTGTTAGGTATAGCTCAATCTTATTATCTTTTATTATTTTCAGGATTGTTTGAGGTGGTTTCTCGTTTGTAAATATTGCTGAAGTCTGTGATAAATGACCTAATTCAACTGCAGCAGATGTATGGAATTTGGTGCTATCAATAGCAATAATTTTTGTTCGTGAGTGTTCTAACATTGCTTTTACTACGGCGACTTCATTAATATCAAAATCTAATAACACTCCATCAGTGGTAATTGCTCCAACACTTGTAATTAAATAATCAGCTCTAAAATTATTAATAAAAGCGATCACATCAGGACCGATTATTCCTCCGTTATGAGAACGTAAGATACCACCAACGGTAATAACTTCAAAATTTTTATTTTGGTATAATATGTTAGCAACCCTATGACTATTTGTGATAATTCTAAGATTATTTTTATTTTCAAGTGCTTTTGCTATGAATTCGACAGTCGTGCCAATAGTAATGAATAACGTGGAACCATCTGGAATATAGTCAGCAATTCGATTAGCTATTGATGTTTTTTCTTTGATATGTGATGTTTCTCTAATAGAGAATTCAGTATTTACAATACTTGAAATGCGTCCGGCTCCACCGTGATGACGAGATATCAGACCTTGCTGACTTAAGGTTCGGATATCTCGTCGGATAGTCTGAGTTGTTACCCCTAAAGTAGTTGAGAGTTCTTCATTACTGATATAACCGTTAGACATAACTAATGAGAGTAACTTATCCTGTCTTGGGTTTCCGGTTAGACCTATATAGCTCATTTCTTAATCTCCTTTATAATAATTCATGGAATAACAGATATTGTACTATGAAGTTTTATTCTGAGTAATAAATTTATCTACTTGTTGTAGATTTGGTATACCTTGCCGTCCACCATGCATTGTACATTTCTGTGCAGCAACGGCACTTGAAAATTCAATTGTTTTTACTAAAGAATATCCTTTTGCAATTGCTAAAGCAAAAGCACCATGGAATACATCTCCGGCTCCGGTTGTGTCTACAGCTTCGACTTTAAATCCATTACATTTGTGTAATGTATTAGTTTCTCCCCATACGCAGCCTTTACTGCCTTGCGTAACATAAGCATACCCACCACACTGCCGTGATGCTAATTTAATTGCCTCAATACTATCCTTAGCAGAAGGCAACATTTTTTTCAAACCCGGTTCGGAAAACACCGAATGCGTTGCTAATGCAACAAGTGATTCGATGTTCTGCGGTGTGACATCTGCATCAAGTACAGTAGGTATATTTAATTTCTTTCCTTGTTCTAATGCATATTTAGCACCATCATGCCAACGTACATCACATAAAATAACATCGTATCGGGAAAAATCAATCTGGTGTAACCAATCTGTATCCATTGGTAAATCCGGGCTTGGATAATTAATGATGAGCCGCTCCCCATGTTTATCTACTATAATTGCAGATTGCGATGATTTGGCATTTCTATAAATTTTCGTTAATGTTGTATTTACGCCATAATCTTCTAACTCTGCAAGAATCGTTTTTCCAACATCATCATCTCCCACACGACCGATAAAATCAACACTTCCCCCTAGTTTAGCAATGGCAACGGCTGCAGTAGCAGCTGGTCCGCCACCAATATCTTTATAGTTATTTGCTATAAATTTTCCACTTTGTTTAGGAATATTTTCTACATAGTAAATACGATCTTGTACAGCAATACCAACACAAGCAATTTTCATAGTCATTTCCTCTTTGAATTATTATGGTAAGTATAATACTTCATTTTTATTTTTTAAAATGTGATCTATGTCACTTTACATTAATAAATTTTATAAATATTATATAAAACGAAAATAAATGAACTTATTCGAATATTAATTAAGGAGAGGAGTATGGCAAAAATTGCATTTATTGGTTTGGGACAAATGGGTTCACCAATGGCTACAAATTTATTGAAAAAAGGACATTTTGTTTCTGTTTATGATATCAATCCTGAAGCTGTTAAAAAATTAACAGCTATAGGAGCACAAACTTCATCAACGCTTGGTGAGGTGGTACAAGGATGTGAATTTATTATTACGATGCTGCCTAACGGTAAATTAGTAGAACAAGTTATTTTCGGTGAACAAGGATTTGTTAATGCGATAGCTACGAATGCCTTGGTTATTGATATGTCTACTATTCATCCTTTTGAAAGCGATCGGATTAGAGAAAAATTAGGTCAATTGAATATTGAATTTATGGATGCTCCGGTAGGACGGACATCAGATAATGCTATTGCGGGTACACTTTTGATTCTAGCAGGCGGTACATCCGAACAAGTATCAAGAGCTACTGAGGTTTTATTATGCATGGGCTCTGAAATTATTAATACCGGTGGACCGGGACGTGGCATTAGAGTGAAATTGATTAATAACTTTATGAGTATTTCACTGAATGCATTATCAGCAGAAACAGCTACGCTTTGTGAAGCCTTAAATTTACCTTTCGATATCGCAATGCGGGTTATGCAAGGTACTCCTGCAAATAAAGGTCATTTTACAACAACATGGGTAAATAAAGTGTTAAAAGGGGATTTATCCCCAGCGTTTATGATCGATTTGGCACATAAAGATTTAGGTATTGCCCTTGATGTCGCAAATCAATTACATGTTCCATTAGTAATGGGAGCTGCTTCACGGGAAATTTATAGCCAAGCAAAAGCGATGGGACGAGGTAAACAGGATTGGACTGCAATTTTAGAGCATGTCCGTTTCTGTTCAGGTTTGATCAAATAGTATGAGTATGAAAAAAGGAAACCAGTATGGAAAATTACACTATTAAAGATATAGCTCGCCCTTCAGGTGGATTTGCAATGTTGGCGGTAGATCAACGCGAAGCACTTAGATTGATGTTTGCTGCGTCTGGAATGAACCACTCGGATCAAGATTTGACAGATTTTAAAGTGAATGCGGCAAAAATTCTTTCTCCCTATGCATCAGGTGTTTTAGTCGATAATCAATTTTGTTATAAGCAAATTGTTGAACAAAAAGTTATCTCATCCAATTCAGCGATGATTGTTGCGGCAGATCAATTTATTCCAGGCAATGGCATTCCGGTTGATACCGTGTGTATTGACAAAGAAATTGATCCACATAAAGCAAGAGAAAATGGAGCTAAGGCTTTAAAATTACTTGTTTTATGGCGACAGGATGAAGATCCGCAACAACGTTTGGAAATGGTTAAAGAATTTAATCAAATTTGTCATTCTGCAGGGTTAGTTAGTATTATTGAACCGGTTGTTCGTCCGCCGAGAATTGGTGATAAATTTGACAGAGAACAAGCAATTTTAGCAGCAGCTAAAGAGTTGGGAGATTCCGGTGCGGATCTTTATAAGGGAGAAATGCCTTTATTTGGCAAAGGAAATGCGTCTGAACTATTAAGTGCGGCTCAAAAATTAAATGATCAAATCAATATGCCTTGGGTAATTTTATCATCAGGCGTTGATGTGAATTTATTTTGTCGTTCAGTCAGAATTGCAATGCAGGCCGGGGCTTCAGGTTTTTTAGCCGGTCGTGCGGTATGGTCTTCGGTAATTGGATTACCGGATACCGAACTCATGCTAAAAGACATTTCAGCACCACGCTTACAGCATTTGAGTTCAATTGTTGATGAAATTATGGCATCAAGATAATGCCATAAATCTTTTTCCGTATTTTAGTTAATATTTATTATTGAATCTATGAGGTGGAAAATGGAGTTAAATCAAATAAATGGTGGCTTTCAACTGACTCAGAACGAACAGGTTTTATTATCTCATACTAACCGTAGTCCTGCTTTTTTTGTCGGGATTGGAAAAGAGAAGATAGAGATTTACCGAGGTAATTTTGCTATTGAAGATACGATTGTTGAGCGAATACCGTTAAAGCATAGCAAAATTATCAATAATGAAATTCATCTTGCCTATGATGAGTTGACGGCAACTCAATTGATTATTCGGTTAGATTCGTTATCCCTTCAAGATTCAAAACTTATTATTGAACAGTTAGACTCTCAACTTAACCGTTTTTGGATTCGTTTACCGGCTCAAGAGGATGAAAAAGTATGGGGCTGTGGGGAGCAGATGTCATATTTTAATCTACGAGGAAGACATTTTCCACTCTGGACATCTGAGCCGGGAGTCGGACGTGATAAAAATACAGAAATAACATTTCTATCTGATAAATATAATAAAGCAGGTGGAGACTATTATCATACTAACTATCCTCAACCGACTTTTGTTTCCTCTCAGCATTATGCGTGTCATGTTAACAGTACGGCTTATGCGGATTTTGATTTTCGTAATACGGATTATCACGAATTACAAATATGGGAAATTCCGAAATCTATTGAAATTTATACCGCACTTTCTTTTTTAGATTTGATTGAAAAACTCAGCTTGCGTTTTGGTCGCCAACCTAAATTACCCGAATGGATTTATAACGGTGTTATTTTAGGTTTAAAAGGTGGAGAAGAGAATTCATTTTCTCGTATGGAAAATGCAATAGCTAAGGGTGTTTCTGTTGCAGGTATTTGGTGTGAAGACTGGGCCGGTATCAGACAAACTTCTTTTGGTAAGCGTTTATTTTGGGATTGGAAATGGAGTAAAAAACGCTACCCTAATTTAGATGAAAAAATTAAGTCACTACGAGAACGTAACATCCGTTTTCTTGCTTATGTCAGCCCTTACCTATGTGAAGACGGTGAATTATATCCGCTTGCAAAAGAGAAAAATTTATTTGCTATCAATAAACAAGGCGATGTCGCATTAGTTGATTTTGGTGAATTTAATTGTGGTGTACTGGACTTTACTAACCCTGAAACAAGAGAATGGGTAAAAAAAGAAATTATTCAAAAAAATATGCTTGATTTAGGTGTATCTGGTTGGATGGCTGATTTCGGGGAGTATCTGCCAACCAATGATCTTTATTTGCATAATGGCATTGATGCCAAACTTATGCATAATGCGTGGCCACCACTATGGGCAAGTGTAAATGCAGAAGCCGTTGCAGAGCGAGGTTTAACTGGTGAAATTATGTTCTTTATGCGAGCTGGATTTACGGGTACTCAGAAATTCTGTCCTATGCTTTGGGCCGGCGATCAATGTGTTGATTTTTCTCGTCATGATGGACTTAATACCGTTATTTGTGGGGCTCTTTCGTCAGGTTTATTAGGCAATGCTTATCACCATAGTGATATAGGTGGATATACCAGTTTATTTGGAAATCGGCGGACTAAAGAAGTGTTTGAACGTTGGGTTGATATGGCTGCATTTACACCAATGATGCGAACCCATGAAGGTAATCGTCCTGATGAAAATTTCCAATTTGATCAAGATGTAAACACTATCGCACATTTGGCAAAAATGACTAATATCTATCGTCACTTAACGCCTTATCTAAAACATTTGGTTAATGAAGCGAGTGAAAAAGGCTATCCGGTACAACGTCCTTTATTTGTACATTTCGAACATGATGAAAACACCTATGATATTCAAGATCAATATATGTATGGTGCCGATTTACTTGTTTCACCAGTACATAAACAAGGTGTCGGCGAATGGACTGTTTATTTACCGGCACAAGAAACGTGGATAAATGTCTGGAATCAACAAGAAATTCAAGGGGGACAGTATATTACTGTGCCGGCTCCTATAGGTCAGCCGCCACTGTTTTATCGTAAAAACAGTCAATGGGCTGATTTATTTGCTGCAATTCCAAGAGTTTCTTAATAATGAATATTTGATATTTTTAAACTATGAGGTGATTTTATGAAATGGATTAATACAAAAGCTCATAATCGTTGGCTCGAACAAGAAACAGATCGTATTTTTGAATTCGGTCGTAAATCCGTTGTGTCCACAGGATTTGGTTGGATAGGGAATAATGGTAATGTGCGAGAAGAAATGGGAATTCAGCTTTGGATTACGGCTCGCATGTTACATGTTTATTCATTAGCTGCATTAATGGGAAGACCCGGTGCTTATAAATTAGTTGAGCATGGTATTAATTCCTTGGATGGTGCGTTACGAGATAAAAAATATGGTGGTTGGTATGCTAATGTAAATGAAAAAGGCGTAGTTGATGCTTCAAAACAAGGTTATCAACATTTCTTTGTATTATTAGGTGCGGCCAGTGCAGTAACAACAGGACATCCTAAAGCTCGTCAATTATTAGATGATGCGATTGAAATTATTGAAAAATACTTTTGGAGCGAATCTGAACAAATGTGTTTGGAATCTTGGGATGAAACATTTACTACAACCGAAAATTATCGTGGTGGCAATGCCAATATGCATGCTGTAGAAGCTTTTATGATTGTTTATGATGTGACGAAAGATAGAAAGTGGTTAGATAGAGCAGTGCGTATTGCTTCGGTCATTATTCATGATGTTGCTCGAAATAATAATTATCGTGTAAATGAACATTTTGATTTTAGCTGGAAACCTATTTTAGATTATAACCAAGATAATCCGGCAAGCCATTTCCGTGCCTATGGCGGCACTCCAGGTCACTGGGTTGAGTGGGGGCGATTAATGTTACATCTTCGTGCCACATTAATTTCAATCAATGCAGATGTGCCAGAGTGGTTATTAGAAGATGCTAAAAATTTATTTGCGGCAGGCGTACGAGATGCTTGGTCAGTTGATGGTGCGGAAGGTTTTGTGTATACCGTTGATTGGAATGGCAAACCTGTAGTAAGAGAACGCATTCGTTGGGTTATAGTAGAAGCAATAGGAACAGCCTATGCGTTATACACAGCAACGGGTGACGTTCAATATGAAAAATATTATCAAGAATTTTGGGACTATTGTCGTGAATACTTAATGGATTATGAAACAGGTTCTTGGTGGCAGGAATTAGATACTAATAATAAAGCATCAAGTAAAGTATGGGATGGTAAACAGGATATTTATCATTTAATGCATTGCTTATTAATCCCAAGATTACCATTAACACCAGGACTTGCTCCGGCATTATCACTAGGCTTGCTTGATAGTAATTTAAAATAATCAAATGCTCAATTTATTGGGAGTTCTGCTCAGGTGGAACTCTTATTTTTATCATAATTAAGGGGTAAAAATATGGAATTAGCCATAAAAGAGTTTGGTCAGATAGAAGAGCATCCGGTTGAGCTAATTACGCTAAAAAATTCCCAAAATTTTAGTATTAGCATTACTAATTACGGTTGTATTGTAACATCAATCAAAATGCCGGATCGTCACGGAAATATTGATGATATTGTTTTAGGTTATGATTCCTTAGAAAAATATTTATCCGGACATCCTTTTTTTGGTGCAATTGCGGGACGATTTGCAAACCGAATAGCTGACGGTGTTTTAAAAATTAATAATCAAGTCTATCAATTGGAAAAAAATGAGATAGCCACACAACAACACCTTCATGGCGGAAAAAAAGGGTTTGATAAATACATTTGGGGTTACGATATAGAACAAACTCCAACCAGGATTATGGTTCATTTTCATCGAGTGTCTTGTGATGGTGAAGCTGGCTACCCAGGAAATTTAATGGTAACACATAGTGTTGGTTTGGATGAGAGCAATCAGGTTCATTTTTATTTTAATGCTATTACGGATAAACCAACAGTTGTTAATCTTGTTAATCATAGCTACTACAATTTATTAGGTCACAATAGAGGAACAATTGAAAATCATATTTTAAAAGTTTTTGCCGATTTTTATACTCCGATAAATGAGCACCTTATCCCAACCGGAGAGATTAAAAAATTAGCTGATACGCCATTGGATTTTATTCAACCAATATCGCTGCATCATAATATGGAACGATTGCCTCGTGGTGAAATTGATCATAATTTTATATTGAGAAAAGATTATGTTTATGACGCCTATCATATGGCTGCCGAACTCTATGAACCAAAGTGCGGTCGTTTTATGTCAATTATTACCACGCAGCCTGCCGTGCAAATCTATAACGGTTCTAAATTATCTAATAAACTGTGGATAGGGCGGGATAACTCTAAATATGAGTCATTCGCAGGAATTTGCTTTGAAACACAACACTTCCCTAATAGTCCTAATTATGCTCATTTTCCAACTACTCAGCTAAATCCCGGACAGACATACACGCAGAAAACAATTCACCAATTCAGTATTCGCTAATGATTTTAAGTGAGGTAAAAATCTTATTATGATTACTATTATTGTTATGCTGGTTATCGCTTTAGGCAGTTTTACACAAGGGTTAACCGGATTTGGATTAGCACTCGTTTCTGTCCCTTTATTATCTTTGTGTATTGACGTAAAACTTGCTGTTCCTATAGCCGGTGTTTTCGGTTGGTTAGTTACTTTTCCTATTGTTTGGAAAATGCGTTCCCATATTCAATGGAAAATCGTTTTAATTTTATTTATTGGTTCATTGCCTGGTTCCTACCTAGGAGCAGATTTACTTAAGCAGCTTCCGCCTAAAATCATTTTGGTTGTAATGGGTTGTGTGTTAATTATAGCAAGTTTATATTCGTTATTTTCAAAACGGGTACTATTTAAATCTGCTTCAAATACGTTGAGTCTGTTTGTCGGTTTTTGTTCAGGCGCCCTAGGAGCTAGTGTTGGTGAACCAGGCCCACCTGTTATTGCCTATACTTCAATGTTGCCACTAACAAATGATCAAACCAAATCAACGCTTGTCTGTTTTTTTATGTTGCAAATGGTAGGTGCTATCGGAGGATTTTGGTCTAAAGGACTATTAACTGAAGATGTTTTCTTTTATGTGTTAAAAGCTATTCCTTTGTTTATTATTGGATTGAGTTTAGGGATGTTTTGTTACCATATATTGAATAAATACCGCTTCAATTATCATAAAATTATCTATTCTCTACTACTTATTGTTGGAGGGATATTGATCTTAAAGAGTCTTTTAGTTGTATAAATTAAGTAAAAAAGGCATTTTTATAAATTGCTAAATAAACTTCACCTTCCTTTTGCGAATTTAAATGAAAAAAAATGAACATTTATTGTCTATTTGTGATGTTTGTCACAGTTTTAGATGTTTGATTATGATAAATTACGAACAGATTTGATACTAAAGGAAGGAGGGGAGTAATGTTAAATAGAATTGAGCAATTACTTGCAAAAATAAATAACCCGATAGCAAAGTTTGGAAAATATATTGCAGGTTTTTTATTGGCAATAATGACGATTATAGTGTTATTACAAGTATTTTATCGATATTTATTACATGTTCCACTCAGTTGGAGTGACGAATTATCTTGTTATCTAATGATCTATATGACCTATTTATGTATGCCATTGATTTATTTAGAAGATAGAAATATTGCAATGACTTTTTTGACTGAAAAAATACAAGGAAAAAGAATATATCATTTCTTAATGTTAATCATTCATTTATTGTCACTCTTACTTTTTATTATTTGGATATATTTTGGCTGGCTATTTTTCTTAAAAGGTAATGTGATGGCAAATAGCTTACCTTTTAAAATGTATTACATTTATATTGTTCCACCTGTTTTATTTGCAATAACCTGTTTATCTATTATTCAGAAAATTGTTAGTGAATTAAATAAATTCGCTCATTATCAACCGATTGCACTTAAATAAGAGAGGATTATATGGTTTCTCCTATTTTTATCTTATATTTTCTAATTTTCTTACTTATTGGTGTTCCTGTGCTATTCGCTTTGGGATTATCTCCTGCGATAGCGTTATTTCAAGACGATAAAGTATTGTTTATCAATATGCTGTATCAGCGACTTTATTCAGGTCTTGATAGCTTTCTATTATTAGCGTTACCATTTTTTATGTTAGCGGGGGAATTTATGGTAAACGGTGGTATAACCAACCGTATTATTACTTTTTCTCAAACTTTAGTACGACACCTAAAAGGTGGCTTAGGACATGTAGTTATTTTAGCTGCAACATTATTTGGTGCTCTAACCGGTTCATCCGTTGCTGCAACTTCTGCTATTGGTAACATGCTGATTCCGGAAATGGAACGTTATAAATATGACCGCACTTATGCGGCTGCACTTACGGCGGCGGCGACAGTTTTAGGTACAATTATTCCACCAAGCGGTATTATGTTGATTTATGCTTTTGTGATGAATACTTCCGTTGCAGCTATGTTTATGGCCGGGGTAGTGCCTGGGTTGATACTTTGCATAGGGCTAATGTTCGTCAATAGAATCGAAATGCGGAAATATCCTGAAGTTGAACAATTTGAAAGAGCATCAAGAACTGAACGTTATGCAGGATTTAAAATGGCAATTTTGCCATTATTAACCCCTATAATTATCTTAGGAGGCATTTATGGTGGGATCTTTACGCCAACAGAAGCTGCGGCTGTTGCAGTATTTTATGCTCTTATTTTATCTGTATGGATAATGAAAAATTTGAAATTAAAAGATGTTATGCCGATGTTCGTTAAAGTAAGTATCAATGCGGCGGCTATTTTAATTATTGTTGCGGCTGCAAGTGGATTTGCTTCAGCTGTAAGCCTTTCCGGTATTGCAAATGAAATCACCAGCTTCTTATATTCAATTACTGATAATA
The DNA here is from genome assembly GCF_004340985.1 of Cricetibacter osteomyelitidis. Lineage (GTDB taxonomy): Bacteria > Pseudomonadota > Gammaproteobacteria > Enterobacterales > Pasteurellaceae > Cricetibacter > Cricetibacter osteomyelitidis. The sequence continues at coordinate 29,789 of NZ_SLYB01000018.1, forward strand.
AATATATGCTGTTTTTTATTGTTAATATTTTTCTATTTATTGTAGGTATGTTTTTAGATGCTGGTCCGGCTATTTTGATCTTTGCTCCTATATTAGCACCGATTATGACAAATGTAGGTATTGATCCGGTACATTTCGGTGTTGTAATGGTATCCAATCTCTCTATAGGGTTGGCAACTCCGCCAATGGGATTAGTATTATTTGTCGCATCAGGTGTATCAGGAGTACCTTTACAAAAAATATCTCGAGCTATTATTCCATTTTTATTAATTGAGTTTTTAATTATATTTCTAATATCATTTTTTCCACCACTCGTTATTGGATTACCAAAGGCTTTAGGGTTAATGTAAATCAATTATCTGTAAGGAGATGTGTATGAAAATCAAAAATATTATTTTAGTTACTTCGTTAATTATGGGGGCAAGTGCAATTTCTCAGGCCGCTGAATATAAATTAACGGTTCCTATTGTTACCAATACCGATAGTTATAATTATCAGTCATTACTTGTATTTAAAAATATTGCCGAATCTTATTCTAACGGAAGAATTGAAGTTGATATTTATCCTAGTGGACAACTTTGCGGTAATGCCAAGGAATGTCTAGCGGGGGTTCAGGCTGGAATGTTTGATTATTTCCAAACTACAGTTCCAGAGTTAGCCTATTACTGGAAACCATTGGAAGGTTTTGATCTGCCTTATCAATTACCCAATGATCGTGTAGCAGAATGTGTTTATGATGATAAAGATTTAATAGCTGGTGTACGTGAAAATGTGCTGAAAAACACACAAAACCTAAGGCTAATGATGGTTTCCAATTCTGGTGGATGGCGTAATATTGCCACAACTAAAAAAACAGTTCATACGCCTTCAGATGTTAAAGGATTAAAATTAAGAACTGTACCAGCCCCGATTCAACAAGAACTTGTCAGAACGCTAGGTGGGGCACCTACGCCAATAGCTTGGCCTGAAGTCTATACGGCACTATCAACGGGAATGGTTGATGGTACTAAAAATGGTATCGTCGATATTGTACAAATGAAATTCCATGAAAGTCTGAAACATATCATTTTGGATGGGCATGCTTATATGGGAGGAGCGTGGGTAATGAATAACGACAAATTTAATTCATTACCGAATGATTTGAAAAAAGTTGTAGTTGATGCGGTTGTGGCTCAAAATCAGTATTTAAGAGCTTATCCTAAATGGAAAGAATTTGACGCCTATGAAATTTTCAAAAAAACTGGTGGAAAAATTTATAACCCGACAGAGCAAGAAAAAGCCGATTTTAAAGCCGCATCAGCAGCTGTGCGTGAAAACTATTTGGCTTCAGCGACACCTGAAAGTAAAGAATGGTTAAATAAATTTGAAAATCAGATTCAGGCATGTCAAGCAAAAATTGCAGAAGAAGATAAAAAAACGCTAGAATAATTAATCATAACCAATAAAAACAACCGATATTTTGTTCGGATCAGACTGCTGACAAGTCCCAAATATTTGCCTAGAACTTTGTCAGCAGTCTGAGAATCTTCTTAGATCGCGTTATGGCTATTTATTTCAAGTTGGATTAACGCCACGCTTTAAACTGATTAATCAAACCGTTTGTAGAGCTGTCATGGCTGCTGACGGCTTGATTGTCGGTCAATTCAGGAAGAATTCGGTTTGCTAACTGTTTACCTAATTCCACGCCCCATTGGTCAAAGCTAAAGATATTGAAAATCACACCTTGTACGAATATTTTATGCTCGTACATGGCAATTAACGCTCCTAAAGTGAACGGTGTAATTTTTTGTACTAAAATGCTGTTTGTCGGTTTATTGCCCGTGAACACTTTAAACGGCACAATATGTGCGATTTCAGCGGCAGTTTTGCCTGCTTGAGCAAATTCAGCTTCGACTACTTCTTTGGTTTTACCAAACGCCAACGCTTCGGTTTGTGCAAAGAAGTTGGAAAGCAGTTTGCTGTGGTGATCAGATACCGGGTTATGGGTTTGTGCCGGAGCAATGAAATCACACGGAATTAACGTTGTGCCTTGGTGAATTAATTGATAAAAGGCGTGCTGACCATTTGTACCCGGTTCACCCCAAATAATCGGACCGGTTTGATAGTTCACTACATTACCATTGCGATCCACATATTTACCATTCGATTCCATATTGCCTTGTTGAAAATAGGCGGCGAAGCGGTGTAAATATTGGTCGTACGGCAAAATCGCTTCTGTTTGAGCCCCTAAAAAATTGGTGTTCCATAAACCGATTAACGCCAATGTAGTCGGGATATTTTGCTCAATCGGTGCATTGCGGAAATGTTTATCCATTTCATGTGCACCGCTTAATAATTGTTCGAAATTATCAAATCCGATAGATAATGCAATGGATAAGCCGATTGCAGACCATAATGAATAACGACCGCCGACCCAATCCCAGAATTCAAACATATTGGCGGTATCAATACCGAATTTTTCCACTTCTTTGGCATTGGTAGAAAGTGCAGCGAAGTGTTTGGCCACGTGTGCTTCATCTTTTGCCATTGATAAGAACCAATCACGTGCAGAGTGAGCATTGGTCATCGTTTCTTGTGTGGTAAAGGTTTTAGAAGCGACTAATACCAACGTGGTTTCCGGATTCACTTTTTTCAATGTTTCAGCGATATGGGTACCGTCCACATTGGATACAAAATGCATTGTCAGTTGATTTTTATAAGGACGTAGAGCTTCCGTCACCATATAAGGACCTAAATCCGATCCACCGATACCGATATTGATCACATCGGTAATGGCTTTGCCCGTATAACCTTTCCATTCACCTGAAATTACACGATCACAGAAGGATTTCATTTTTGCCAATACAGCGTTTACTTCCGGCATCACATCTTTTCCATCAACCAAAACCGAAGAATTGGAACGGTTGCGTAGAGCAGTATGCAATACTGCACGATTTTCTGTGCGATTGATTTTCTCACCGTTAAACATGGCTTCCGTTGCAGATTTTAATTGGCATTCTTCTGCAAGTTGGCGTAATAATGCCAACGTTTCTTGAGTGATATTGTTTTTTGAGAAATCGACTAGAATTTCATTGTTAAAGGTTAATGAATAATCAGCAAAGCGATTTGCTTCTTGAGCAAAAAGATTTTGAATTGTTACCGCACTTTGTGCCGCTTTGTGCTGTTCTAATGCTTTCCAGGCTGACGTTGATGTCGGGTTAATATTTTGCATAGTTTTTCCTTTTTAAGTTTAGTATTAATCAATTAATCCACATATTCGGTTAACACGCGAGGCGTTAACTTCGTAATCAGTTCATAGCTTAAAATCCCGGTATAAGCAGAAACTTTTTCGATAGGCAACTCTTTGCCCCATAAAATAACTTCATCTCCCGCTTTATCCTGACTGTTGGCACCAAGATCAACAGTAATCATATCCATGGATACACGACCGACAATAGGGACTTCCCGCCCGTTGACTACAACCGGCGTACCTGCTGGAATATTACGGGGATAACCATCGCCATAACCAATAGCAACCACACCGATTTTTGTATCTTGTGGGCTTGCCCAAATTCCGCTATAACCGACCGGCTCACCTTTTTTATGTGTTCGTACGGCAATTAACGAAGAGGTGAGTGTCATTACCGGCGTTAAACCGTATTCTTCACCGATCACATCATTAATCGGTGAAATACCATACATAATAATACCGGGACGAATCCATTCCAAATGAGATTCCGGCCAGTATAAAATACCGCCGGATGCCGCGATACTACGTTCACCGCTTTTATTTTGAGTGACAGAGAGAAAATTTTTCAGTTGTTTATTCGTGTAGTCGGATTCTAATTCATCCGCTTTACTAAAATGACTGACAAAACCAATATTCGGATCGATATTTGGACAAGTTTTCAGTTGTTGATAGAAATCATCAACTTCATCCAAATGTACGCCTAAACGGTGCATACCGGTATCAATTTTCAGCCATACTTTAATTTTATTGGGCAAATCAGCTTGCTGTAATGCGATGAGTTGTTCTTTACTGTGTACAACGGTTTGGATGTTGTTGACTGCTAAAACGGGTAAATCTTTCGTGTCAAAAAAACCTTCTAATAATAAGATCGGTTTGATAACACCGTGAGAACGCAACGTGAGAGCTTCTGCCAAGCGGGCTACACCGAAACAATCTACTAAATTTTCTACCGCACTTGATACGAATTCTAATCCGTGTCCGTATCCATTGGCTTTTACAATTGCGATAACTTTGCTGTTCGGGGCTTTTTGTTTGATTGTTTGGATATTTTTTTTCAGTGCCGCCAAACTGATTCTGGCTGTTGCCGGTTTCATATTCATCCTTCTGTGTTTATTCCTTAATACTCATCACTATACGCTTCACCGGCATAATTATCAAATCGGGAATATTGTCCTTGAAAGGTTAAACGCACTCGTCCAATCGGACCATTACGTTGTTTACCGATAATAATTTCCGCAATACCTTTGAGATCAGAGTTATCGTTATATACTTCATCACGATAAATAAACATAATTAAATCCGCATCTTGCTCAATAGAGCCCGATTCACGCAAATCCGAGTTCACAGGTCGCTTATCTGCTCGTTGTTCTAAGCTACGATTTAATTGTGACAACGCAACAACCGGGACTTCCAATTCTTTTGCTAATGCTTTTAGGGAACGGGAAATTTCTGCAATTTCCAACGTACGATTATCGGCAAATCCCGGTGCTTTCATTAATTGAAGATAATCGACCATAATCATACTTAAACCGTCATTTTCTTTATATACGCGACGAGCTCTGGAACGCAATTCCGTCGGCGTTAAACCGGCAGAATCGTCAATATACATATTCGGCTTTTCGCTTAAAATCGCCATAGTACTGGAAATACGCGACCATTCTTCATCATCATGAATTTGTCCGGTACGAATTTTAGTTTGATCGACGCGAGAAAGACTTGCCAACATACGCATCATAATTTGCTCTGCCGGCATCTCAAGGCTAAAAATTAATACCGGTTTATCACTTGCCATAGCTGCATTTTCACAAAGATTCATAGCAAATGTGGTTTTACCCATAGACGGACGAGCGGCCACAATAATTAAATCGGAAGGTTGCAAACCGGCAGTTTTCTTATCTAAATCTTTAAAACCGGTTGTCACGCCGGTTACACCGTCATGATTTTTAGCATTAGCTAATTCTTCTATTTTATTTAAGGTTTGTTCTAAAATACCGATTATATTTTTAGGACCTTCATTAGCGTTAGTACGCTTTTCCGCTATATCGAAAACGGCTTTTTCAGCCTGATCTAAAATAGCATGAATATCTTGCCCTTTAGTAGAATATGCATTTTGAGCAATTTGATTACCTGCCGAGATAAGTTCTCTTAATACTGCTTTTTCACGCACAATATCAGCATAAGCAATAATATTTGCGGCACTAGGTGTATTTTTGGACAGTTCGGCAAGATAAGCAAACCCGCCGACTTCTTGCAGGATATCTTTATTCTTTAAAGCTTGATCGATGGTAATTAAATCAATCGGTTTGTGATTTCGGGTGAGATTTTCCATTTCTTGGAAAATTAAGCGATGAGCATAGCTATAAAAATCATCGGCAATCACATGTTCTGTGACGTTGTCCCATTGTTGATTATCCAACATGACACCACCTAATACAGCCTGTTCCGCTTCAATAGAGTGCGGAGGAATATTAAGTTGTGCGACCGGATTATTTTCTTTGCTCGATTGAATATTTTGTTGCTGTGCCATTCGGTATTCTCATCAATAATTTTAACCCGCATATGATATAACAAATTCATCATAGGGTTAAGTAAAAATCGGTGAATTCAAGTGAATAGGGCGATTGTAAAGAAGATGACAAAAAAGATTGTATATTATAATATTCAGCGAATTAACTTGTATTTATAGTTGACCACTTCATAGAATAATTTTATAAAGGAAAATTAATGCATTATCTCATCTTAGCTATTTTGTGTAGCGTTTCTGTGGCTGTATTACTCAAAGTTGCTCGCAAAAAAGGGATTATTATCGAGCAAGCTATCGTTTTTAACTATATTATGGCTATCAGCTGGTGCTATTTTTTGTTAAAACCGGATTTTAAAGGTTTGGGGTTTACGGAATTTTTTGTGCAAAGTGAATCGCAGCCGATTTTCTTGATAATGGGCGTGTTATTGCCGACCGTATTTATCTTTATGTCGAAATCCGTGGAATATGCAGGAATTGTGCGTTCCGATGCGGCACAGCGGCTGTCTTTATTTTTACAAATTATCGCGGCGGTATTCTTATTTCATGAAGCCTTGACTAATACCCGCATTGTGGGCGTAGTGTTGGCTTTTTTAGCGTTATTCTGTCTGCTTTCTAAACCTACTGGCAATGTAGAAAATGCTGGTAAAGCAGTACTGTTTTTAACTTTGGTGTGGTTGGGGTACGGTGCAATAGGCATTTTATTTAAAATGATTGCCAAGACGGGCGGTGCATTTCCAACCACTTTATTTATATCTTTCGTATTGGCCGGTGTATTGATGTTCTTGTATTTACTTATCAAGCGTACGGTATGGACGGGGCGGAGCTTAATCGGTGGAATTATTTTAGGCACATTGAATTTCTTTAATATTTTATTTTATATCAAAGCTCACCAGCATTTCAGCGAAAATCCAACCTTGATTTTTGCCGGTATGGATGTTGGTGTCATCTGTTTAGGCACAATCACCGGAGCATTGATTTTTAAAGAAAAAATCAGCAAAATTAATGGAGTAGGGATCGCCTTAGGCATTTCTGCGGTGATTTGCTTATTCTATTTGGATAAATTAATTGCTTGATATAATGTGACATAGTCACAAAATCAAAAAAACGCTATCTATTTGATAGGGCTTTCTTTTTAGCGTAAAATGCAAATAATTTCAACTTTTAGATGATTCTTATGGCTGAACCGACCTTTTTTATTTATGACTATGAAAGTTTTGGGGTAAATCCTGCCTCTGACCGACCTGCACAGTTTGCCGGAATCCGTACCGATATGGATTTTAACATTATCGGCGAACCAGTGATGATTTACTGCAAACAAACCAACGATTATTTGCCGTCACCGGAAGCGGTGTTAGTCACAGGCATTACCCCGCAAGTATGTAATGAACAGGGGATTAGCGAGCCGGAATTTGCCAAACGGATTTTGCAGGAATTCAGTCAGCCGAATACCTGCGTAATGGGTTTTAACAATATTCGTTATGACGATGAAATGACTCGTTATACCTTTTACCGCAATTTTATCGATCCTTATGAATATAGCTGGAAAAACAGCAATTCCCGCTGGGATTTGTTGGATTTAACCCGTGCTTGTTATGCCTTACGTCCGAAAGGCATTAATTGGGCCTACGATGATGATGGAATGCCATCGTTCCGCTTGGAAAAACTCACGCAAGCTAACGGTATTGAACATAGCAACGCTCATGATGCAATGGCCGATGTGTACGCAACCATTGAAATGGCAAAGCTGATCAAACAAAAACAGCCAAAATTATTCCAATTTTTCTTTGAAAACCGTGGTAAAAAACAAATTGAAGCCATGATTGATACGGCGGAAATGACGCCTTTGGTGCACGTTTCCGGAATGTTGGGTAATTATCGTGGAAATACCACTTGGATCGCACCGCTGGCGTGGCATCCCACCAATCAAAATGCGGTAATTGTATGTGATTTAGCCGGTGATCTCACGGATTTACTCAATAAAAGTGCGGTAGAATTACAGCAAAATTTATATACTAAAAAATCTGAATTGGAAGCTAACAACATCTTGCCGGTTCCACTGAAATTGGTGCATATCAATAAATGTCCGATTATCGCCCCTGCCAAAACTTTGTTGTCAGAAACTGCCGACCGTTTAAGGATTAATCGCAATCTATGTTTGGAAAATCTAAAAAAATTACGTCAATCCATTGATGTGCGTGAGAAAGTCATTGAAATCTTTAAGGATGAACGAATTTTTGAGAAAAGTGACAACGTAGAAACCGAACTATACAATGGCTTTTTCAGTAATGCCGATAAGAACAATATGGCGATTTTACGGGATCTACCGCCAGAAAAATTAACAGATCACGGTTTAGCTTTTGATGATAAACGTATTCCGGAATTATTGTTCCATTACCGTGCCAGACATTTTTATACCACATTAAACAGCACTGAACAACAACAGTGGCGACGTTATCGTCAGAAAAAACTTGACCAAAGTGCGGTACAATTTGCAGAAAGTTTACAGCGTCTGGTGGAGGAAAATAATAATAATCCTGAAAACTTAGCATTATTAAAACAGGTATATGAATATGGAGAAAAATTATTACGATAAATAATCATAAAATAATCTCAGATTTCACATAGCGTTATCAAAAAACCGTATCTTAAAACTAAGATACGGTTTTTTTTTGCCTATCATTTTTTATTTTTATTCCTTGACACAATCTTTACATAATAAAAATTCCCATGCATAACTTAATCTAAAACCGTGTAATAAGGTACTAACGTAGTGCGTGTTATCTAGTTTTATAGATATTTGAGATCTGTGGATAATTTTGTGATTTTATTATATCGTAGTAATCACCAACTTTGTAACTAATTTCGCATAATGTATATTATGTTAAATTAAAGTTATAAAAAGTCACTTTTAAAGACTGTTCTATTTTCTCATCTTTAATCCTATTTGTTTTCTTATTTATTTTTATTCTGATTTTGGGTAAGTAATCTCGTTTATTGATTTATTAATGATGATAGGTTTTTATTAAGTGCGGTCTTTTTCATTTTTATTTGCAAAATAAAATTTAATGATTTTTTATTTAATTATTGGGTATTTTTTGATAACGCTACGCGAAATCTGAGAAATAAAATCAGTACTTTTCTCATATATTTGAAATAAGCCACTTTGTATAAAATTGAAACGTTCTGATAATCTTTCCGTTTCTTAAATAGGAATAATTATTGTTAAAATTTCTTTAAAAATTATAGGGTTATGTGAATTTTTTGTTGCAATATACACTTTATGATTCTACAATAATAACTGAATTGAAGTTCTGCTCTGCTTTTGAGCGTCTTGTAACATAAATACAAATGGAGGAAAGTATGTTAAGCCAAGCAATTACTACAAAATTGAATGAACAAATCAATCTTGAGTTCTATTCATCCAATATTTATCTACAAATGAGTGCATGGTGTTCTCAACGTGGTTATGAAGGTGCTGCGGCATTTTTATTACGTCACGCAGATGAAGAAATGGAACATATGCAAAAATTATTTACTTATGTCAGTGAAACCAGTGGCATGCCGATGTTAGGTAAAATCGAAGCACCGAAAAATGATTATGCTTCATTAAAAGAAGTGTTTGAAATTACGTTGTCACATGAAAAACATGTTACAGCGAAAATTAACGAATTAGTGGAAGCAACTTGGGCAGATAAAGACTACTCGACTTTCAACTTCCTACAATGGTACGTTGCAGAACAGCACGAAGAAGAAAAGCTATTCAATAGTATTATTGATAAATTCAATATATTAGGTGAAGACGGTCGTTCACTCTACTTTATCGACCGCGATTTAGCAACATTGTAATTATTGTAGAATTTAAGGAGAAAGAATATGTTATCAGCTAATGTAATCAAATTATTAAATGATCAGATGAATTTAGAATTTTATTCATCAAACCTTTACTTACAAATGAGTGCCTGGTGTGAACAAAAAGGTTATCCGGGTGCAGCAAGTTTCTTATCGGCACATGCTGCAGAAGAAATGCAACATATGCGTAAATTGTTTACTTATTTGAATGAAACCGGTGCATTAGCCATTATTACTGCTATTGAAGCACCTGCACACGACTTCGCTTCATTAAAAGAAGTGTTGGAAAAAACATATGAGCATGAAAAATTCATTACATCTAAAATTAATGAATTAGTGGGTAAAACTTTTGAAGAAAAAGACTACTCTGCCTTTAACTTCCTGCAATGGTATGTTGCAGAACAACATGAAGAAGAAAAATTATTCAGCGGTATTTTGGATAAATTAAATCTTTTAGGTGAAGATGGTAAATCCTTGTATTTCGTGGATGGTGAATTAGCAAAACTAGCTAATAGCAATTAATTATTGTGTTTATAATAGGTTAACTTCCTTAAAAGCCGATCAAATGATCGGCTTTTTGTTTGTATTTTTTAGCGATTGACATTCTCGGTAAATTCTCTATGATTAACTTTGTTAACTAATTGTTAGTCCACCATTTTCTATGAGGAAATTGCTATGAAAAAAACATTATTGGCATTAACGCTTATCGCCGCCGGCGTATCGGCAATCACAAATACGGCATTGGCGAATCAACCGTCAAGCGACAGTTTACAGGTTGAAGTGTCCTTACTTGACCCGGTTAAAGGTGATAAAGCTATCGGCCAAATTACTATTACCGAATCTGCGTACGGTTTAGTCTTTACACCGAATCTTCATGGTTTAACTACCGGTTTGCACGGATTTCATGTTCATATGAATCCGAGCTGTGAAGCAAAAGAGAAAGATGGTAAATTAACTGCAGGCTTAGGAGCCGGGGGACATTGGGATCCGAAAGATACTAAAAAACACGGTTTTCCTTGGCAAGATGATGCTCATTTAGGCGATTTATCCGCACTTTATGCCGATGCTGAAGGTAATGCGACTTATCCTGTACTTGCACCGCGTTTAAAATCATTAAGTGAATTACAAGGACATTCACTAATGATTCATGCGGGTGGTGAAAATCATTCGGATCACCCTGCTCCGCTTGGCGGCGGCGGTGCACGTATGGCCTGTGGTGTAATTAAATAATTTTCCCGGATTCCTATATAAGTTAAGCCTCATTTGTTATTTTCAGATGAGGCTTTGTTTATTGAGCTGTTTATTCTTTCTTCTCTTAACTCTTTCGCCACTATTGCAATCGCTTCACCACTCCCAATACCTTGCCGCATTAATTGCTGGATTTTTTCCACCGCAGCTTGTTGTTGCTCATGGGTTAGATTTAATAATGCTTGATCTGGCATGATAAATTCTCATTTTTTAACTGGATTTCATAGGGGATTAATTGTAACATTTCCTCTTGAAATTTAATATTGAATCTCTTTTTTACAATTAAAGCGACAGGAGTTGCAACATGGCATTTAATCTTAAAAACAGACATCTTTTAAGTCTGGTGAATCATACCGAGCGTGAAATTAAATATTTACTCGACCTTTCCCGTGATTTAAAACGGGCAAAATATTCCGGAACAGAACAACAAAAATTGAAAGGAAAAAATATCGCCTTAATCTTTGAAAAAACGTCTACACGCACCCGTTGTGCTTTTGAAGTCGCCGCTTATGATCAAGGTGCTAATGTCACTTATATCGATCCGAATTCATCACAAATTGGTCATAAAGAGAGCATGAAAGATACGGCTCGCGTTTTGGGGCGAATGTATGATGCCATTGAATATCGCGGTTTCAGCCAAAAAATTGTCAATGAATTGGCAGAATATGCCGGTGTGCCGGTATTTAACGGCTTAACGGATGAATTTCATCCGACACAAATGCTGGCGGATGTATTAACGATGATCGAAAACAGCGATAAACCGTTGAACCAGATCAGCTATGTTTATATTGGCGATTCTCGCAATAATATGGCAAATTCGTTATTATTAATCGGTGCTAAATTAGGCATGGATGTACGAATTTGCGCTCCGAAATCCTTATTACCGGAAGATGAATTAGTGGCAATGTGTCAGCAATTTGCCGTGCAGAGCGGCGCCAGAATTACAGTGACGGAAGATATTGATACCGCCGTAAAAGGAGTGGACTTTGTGCATACCGATGTATGGGTTTCTATGGGAGAACCGATTGAAAGCTGGGCAGAACGCATTGAACTTCTCATGCCATACCAAGTAACGACGGAATTAATGGCTCGTACCGGCAACTCACAAGTAAAATTCATGCATTGCTTACCGGCATTTCATAACAGTGAAACGAAAGTCGGTCAAGAAATCGCAGCGAAATATCCGCAATTGGCCAATGGTATTGAAGTAACGGAAGATGTGTTTGAGTCACCATATAACATTGCTTTTGAACAAGCGGAAAATCGTATGCATACCATTAAAGCCGTGATGGTAGCCAGCTTGGCATAAATGATTTTGTAAATTATAGGAAGTGTAGTTTTAACTGCACTTTTTTATTGCCGCCGTTTGTCAACCTGAAGAATAAAAGTGCAGTTGATTTTTACAAAATTTCATAAAAAATCCCCCACAATGCGGCTAAGATCAAGTACAATAAATCATTTTAATGAATACACTACGGAATTAATATGGCTCGTAAACCTAAAGAATCGGAAGCGGATTTTGAAACAACATTAATGCGGCTTGATAATATTGTCACTCGTTTGGAAAGCGGTGATTTACCGTTGGAAGAAGCGTTAAAAGAATTTGAAAGCGGCATTACTCTCGCTAAGATGGGACAAGAACGTTTAACTCAGGCAGAGCAACGCATTCAAATTTTATTGCAAAAAAGTGAAACAGCCGAATTAACGGATTATATTCCGGAATAAATGTATATGTACCAATTCTCTCAAGATTTACAGCAAATACAACAACGCATTAATAATTTTTTAACGCTCCAATTTAATGCGATTGACAGTACACCGTCACTTCTTGCGGAAGCTATGAAATATGGCTTGTTATTGGGTGGTAAACGTATACGTCCGTTTTTGGTTTATGCCACCGGAAAAATGCTGGGTGCCGATTTGAATGCCTTAGATTATGCCGCAGCCGGTATCGAAGCTATTCACGCCTACTCGCTTATTCACGATGATTTACCGGCAATGGACAATGATGCATTACGCCGCGGTCAACCTACTTGTCATATTGCATTTGATGAAGCGACGGCAATTTTAGCCGGTGATGCGTTACAAGCTTTCGGCTTTGAAATGTTGACAAAATCCACCGCACTTTCTACAGAACAAAAATTGCGTTTGGTGAAAGAGTTGGCTGTGGCATCGGGTATTCAAGGAATGTGTTTAGGACAAAGTCTGGATTTGATTTCTGAGCATAAACAAATTTCGTTGACGGAATTGGAAACTATTCATCGAAATAAAACCGGTGCATTATTAATTTGTGCATTAAAATTAGGCTTTATCTGCTCGCCATATTTTGCGGAACAGTTATTAGAATTACAATTGGAACGTTACGCTAAAGCCATCGGGTTAGCATTCCAAGTAAAGGATGATATTTTAGATATTGAAGGTGACAGTGCGATTATCGGTAAAACAGTCGGTGCCGATTTAAATGCAGATAAAAGCACTTACCCCAAATTACTTGGCTTAGATGGTGCAAAAGATAAAGCAAAACAATTATATGACGAAGCATTGGATGCATTAAATAATATTCCTTTTGATACAACGGCATTAAAAGCGTTGGCTAAATTTATTATCGAAAGAAAAAATTAGATCACTTACATTAGATCATAAGACTATGCAAAACAAATACCCTTTACTCTCCCTGATCAATTCACCGGATGATTTACGGTTGTTAAATAAAGATCAATTAACGCAAGTATGCGAAGAATTACGCGGTTACCTGTTAGACTCAGTAAGTCAAAGTAGCGGCCATTTAGCCTCTGGATTAGGTGCAGTGGAATTAACCGTTGCATTGCATTATGTATTCAAAACACCGTTCGATCAGCTAATTTGGGATGTCGGGCATCAAGCCTATCCGCATAAAATTTTAACCGGTCGCCGTGAGCAAATGCCGACGATTCGTCAAAAAGACGGTTTACACCCGTTCCCATGGCGTGAGGAAAGTGAATTTGATGTATTAAGTGTCGGACACTCTTCCACTTCTATTAGTGCAGGATTAGGAATTGCTATTGCGGCAGAAAAAGAAAATGCCGGACGTAAAACGGTCTGTGTAATTGGCGACGGTGCAATCACCGCAGGTATGGCATTTGAAGCGATGAATCATGCCGGTGCGGTACATACTGATATGCTTGTGATTTTAAATGATAATGAAATGTCTATTTCCGAAAATGTAGGGGCATTAAACAATCATCTTGCCAGAATTTTTTCCGGTTCATTTTATTCCACTGTGCGTGACGGCAGTAAAAAAATTCTGTCTAATGTGAAACCGATTAAAAATTTTATGAAAAAAACCGAAGAACATATTAAAGGTTTAGTTTCACCGAACAGTACGCTGTTCGAAGAATTAGGGTTTAATTATATCGGACCTATTGACGGTCATAATATTGATGAATTAATCAATACGTTGAGTAATATGCGAGAACTCAAAGGACCGCAATTTTTACATATAAAAACCAAAAAAGGTAAAGGGTATGCACCGGCGGAAAACGACCCTATCGGGTTCCATGGCGTACCTAAATTTGATCCGCTCAGCGGTGAATTGCCAAAATCTTGTGCAGAATTACCCTCTTATTCCAAGATTTTTGGAGACTGGCTGTGTGAAATGGCTGAAAGAGATGAAAAATTAGTAGGAATCACACCGGCCATGCGGGAAGGTTCCGGTATGGTAGAATTTTCTACACGTTTTCCTCAACAATATTTTGATGTAGCCATTGCTGAACAGCATGCGGTAACACTTGCCTCCGGCTTGGCAATCGGTGGTTATAAACCGGTGGTAGCGATTTATTCCACTTTCCTGCAACGGGCTTATGATCAAGTGATCCATGATGTAGCCATTCAGGATTTACCGGTATTATTCGCGATTGATCGTGCCGGAGTTGTCGGTGCGGACGGACAAACTCATCAAGGTGCATTTGATATTAGTTTCTTACGCTGCATTCCGAATTTAATCGTTATGACACCAAGTGATGGAAATGAATGTCGTCAACTACTCTATACTGGTTATCAATCAAATAAACCCGCGGCGGTACGTTATCCTCGCGGTAATGCGATTGGTATGGAATTAACGCCGCTGGAAGCAATTCCATTGGGACAATCTAAGTTAGTTTGTCAAGGTGAAACTATCGCGATTCTGAACTTTGGTACTTTGTTGCCAAGTGCGGTAAAAGTGGCGAGAGATTTAAACGCCACAGTAGTAGATATGCGTTTTGTGAAACCACTTGATAAAGCACGTGTATTAGCCTTGGCTCAAACGCATAAATTGTTAGTCACGCTGGAAGAGAACGCGATTCAAGGCGGGGCTGGCAGTTTGGTAGCTGAAACTTTAAATGCAGAATGTGTTCAAGTACCGCTATTACAATTAGGTTTACCGGATTTCTTTATTCCGCAAGGCACACAGCAAGAAATTTTGGCTGATTTAAAATTAGACGAAAACGGTATTCGCGAACAAATTACAGCTTATTGGAACAAGTTAAATCAGTAATCATACAAATCTTAAAAATTTATTAATTTTTATGAACTATTCAGCAAAAGCTCGGTCTTAGATAATGCTAGTGCACTGCATTTTGCAGATGTCTTTTCAAATTCTTAATATTTAAGACCTCCCCCGATATCTATATTTGGATATCGGGTTTTCTTTTTTATCATTCGAAAAATATAAAGTGCGGTCAAAATTTTTTATTTTTCAACCGCACTTAATTGGTGTAATAGACAAAATAGTTGCTATAAAGTGGGTTAAAGCCTTATAGTATAAGGCTTTAACCCCTATTTTTGAAAATGAATAAAAAACT
>NZ_SLYB01000019.1 GCF_004340985.1 Cricetibacter osteomyelitidis
AAAGACAAGTTTTTTATTCATTTTCAAAAATAGGGGTTAAAGCCTTATACTATAAGGCTTTAACCCACTTTATAGCAACTATTTTGTCTATTACACCGCAAATTTTTCATTACATCAAAACAGGCGAAACTCAGCGGGGTTCAAAACCAAAGAAGCGGTAAACGCAATGCTGCGGAAAATGCAGATCGCTATTTAGGGCTATTCGCCAACATTTGGTCCGCGTTTTAAATTAAACCCTTTACCGATCATATAAAATTGTCCGCCGGCAACATAATGCACGGTTTTTAATTCATCGGGAGCGTCATCAAAATGCCAATACCCATTACGGAAAATACGATCATCCGCCCACGCAGCCAAGACTTCGCCGATAAATAAATCGTGCTTTTGATGGTTTTCCGGCTCAGGAATCACTTTACAAATGATCCAAGCGGCACAATTTTTTACTAATGGCACATCGAAACCCTGTTGATAAAACAGTTCTACTCTATCTAATTTATTCGGCACATCTTTGCGGCTTTCCCCCATATCCAGCACCAATTCCGCTTGTTGTACGGTAGGCAACTGCACGGCAAAATAGCCGCTTTGTTCAATTAAGCCGCGGGTATATGCCCCTTTATCCACCACAATGGTTAATTTAGCGGTGGGTTGATAATCCAAGGCACAGACCCAAGATGCAGACATCACATTTTCAATGCCATTATGCTTTGCCGAAATCATTGTGGTCGGTCCGTGATTGATTAAACGATAAAATTTTTCTAATGCAACAGGTTGGATTGCCATTTTTTCTGTCCTTATATGCTAAAAGGCGGTTCACGCCGCCTTTGGAATTGATTTAATAATGTGCGTAGAAAATTTTGCTCACGATAGTCCATTTTCCGTTGATTTTCAATAGCTATGGGATTTGCTTATAGAGACAGCAAGAACGAATGGGCGGTAAGATTCGATGAAAAAATCCGTTTGAGCGAATAAAGATGAAATAGAAAAAAGTGCGGTCGTTTTTGCCGTAAAATCTCAAAATTCACGAAAATCCGACCGCACTTTTCAATTTATGCGGCTTTATTCCCCATTTGCACCATCCACACGCCGCCAACCATTAGGGCAATGCCTAGAATTTTCATTAGATTGATTGGCTTTTGAGCTAAAGCGAACAAGCCGAAATGATCGAGCAGTAACGCCATTATTGCCTGCCCTAAGATTATCAACACGGTAAACTGGGCAATGCCGATTTTCGGGGCAAGTACCACTGCTGCCCCAACAAACACTGCGCCACTTAATCCACCAAACCACGCCCACCAAGGCAAACTACCCAGCCCGCTTAAATTCGGCGATGGAGCCTTAAATAGCAGTAATAATGGCAATACCAATAAAATACTGACACTCAATGACACTATTGTCGCCCATAAGGGATGCCCCAAGGATTTGCCTAGCACGGCGTTGATCGGTGCTTGAATCGGCATAACCATACCGATCAGTAGGACAAGAATTAAACTATATTGAAACATCATTGACTCCTGCGTAATGAATTAGAATGGCATTATGCTAATTTATTCATTAAAATAATACTAATTCTTTGTTTTTATAATCTCTATTCGTAAAATGAATAAACTGCGCCAACTTGATTTAAATTTACTTTTAACGCTCCACGTGCTATTACGCGAAAAACATATCAGCAAAACTGCCGAAATGTTGCATAAAAGCCAGCCGGCGATCAGCCACGCCCTTGATAAATTACGCACATTTTTTAATGATCCTTTACTGATGCGGGCAGGCAATAATATGGCATTAACCGCCACCGCTCAAAATTTACAAACGCCATTGGCAGCTGTGCTGGATGAATTAAACTGTCTGCTTGGGGGAAGTGAGTTTAATCCTCAAACCTATGAACACACTTTCCGCCTTGCAATGTCCGATTATGCCAGCAGCGTAATTTTACCGATGATTACCGCGAAATTAAGGCAGATCGCCCCACGGGTTCGTCTGATTATCAGCCAACCGCCAAGCCGTGAAAGCCTGTTGGAAAAATTGGCGAATAGTGAAATTGATTTGGCGTTCGGGGTATTTTCCCACTTGCCGGAAGGTATTTCGGTCAGCCATTTATTTGATGAACAGTTCGTTTGTGTTAGCGACAAGAAAAACGGCTATGAACAGGTGGATTTGGCAACCTGGGCAGCACTGCCCCATATCGCCTTATCCTTGCGACCACAAGCGAATGAAGAAATGGAAAAAGCCTTGTTTTCTCAAGGGTTTAGTTTAAATAAAACCGTTACAATGCCCCATTGGAATGCGTCTTTGGATATGTTGACCGGCACGGACTTAATGCTGACAATATCGGCACGCCTTGCGGACAAATTGCCCCATTACCCCGATTTAGTGCAATTTGCCCCACCGCTTGCCTTACCCCAAATTGAATATTTAATGCTCTGGCAGGAACACAAAACGCGGGATAGCGGTATTTTATGGCTTCGGGAGTTGATTATGGCTTTTTTCAATGAATCGTAGGTGTAGATACCATCTCAACTGTCACGTTACTTGTTTTATGCCTTTGCTACATAATACCGATTAATTATAAAAAAGCACCGCACTTTTTTCCATTTTTGGGAGCAGGATCACAAAAAAGTGCGGTGCTTTTTGATTTTGTTTTTAATCTCATCATAAAATTGCTAGATTAATGAGCCCGAAACCAGTACAATCCACGCTCAATTTTAGTACGGTAATTCTGCCGCAATGTGTAATAACGAGGCATCATAAATGTTAGAACAAACTCAAACAGTTGAAACAGCAACAAACAAAATCAATTTAATGAATTTAACCCGTCAGCAGATGCGTGAATTTTTTACCGAATTGGGCGAAAAACCGTTTCGTGCGGATCAGTTAGTGAAATGGATTTATCATTTTGGCGAAGATAATTTCGACAATATGACCAATATCAATAAAAAACTACGGGAAAAACTTAAAGCCGTGGCGGAGATCAAAGCTCCTGAAGTGGCGGTGGAACAACGTTCCAACGACGGTACGATAAAATGGGCAATGCAGGTGGGCGATCAGCAAGTGGAAACCGTGTATATTCCGGAACCGGATCGAGCAACCTTATGTGTGTCATCGCAAGTAGGCTGTGCTTTGGCTTGCACCTTCTGCTCTACGGCTCAACAAGGTTTTAACCGCAATTTAAGTGTATCGGAAATTATCGGTCAAGTGTGGCGTGCCTCTAAAATTATCGGCAATTTCGGTGTAACCGGCATCCGCCCGATTACCAACGTGGTTATGATGGGAATGGGCGAACCGTTGCTCAATGTAGCAAATGTCGTTCCAGCAATGGAAATTATGCTGGATGATTTTGCTTACGGTTTATCCAAACGCCGCGTAACCCTTTCCACTTCCGGCGTGGTGCCTGCATTGGATAACCTGCGGGAGAAAATTGATGTAGCATTAGCCATTTCATTGCACGCGCCAAACGATGAATTGCGTGATGAAATCGTACCGCTCAATAAAAAATACAATATCAAAATGTTGATTGATTCAGTGAACCGTTATTTATCCGTATCCAACGCCAATCACGGCAAGGTGACCATTGAATATGTGATGTTGGATCACGTGAATGACAGCGTGGAACACGCACATCAGTTGGCTCAAGTGTTGAAAAATACCCCTTGTAAAATCAACCTGATCCCGTGGAATCCGTTCCCGGAAGCCCCTTATGCAAAAAGTTCCAACAGCCGCACTGATCGCTTCCAGAAAACTTTAATGGAATATGGCTTTACGGTAATTGTGCGGAAAACCCGCGGAGACGATATTGATGCCGCTTGCGGACAGTTGGCGGGCGATGTAATTGACCGAACAAAACGTACCGCACAAAAGCGTCAATTCGGACAACATATTGATATCAAAATGCAATAATCAATTTAAAGGATAACATAATGAAAACTCAACAAATTTTGACCGCACTTAGTGTAATATTGTTATCGGCCTGTGTGTCTAAAACCTTATCACCGGAAGATTTAAAAAAACAAGCAGCAGCAAAAGCCCGCGTTGAGTTAGGCATTAGTTATCTCTATCAGGGTGACACAGCACAAGCCAAGTTAAACTTGGATAAAGCACTCGCCCATGCACCGAATTATTATTTGGTTCATTCCGGTTTGGCTTATTATTACCAAGCCCGCGGCGATGTAGAAAAAGCAGAACAAGCATATCAAACCGCCATTAAATTAGATAATACACAGGGGGATACTTACAATAATTACGGTACCTTTTTATGCTCTCAAGGTAAATTCGAGCAATCTTACGCGCAATTCCAACGGGCATTGAAAGCACCGAATTATTATCGTCAAGCGGACACTTTAGAAAACTTTGCAATCTGTGCATTATCCGCAAAAAATACCGCACTTTATGAACAGAATTTGGCAGAGTTAACTAAAGTGGATTCCGCACGTGCCGAAAAATTGAAAAAAACGGTCGCAACAACACAAAAATAACACTAAATCCATCATTCTAAACAATAACAGTTGCAAAACGGCTATAGGAAATTTAAACTTTGCGTTTTAAGTTTAGCTAAAATAACGTTTTTAAAATATGACTGAAAATACCACTGCAACAGAAAGTGCACTAACACTTGGTGCACAATTACGCCAAGCTCGCGAAGCCTTGAATTTAACTATGGATGATGTAGCGGCAAAAATTAATTTGCGTCCGTCAATCCTAACCAAACTTGAAAACAACCAATTTGTTGATCCTAATACGCCGCCTGCCTTTATGCGTGGCTATATTCGTAGCTATTTGAAATTCTTACGTTTACCGGAAAATTTAATCTCCGACTCAGGATTAAATTTCGGCGAAACGCAAAAAAATGATCTTGGCAAAAACGCTCGTGCTAAAAAGGCAGTAAACAGTTATTCTTCCCATAATCGCTGGGTAAGTTGGTTAACATGGTTAATTATATTAGTTGCCATTGCAATGACCGTGCTTTGGTGGTGGGAGAATTATCAGCAATCCAATGCAGAGCGGGATAATTTAGTCGAAAATTATGTCGCGACCAATGTCATTGAGGTAAAATCGGTAGAAAATGCAAATAGCACGGAGATGACACCTGCTTTAACCGTGGTAGAAAATAATAACAGTACAAATACTGAAATTCAACCGACAGTATCCGGTGCTGCCATTCCGGAACAAACTGCGGTACAGGCGGAACCGATAACCGTTTCATCAGTTGAAGCGACAACACAACCTGTTGAAACACCTGTGATTCCAGCAACTAAGACTGAAAATAATGAAACCGAAAATAGTGAAACAAACACAACAAACGCTGCAGAATCCGCGGACTTGCGTATTGAGGTCACCGGTTCGAGCTGTTGGATCAGTGTGAAAGATGCCAATAGTAAAGTTTTAGCCCAAAAAGAATATCGTCAGGGCGAAATATTGACCTTTAATGAAGGTTCGCCATATTCCTTGATTATCGGTGCTCCGGGCAATGTGAAAATCACTTATCAAGGCAATGATTTCCCATTAAAAGTTGACGGTAAAGTGAAAAAATTTAAATTACCGCAATAATTAGATTAGGGCAGAATAATGTTAGAATTACCAAAAATCAAACGTCGTGAATCCACCAAAATCTATGTGGGCAATGTGCCTATCGGTGGTGACGCCCCTATTGCGGTACAATCAATGACTAACACCCGCACTACCGATGTGGAAGCCACGGTGGCACAAATTAAAGCCTTAGAACGTGTCGGGGCGGACATAATTCGTGTTTCCGTCCCCACAATGGAAGCCGCAGAAGCCTTTAAGCTGATTAAACAACAAGCCGGCGTGCCATTAGTAGCCGACATTCACTTCGACTATCGTATCGCCTTAAAAGTGGCGGAATACGGTGTAGATTGTCTGCGTATCAACCCGGGCAATATTGGCCGTGAAGACCGTATTCGTGCGGTGGTAGATTGTGCCAAAGATAAAAATATTCCTATCCGAATCGGGATCAATGCCGGTTCTTTGGAAAAGGATATTCAGGAAAAATACGGTGAACCGACACCGCAGGCTTTACTAGAATCCGCCTTACGCCACGTAGAAATTTTAGATCGTTTCAACTTCGATCAATTTAAAGTGAGCGTGAAGGCATCGGATGTTTTTTTAGCGGTAGAATCTTATCGTTTATTGGCAAAAGCCATTAAACAGCCATTGCACCTAGGTATTACGGAAGCGGGCGGTGCTCGAGCCGGTGCGGTGAAAAGTGCGGTTGGTTTGGGAATGCTTTTATCTGAAGGCATCGGTGATACCTTGCGAGTATCATTAGCCGCCGATCCTGTGGAAGAAATCAAAGTCGGCTTTGATATTCTGAAATCCTTGCGTATTCGTTCCCGCGGCATTAACTTTATCGCCTGCCCGACCTGTTCCCGTCAGGAATTTGATGTCATCGGTACAGTCAATGCCTTAGAACAGCGTTTGGAAGATATTATCACACCAATGGACGTATCTATTATCGGCTGTGTGGTGAACGGCCCTGGTGAAGCCTTGGTATCCGATTTAGGCGTAACCGGTGGCAATAAGAAAAGCGGTTATTATTTAGACGGCGAACGCCAAAAAGAGCGGTTCGATAATGAACAAATTATTGACCAGCTGGAAGCAAAAATTCGTGCTAAAATCGCAATGCAGGATCCGGCAAATCGAATTATTTAAGAATTAATAAAAGGATAAACAGTGGCAAAAACAATTCAAGCAATTCGTGGTATGAATGATTGCCTGCCGACGGAAACCCCGTTGTGGCAGTGGGTGGAAAATAAAGTGCGGTCAGTTTTGGCAGGTTATGGTTATGCGGAAATCCGTATGCCGATAGTGGAAAATACCCCACTCTTTGCCCGTGCTATCGGTGATGAAACCGATGTGGTGAGCAAAGAAATGTTCACCTTTGAAGATCGCGATAAAGAAAGTTTAACCTTACGTCCGGAAGGTACGGCAGGTTGTGTGCGTGCCGGTATCGAACACGGTTTGCTGTATAACCAAGAACAGCGTTTATGGTATATGGGTCCGATGTTCCGTTACGAACGTCCGCAAAAAGGCCGCTATCGCCAATTCCACCAAGTAGGTGTGGAAATTTTCGGTATCCCGAATGCGGAAATTGATGCAGAATTGATTATGCTGACGGCTCGTTTATGGAAAGATCTCGGCATTTTCGAACACGTGACTTTGCAATTAAACTCTATCGGTTCTTTGGAAGCGCGCAAAAATTACCGTCAATCCTTAGTGAATTTTCTACAAAATCACCTTGATGTAATCAATCAAGACGAAGACTGCAAACGCCGTTTGGTGACGAATCCCCTTCGCATTTTAGACAGTAAAAATAAAGCGGCACAAGCTGTCTTAAATAATGCGCCGAAACTGCACGATTACTTAGATGACGAATCCCGTGAGCATTTTGCCAAACTCTGCGGTTTGCTTGATGCCGTCGGTATTAAATATGAAATCAACCAAAAATTAGTACGCGGTTTGGATTACTATAACAAAACCGTGTTTGAATGGGTGACATCGGCATTAGGTGCACAGGGGACGGTGTGCGGCGGCGGTCGTTACGATGGTTTAGTGGAACAATTAGGCGGACACGCAACCAGTGGTGTAGGCTTTGCAATGGGTTTAGAACGTTTGGTATTATTGGTGCAAGAAGTCAATAAAAACATCGAATTAGTGAAACCTGTCGATATCTATATTGTCTATACCGGTGAAGGTACAACCATTCCGGCATTCCAATTAGCGGAAAAACTCCGTTCAGAATTACCGCACTTACGCATAATGACACATTGCAGCGGCGGTACATTCAAGAAACAATTTAAACGTGCTGACAAAAGCGGGGCAAAATTCGCTTTAGTGATCGGCGAAACGGAAGCTCAAGAAAATCAAGTTGTCGTTAAAGACTTATTGAGCGGTGCAGAACAAGTTTCCTTATCGGTTGCTGATGTTGCCGCTTATCTTGAACAGAATATTTAACAGGAGAAAAAAATGGCTTATACAGCAGAAGAAGAACAAGAGATTGAAGACATTAAAAGTTGGTGGCACGAAAACTATAAAGTGATTATCGCAGCTTTAGTGTTAGGCTTCGGAGGTGCTTGGGGCTGGCATTATTGGCAAGGTTACCAAGTTACGCAAACACATAAAGCATCATCGGAATACGAGCAAATCGTGATGATTCAAGATGCCACGCAACGTGACAGCCGCTTGGCAGAATTTGTGAAAAATAACGATAAAACCACTTATGCTGTGTTTGCCTTATTAGATCAAGCCAAAGATGCTGTGGCAACAAAAGATTTTGCTACTGCGGAAAATGCGCTAAAACAAGCAACTGCTCAAGCACAGGATGATGTGTTACTTTCAGTGAGTGCTTTGCGTTTGGCTTCCGTACAATATCAGCAAAAACAATACGATGCCGCACTGGATAGTCTTAAATTGGTAAAAAACAGCAGTTGGGATAATCAAAAGTCTATTTTAACCGGTGATATTCAATTTACCAAAGGCGATAATGCCGCGGCTAAAGCCAGTTATGAACAGGCTCTGGTCAAAGCAACACCGGTCGAACAACAATGGTTACAATTGCGTTTAAATAATCTTTAATTGAAATAACGCCCTGATGATTCAGGGCTTTTTTACATTTAAAAAATCGAAAAGAAGGGCAACGATGAGTATACTGACAGAATTCTCCCTATTACATACACAAGCCTATATTAACGGTGAATTTATTTCTGCTAAAAATGACCGCACTTTTGATGTTATCAACCCGGCTAACGGTAAGGTGATTTGTGCCGTGGCAGATTGCAGTGCAGACGATACGGAAATCGCCATTCAAGCGGCCAAAATTGCTCAGCAACAATGGAAACAATTAACCGCAAAGGCACGATCAATCATTCTAAAAAAATGGTATGAGTTAATTTTAGCAAACCAAGAACAACTGGCTCAATTACTCAGTTTGGAACAAGGTAAACCGCTGGCGGAAAGTCGCGGTGAAATTGCTTATGGTGCCAGTTTTATCGAATGGTTTGCGGAAGAAGCCAAACGTGCTTACGGCGATATTATTCCGCAAGATAAACCACATCGTCGATTGCTCATAATCAAACAGCCTATCGGTGTCGTGGGGGCGATTACCCCGTGGAATTTTCCAAATGCGATGATTACCCGCAAAGCTGCTCCCGCATTGGCTTCCGGCTGTGCTATTGTGATCAAACCCGCACCGGAAACCCCGCTTTCGGCTCTGGCATTGGCGGCTTTGGCAGATCAGGCCGGCTTACCTAAAGGTATCTTTAATGTAGTGCCGTCAATGCAAGCCGCAGAAGTGGGACTTGCACTCACGCAAAGCAACGATGTACAAAAAATTACATTCACCGGTTCAACCCGTGTAGGTAAAATTTTAATGGCACAATCCGCCGATACTGTGAAAAAACTGGCGTTGGAATTAGGCGGTAATGCCCCTACCCTGATTTTCAATGATGCTGATTTGGATAATGCGGTCGATGAAGTGATCGCGTCTAAATATCGTAATTCCGGGCAAACTTGTGTGTGTACCAATCGCATTTACGTGCAATCCGGTGTATATCGTGAGTTTGCTGATAAACTCGCGGCTAAAGTACGGCAATTTGTGGTGGGCGATTATACCAATCCACAATCTGTTATTGGTCCGTTAATCACCGAAAGTGCGGTGCAAAAAATGGAAAAACATATTAATGATGCAGTAAGCCTTGGGGCAAAAATCACCGTGGGCGGACATCGACACGCATTAGGCGGCACATTCTTTGAACCGACAATTTTAGAAAATGTCACTCAAGATATGCTTGTTTGCCACGAAGAAACCTTTGCCCCGCTCGCCCCGTTAATTTCTTTTGACACGGAAGAACAAGGCATCACACTTGCAAACGACAGCGAATTTGGTCTGGCAGCTTATTTATACACTCAAGACATCAGCCGTATTTGGCGAATTTCAGAACAGCTTGAAGTGGGGTTAGTCGGCATTAACGAAGGTGTTGTATCCAACGAAATGGCTCCGTTCGGCGGCGTGAAACAATCGGGCTTAGGCCGGGAAGGATCTCGTTATGGTTTGGAAGAGTTCTTAGAAATTAAATATTTATGTATGCGGGTGTAATTTTCCAGTGTTACCTATGTAATCTTATTTGCAGCAAGGCAAGCGAAATTATTGCCCGACATTCCTAAGCTGCAATGACCGGTATATGCTTATCGCCCGCAACAAACCATCATACCGGCACGCGTAAAACTCGTAATTGATTTATTGGTAGAAATCCTGCAAAGAAAATTTATCTTAACAAATCAATATGTTGCGTTGCATACTCGCTCTATTTTCCGATACAAAACGAACTAAAAATATTGCTTAATAAATCATCGGAAGTAAATTGTCCGGTGATTTCACTGAGTTGATTTTGTACCATTCGCAATTCTTCCGCAAGCAATTCGCCTGCGTGAAATTGGGTGAGTTGGATATAACCGTTATGCAAATGTGCGGCGGCGTGTTCCAACGCCTGTAAATGGCGGCGGCGAGCCAAGAATCCACCTTCGCTGCCGGTTTCAAAACCCATAGATTGTTTTAAATGCTCTCGCAAAAGCTGTACGCCTTCTTGGGTTTTGGCAGATAAACTGATAATCGTGTAGCCGTCTTTTTCGCTGATGCTTTCCGTTTCACCGCTAAGGTCTGCTTTATTGCGAATAATGGTCACTGGCATATTGTGCGGTAATTTTTGCAGAAATTCCGACCGCACTTTATTGAGATCTTGATTATCCGCTTCGGTACTGTCAAGCATTAATAAAATACGATCCGCTTGCTCAATTTCATTCCACGCACGATTAATACCGATACGCTCTACCTCGTCGGTAGCTTCACGCAAACCTGCCGTATCAATAATATGCAACGGCATACCGTCAATATGAATGTGTTCACGCAGCACATCACGGGTTGTGCCCGCAATATCCGTCACAATCGCGGCTTCGCGACCTGCCAACGCATTCAGCAAGCTGGATTTACCCGCATTCGGACGGCCTGCAATTACCACTTTCATCCCTTCACGCAAAATAGAACCTTGCTTAGCTTCCTGACGAACGCGATCTAATTGACTGATAATATCATTCAAATGCCCTTCGATTTTACCGTCTGCCAGAAAATCAATTTCCTCATCAGGGAAATCAATAGCGGCTTCCACATAGGTACGCAGGTAAATCACTTGATCCACCAACTGATTTACTTTATTAGAAAATTCACCCTGCAACAATCTCAAAGCAGAACGAGCCGCTTGTTCGGAACTGGCATCAATTAAATCCGCAATGGCTTCGGCTTGAGCTAAATCCAATTTATCGTTTAGGAACGCTTGTTCGGAAAATTCGCCCGGGCGAGCTAAACGCACGCCGTCCACCTGCAAAATCCGTTTAAGCAACAAATCCAACACCACTTGTCCGCCGTGGCCTTGCAACTCCAAAACATCTTCACCAGTGAAAGAATTCGGCGATTGGAAAAATAATGCAATGCCTTGATCCAACACCGTGCCATCGCTATCTTTGAAAGGCAGATAATTGGCTAAACGGGGTTTTAAGGTTTTGCCCACTACCTGTTCTGCCACGGTTGCAGCCAAAGGGCCGGAAATCCGTAAAATGCCCACCCCGCCACGACCGATTGGTGTAGCTTGAGCAACGATAGTTTCTTTTACTGCAAAACTTTCTTTTGAATCGAACATAAGCTCTCTCGGATAATATTTTGTTGATTTGTGCTATTTTAACGCGTTCCCGACACACAAAAAATCTATTTTTCAACCGCACTTTTGAGAAAAGAGCGGTTAATTTTAATTAAATTTCTTCAATCACAGATTCACCGGATTCGCGGCGACCGTCCAG
Source organism: Cricetibacter osteomyelitidis (assembly GCF_004340985.1). Taxonomy (GTDB): domain Bacteria; phylum Pseudomonadota; class Gammaproteobacteria; order Enterobacterales; family Pasteurellaceae; genus Cricetibacter; species Cricetibacter osteomyelitidis. Next base: position 11,857 of record NZ_SLYB01000019.1, read on the forward strand.
CCATTGCCAGGCTTCATGCAAGCGAATTTTACCTGACGGCAACACTTCCACTTCACTAATACATTGACCGATACGGTTTTCCATTTGCCGGTTAAGATGTTGATAGGTAATTCGAATGCGGGTCGGTTCAATGAATTTGCCGATTAGCAAACCTTTTTTAATATTACCGCCGGCATACTCGCCCCAAATAACATCGTCTTGTTGAAAATAACGAAATACTGTTTCTGTGCCGGCTTCACCGACTTCAGTGTTGTTTAATAACGCAAATACACGATTATTTAATGATAAAACCATATTGCTTTCCTTATAGATAAAAATAAAATTACAGATAAAAAAGGCATCTTTCGATGCCCTTGTTTCAGTTAATGAATCGGAATTATTTCTTACGGGAATGTAATCCTTTTTTCTCTAATCCGCGATAAATTAATTGTTGTTGGACGATCGTAATTAAGTTCGATACTAACCAATATAATACCAGACCTGCCGGGAACCATAAGAAGAAGAACATAAACATCAATGGCATAAAATTCATGATTTTTTGCTGCATTGGGTCAGCGACCGGGGTCGGTGACATTTTTTGCAACAAGAACATGGAAGCCCCCATTAAAATTGGCAAGATGTAATACGGGTCTTGTGCCGATAAGTCTTGAATCCAACCAAAGAACGGTGCGTGGCGTAATTCCACCGCTTCCATAAAAGTCCAATATAATGCGATGAAAATCGGCATTTGTAATAAGATTGGTAAACAACCGCCTAACGGGTTTACTTTTTCTTCTTTATACAATTTCATCATTTCCTGGCTCATTTTTTGACGGTCGTCACCGAAACGTTCACGCATTTCCTGCATTTTCGGTTGTAACATACGCATTTTCGCCATGGAAGTATATTGTGCTTTGGTGAGCGGATATAAAATCGCTTTTACCACTAAAGTTATGCCGATAATCGCCAAGCCCCAGTTTTGTACGATGCCTTGAATGAAAGTTAATAACCAGAACAACGGTTTTGCAATAAACCACGCCCAACCATAATCTACGGTTAAATCTAAGTTATTGGCCGCTTTTTCCATTTGGTTTTGTAATTTAGGGCCTGTCCATAAAGAACTGGTAATAGTTTGTGTGCTACCCGCCGGAATAGTCGCTACCGGACCGCGATAACCGATAAAACCTAAACCGTTCGCTGTATTAGTATAAAGTTGGTTATCCGCATCCTGATTCGGGATCCAGGCAGACACAAAATAATGTTGTAACACCGCAGCCCAACCTGCTTTGGTATCAATGGAAAGATCCGCTTTTTTCATATCTTCAAAGCTGTATTTTTTATAGTTGGTTTCTGCGGAAGAATAAGCACCGCCGGTATAAGTCGGCATAGCCATATTACCGGAACTTTCCACTAAAGTATGTTTTAACTGACCGTAGGGCTGCACTTCAATAGCATTATCAGTTTGGTTTTGAATTTCAAAATTGACGCCGACATCGTAACTATCGCGTTTTAAGGTGAATACTTTACGATAAATCACACCGTTTTGTTCAACGGTAAACGGCACGACCAATTCGTTTTGACCGTCGGCTAATTTAAAGCTGTCGCCATCTATTTGATAGTTGGCACGGCCGGCTCTGCTATCGATACCGTCTTTACCGATCAAACCGCTTTGTGCAACATAAACATGATTCGCCTGCTCTTTTAATAAAACAAACGGCGTATTGGAATTAAGTTCCGCATCATATTTTAATAATTCAGACTCAACGACATCACCGCCTAAAGTATCAATTTTCAAACGAAGTACATCATTTTCCAGTGTCACTACACGACCTTTGGTTTGTCCGTCCACAGCGGTTAATGCGGCAGATGAACTTGCCGGCGTGTCGGAAGATTGGGAAAGTCCTTGTGTTTGTGCGGCTACTTCCGGCTTCGGCGTATGATAATCCGCTTGCCATTGCAAATACACAAGAAAGGAAACGAGAAATAAAGCAATGACTAATAAACTGCGTCTTGAATCCATTTTGTTGTTCTCTTTGTTGTTAGTTAATTGTTATTCGTATTTTTCGGCGGAACAGGATCGTCGCCACCGGGGTTTAAAGGATGACATTTTAATATACGTTTGACCGTTAGCCAACTGCCTTTTAACGCACCGTGCGTTTTTAATGCTTCAATACCATATTGTGAACAAGTAGGATTAAAACGGCAGTGAGGGCCAAGCAAAGGACTCAGCACAAGTTGATAGAGCCGAATTAATCTGATAAGGATTTTCGAACCAAACGAATATGACGACGCCATAGCTTGTCCAATATACTGTAAAACGTTTCGTTATCAAGTTTATCAATACCTTTTTTCGCCACAATCACAAAATCATTGGTGGGAAGTTCGTGTTGCAACAAGCGAAAACTTTCACGGCATAAACGTTTAACGCGATTACGTTCGTGTGCTCTCTTCAGATTTTTTTTTGCAACAGTTAGACCCAGACGAGGAATATCAAGATTGTTAGGACGGGAAAGGATTGTTATTTCGGGCGTGCTGGCACGCAGCGGCTCTTGAAAGACGAATTTGAATTGATCAGGGGTCAACAAACGTGACCCCCTTGCAAAGTTTAGCTTAACCACACGGAGAATGGTGTAATTAATTAAGCACTTAAACTTTTACGACCTTTAGCACGACGACGAGCTAAAACCTGACGGCCGTTTTTAGTTGCCATACGAGCACGAAAACCGTGAGTACGGCTACGTTTTAATACAGATGGTTGAAATGTACGTTTCATTCTAATCTACCTAATCTAATTTGTTTGTATTCAAACAAGAGTTACTATGGAAATAAGGAACGCAATTTTAACGATAAATCCTGCGTTCGTCAAATAAGAATACGCACTGTCGATCACTTTTTCGTAAGTTTAAATTAAAGTGCGGTTTATTTTCGTCAAAAAACGGTGGAATTATACTCTGTTTAAGGAAAATCTCAAGCATTAAAAGTTGGTAATATGTGCAACAGTATTATTATGGACAGCAAATGTTTCTGGTGTCCAAGCACTGACTACATCAATGATTGCCTCGTATCCTGCTATATCATCAGAAGTGAGATTTAAATACAATAATTTTCATATTTATTCCTCGTGCTCTTCAAAATCATCGGAAAATCACCGCACTTTTTGCAAAGTGCGGTTGAAAATCCGCTTATTTTAAAAAGCCTTGAATATCCGCCACAATTTGTGCGGTGCCGGTGCCGTTTTCTTTTAATAATTCAGCTGCATCATATCTGTCGTGGAAGGCTTTGGCGATACCGTAGTTTTTCACTTTCACTGCGGATGTACCGAAAAAAGCCGCCACTTTTTGTCCGAATCCGCCTTCAATTACACCGTCTTCAAGAGTGACAACCACTTGGTGATCCCTTTCGAGATTTTTCAACAAGGTTTCATCTAACCCCGTGATAAATTTCGGATTGATAACAGTGGCTTGAATGCCTAATTTTGCCAGTTCGTCCGCCACTTCATTGGCTAACCGGAAGAAATTGCCTAAGCCTAAAATTGCAACCACTTTACCTTGGCGAGTAATGTCAAATTTGTTCAATTGACTGTAATCAGTGGTATCTGCCTTGCCGGAGGAAACCAATTCCCCCACAGGCACACGAATCACAACAGGGTGACTGTTTTGTTTCACTGCCCAATCAAGCATCGCAAGGTGTTCTTCTTTGTTGGTCGGGGCGAGATAAACCAAATTCGGAATGTTGGATAACATCGGAATATCGAAAAAGCCTAAGTGCGTGACATCGTTAAAACCATACACGGAAGCGGAATAATTCAAAATTACTGCGCTGTTGTTATTCACGCAAAGGTCTTGCACCAGTTGGTCGTAAGTGCGTTGAATAAAGGTGCTGAACACCGCAAACACAGGTTTGCCTCCACGTTTTGCTACGCCTGATGCCATTGCCACCGCGTGTTCTTCCGCAATACCCACATCAACATATTGTGAACCAGCTTCTGCACGCCACGCCGGATTAAAGCCAAATCCGCCCGGTGTACCTGCATTAATCACCACCACTGAAGGATCCGCTTTAATGGTCTGCATTAAATAATCGGCGGTAATGCCGGTGTAGCTTTCCGCCAGGAATTGCATTTTCACTTCTCCGGTTTCTAAATCGAACGGGAAATTCCAGTGCCAAGGTTCACGGTTTTCTTCCGCTAATTTATAACCTTTGCCTTTTTGGGTTGCTACGTGTAATACAATCGGGTGGTCAATGTCTTTCACTTCTTGCAACACACTAATCAAGGTGGCTAAGTCGTTGCCTTCTTTTACAAAGCGATAATCCAAGCCCATGGCTTTGAAATAATTGTTCGGACTTTCGCCGTTGGTTTCACGCAATTCACGGAAACCTGCGTAAATACCGCCGTGATTTTCCGCAATAGATTGGTCGTTATCGTTGGCGATGATAATCATATTAGAACCGAGTGTAGCGGCATAATCCAAGCCTTCAAAGGCTTCACCGCCTGAAAGCGCACCATCGCCAATCACGGCAATAATGTTTTCTTTTCCGTCCAGCAAATCACGCCCTTTTGCCAAGCCTGAAGCTAAGCTCACGGAAGTCGAGGTATGCCCGATATTGAAGAAATCGTGCTCGCTTTCCGTTGGGTCGGTATAACCCGTTACATCATCATATTTGGCAGGATCAAGGAAGGCATCTTTGCGTCCTGTAAGCATTTTGTGAATATAGCTTTGGTGGGAAACATCAAAAATAATTTTATCTTCCGGGGAATTAAACACATAGTGCAAGGCGATGATCAATTCCGCCGCACCAAGGTTCGGACCGATATGCCCGCCGTGTTCAGATACTTTTTTCAACAATGCCGTACGCGTTTCATCCGCCAAAATGTGCATTTGAGCCAATGATAATTTTTTCAAATCCTGTGGAGAAGAAATAGATTCGAGTAACATAATTTTATCCTTTGCTTGTTCAAAATTGCCTTTATTTTACTGCCTTCAAAAAATGAAATTTTTGACCGCACTTTTACTTCATGAGTCGCTCAATTAACTGCTTTTGGTAATTCGGAATTTGTGAATTGCTGATTCCTTCAAAAGCAAGGGGTGGTAAATAGGTCATTCCGCAGTGCATTGCAGTGGCACGCATCGGCTCGAACAAATCCGCCAAACGCACGCCTACACGCCCTGATTTGCCATAGGTAGAATTGCCCCCGGAAGCTGTGGCTTGAATAAATTCTCTGCGTGTTTTTGCCATTTCAGCCCCCTTTATTGACGTATTTTTGTTCACTATACGCCTATTCGTTATGAAGAAAAAGCAAATTAAACTCACAACACTTGTGAATAAAAGTTGAAAATCAACCGTATTTGGGGCTAAGATACAGGCTTTTGATAACAACGTACTTGTACCTGCAGCACTGAATTTTGTAACATAAAACTATCATTTTTGATTTGGTTTGATTGGAATAATATCAATTTTTACATAGTGTTAAGGTTAATCTATGATGATATCCGGTCTTTTTATCGGCGGGCTTTTGGTCGGTGTGATTTTACAACGCGGACAATTTTGTTTATCCCGTCATTTACGCAATATCATTTTTCAATGAAATCTAACCGCACTTTATTGGAAGTGCGGTTATTTTTTAGAAAATTTAATCAATTATCGTTGAATCAAATAACGTAATTTAGTGCCGTCTTGTTCAACGCTGAGCAAGGTATAACCATGGTTTTTAGTATCCACCGAGATATTATTAATTGATTGTGCACAATCGCTGAGTAACTCAAGGATTTCACCTTCTTTTAATTGAGGCATGGTTTCAAGCATTACGATTGCAGGATACGGACAAGGTTCACCCAATGTGTCCAAGGTATAATCAGGTGTAATATCTTTCGGATCTTTGTCTTTCTTTTGAATAACGGTAAAAGCCATAATATTTTCCTTATTTGTTGATTGAATGTTGATTAAGCTAAATTCACTTGAACCGCTGCAATTTTTGCTTTCGCTTTTGCTAAGAAACGTTTTTCCCACCACACTACGGCAATGAGGGAGAGAATAAGTAAACCATAATTGACGAATAAGCCGCCGACCGGACCGAATTCTTTTAATAAATTAAGTTTTTCATAATCCAGAGCCAATGCCGGAGCAAGATTATCCCACATATAAGCCAATAGTGTTGAACCGATGACATTACCTACACCAACCCACATAAAGTGTACCTGACCTTCCATTGAACGATACATCCAACCGGTTTCACATCCTCCCGCAAGCACAATTCCCAAACCGAATAATAAACCACCGATAATGGCATTTGGACCTGCCCACATAATTTTCGGTGCAACACCTAATTCAATATAACTGAATACGCCGATTGTGCCTGCCAGAATACCGAAAATAATCGCTTTTGCCATATAAGAACGACCACTAACCCAGAGATCACGGAATGCCGAAGTAAAACAAATTTGTGCACGTTCAATCAATAAACCGAAAGCCAAACCGCACAACATGGAAAAGCCTAATTTAAGGGAAAATTGCATGACATAAAGTGAAGCAATAAAGTAGGCTGTAAATATGACCATTCCAATCCAAAAACGGTGAGTCGCCTGTTTAGGATTAGTTTCTTGTAATTTAGCGGCTCCTTTTTTCAATTCAAATTTGATGCGAAACATCGGTAACAAGGTGATTTTTACCCCTAAATATGTCCCAATAGCCGTTGCGAGAGTAAAAAACCACGCGTGAACGGAAAATTGCGGAATACCGGTAAATAATGAAGCAAGGTTACATCCCATAGCCAAACGAGCGCCAAAACCGGCTAATGCCCCGCCAATCAAAGCCTGGACAATACGCTTTTTATGGGGTTGATTACGCCATTTTACATTGTTCGCCCAAAGTGCAGCCGAAATACAGCCGGCAAACATGCCTAAGATCATTACACCGTCGATACGGGTAAAGATCGTGCCGTCCATGCCGATTATTTTGTAATAGCTCCAGTCGGACACATTTACGCCTAGGGCTTGTAAGGCGTGTCCGCCCCAACGGGTAAATTCACCCGTTACCGCCCAATAAGTGCCTGTCACACCGAAATAATAAGCAGAAATTAATCCGGCAGCGATAACCGCAATTATCGGATTCCAATATTTGATTAAATAATCTTGTTTGAATTGTTGCAAAATCTCTTTCATGGAGTTTCCTTTTCTCTAAGTGAAAGATTTCGCAAGTTGAAGGTATATATGATGAGAATACTGAAAACGGGAATTATTCCAGTGATTGTCCATTTCCTACACACAAAACTTGCAATATCAGTAAATGAAATACAGTTCATATTTTATGCGAAAAAATGAATTCGTGCAAAAAGTTTTCAACAATTCTGACAAATGATCTAAATAGAACAAACAAACCGCACTTTATCCAAAGTGCGGTTTGTTTTTTAACAATTTACCCTACCAATTCCAATGCAAGGTTTTTCGCACCTTTGAAATCTGCTTTGCCGCTGGCGAGGGTTGGCAGTTCATCCAATTGGAAAATATAGGACGGCTGCATTATCGAGATTAAATCCGAGCCTTTTAAGCGGCGTTGGATTTCATCTGCGGTTAGTTGGCTTTTCACCAATAGCACAATGGCTTCACCTTTTTTCTCATCAGGTATGTTTACTGCGATAAATGCGGTGTTGCCGTCATTGAGCACTTTGGCAATATTTTCTTCCACCGCTCCCAGACTGATCATCTCGCCGCCGATTTTGGCAAAGCGGGAATAGCGATCTACAATGGTGATAAAGCCTTCGCTATCGATATGGCCTTTGTCGCCGGTTTTGTAATAACGAATGCCGTCGATTTCACAAATCACGTCAGCGGTTTTTTCCGGATCATTGAGATAGCCTTTCATCACTTGTCCGCCGCCGATGACGATCAAGCCGTCTTCGCCCGTCGGCAATTCAGCTAAGGTTTTCGGATCCACGATTTTAATCACCGTACCAGGCAAGGGCAAACCCACCGTACCTAATTTGTTGAAGGTAAGTTCTTTTAAGGTTTCCCGCTCTAAAATATTCGGCATATTCACCGCCGCTACCGGTGCGGTCTCCGTTGCCCCGTAGCCTTCGTAAATTTCAATACCGAATTTCAAACGAAATTCGTCTTTCACTTCCACTTTCAGTTTTTCCGCTCCGGCTACTGCCATACGCACACTTTGGAACATTAACGGATGTAGTTTTTTATTACGCACATACAAACGGAAAAATGTGGATGTGCCGAATAAAATGCTCACATTATGCCGGGCTGCCATTTTGCCAATAGCCGCACCGTCGGTCGGATCTGCCACGCTGACCATTTCAATGCCTTCGCATAGCGGCATTAATACGGTTACGGTGAAACCGAAGGAATGGAAAATCGGTAATGAATTTAACACCACATCATCTTTGCGGAAATTCAGCAAATCACTCACTTGTTTGATATTGGATAATAGGTTTTTATGCGTTAATTCAATGCCTTTCGGTTCGCCTTCGCTACCGCTGCTAAACAAAATCGTTGCCGTATCCTGCAAGCGGGAATGACCGAAATAACGGGCCTGAATCAAACTTGTCGGCATAAAAAGTGCGGTCAATAATGTACGAATTTTTTCGCTTTTAGCGATAGTTTTGCCGACATCTTCGGCAAAAATCGTTTTATCTTGCAATAAATTGTTAAAACTAAATCCTTTGCTTTCTAATTTTTGCAGGAATTTTTCCGATGTAATCACGTGCTTAATATCCGCTTTGTTCAACGCCGCACTCATTGCCTGTTCGCTTAAAGTGTAATTCAGATTAATCGGCACTTTACCTAAAGCCAACAATGCCATATTCACAATAGCACCGGCCGCGGAACTTGGCAGCAACACGCCGATATGTTTTTCCTCTTTCACTAATGCCGTGAGTTTTTTCATAAACAGCAAGACACCGGTGATAAAACTCAGATTGTTTAATCTTGTTCCTTGGCTGTCGGAAAGACAAGGCTTCAACAAGTTACTTTTTGCCGTGTTAAGCCATTGATTAGCAATAGGTTCTTGGCGGTTGATAAAGCTTTCCCAAGATGAAAAACTAAGTTCCACCACTTTTTGTTTCATCGCCACACGATCAATCGGTTCATAAATCGGTTTGCCGAAAGCCACCAAAATATCCCGTTTGCCGCTACGTTTGGTGAGTTCTTTATAATAGGTGTCGGCACGCGAAAAAGTGGAACCCCATAAACCACGCAAATAAAACGGTACTATGGCGACATTTTCCAAATCTTGCATAATCAGCTCGAATCCCCGTTGAAATTCATTGATTTGACCGTTATAGCTGATATGCCCTTCCGGGAATAAAGCGACCACTTCACCACGCGCCAAACATTCACGCACCACTAAAATCGATTCTTTGCTTGAACCTTTGCCGATAGGAATGATTTTAAAGAATTTGAAAATCCAAGTGAGATACCATTTTTCATAAATCCCGCGATACATCACAAATTTGATACCGCGCGGGCTGGCCACTTGTAACACCAGCCAGTCAATCCAACTGATATGGTTACCCAATAGCAATACGCCGCCGGTTTGCGGCAGGTTTTTCAGGCCTTCCACATTAAAACGATAGCCGGTTTTCAGGAACGGCAGCAATAAAATACGAGTGAATAAATGCGGTAGCTGCAAAATGGAATATAAACTGCCCGCAAAGCACACTACCGCGGCAAAAATAAACAAGCCGACGGTGGACACGTTAAAATGAACTAAAGCAATGCTGACAAGTAGGAATAAGGTCATTGCAATATTTTGTACGAAATTATTCCCCGCCATAATTTTACCCGTGTCTTTTTCCGGTGCTAAGAATTGGATGGTGGCATTCAGCGGTACAATGAACATCCCGCCGAAAAAGCCAAAAGCAAAGGAACTTATGGTGACTACGGTAAAATTCGATGTGCTGCCAAAGGTCAGCACAGCCAAGAACATCCCTAATGCACCGATAGGTACAATACCGTGTTCGATATGCACTTTCGACATCGTACCGGCTACATAAGAACCGGCGATAATCCCGATGGCACTCATCGCTAAAATTGCTTGAATAGACAGCGCGTTATCATCGTTAAATATCGCTTTATAATGTGCCGGAAATGCGGCAACAATGACTTGCGAAATTCCCCAGAAAATACTTAATCCGATAATACTCAGCCAAATATTGCGGTTTGCTTTCAAAAGCTGCATATTTTCCCGCAGATAGTGTAAGTTCAAGTATTTTTTCATCTCAAATTTAAGATTTCCATCATCTTTTGATGGCGCGAAATACGGCAGTTTATAAGTGCATAATGCTTCCGCTAAACTTAACACCACCAGCAAAATTCCGATAGGGTACATCACCGAAATAATGTCTGACGGTGCTTTGGCTCCGGCATACAGACTTTCAAATACATAAGAAAACACAAAAGAACTGGTAAGAATGGCGACAATAGTCAACGCCTGAATAATCCCGTTTGCCGTACCGAGTTTTTCCACGCCCACAATTTGTTTGATAATCCCATATTTTGCCGGCGAATAGACCGCACTTTGAGCGGCTAAAATAAAGGTAAGTGCAAAGGCAATTTCAAACTGTCCCAATAAATACGCCCCCAATACCGCCGCACTAATGGCCACACCGCACCATGCGGCAATACGGATGATTTTGGTTTTGGCATATTTGTCATTGAGAAATCCGGATGGGGAAAATAAAAAGATAAACGGCAGCAATATCATAACATTGATCAGTGCAGTGAACGTCACCAGCATATCGCCGTCAAAACTTTTTACCAATACATTCTGAATTGTAATTTTATGTGCCAAATCCACTGATGCATTTAAAAACGCTATGGCTAAATAGGCTAAAAATCCCGGTACAGCAAATAACTTATTCATATTATTCCTTAAATTTAAATTAGGATTTTGGCATTATAACAAAATGTGGGGGGACAATATCAACACTTCCCATAAAATTAAAAGGTTGCGGTATACAATAAGTTCATTCGCAATATTTGAACTTGGTCTTTGAGAACTAAAAAATAGTATTAATACGAGATGTTTTCCGCGTTCTTTATTCAAGCGCCCTTAACTCTCTTGGACATATTTGAAATTCTTGTTTGAAACAAGTAGAAAAATAGGCACTGTCATTAAAACCACTGTTATATGCGATATCTGTAATCGAATGATCTGTATAACGAATTTGATAATAAGCATAAGATAAACGCAATCTATTCAGATAGTTCTGTGGCGTTTCACCTGTTTGCTCTTTGATATAACGATGGAGGCTACGAAGTGATAATGAAAATTGTGCGGCAAGCCGTTCCCAATCAACAGGCTCATTAAAATTATGGGCAAGATAGCGTAATAATTGCGTACATTTTTCTGCGACCGTGCCGATACCTTGATCACTAAATTGGTTTTGATGTAGCAAAGATAATAATTGAAAAAAGTGACTTTCCTGTTCCAAGCTATTATTTGAAGAATCAGATAAGGCATCAATCAAGGGTAAGGCATTAGTGAGTTGCTTTTTATTAATAACCTGATAGTTTGATTTTTCAGGTTTAATTGATGTAAGTAACGGATTAATGTTGTGTAAAAACTGAAAATTATCCACCGAGCGAAATAAAATATTCGTTAAATGTAAGTCGTTAACATTTTCATATAAATGATAATCTTTTGCCTCCACATATAAAATCATACCCGCATATAATTCTTGTGGGTAACCGTTAAAAATATGACGCCCCTTACCATTAGTAACAATCACAATTTCATCAAAATCGTGATGTGTATGCTCAGGAAAATTATCTTGCGGCGCACGAGGTTCAATGCTAAGTGGTTGTGCACTTTGATGAAAAAATTCTTTTGCATATAATTTCATTATCATTACTGCCTCCCGACAAATTAGCCTGATTTACATCCTTGTGATGAATTATGACATTATCCACCTACTGCTCAAACTCATTTTACGGTTAATGTTAGAGTAATTTTCAAATTTGTGATCCTCTGCACACCGACTTTTAATATTTTGCCAAAGTTTCTTAAACTTGGCAGTCACATTAATGTTCATAAATTCCTCTTTATCTAAACTGCTTACCCTATCAACAAGGAGGAATACATGCCGAATTTAAATATTGCCGCTATTGATTTGGGGGCTTCAAGCGGACGAGTGATGCTTGCCACCTATCAAATAGAAAATCAACAAATCAGTTTGCAAGAAATTCACCGTTTTAAAAATCCGCTTCATCATAGAAATGGACACGAATGCTGGGATTTGGCTTATTTAGAAAACGAAATTATCACCGGACTAAATAAAATTATTGCCGAAAGTACCGCACTTCATAGCGTTGGCATTGATACCTGGGGTGTCGATTATGTATTACTTAATAAAGAAGGTGAAATTCTTGGTGATAGCTATTCATATAGAGACGCAAGAACCGAAGGCGTTATGCAACAAGTTCAACAGGATTTAACCAAAGAACAAATTTATCGCAAAACCGGCATTCAATTTCTGAGTTTTAATACACTTTATCAACTTAAAGCAATGATGAATGAAAAACCGGACTGGTTAAATGATGTCACCGATTTTGTCATGATTCCGGATTATTTGAATTATCGTTTAACGGGTGTGCTTAATCGAGAATATACCAATGCGACAACGACACAATTAATCAATGTAAATACTGATAGTTGGGATACCGAACTGTTAAATTATCTTGGTATTCCGGTAAGTTGGTTTGGTCAAATTCGTCACCCCGGTCATAAAGTTGGCGACTGGAGCCAAGTAAATCAGCGTGTATCGGTTATGTCTGTTGCAAGTCACGATACCGCCAGTGCAGTAATCGCGAGCCCCTTATCAGATGAATATAGCGCTTATCTTTGTTCCGGAACCTGGTCATTAATGGGATTGGATCGCAAACAAGTGCGTAATGATGCAACTGCAATGAATGCGAATATTACCAATGAAGGGGGAATTGATGGACATTACCGTATTTTAAAAAATATTATGGGTTTATGGTTATTCCAACGTCTATGTGCTGAACGTCAAATTACCGACATTCCGGAATTAATTCAACAAGCCGGCCAGGAAGAAGCCTTTAGAAGTTTAATTAATCCAAATAATGAAGCATTTTTAAATCCCGCTTCAATGGTGGAAGCGATTCAACAATATTGTCAATCACATAATCAACCCATTCCTACCACTACCTCGCAATTGGCACGTTGTATTTTTGATAGTTTAGCAATGTTATATCGTCAAGTTGCCGAACAATTATCCGAATTGCAACATCACCCAATTTCATATTTACACATCGTAGGTGGCGGCAGTCAAAATGAATTTTTAAATCAACTATGTGCAAATCTTTGTGGCGTAGATGTGATAGCAGGGCCTATTGAGGCTTCCGTTTTGGGCAATGTAGGCTGTCAATTAATGGCATTAGATCAACTTCATACCGCACAGGAGTTTCGTCAAATTGTGGCGAAAAATTTCCCACTAAAACATTTCAAATTTCAACCGCACTTTGCTGATTCCGATTTAGTGAAAAGCAAATGGCAAGAATTTTCTCAACTTAATTAACAAGAGGGTTTTATGATGAGTATTCAACAAGCATATGAATTAGCCAAACAACAATTTGCTGATCTTAGCGTAGATACAGAAGCGGCAATGAAATTATTAGATCAATTGCCGGTTTCTATTCATTGCTGGCAAGGTGATGACGTTGGCGGTTTTGAAAAACAAAGCGGTGATCTAACCGGTGGTATTCAGGCAACGGGGAACTATCCCGGTAAAGCGACGACACCGGAACAATTACGCGCCGATTTAGATTTAGCCATCAGTCTTATTCCCGGCGCAAAACGTTTGAATTTACACGCTTCTTACCTGGAAGCCGATCACAAAGTAGAACGTAATGAAGTGAAACCCGAACACTTTAAAAATTGGGTTGAATGGGCGAAAAAAAATCAAATGGGCTTAGATTTTAATCCAACTTATTTCTCACATCCATTAAGTGCGGAAGCGACGCTCTCTCACGCCAATAAAGAAATCCGTGATTTCTGGATTGAACACGGTAAAGCGAGCCGTAAAGTCTCTGAATATTTTGGTAAAGCGCTTGGCACTACATCTGTAATGAATATTTGGATTCCGGACGGCAGCAAAGATCTTGTGGTGGATAAAGCGGCTCCTCGTCAACGTTTAGTTGAATCATTAGATGAAATCATCAGTGAAAAAATTGATCCGAAATATCATTTAGATGCCGTTGAAAGCAAATTATTCGGTATCGGTTTGGAATCTTATACCGTAGGTTCAAATGAGTTTTATGTGGCGTATGCGACTTCTCGTAAAACCGCACTTTGTTTGGATGCCGGTCACTATCATCCGACAGAAGTGATTTCCGATAAAATTTCTGCCGTAATGCCCTTTGTCGAACATTTATTATTGCACGTAAGCCGCCCCGTTCGTTGGGATAGTGACCACGTAGTGTTACTTGATGATGAAACTCAAGCTATCGCGAATGAAATTATTCGTAATGAATTATTTAACCGCGTACACATCGGTTTAGACTTCTTTGATGCTTCCATTAACCGTATCGCAGCTTGGGTTATCGGTACCCGCAATATGAAAAAAGCACTATTGAGAGCGTTATTAGAACCGATTACAGCACTTCGTCAAGCAGAAGAAAAACGCGATTTCACAACACGTTTGGCATTGCTTGAAGAAGAAAAATCACTTCCTTGGCAAGCCGTATGGAATATGTATTGTGAACGTCACAATGTACCGGTAGGCGGTCGCTGGTTGGATGATGTTCGTCATTATGAAGACACCGTGTTAAGCCAACGTTAATTAGGGAGAAAAAGATTATGCAAAATATTCTCTCATCTTGGTTTGTGCAAGGAATGATCAAAGCCACCAATGATATGTGGCTAAAAGGTTGGGATGAACGTAATGGCGGTAATGTAAGTTTGCGTTTACTCAATAGTGATGTGGAACCTTATAAATCCGAATTTAATGCAGCACCACGGTACATTCCGTTAACGCAAGATGTGTCTGCTCTGGCAGGACAATATTTTATCGTGACCGGTTCCGGTAAATTTTTCCGCAATGTGATTTTAGATCCTGCGGATAATCTTGCGCTGGTTCGCGTAGATGAACAAGGCAAAGGCTATTATGTTGAATGGGGTTTAGTCAATGGCGGCGTTGCAACCTCAGAACTTGCCGCACACCTACAATCGCATATTGTTAGGATTCAGAAAACAGGCGGAAAAGACCGTGTAGTAATGCATTGTCACGCCACCAACCTCATTGCGCTAACCTATGTATTACCGCTTGATGCAAAAGTATTTACACACGAATTATGGCAAATGAGTACCGAATGTTTAGTCGTATTCCCGGATGGCGTAGGTGTATTGCCTTGGTTTGTGCCTGGTAAAGATGAAATTGGTTATGCCACGGCGGATCAAATGAAATCACATTCTTTGGTGCTTTGGGCATTCCACGGTGTATTTGGTACCGGACCGACCTTAGACGAAGCATTTGGTTTAATTGATACGGCTGAAAAATCAGCGGAGATTCTAGTTAAAGTAATGTCAATGGGTGGGCGTAAACAAGGTATTACAAATAATGAATTTAAGCTATTAGCCGAACGATTCGGTGTAACGCCAATGGACGGCGTACTGTAAATCTTTTCTAAAATTAACCGCACTTTAATGAGGCTATTCTCAAGTGCGGTACAAAATCAGACTCTTTTGAGGAGAAATCGTATGGGTAGTTCAATTTTATTAGGTATCTTTTGGCACTTTATCGGCGCAACTTCAGCGGCTTGCTTCTATGCCCCTTTAAAAAAAGTGACTAATTGGTCTTGGGAAACCATGTGGGCGGTTGCCGGTTTGTTTTCTTGGATCATTTTGCCTTGGAGCATTAGTTATTGGTTATTACCGGATTTTTCAGCTTACTATACATCATTTGGTGCGAATATATTGGTGCCGGTGTTCTTATTTGGTGCAATGTGGGGGATTGGTAATATCGGTTACGGTTTAACAATGCGTTATCTTGGAATGTCTATGGGAATCGGTATCGCCATTGGTATTACGTTGATTTTTGGTACGTTAATGACCCCTATTTTACAAGGTCGCTTCGGTGAATTGTTAGCTTCTACCGGTGGACAAATGACATTATTAGGTGTTGTTGTCGCCTTAGTCGGGGTTGCAATTGTTTCCTATGCCGGTTTATTAAAAGAACGCGTAAGCGGCATTACAGCGGAGGAATTCAATTTGAAAAAAGGCTTAGCATTAGCAGTAATGTGCGGTATTTTTTCTGCCGGTATGTCCTTTGCAATGGCTGCCGCCGTGCCAATGCACGAATCCGCCGCTCAATTAGGCGTGGATCCGCTTTATGTTGCTTTACCAAGCTATGTTGTCATTATGGGTGGCGGTGCAATTATTAATTTAGGCTACTGTATTATCCGTCTGATTATCAAACCTGAATTATCTTTCCGTAAAGATATGGGGATTACGAAAGGTTTATTAATCAGTAATGTCTTATTTGCCGCTCTCGGCGGTATTATGTGGTATTTCCAATTCTTTTTCTATGCTTGGGGGCATGCCAATATTCCAGCGGATTATGGTTTTATGAGTTGGATGTTACATATGAGTTTCTACGTGCTTTGTGGTGGTATTGTCGGATTAATTCTCAAAGAATGGAAAAACACCGGTACCAAACCTGTTCGAGTGCTATGTATCGGCTGCTTGGTGATTGTATTAGCCGCCAACATCGTAGGTTTAGGTATGGCAAATTAACGGATATTAACGCTCTATTGGTTAAGAGGTAAATTATGATTAGAAAAGGTGTATTAATGCAGGTTAATCCTGATTGTCACGCGGAATATAAAAAACGTCACGATGAGATTTTTCCTGAATTGGTAAAAGAGTTAAAAGCACAGGGTTCGCATAATTATTCTATTTTTCTTGATAAAAAACGCAATTTATTGTTCGGTTATGTGGAAATAGAATCGGAGGAACGCTGGAATCAAATTGCTCAAACCGCGGCTTGTCAAAAATGGTGGTCGTTTATGAAAGATATTATGCCTTCCAATCCGGATAACAGTCCGATTTCAGAGGAATTAGAGCAAGTATTCTATCTTAAATAACAATTCATTCTGACTCTAAAACTGTATTTAAAAGTCTGTTCAGTCTATTAAGTACGGTTTTTCTTATTTTAAATGAGCCTCTCAATAAAATGCTAACCCACTTTTTAGTTAGTGAGAAACCACCAATAAGCTGTTATAATCAGCCGTTAATTATTTTGAGATTAGAGAACAAAAACTATGGCCCGCCAGAAAAAAACACGTAAAATCAGCGATATTATGCCTATCCGCAAAACGGATAAACGGCCGGAAGCCCCGAAAAGCCGTAAGGGTAAGAAATTAACCCGCTACGAATTGGATGCCAAGGCACGTGAAGATAAGAAAAAACGCAAGCATAAAGGCTTGGCTTCGGGTTCCCGTCATAGTGCGGCGGATGCCGATCAGGCAAATCAAAGTGCGGTGAAAAAAGATCCGAGAATCGGCAGCCGTAAGAAAGTGCCGTTGGTGGTGGAATTTGTGAATAAACCGGAAAAAGGCCAATTTATCGAACCGGTGCAAGCAAAACCAAAAGTCACGAAATTAGATCCGGCGATAGAATTAGAGCGTTTGGAAAACAACGAAATTTTGAACGAATTATTGGATCAATTAGAAGCAGGTAAAACGTTAAGCAAAGAAGATCAGAAATTCCTTGATGATTGTTTGGCCCGTATCGAAGAACTAATGGAAGAATTAGGCCTTGAAGATGAAGAAGAAAACGACGACGATTTATACCGCACTTTTGAGAAAATCGATATTAACCAATTCCGTTAACGGTTCCGATACCTGATGATAACTTATATTTTATTGTTAGTAGGCGGTGTGATTGTGGCGGCAATGGCAGGTTATGCCGGTTGGTTATTACTCGCATTGCAAAAACAGAAAAAAGCCTTGGCAAATGCCCGCCAAGCCCGTGTGGAACGTTTGAAAGAGAGCATTATCATTATTGCCAAAGCAATGCAGACCGGTGAATGCAATCATTCCGAAGGAGTGATCCGTTTGCGGATGTTGCTCGATCCGCTTGGCAAGCGATTGCGTGCTTATTCTGCCATGTGGGAATTATATGAAGTGGTGCAAAATATGCCCACTCATGAAGCCCGCGGCAATCAACCGAAACAAGAGCGGATGAAGCAAGATCTGACACGAATGAAATCAGAAACAAAATTAGAAGCCAAAATAAAATTAGAACTACATCAATTATTAAACGATATTGAAATGCTTTAAACAGATTTTTCGGGGGAAAAATGTCAGCAATTAATGAAGTAAAATGGGATTTAGCGTTAATCCAAAAATACAATCATTCGGGACCGCGTTATACATCCTACCCGACGGCATTGGAATTTAACGAAAATTATACCGATGCTGATTTCAAACTGGCGGCAGAACGTTATCCGAACCGCCCCCTTTCCCTGTATGTGCATATTCCCTTTTGTCACAAATTGTGTTACTTCTGCGGCTGCAATAAAGTGATCACTCGACATCAGCATAAAGCGGATATCTATTTGGATTATCTGGAAAAAGAAGTAAAAGTGCGGTCGGAATTATTTAAAAATCGTACAGTCACGCAAATTCACTGGGGCGGTGGCACACCGACTTATTTGACCGAAGCACAATCTGCCCGTTTGATGGCAATGCTGCATGCTCATTTCCGTATTTCCCCTGACGCGGAAATCAGTATCGAAATGGATCCGCGGGAAATCGAATTGTCCATGCTGGCACATTTACGCCAAATTGGGTTTAACCGAATCAGTATGGGCGTGCAGGACTTCAATAAAGACGTGCAACAAGCCATTAACCGCGAGCAGAACGAAGCTTTTATTTTCGCTTTGATGAAACGGGCGAGAGAGCTGGGCTTTGTGTCCACCAATATCGATTTGATCTACGGCTTACCATTACAAAATGTGGACAGTTTTATGTTCACATTACAAAAAGTCATTGAGTTAAATCCGGATCGAATGAGTGTGTTCAACTATGCTCATTTGCCAAGTCGTTTTGCCGGACAACATAAAATCAAAGACGATATGCTACCTGCACCGGAAACTAAACTAACGATTTTACAAAAAACCATTGAAGTATTAGGTAATGCAAATTATCACTTTATCGGAATGGATCACTTTGCCAAACCCACAGACGAGCTGGCTATCGCACAACAAAACGGCGTGCTACACCGCAATTTTCAAGGTTACACCACCCAAGAAGAAGCGGATTTATTAGGACTTGGCGTGTCATCCATTAGCTTGTTGGGCGATACTTACGCTCAAAACCAAAAAGAGTTAAAACTGTATTACGCAGATGTGGAAAGTCGTGGCATCGCGTTGCATAAAGGCTTGGTGTTAAGTAATGAGGATTGCTTGCGTCGTGATGTGATTAAGCAGTTGATTTGTAATTTCAAATTAGATTTTGCAACCATTGAACAGCAATACCAGATTGATTTCAAAACACATTTTGCCGAGGATTTAGATTTATTGAAACCATTGATTGCCGACGGCTTAATTGATTACACGGTAAACGGTCTACAGGTTTCACCACAGGGACGCTTGCTGATCCGCAATATTTGTATGTGTTTCGACACCTATTCCAGACAGCAGGCACGCAGACAACAATTCTCACGGATAATTTAAGCGGAGGGACGATTATGTCTATCGCCTATTTGGTTATCGCATTTTGTGCCGGTATCGCCCTTGCCACCCAAGCGGCGATCAATAGCCAACTGAGTAATTCTTTAGTGGGGCAGCCGGTAGTTGCCGCCTTTATTTCCTTTGCCACCGGTGCAATTACGCTGTTTTTCATTACGTGGTGGAAAACGGATTTATTTGAAGTGTGGCATCAGCTGCCAAAACAATCCTGGTGGAAGCTTATCGGTGGTCCGTTGGGTGCATTAGTGGTATTTACTACAGTATTTCTCGCCCCTAAAGTTGGGGTCACTAATATGCTGTTCTTTATTATTATCGGGCAACTACTCACTGCAATGGTCATCGATCATTTCGGTTTATTAGGAATGGCTGAACGCCCTGTGCAAATTTGGCAATTTATCGGAATGTTGGTGATTTTCAGCGGATTAGCCTTGTTCTTTTTCGGTAAAAAATGGTTTGGTTAATTTGATTAAAATGAAAAATTTTTCTAATTTGCACCGCACTTTGCTCATTTTTTGCAATGGAAAATAAGCCGACACCACAACAATCTCGCCCTCAATACAGCCGTAACCTGATTATTTATTACAATACGGAAATCGGTAGCAAACCGTGATCAAATAATGCAGTTACAGTAAAGATCTAAAAAGTGCGGTGGAATTTTTTAAAATTTCCACCGCACTTTTCATTTCAACTTATTTGAATTTTGCTTTCGCTTCCGCAATAGCTTCCGCCACACGCAACGGCGATACTCCGCCTTTGGCACAGCGTTTGTCTAAGCAGGATTGCAATGACAAGATTTCGTACACATCATCGCCCACTACATCGCTAAACTGACGGAATTCCGGAATAGTCAAGCCTTCTAAGGCTTTGCCTTGTTTGATGGCATATACCACGGTTTCACCCACAATATGATGAGAATCGCGAAACGGTACGCCTTTTGCCACCAAGTAGTCTGCTAATTCCGTGGCGTTGGAATAGCCTTTCAAGGCTGAATTGCGGGTGCGTTCTACGTTAACTTTGATGTCTTCCAACACCAACGTTGCCATATCCAAACAATCGTGCCAAGTGTCCAGTGCATCAAAAATACCTTCTTTATCCTCCTGCATATCTTTATTGTAAGCAAGCGGCAAGCCTTTGACTGTCACCAACATACCTTGCAATGCACCGATCACTCGTCCCGCTTTACCGCGGATTAATTCACAGGCATCCGGATTTTTCTTTTGCGGCATTAACGACGAACCGGATGTCACTCGATCTGATAACTCCACGAAATTCGCTTCACCGCTGTTGAAAATAATCATATCTTCCGCAAAACGAGAAAGATGAGTCATACTCAAAGCTGCTATTGAAAGCAACTCAATAATGTGATCGCGATCGGATACACTGTCCAAGCTGTTACGGGTGGCAAAAGAAAAACCTAAATCTTTGGCTAATTGCTCACGATCTACTGCATATGCTGTACCTGCCAATGCACCGCTGCCCAACGGGCAAGAATTCATACGGTTGTAAGCATCATTCAGGCGGCTGTAATCACGATCTAGCATTTCCACATAAGCCATACACCAATGAGCAAAGGTAATCGGTTGGGCACGCTGTAAGTGCGTATAACCCGGCATTACGGATTCTTGGTTGCTTTCGGCCGTTTCCACTAATTTAATTTGCAGCTGACGTACGGATTTTTGCAATTCAGTGACTTGCTTTTTGCACCATAATTTAATGTCTAACGCCACTTGGTCGTTACGGCTGCGGCCGGTATGTAGTTTTTTGCCCAGATTACCGACTTTGTCGATAAGTTTACTTTCCACCCAACTGTGAATATCTTCCGCATCATCTTGCAAAATCGCTTCCGGATTTTCCAGTACTTCTGCTTTTAATTCGTTCAGTGCTTGCTCTAATTGCTGTTGTTCGTCCGCCGTTAATACACCTACGCTCACCAACGCTTTCGACCACCCTACCGAACCGTCAATATCCTGCTCGGCTAAACGATAGTCAAAACGTAATGAATCATTAAAATCTTTAAAACGTTGATCCGCTGCTTGCGTAAAACGTCCGCCCCAAAGTGCCATATTTTTCTCTCTTAAAATCTGTTGTTTCTCAGTCGGTGCAAATTTGTAACTTGCACCATTTTACAAATAGTTAAGGCACAAGTTACAAACTTGCACCATCAATGTTAATTTTTTAAATTACGGATTAATTCTTGTACCGATTATCTCACCGGCAAAAAGTGCGGTCAATTTTTCCGGATATTTCCAGCTGGCAATATCCACACCACGGTTGAGTATTTTTGCGGCATCTAAAGCGGCGTTGACTTTGACGATCATGCCGTCGGTGATAACGCCGTCTTGAATTAACTGCTCGATTTGTTGAGTGTTTAACTGTGATAATAATTCTTTATTATCGTCTAACACGCCGTTCACATCGGACAACATCACCAAATCCGCATTGATTAAGGCTGCAATCGCTGTGGCTGCCTGGTCGGCATTAACGTTCATCAGCAACCCGTGATTATCCACTGCGATAGAGCTGATAATCGGTAGGAAACCGCCGCTTAATAAGGTGTCAAGCAAGACAGGATTTTTTGCCGTCACCATTGCCACGTGACCCAGTTCGGGATCAAACTGTGTCGCTTCCGTCATATTACCGTCGGCCAAACTAAGTCCCACCGGATTGAGCTTGAATTTCGCCGCTTGAGCCACGAGAATTTTATTTGCCGTTCCTGCCAGAGCCCCTACGATCACGTCAATTTGTGAACTTGGCGTTACACGCAAACCGTTTTTCTTTTGCACCGACAAGTTCAAACGCTTCATTAAATTATCCACCAAACAACCGCCGCCGTGTACAATCAAAAAAGGGCGATCATAATTTTTTTGATAATTCGCCAATGCTGTGAACAGATTTTCCATTGCTTCCGGTGTGTCAAGTAAGACCCCACCGAGTTTAATCACTAAAGGTTTCATTAAATTAATCCTGCTGTTTCATTAAATCCGTAACGAATATTGGCACATTGCACCGCCTGCGAAGCCGCTCCTTTGAGCAGATTGTCTTCTGCCCCAACGATAATAATATGCCCGTTTTTGGTGGCAAAACCGATATCACAATAAGGTGTAAATTCCACTGCTTTAATGCTCGGTAAGCCTTGTTCATATACTCGCACCAGCGGTTTATCGGCATAATATTGCTGATAGGCTGATTTGATTTGCTCGTTGGTAACGCCCCTTTGCAATTTTGCGGTGATAGTTGCCAAAATGCCCCGTTTGAAATTACCCAAGTGCGGTGTGAAAATCACTTCCGTGCCTAAGTGTGTGGCAATTTCCGGTTGATGTCGATGGTTAAACACGCCATAGGCATTTAAGCTCACTTCGCAAAAACTGCTGGTCAGCGATGCTTTACGTCCTGCCCCACTCACGCCACTCACCGCGTTGATAATCGGCAACTGATTGAGATCTAACAAATCATTTTCAATTAATGGTTTTAAACTCAATTGCGAAACTGTCGGATAACAACCTGCCACTGCCACTAAATCCGTTTGTTTAATCTGTTCAAAATTCCATTCCGCCAAACCATACGCGGCAAGGTCTAATAATTGTGGGAATTTGTGTTCAAAACCATAAAATTCGGTGTAAAATTCTGCTTTATTAACACGATACGCACCAGATAAATCAAACACTTTGCAACTATTTTCCAAGAAAATCAGTGCAAGATCGTGACTGACTTCGTGAGCCGTGGCCAAAAACACGGTATCAGCTGATTTTGCCAAGTCCGTTAAATTTTCCGGCAAAGGTTGCAACTGCAAATCGACTATTTGCTTTAATTGCGGATATAATAAAGAAATAGGCTTGTTCGCGTCAGCACTGTTGGTTGATACATAAAGCCCCTTCAATTCAAAATGTGGGTGCAAAGTCAAAATACGGGCTAATTCCGCCCCAGTATAACCGCTCGCCCCGACTATAATCGCTTTTTGCATAGATGATCCAGTTTTAATATGATTATTTATGCTAATATTTTGCATAAATATTTAATTAAATGCAATGATTATTTGTCAGTAGATATTTTATATTATTTTTCAAAAAATAATTAAGGAAAAAAATGAAATTTAAACTTATCACGTTACTCGCAAGCCTGTTTCTACTTTCCGCCTGTGATGGTGGAGAAAACATTTCAACCTGCGTCGTAAAAGTTATCCGAAACACAGCTTCTGCTGAATGTCAGCAACAATTTATCAAATATTTTTATGCGAGTAAAAAAGAACAAAAAAGAGACTATTCTAAATTTGAGAGTAGTGCACTTCGTTTTTCACTTAGTTTTTATCCGAAAGATCATTACTTTACAATCGCCGGGCATTATCCTCAAGAAAGGCTTGGTCTCATCAAAGACGATAAAATTCAAGTCATTCCAGCGAGTTTAGCAGAATATTTCAGCAAAATTGATCGATATAAATCAGAAAAATACGATGGTTTTATTCTCAAACAAGCTAAAGATGAGAAAGTGGGATTTATTGATCGTAATGGCGAGCTAATTTTGCCTTTTGAGTATGATTCCATTGAGCCTGACAAAGAAAAACCGGATCTTTTTATTGTAAGAAAAAATGACAAAATGGCATTGCTGGATGAGAATCTTAATGCACTAATTCCTTTCCAAGATGGTAGCCTTTATCGCGATAAAATAGGATCAGAATCTTATTTTAAATCATCTGTATATTATAATGATAGTTTTACATATAATCTGTATAACGAAAATGGAAAACTGCTGATTGAAAACTACGACAGTATCAGTCAATTTCACAATGAAAGGTATTCTCATTTATGGAAAGTCTACCGAAAAGCACCAGGATACACATCCTATATCGCAATTTTTGATAATCAGGGCAATGTGATTCTTGATTTTATCAAGGGCTATATTGAACTGCATACTTTTACCGATCCAAATAATGGAAAAATAAACGGCTTTTTTGAAGTAAGTATGCAAAATAAACATAAAATATTTGGAATAGATGGTAAAGAAATCAATGGTGTTTTATACGATAAAATTCGGCCCCAAAGTAATGGCCTCATTAATTATAGACTCAATGATAAAGAAGGAATTATCGATGCCACCGGTAAAGCAATCACAAACATTGATTATGATAAGATCACTGCGGTCGGAATGAAAAACAGCACCCTTTATTTGGTACAAAAAAACAATAAATTTGGGATATTGGATGTAAATGGAAAAAAATTGACTAAATTACAATATGATGGGATTGATCGCTTTACTGATACACTATTAGATGTACAAAAAAACGGCAAATTCGGATTATTAGATATGCAAGGTCATATTGTTGTGCCAATCAAATATGACAATATAGCTCAATACTCGGACGGTATGATTGCCGTAAAATCTAATAATAAATGGGGAATTCTCGATCATACTGGCAAAAAACTTATTACCCCACAATATGAAAACTTGGCTGCTTATAACTATGATATACAGCTGAGCGATCATATTGTTTTTTATCAAAATGGAAAATTGGGAATAGTCAACCAGCAAAATAAGGTTGTACTTCCCGCTATTTATGATGATATTCGCTACTTTGACCGAAAAAAAGCAACCGTCTGTAAAAACGGACAAGGTTGCGGGATGATTGATATCAATGGCTCAGTATTAGTTGATCTGAAATATCAGGATACTAAAAATTACAATGACGGATTGCTAACCGCACAATTAGGCGATAAATGGGGACTGATTGATATCGCAAATAATGAAATTCTGCTTGATTTTGAATACGATAAACCTCTTAATTTTAATGAATCCGGTACTGCCTATGTGAAACAATATGGGGACTCATTTGATATCAATCGTCAAGGCGAACGCCTAGAGCCCAACGAAACCTATGTTGAAATGCAAAAGCTGAACAAAGACGAATTTAAGCTAGAACCGGTATCTAAAGCCCGTATCACACCACAAGTTGACAATACTGCAACGCTAGAGTATCAGAAATTCATTGGCTGGATTACGCCTAAAATAACAAGCTATCAGAACTCATTATTTAAAGCCGTTGAACAAATACCGGATAATTATAATATTAGGGACTTTTCACCAATTTATGAACATATTACAGAGCCATTAATCAAAGAATGGGAAAGTTATTATCAGTTTTTAGAACAAACCGTCCCTGAACTGGAACAGCTTAATTTACAAACACCGGAAATCAAATATTTTGCCTATAAATATTTGGAATACTGTATTATGAATGAGCGATTTTTGCAGGTGATCTTTGAAAATGCCACGATTGAAAATCCAATAAACGGTGAAAGTGTATTAAGAACATTTCAAACATACGGTACTGCACTTGGAAAAAACAAATTGATGCAACGCTATGAACAATATCTCTATAATCGTTTGTCTGTTGGAACAATCCACAAAATGCTGAAATCAAGCAAAGACGAGTTTGAGTTTTTATTGCAACGAATGAATGACAAATATAGCGGAAAATAACACACTAAAAACAGTAAAAGGCACTTATTATGAAAAAAGTACCCGATTTTTTAACAATGTATTCCCAACTTATCGCAATGCCGACCATCAGCGATATTTATGAAAAAAACGATTTATCTAACCGCACTTTAATTGAAGTGATGGCACAATGGTTGCAGGATCTCGGCTTTAAAACAGAAATTCTGCCGGTGAAAGGCGGGCGGGATAAATATAATTTATTAGCCACCTACGGCGAAGGAGAAGGCGGGTTGTTGCTGTCCGGACATACGGACACAGTGCCTTTTGATGAAGGCCGTTGGACGTTCGATCCGTTCAAACTCACGGAAAAAGACGGTAAATTCTACGGCTTAGGCACGGCGGATATGAAAGGCTTTTTTGCTTTTGTGATTGATACGCTCGCCCAATTAGATCTCAGCAAACTCACTAAACCGCTGCGGATTTTAGCCACGGCGGATGAAGAAACCACGATGCTCGGTGTACGGACTTTTGCTCAGCACACGCATATCCGCCCCGATTGCGCCATTATCGGCGAACCTACATCACTCAAAGCGGTACGGGCTCATAAAGGGCATATGGGAAACAGTTTGCGGATTGTGGGCAAATCCGGTCATTCCAGCAATCCGGAGAAAGGCATCAATGCCATTGAATTAATGCACGAAGCCACTGGCTATTTGATGAATTTACGCAATCAATTGAAAAATAAATATCATCACGATGCCTTTGAGATCCCTTATCCTACAATGAACTTTGGGGCGATTCACGGTGGTGACGCGGTAAACCGCATTTGCGGTTGCTGCGAATTGCATTTTGATATTCGTCCGTTACCGAAAATGCGGTTGGAAGATTTAGATGAAATGGTGCGAGAAGCTCTTGCGCCGATGTTTGCACGCTGGGGCGACCGCATTGAACTCTTTAATCTGCACGCCCCAACACCGGGTTATGAATGCGAACATTCTGCTCAAATCGTACAAGTGGTGGAAAAATTAATCGGCGAAAAATGTGAAGTGGTAAACTATTGCACGGAAGCCCCGTTTATCCAACAACTTTGTCCGACCTTAGTGCTCGGTCCCGGCTCTATCGAACAGGCACATCAACCGGACGAATTTTTATCCGCTGATTTTATCAAACCTACTAAGGAACTGTTATCAAAATTGATTGTCCATTTTTGTGGATGAAATAATTTATCCCTCGTCCGCTTGCGGAAGAGAGAAAATATCCGAAAAAACATACAACAGAAAAAATGAAAAAAACGACCGCACTTTTGCTGATGCTGTTTAGCACAATGGCATCAGCCGCCGATTTAGAACAACAACGTGAAACCTATCAAAAAATTTCACAGTTGTTGGCGATTTCCGGCAGCCGGCCAACTCTGGATTTGGTTAACGCTATGAAGGGGGAACTGAAGGATTATCCCTTGCTGCCTTATGTGGAATATCGCATCACCAAAGTCCCCGGCAATTTAACGCTGCAAAACATTCGGGCGTTTCAACAACAATATCCGCATTTTCCCTTTAACGGGGATTTGAATAAACAATGGCAGGAGCAATTTGCACAGCCCAAACCGCCGCAATCGGATAACCGTTCGGCAGAAATTCGCGATTTGGTTCAAAATCCGCAAAATTTGCCAATATTTGCAGCGAATGCAGCGGTAACAGCGGAAAACACTCAAGCGGTAATTAATACGTTTCCGGCTTTTGTGAAAAGTTTGAAAGAAACCTCGGTGGATGCAAAGGATCCTTTTGGAATTTATCAGCAATGGGCGGATAAATTCCGGCTGAATCAAACACAAATCACTCAATGGCGTTCTGCATTGACATGGCAGTTATTTGACAGCAAAATCCGTGCACTGCAAATCTGGCGGGATAATCAAATCAAAACGTTGAAAGAAGATCGTCAAACAGAACGGCGTTTACGCATTGCAATTCGCGAGCAAAAATCCTTGAAAGAATGGTTGGATTTACTCACCACCGAAGCCAAGCAAAAAGACGAATGGCAATATTGGATGGCCAAAGATTTGGCAAAAAGCAAAGAAGAGAAAAAATCTCGTCAAATATTGACCGCACTTGCAAAAAACCGCGGCTTTTATGCAATGCTTGCCTGTCAGGAATTAGGCGTTGAATATCGTCCGGAAATGGCTCAAGTTGCCGTATCGACACCAATAGTGACTCAAAGCAACAAACAAACCGCTCAATCAGCATCACAGTCGCCACCCAAGCCAAAGGCTAAATCCACCGTAGCTGAACGTTTTCACGGCGAGCTTGCCCGCATTGTAGAATTGCGTTATTTAGGCGAAACAGTAAACGTAAACCGGGAATGGAAAGCCTTGCTGGATCGCGTTGATTTTAATGATAAATTGGCTTTATCCCAATATGCTCAAGATCAACAATGGTTTGATTTAGGCGTGGAAGCCACCATTCAGGCTAAAGCCTGGGATTATATCAGCCTGCGTTTGCCGAATGCTTATCTGAACTGGTTTGATTTGCATTTAAAAAATACAAAAATCAACCGCACTTTTGCTATGGCTATTGCCCGCCAGGAAAGTGCCTGGCGACCTGCTGTAACATCATCAGCCAACGCCCGCGGGTTAATGCAGTTATTGCCGAGCACGGCAAAAGACACCGCTCAAAAATTCCAACTGCCTTATAATCGTGAAAGCCAACTGCTTGAACCTTTTAATAATATTATGCTCGGCACTGCTCACTTGCAGGAACTGTATGAACAATATGGTGACAACCGTATTTTAATTGCTTCAGCCTATAATGCAGGCCCGCATCGGGTGAAACAATGGCTGGCACGTGCTGGCGGAAAACTCTCTATGGCAGAATTTGTGGCAACAATTCCTTTTTATGAAACAAGGAATTATGTGCAAAATGTGCTGACTTATGACTATTATTATCAAATTTTACAAAATAAATCCTTGCAAAAGTTCACTAAAGCGGAATATGATCGGATGTACTAGTTAAATAGTTCAGTATTATAATGGTGGAGTTATGTATATCAGCAAAAATATGGAACAATGGAACGCCTTTATTGCAACCTTACGCACGGCATTTGAGCAGGGTAAAGAAAATGAATTTTTGACCTTATTACTCACCGCCGACGAACGGGATGCCGTGGGTTTACGATTACAAATAGTGAAGCAACTGCAAGAGAAAGTGTCGCAGCGGGAAATTCAGCAGAATCTGAATACCAGTGCCGCCACCATTACTCGCGGTTCCAATATGATCAAAACCATGCCGCCGGAATTTATGGATTGGATTAAAACGCAACTTGATGAACAAGCTCATTAGGGTATTAAAAAAATCAAAGCCTTATCGTCAATTAAAACGTTATGGCTGGCAGGTTTTAGGCGGATTTTTCACCGCACTTTTGATAAGCACATTACTGTTTCGTTTTGTGCCAATTCCTTTTTCCGCTTATATGGCACAGCAAAGTGTGGGCAATTTATTACAAGGCAATTTTAAATACGATACCCGCTATCAATGGGTGAATTTAGATAAAATTTCATCATCAATGCAGCTCGCCGTAATTGCTGCGGAAGATCAAAAATTTCCAAACCACTACGGTTTTGATTGGGATGCGATTCAAAGTGCGGTGAAATTTAACCAAAAATCCAAACGCACCCGCGGCGGTTCCACCATTTCTCAACAAACTGTCAAAAATCTTTATTTATGGCATGGTCAAAGCTGGCTTCGCAAAGGTATTGAAGTACCGATGACCTTCATACTGGAAATATTATGGCCAAAAGAACGGATCTTGGAGGTCTATTTAAACATCGCTCAATTTGGCGACGGCATTTTTGGCGTGGAAGCGGCCAGCCGGCATTATTTCAAAAAATCAGCGGCAAAACTTACCCAATCAGAAGCAGCATTATTAGCCGCGGTACTGCCGAATCCTATTATCTACAAAGTCAATAAACCCAGCACTTATGTACGCCATAAACAGCAATGGATTATGCGACAAATGAACCAACTTGGTCGTGATTATTTGCAAAAATTGTGATCACCATCACGCTATATTTTGTGACAAAATGTTAATCTAACGCTAGTTAAATATCATCAAAATTAAGGAGATTCCTATGGCCATTTTAGTAACAGGGGCATCAGCGGGATTTGGTAAAGCCATTTGCACTGCGTTTATAGAAGCCGAATTTCGCGTTATCGGGGCCGCACGCCGTTTAGACAAACTGGAAGCATTACACCAGGAATTTGGCAATCAATTCTATCCGCTGCAAATGGATGTGTCAGAAACAGATAAAATTGACACCGCACTTGCAAGTTTGCCGCCCGACTGGCAAGAAATTGATTTGTTGGTGAACAATGCCGGTTTGGCATTAGGTTTAGAGCCGGCTTATCAAGCCAACTTCAATGATTGGCATACGATGATCAATACTAATATCATCGGTCTCACCTATCTTACCCGTCAAGTGTTGCCGCAAATGGTGGAACGTAAACGCGGGCATATTATCAATTTAGGTTCTATTGCGGGCACTTATCCTTACCCAGGCGGTAATGTCTATGGAGCGACTAAAGCCTTTGTGGAACAGTTCAGTTTGAATTTACGGGCTGATTTGGCCGGTACGCGTGTGCGTGTCACCAACGTAGAACCGGGTTTATGCGGCGGCACGGAATTTTCCAACGTTCGTTTCAAAGGTGATGATGCCAAAGCGGCAAAACTTTACGAACGCGTAGAATATATTCAGCCGGAAGATATCGCCAATACGATTTTGTGGATTTACCAACAACCGCAGCATGTAAATATCAACCGCATTGAAATTATGCCGGTAGCACAGAGTTTTTCAGCTTTAGCAGTAGCGAGAAATTGATAAAATCTACCGCACTTGACATAAGTGCGGTAGATTTTAACTGATTTTCTCTAAATTCACTCGTTTCAGGGAAATCGAACAAACATAACGATCTGCCGGATGTACCGATACTGTGGTTTCAAATACTTTTCCAAATCTATCCATATAATAACGAATAATTTTCAACGCTGCACTGCCTACCGGAGCATTCAAAATATGACTTTGTTCTTCAGAAAGCAAAATTGCAGTAATAATTTGCCGTACTTCCGTACTTCGTCGTCCATATTTTTGTTCAATAAGATCGCTAATCAAAGCAAGAGGATATTGTTGCACGAGTTTGCCAATTTCAGAATAAGCCAAATTTACATAGCTGCTTGTTAGACATACCGGTGATGATTTGTCGTTGCTATTTTCTCGAATACTCACAATATGTAGCCATTTGGAACCTGGTTCGCAACCGATAGTTTCTGCTAATAGCTGATCTGCCACTATTTCTTCAATATTTTTTACCACACGCACATGAGTTTGTGCCAATGCATTGAGATCTTCCAGAAATGCCATGGAATGTTCTGCACTGGTGAGATTTTGTTTTTCTTCCACACGCGTACCAGCTCGTTTTTTGCGGGAGACTAAACCAGCTTCAGATAATTCTCTCAAGGCTTCTCGAATGGTATGACGACTGGCTTGATAGGCTTCGCACAGCTCCATTTCGGTAGGTAATAAATCCCCCACGGTAAATTCACCGCTTGCAATACGTTGTGCTAGTTCTCGAGCAATGGTGGCATATAGAGGTTCTTTGATGGTTGTCATAAGTGCTATTTCATTGATTTTCCGGTGGTGACAATTTTATCAGATCTTTCTTGACATGGATCAACAAAAAAATAGTATTTTATAGTTGCAATAAATATGTCCGAACATTATTATATGTACGAACATATTAACCACATTTTATAATCATTATTAAGGAGCATACTATGGCATCTAATGTTCTTGATTCAGTGTTATTCCGTGATTCTTTCGGTACACCGGCAATGCGTGCGGTATTTGACGATAAAGAATTAATTCGTAAATATGTAGAAGTTGAAATCGCTTTAGCGAAAGCAGAAGCAAAATGTGGCGTGATCCCACAAGCTGCAGCTGATGAAATTGCCGCTACCTGCAATGCCGATACACTAGACTTTGATCTGCTACGTCATGAAACCGAAATTGTTGGCTACCCAATTTTGCCGTTAGTTCATCAAATTTCAAAACAAGCCGGTGAGTCAGGCGGTTATGTTCACTGGGGTGCAACTACACAAGATATTATGGATTCTGCCGTTGTGCTGCAAGTACGTGATGGATTAGCCATTATCGAGCAAGATATTAAAGAACTTAGAAAAATTTTAGCAGACTTATCTAAGCGTTATCGTGATACCGCTATGGCAGGTCGCACCCATTTACAGCAAGCATTGCCAGTTACTTTTGGTTATAAAACCGCAATTTGGTTGGATATATTTGACCGCCATGCAGAACGGTTAGAACAATTAAAACCGCGTGTATTAGTCGGTGAATTTGCTGGTGCAGCAGGAACTTTAGCCTCTCTTGGCGATAAAGGCTTAGATGTACAAAAAGCCATGATGGATGTACTAGGTTTAGGTGTGCCGGTTTCCACTTGGCACGTTGCACGTGATGGTTTTGCCGAAGCGGTAAACTTCTTAGCGTTAGTCACAGGTTCTTTGGGTAAAATTGCTTATGATGTGATGTTAATGGCATCAAATGAGTTTGGTGAATTGTATGAACCTTTTGTTAAAGGACGTGGAGCGAGTAGTACAATGCCACAAAAACGTAATCCGATTTCCAGTGAATTAATGCTCGCTTGTGCCAAAGGGGTGCGTCAACAAGCAGGACTTATGCTAGATGCTATGGTACAAGATCTAGAACGTGCCACAGGTCCATGGCATGCAGAATGGATTGCTATTCCAGAAAGCTTCGTATTAGCAGCCGGAGCATTACACCAAGCGAAATTTATGTTGGGCGGTTTAATTGTTGATGAACAAGTGATGGCTCGTAATTTGGATATGACTAAAGGTCTAATTGTGGCGGAAGCCGTAATGATGGGTTTGGCTCCGCACATTGGTCGTCAAGATGCGCATGATGTGGTGTACGATGCATGTCGTATTGTAAACGAACAGGGCGGTCGTTTGGCTGATATATTAAATGCAATGCCAAGCGTTTCCAGCCGTTTAGATCCTGAATTAATTGAACGTTTAACAGATCCAAGAAACTACCTTGGTATCGCACCGATGATGGTGGATCAAGTGTTGGCAAGTTCCGCTAAACGTGGCTAATTTGTAGAAGATCAGACTTGATCTGACAAATCACTATAAAAAGTGAGAGTTTCCCGTTTAGAATATGAGTGTCAAAATTCAATCTAAACAAAAAAGG
>NZ_SLYB01000020.1 GCF_004340985.1 Cricetibacter osteomyelitidis
ATATCAAGAGAAAGGTGAAAAAACTAAAAAATAAACCCTCTTTTATCAAATTGCTTTGAAAAGCAAAGCGGGAGTGGGTTTGTCAGTAGTCTGAAATAACCCTGAATATTATCATATTCAGGGTTATTTTTATATATCAAAACTTAGTTAGTTATTACCGCACTTTTCACGGCATTTACTTTTTCTTGCACACTTATTTTAGCGTTCGTCACTTTTTATACAAATTATTTTATTAAGCCTGTTTATTCCAACGCTCAATAGATTCTTTGATAACTTGTTTTGCTTCCGCTACATCGCCCCAGTGTTGAACCACGGTAGAACCCGGTTTTTTCAGTGCTTTGTAGTTGTTGAAATGGAACTCAATCTGTTTGATTAATTGAGCCGGTAAATCTGAAAGACTGTTGTAGGCATTGCCGCTGTCGCGATCGTCTGCCGGTACGCAAACGATTTTATCGTCCACTTCGCCGTCGTCCACAAATTTCATTACACCGATGACTTTTGCTTTCAAAAACACGCCGGTGGCAAGCGGTTGACGGGTGATTAACAACACGTCTAATTCATCGCCGTCTTCGTCTAAAGTTTGCGGGATAAAACCGTAGTTAGTCGGTTTCGCAAAAATTGCAGGTTCTACACGATCAAGTTGGAATGCACCTAATTTACGGTTCCACTCGATTTTGTGGCAGCTGCCTTCCGGGATTTCATTTACTACATTGATAATGCCGGCATCAACATCGCCCGGCGTTAAGATTTGGTTAAAATCTGCCATTATAAATTTCCTTTAATTTAGAGCTAAAAAAGGGGTGCAGTATAGCACGAATTACTTTTGTTTTTTCAATAATTCCGCGTGAGCCTGATTTTGCTCTTTCATCTTACGGGAAATTTCGCGGCGCTCTTTAGAACATTCCGCATTACGGATCATATAATCATCCACACGGGTTTCGTAATCATCACGCATATTAGCGATAATGGCTCGCACATCTGCAATGGTCATATCATCAGTGATGTATTGATCTAAGTTATCAAGTAACAACACGCGTTTTTGATTGTCGCGAATTTTACGGTCGTTATCCGCAATATCACGTTTGAGTTTATTTTTTAAACGATACATACGCACATAATCCAACACTTCTTGAAAGGATTGTTTATTTACAGTTTCCATTTGCTGACTCTCTATAAGTAAAAAAGATGTTCTTAATTTAGCCTGTTTTAGTTATTTCGTCAAAGTATTCAGTGCATTTTTGCGATAGAGATCAATAAATTTTACAGATTGAAAGAAAAACCGTTGCGAACTCTTCCTGCAAGTGATAAAACTATCGGCATTCGTTTCAAAAAAGCAACACACATTAGGAAATTTCATTATGACACAACAAGTCTTTAATTTCAGTGCAGGACCGGCAATGATTCTGCCTACAGTATTAGAAAAAGCACAAACGGAATTATTAAATTGGCAAGAGCAAGGCACATCGGTAATGGAAATCAGCCATCGCGGTAAACTTTTTACTGAATTATCGGAACAATCCATTATAGATTTACGCAAACTCTATAATGTGCCGGATAACTACAAAATTTTATTCTTACAAGGTGGTGCTCGCGGTCAGTTTGCCGCCATTCCGATGAACTTGCTTAGTGAAAACGGCAAAGCGTTATACTTAAACAGCGGACATTGGTCTGCTACGGCAGCCAAAGAAGCCCGCAATTTCGGCGAAATCGATGAACTTAATATTGTAGAGACCGATGCCGAAGGTAATTTAGCGGTGAACCGCATGGACTTCAGCGATATCGCCGAGCAATATGATTATGTACATTATTGCACCAATGAAACCATCAGCGGTGTGGAAATTTTTGATATTCCAAATGTAGGCAATGCAGTATTGGTTGCAGATTTATCTTCCAATATTATGTCCCGCCAAATCGATATCAGCAAATTCGGCTTAATCTATGCGGGAGCACAGAAAAACCTAGGTCCGGCAGGGATTACATTAGTGATTATCCGTGAAGATTTATTGGGTAAAGCCCGTAAAGCGACACCGTCTATTTGGAATTACGAAACTCAAGCCAATGCGGATTCAATGATCAATACACCACCGACTTTTGCCTGGTATTTATGTTCTTTAGTATTCAAACAATTATTGGCGGACGGCGGTTTGGACGTGATAGAAGCCAAAAATCGTGCAAAAGCAGAATTGTTATATAACTATATTGATCAAAGTAAACTTTATGCCAATAAAGTGGCAAAAAACAATCGCTCTTTAATGAATGTAACCTTTGTGACCGGCAACGATGAATTAGATAAAAAATTCATCGCCGAAGCTTTAGCGGAAGGCTTGCAAGCACTAAAAGGCCATAAAGTGCTTGGCGGTATGCGGGCGTCAATTTATAACGCAATGTCAATCGAAGGCGTGCAGGCATTAATCAAATTTATGCAAAAATTTGAAACGGAAAATGCTTAATAACCATCTCCCGTTTACGGGAGGGCGTTTAATCAAGGTAACTATATGAAATTTATCGATATCGCCAATGACGGCGTGAAAAAACTCTCACCTTATCAAGCAGGTAAACCTATTGAAGAACTCGAACGGGAACTCGGCATCAGCAATGTTATCAAACTCGCCTCCAACGAAA
Organism: Cricetibacter osteomyelitidis; assembly: GCF_004340985.1. Taxonomy (GTDB): domain Bacteria; phylum Pseudomonadota; class Gammaproteobacteria; order Enterobacterales; family Pasteurellaceae; genus Cricetibacter; species Cricetibacter osteomyelitidis. Next base: position 2,623 of record NZ_SLYB01000020.1, read on the forward strand.
ATCCTTTCGGTTTTCCGGACAGCGCCAAACAAGCCGTACAAAATGCCATTAATGACCTAACTCGTTATCCCGATGCCAACGGATTCAACTTAAAACAGGAGGTAGCGGAAAAATTCGGCTTACAAACCGACCAAATTACGCTGGGCAACGGTTCAAACGACTTATTGGAATTAATTTTCCAAACTTTTGTGAGCGATAAAGACGAAGTGATTTTCTCGCAATATACCTTTATCGTTGCACCACTGGCGGCTCAAGCCCGCAATGCTAAGGCAAAAGTGATTCCGGCGGTGGATTACGGTCACGATTTAAACGGATTTTTGCAAGCTATCACCGACAAAACTAAATTGATCTATATTGCCAACCCGAATAACCCGACGGGCAATTTTTTAACTCATCAGCAAATTGACGAATTTCTAGCGCAAGTGCCGGAACATATCATCGTGACATTGGATGAAGCCTACACGGAATTTACCGCAGAAAACGAACGGGTCGATTCTTTCGGTTTATTGCAAAAATATCCGAATTTAGTGGTATCCCGTTCTCTTTCCAAAGCCTATGGTTTAGCGGGTCTGCGTATCGGTTATGCGGTATCTAATCCGGAAATTGCCGATTTATTTAACCGCGTACGCCAGCCGTTTAACTGCAACAGCTTAGCATTAGCGGCTGCGGTTGCAGTGATTAACGATGATACATTCGTCGCACAAGTTGCCGAAAATAACCGTGCAGAATTAGAACGTTACGAACAATTCTGTGAGCAACATAACTTGGAATATATTCCGTCCAAGGGTAATTTTATTACAATCAACTTCAAACAATCGGCTGCACCGATTTATGATGCCTTGTTGCGTGAAGGCGTAATCGTTCGCCCAATCGCCGGTTATGGTTTGCCAAATCATTTGCGTGTGAGTATCGGCTTACCGGAAGAAAATTCCCGTTTTTTCACCGCACTTTGTAAAGTGCTTAATTTAAATTAAGGAACAAAATATATTACAATACTGCGGGTTTCTTGCTCGCAGTTTTTCTATCAAAAATCCCATAGAGAATATTAATGGAACGACTAAATTCAATCACCCTGCAACCTATCGCCCGAGTAGAAGGCACTATCAATCTACCTGGTTCAAAAAGCCTGTCTAACCGTGCATTACTTTTGGCCGCCTTAGCCAAAGGCACTACTAAAGTCACCAATTTATTAGATAGCGACGATGTACGCCATATGTTGAACGCCTTAAGCCAATTAGGCGTGAGCTATCAGCTGTCTGATGATAAATCCGTATGCGAAGTGCAAGGCTTGGGAAAAGCCTTTCATTGGCAAGACGGCTTGGCATTATTTTTAGGCAATGCCGGTACGGCAATGCGCCCGCTCACAGCCGCTTTATGCTTAGCCGGTAAGGATAACAAAGGGCAAAATGAAATTGTGCTTACCGGCGAACCGCGAATGAAAGAACGCCCGATCAAACATTTAGTGGATGCGCTACGCCAAGCGGGAGCGGATGTGCAATATTTAGAGCAAGACGGTTATCCGCCCGTGGCTATCCGCAACACCGGGCTGACCGGAGGCAAAGTGCAAATTGACGGTTCGGTTTCATCACAATTTTTAACCGCACTTTTGATGGCCACACCCATGGCAGAAGCGGACACGGAAATCACTATTCTTGGTAATTTGGTGTCTAAACCTTATATCGATATCACCTTGAATATGATGCGGATTTTCGGCGTTAACGTAGAAAATCAAAATTATCAACGCTTCTTGGTGAAAGGCAATCAACAATATCAATCGCCAAATACATTCTTGGTAGAAGGGGATGCCTCATCGGCTTCTTATTTCCTTGCCGCCGGTGCTATAAAAGGTAAAGTGCGAGTGACCGGCGTGGGCAAAAACAGTATGCAGGGTGACCGTTTATTTGCAGATGTGTTGGAAAAAATGGGCGCAAAAATCACTTGGGGCGACGATTTTATCGAAGCAGAACAAGGGGATTTGGTGGGTGTCGATATGGATATGAACCACATTCCCGATGCGGCAATGACCATTGCCACCGCCGCACTGTTTGCCAAAGGTGAAACTATAATTCGCAATATCTACAACTGGCGAGTGAAAGAAACCGACCGACTAACCGCAATGGCAACGGAATTGCGGAAAGTAGGGGCAACCGTGGAAGAAGGCGATGATTTTATCCGCATCCAACCGCTGCCATTAAGTGATTTCAAACACGCCGAAATCGAAACCTATAACGATCATCGAATAGCAATGTGTTTTGCTTTAGTCGCTCTTTCCGATACGCCTATGACAATTTTAGATCCGAAATGCACGGCAAAAACCTTTCCAACGTTTTTTGATGAGTTTGAAACGCTGAGAGTGCGTTAATTATCCAATGGGAAGTATTTTATTTTTTCTGACTTTTCTGTCAAAATACCCCCGTTTTTATATTCGTTTAGAAAAGGAAAAAATTATGTCCGCTCAAGTGATTTCTGGTAGTGAATTAGCGAAAAAAGTGAAGTCCGAAGTCTCACAAAAGATCGAAAAATATGTGTCTCAAGGCAAACGCAATCCAGGTTTGGCGGTAATTTTAGTGGGCGCAGATCCGGCATCGCAAGTGTATGTGGGAAGCAAACGCAAAAGCTGTGGTGAGATCGGTATTCATTCCAAATCTTACGACTTGCCGGAGACCGCCAGTGAAGCGGAATTATTGACATTAATTGATGAACTTAATGCTGATAACAGTATTGACGGTATTTTAGTGCAACTGCCGTTGCCGAAACATATCGATAGCACCAAAGTCATCGAGCGTATCGCCCCGCATAAAGATGTGGACGGTTTCCATCCTTACAATGTCGGCCGTTTATGCCAGCGTATTCCCGTGTTGCGAGCCTGTACCCCATACGGCATTATGAAATTGCTGGAAACCACCGGTGAAGATCTGCACGGCAAACATGCTGTGATTGTGGGAGCCTCCAATATCGTCGGTCGTCCTATGGCAATGGAATTATTATTGGCGGGCAGCACGGTCACCGTCACTCACCGTTTCACCAAAGACTTAGAACACCACGTTCGTCAAGCGGATATTTTAGTGGTGGCAGTGGGTAAAGCGAAATTTATTTCGGGCGAATGGGTGAAACCGGGTGCTATTGTGATTGATGTAGGCATCAACCGTGTGGACGGCAAACTCTACGGCGATGTGGATTATGAAGCAGCTGCTCAAAATGCCGCGTTTATCACTCCGGTTCCCGGCGGTGTAGGTCCGATGACCGTGGCAATGCTGATGTTCAATACGCTGTTTGCCTATGAACGTAATGAAAATGTAGTTTAAAATAAAGCAAGTGCGGTAAAAAATTGCCAAAATTTACCGCACTTTTTTATATGCCTTAAACGCTAAAACCAAAAGAAAAAACCACCGATTTCTCGGTGGTAAAACAATGAAAAAACGACTAGAGAATAACTACTTAATCACTTAGAGGAAACTTGTTTTAAGAAAATTTTACGCGGTGAAGTTAGTCCTAATTTTTCGGCTTCATTCACTAAATTCATCGCTTTGTTTACATCACCGGATTTTAATGCCTTTGTTACCGCCTGATTAAAATAAGCTTCAGTATCTTTATCTACCGGCACATTAACCGCTTTGCTGCTATTTGCGGCCATCGGTGCGGCGGCTGTACCTACTGCGGTTGTGGTTTTCGCTTTCTTGGTCGGAAGAATATCATCCAAACCGATAAATCTTGTGCCTTGATCATTACGCACATTTACGACAATTTCACCGTTACGGGTATGTTGCACTTTAATATCATCAATAGCCGGCGGTTGATTCCCCATCGCTTTGGCATAGGTTTTTGCCGGGTGCGGAACGACTGTGGTCTTGCCTAAATCTTGCTCCGTGGTGTAAATCAATAAATAAATGTAATCCTGTCCGTTAACCGGGGTCAGATTTAATTCAGTGCTGAAACGGTTACCTAATATTCCTCGCTCTTCTTTAAATTTAAAAGCGGATGAAGGATAACTGGCAGCAACATTAAAATTACTGTCTAAAATAACCGCACTTGGAATAAATACATGATCATCAATTACATTGCTGTCAATTTCAATGGTTAAAGCGCCTTGATTAGCAGGAATGCGATACGCAACTATCGGACTTTCCGTACCGGCAAAATCGCGGGTGAATGCCTGATTTTGTTGAGCGGAAACCGTCGTTTTCAAATTTTTGGAAAGTTCGACATTTTGCCATTGAACAGCAGACAAGGTCTGCGGATTAATATGAACAGACTGATTTGCAGAAATGGGTAAAGCACAGAACGCCAAAAGTGCGGTGGAAAATAAAAATTTTTTCATATTAACCTCAGAATAAAGATTGGTAATACAGTGCGGACAACTTGCCCGCACTACCTTGACATGTTAAGTGATAATCAGATTACCACCATGCTTCCATTTGTACACCAACGATAAATTCGTTGTCTTTCGCTTTATAGCCCGCATTGGTGCGTTGATCGATATTGAAAGAGTCGTTCCAGCGGCCCCAAGTGCCGAACACACGAATAGCCGGACGTGCCCAAATGCTATCACCTGCCTGCCATTGTTGTGCAAGGGTCAATTTCACTAAATCGTTTTTCTCACCGGTTGCTTGAGCTTTGATACGATCATAACCTACTTCAAATAATGTACTCATGGTTTTATTCCATTTATACATCGGGCGGATACCGGCAGAATACCAAGTTTTACCTTGATTATTATCTAAATCGGTTTTTTCATAAATTAAGGCATACATGGTTTCCCATTTTTCACCTAATTTAATTGCACCATGGTTAAGAATACGCAACATATGACCGTTATTATTGATCGAGCCCCCTTGTGAGTGACCGGTATTCCATGATGTCATGGAATCTGTGGCATATTGCACTACAAATTTATTAAAACCACCAAAAAAATTACCTTGAGTATGTTCAGCCGTAATCATGAAACCGTCTTTAGAGGCATTCGGGTCAAGCCAAGCATTGCTATCGGTACGTGCACGGCCATAATCAAAACCAAGTTCCAATTTGCCGTTTGGATTAACGTTTAAATCCGCCAAACGAATATCGAATACATCATTGTAAACATCACGGTCTTTATTGGATGTACAAGTTCTGGTTGCATTATCACATGTCCAGCTGTATGCACCGCCGGATTCGGTATTACGAGTTACTGCAAAAGATAATTTACCAAAGCCTAAATCAATGTTTTCAACCCCTGCACCCGGACCGGAAATATCCCAGTAATAGAAGTCGTTCATATGAATATCATGACGTTGGTAGAAACGTTTACCGGCCCACAATGTTGCACCCGGTAAGCTATCCAAGAAGTTTTTAAACTGTACGTTCATTTCACGTAATGCCGGACTGGTAGCTTCCCAGTCTACTTGCTGATTGACGGAATAAGCCAAATTACTGTCTAAATAAATGGATTTATCGCCGTCTTTATAAAGCTCTTGTCCTAATTTTAATTCAGCGTAGGTTTCCGCTTCATTACCTAAACGATATTTAGAACCGCCACCGTTTACTTGGAGTGCTTTTTGTTCACCGCCGCCGGATGTCCAACCAATACCTGAACGAGCGTAACCGTGGAAATCAACAGCGGATGCTTGAGATGCAAAAAGCGCACCTGTGATAGCTAATGCAAGCAGTGTTTTTCTACTATTCATAATTGGCCTCTCAATTTAATTGATAATTGCAATGTTAAAGTTATTAATTTTTTAATGTTTATACGCATATTGAGATCACATAAAACACTAAATCGTTATCATTTTTTCGGTTACTCAGACTTACACGCCGATTTCTTTGTATAAACGACGACATGCAGAGCCGTCTTCACGGAACAAATGACAGCGTTCCGGAACAATACCGATATCAATGATTTGACCTTCATCTACTAACATAATGTCATTTTGACGATAGATAAGGGTCGGTTGTTTTATTTCCGGAATTTCTAAGTGCACTTGGGTTTCATTACCTAATAACTCAACAACTTGCACCACCCCACGTAAAGTTACTTCAGCTTTATCAGACGGAATCAAATGCTCCGGACGAATACCTAATGACAAGTTATCTCCTACTTTTACTCCCGTCCCCTCAACCGGAATCCAAAAGTTATGATGATTCGCATCAGGCATCTCAATTTGTACTCGTTCTTTTTCTACTGCCGTCACGCGTACAGGGAGAAAATTCATTTTTGGCGAACCGATAAAACCGGCAACGAAACGGTTTTGCGGATAATGATATAATTCCAACGGTTTACCTACTTGAGCAATTCCGCCGGCTCGTAATACCACGATTTTATCGGCCAAAGTCATTGCTTCAATTTGATCATGTGTCACATAGATCATGGTACGTTTTAAGCGTTTATGCAGTTTGGAAATTTCCACCCGCATTTGCACCCGTAATGCCGCATCCAGGTTAGAAAGCGGTTCATCTAATAGAAATACATCCGGTTGAGAAACTAAAGTACGACCAATCGCTACACGCTGCCGTTGGCCGCCAGAAAGTGCTTTCGGTTTGCGATCCAATAAATGAGCCAGTTGCAACACTTCCGCCACCTGATTTACTTTATGATCACGCTCCGCTTTCGCCACGCCAGCCAACTTCAAACCGAAAGACATATTTTCTGCAACATCCATATGCGGGTATAATGCATAAGACTGGAACACCATTCCGATACCGCGTTTTGCAGGTTCTACATCATTCATGCGTTGTTCGCCGATATATAAATCACCGGAAGTAATATCTTCAAGTCCGGCAATCATGCGCAATAATGTGGATTTACCGCAACCGGAAGGACCGACAAATACGACAAATTCACCTTCTTTAATAGTTAAATTAATATCTTTGGATATGTGAATATCACCATAAGACTTGCAAACATTTTTTAATACGACATCTGACATAAATATTTCCTTACTATGTATGAATTTGTGACTCACACCCATTTTTTAATATGGGCATATAGTGGATAATTTTTACAATAAATAAATCATCCCGATTAATTTTTTTTGGGGATTAGAAAAAATTTATTGTTTTTTTATAAATCAACCTGAAAAATTATTAGTTCAATTTATTTTTGTGATCTGACTCACATTTCATTATAAAAGTTTTAGTGTTTTTTTCATATTTTCTGTTAATTTGTGATCTCTGTCACAATATACTGCATTAGGGTGGAGAAAGGGGGATGATGAACTTTTAAAGGTTTATCGCCATTCTTAGTCATAGTAAAAAACCTTGTAGTGCCTTTATATACGATCATTTATTTCTCAGTTAGGAGTAACTTATTATGAAAAAAGTAGTTAAATTTACATTAACCGCAGTAGCCGGGCTTGTTTTATCCACTTCCGTTATGGCAAAAATGGAAGAAGGAAAATTAGTCATTTGGATCAATGGTGATAAAGGTTACAACGGCCTTGCCGAAGTAGGTAAAAAATTTGAAAAAGATACCGGCGTATCCGTATTAGTAGAACATCCGGACAGATTAGAAGAAAAATTTGCTCAAATGGCAGCAACCGGCGACGGCCCGGATGTGATCTTCTGGGCACACGACCGTTTCGGCGGCTATGCTCAAGCAGGTTTATTGGCAGAACTAACACCAAGCAAAGAATTTAAAGATAAATTTGTAGATTTCGCCTGGGATGCGGAAACTTATAACGGTAAACTCATCGGCTATCCGGTAGCTATCGAATCGTTATCTTTAATCTATAATAAAGATTTATTACCTGAACCACCGAAAAGTTGGGAAGAAGTTGTTGAGTTAGACAAAAAACTGAAAGCCGAGAAGAAAAACGCTATTATGTGGAATTTGTCCGAACCGTATTTCACTTGGCCGGTTGTTGCCTCTAACGGCGGTTATGCCTTCAAATACTCAAACGGTAAATATGATGCCAATGACATTGGCGTAAACAACGAAGGTTCAATCAATGCATTACAATTCGTTGTGGATATGGTGAAAAATAAAGTAATCAATGCAGATATGGACTACGCCATTGCCGAAGCCAGCTTCAACAAAGGTGAAACCGCCCTCACAATTAACGGTCCGTGGTCTTGGGGTAATATCGAAAAAAGCAACATCAATTATGGTGTAGCCGTATTACCAACCTTAAACGGTCAACCGTCTAAACCGTTTGTTGGCGTATTAAGTGCAGGAATTAATTCTGCCAGCCCGAATAAAGATTTAGCAACCGAGTTTATTGAAAACTATCTATTGACTGACGCAGGTTTGGCACAAGTGAATGCCGATAAACCATTAGGTGCGGTAGCATTGAAATCTTATCAAGCCGAATTAGCGAAAGATCCGCGTATTGCCGCAACGATGGAAAATGCAAAACACGGAGAAATCATGCCGAATATTCCGCAAATGTCCGCATTCTGGTATGCTGAGAAAAGTGCTATTACCAATGCGGTAAATCAACGCCAAGGCGTGAAAGAAGCATTGGATGATGCCCGTGCCCGCATTCAAAAACAATAAGTTATAATAAAATTCGGGTGCGTTTTTTCTGTCGCACCCTCAATCGCATCATAAAAGTGCGGTATGTTTTTCAAAAATTTTCAAGGTGTTTCTATGCAACAATCTGCTCAAACAAAATCCCAATCCCCCGCTTGGCTAAAATGGTTGTCAATCGGTGCGGTATTGTTGATTGATTTATATTTAGTAGTGTTAATGTATTCACAAGGGGAATATTTGTTCGCTATATTAACACTGGTAATTATTACATCCGGTATTTATATTTTTTCAAACCAAAAAGTCTATGCCTGGCGTTACGTCTATCCCGGTATTATGGGCATGGCAATTTTTATTTTGTTTCCGTTAGTTGCCACTATTGCCATCGCCTTCACCAACTATAGCGGCACTAACCAACTTGCCTTTGAACGTGCATTGAACGTATTGAGCGAACAGCGCTACTTTGCCGGCGACAAATATGATTTTAAACTATTCCCACAAGAAAACGATCAATGGAAAATAGAAGTTCATAACAAAAATACGAATGAAAACTTTATTTCTGATAATATTCAGTTCAGTGATAAACAAATCAACGTTCAGGGCGAACCGAATGCTCAAAGCGGTGAAGCCGCTCCGTTACGCGTAATTACGCAAAATCGCACCGCACTTCAGGGAATGACTATCATATTACCAAGCGGCAACGAATTAACCATGAGTTCTTTGCGTCAGTTTTCCGAACAAAAAGCCCGTTACCGTTTTGACAGTGATACGCAAATTTTAGTCAATAACGAAAACGGTAAACGCTATCGAGCCAATGGTGAAATCGGTTTTTTCCAAGAAATTGATGAAAACGGTAATTGGCTTTCTGCTACGCTTGAACCCGGTTATACGGTTACGACCGGTTTTGCCAATTTCATCAAAATCTTTACTGATGAAGGTATCCAAAAACCTTTTGTACAAATTTTTATCTGGACGGTGCTATTCTCCGTTTTAACCGTAGTATTCACCGTTATTCTCGGTATGATTTTAGCCTGTATCGTGCAATGGGAACCATTACAAGGCAAAGGTATTTACCGTTTATTTCTGATTCTGCCTTATGCCGTGCCTGCATTTATTTCCATTTTGGTATTTAAAGGCTTATTCAACCAAAGTTTTGGTGAAATCAACATGATCTTAAATCAATTATTCGGCATTCGCCCCGAATGGTTTAACGATCCGTTTTTAGCCAAAAGCATGATTTTAATCGTGAATACTTGGTTGGGTTATCCGTATATGATGATTTTGTGCATGGGCTTACTCAAAGCGATTCCACAGGATTTATATGAGGCTTCTGCAATGGATGGTGCCTCTACTTGGCAGAATTTCAGCAAAATTACGTTCCCGTTGTTAATAAAACCGTTGACCCCATTGATGATTGCGTCTTTCGCTTTTAACTTTAATAACTTCGTATTGATCCAATTATTAACCAACGGTCGCCCGGATATGATCGGCACGACTACTCCGGCAGGCTACACTGATTTGTTGGTAAGCTATACCTACCGTATCGCCTTTGAAGGCAGCGGTACGCAAGACTTCGGTTTAGCCGCTGCGATTGCCACCATTATCTTCTTATTAGTCGGTGGCTTGGCATTGCTAAACTTAAAAGCAACAAAATTTAAATTAGATTAAGGAGAATAATTTATGGCTATGGTTCAACCGAAATCAATGCGTTATCGCTTATTTGGCACGCATTTGTTTCTGATTCTCTTTGTTGCGATGATTATGTTTCCGCTGTTGATGGTGATCGGTATTTCACTACGTCCGGGCAATCTGGCAATCGGTGATATTATTCCGAAAGAAATTTCTTGGGAACACTGGAAACTGGCACTCGGCTTTGATGTAGTCAATAGGGACGGTTCGGTTACTCCGCCCCCATTCCCTGTATTGCTGTGGTTGTGGAATTCGGTAAAAATTGCCTTTATCACTTCCGTGGGTATAGTAACACTTTCCACAACTTGTGCTTACGCATTCGCCCGTATGAAATTTAAAGGTAAAAAAACGATTTTGCAAAGTATGCTGATTTTCCAAATGTTCCCTGCCGTGCTTTCATTGGTCGCTTTATACGCCTTGTTTGATCGACTCGGACAATATGTGCCGTTCTTGGGGTTAAACACGCACGGCGGTGTAATCTTCGCTTATCTCGGCGGTATCGCTTTACACGTATGGACCATTAAAGGCTATTTTGAAACCATTGACGGCTCATTGGAAGAAGCCGCCTCATTGGACGGTGCTACACCGTGGCAAGCATTCCGTTTAATTTTATTACCGCTTTCCGTGCCGATTTTAGCGGTGGTATTTATTCTGTCCTTTATCGCTGCAATTACCGAAGTGCCTGTGGCATCGCTACTGTTGCGTGATGTGGAAAGCTACACGCTGGCAGTGGGAATGCAACAATATTTATATGCACAAAACTATTTGTGGGGCGATTTTGCCGCTGCTGCGGTACTCTCCGCAATTCCAATCACCTTAGTGTTCTTAATCGCTCAACGTTGGCTGGTTGGCGGTTTAACTGCCGGCGGAGTAAAAGGATAATTAAGCCAATCGACTATAAACGGGGAATAACACATTCCCCGTTTGTGTAAGGAAATCATATGAAAAAAACCGTTTTATTCTTGAGTCTATTTTCCGTTTCGGCTTGTGCTTCCGCCGAATTTCAAAAATTTGACGAAATCGAACCGCACTTATATCAAAGTAAAGCTATCTTGCAGAAAGGCAATATTCCCTTGCAATTTCAATTAAATAATCAATGCCTACAACCACAAAGTGCGGTCAAATTAAACCAAGAAATTTCGCTCACAGCTTGTAATAACGAGATTCCGCAACTGCGTATTTTCCGCAGCGGCAATTACACCGCTCAAATTGATTTACGCAGTGGCACGCCAACCTTACGTATCGTTGTGGAAAAAGAAGCGGAAAAACAAACGCAATATAGCCAAACCTGTCCGAAATGGAACGGTAAAGCGGTTGAAATTAATGTATCAAATGTGTTTGCCGAAGGTGAATCGGTGCAGGATTTTTATTCCGGTCAAACCGACACGGTGAAAAACGGCAAAGTAACGTTTACACCGGATAAAAACGCCGCCGGTTTGATCTTATTGGAAAAAAGTGCGGTGCAAAATTCAGCCGTTTTTAATTGGAAAAATGCCACGGTTTATTTTGTTTTAACCGATCGTTTCTATAATGGTGATAGCAGTAACGACAACAGCTATGGGCGACACAAGGACGGCATGCAGGAAATCGGCACTTTCCACGGCGGCGATTTAAAAGGTTTAACGGAAAAACTGGATTATCTGGCCGATCTCGGCGTGAATGCCCTTTGGATCTCCTCACCGCTTGAGCAAATGCACGGCTGGGTTGGCGGTGGTTCAAACGGTGATTTCCCGCATTATGCCTATCATGGTTATTATCACCAGGATTGGACAAAAGTGGATGCCAATATGGGCAGTGAACAGGATTTGGCAGATTTTATCCGTCAAGCTCATCAACGGGGCATTCGAGTAATTTTTGATGTAGTGATGAATCACACGGGTTACGCAACTTTGGCGGATATGCAGGAATTCGGTTTCGGTTCGCTTTATTTAAAAGACAATGAAATTCTGTCGGTGCTTGGCAAAAAATGGACAAATTGGCAACCGAAGAGCGGTCAAAATTGGCACAGTTTTAATGATTATATTAACTTTGGTGATAAAGCCGGCTGGGCGAAATGGTGGAATAAAGATTGGGTACGTTCGGATATCGGCGATTACGATAGTCCGAAATTCGATGATCTGAAAATGTCGCTTTCATCACTGCCCGATTTAAAAACCGAAAACGAAAGTGCGGTAGGTTTACCGCCGTTTTTCCACCATAAAGAAACGAATGCAAAAACTTTGGACAATGCCAAAGTGCGTGATTATTTAATCACTTGGCTATCCCACTGGGTGCGTAAATACGGTGTGGACGGTTTCCGTGTAGATACGGCTAAACACGTAGAACAAAGCACGTGGCTGCAATTAAAACAGTCCGCACAACAGGCACTAAGAGAATGGCAAAACACTCATCCGCAAGAAAAATTTAACGACGAATTTTGGATGACCGGCGAGGCCTGGGGACACGGCGTAATGAAAAGCGGTTATTTCCAAAACGGGTTTGATTCCATGATTAACTTCGATTTCCAAGATCAGGCAAAAAATGCTCTGGATTGTTTTGCCTACATTGAACCGACCTATGTGGAAATGAATGCTAAATTGCAAGATTTTGATGTATTGAGTTATTTATCTTCTCACGATACGCGTTTGTTTTTCCATTCCGACAGTCAAAATGATACGGAAAAACAAAAAATCGCCGCTAACAGTTTATTACTCGCACCAAGTGCAGTACAAATTTATTACGGCGATGAAAGCGGTCGTGAATTCGGACCAATCGGTTCCGATCCAATGCAGGGCACGCGTTCCGATATGAATTGGCAGGAGTTGGCAACTAATCCGGCAAAACAGCAATTATTGCAACATTGGCAAAAACTGGCAAAATTCCGCCAAAAACATACCGCACTTGGAGCCGGTCAACATAAAACATTGGAAACCGAACGCTATTACGCATTCAGTCGAGAACAAGGCGACGATAAAGTCATGGTGATTTGGGCCGGAAAATAAACATAAGAGGCATAGGCTGTGCCCCATGACAATTTAATTATATCCCATCAGTTTCAACAATTCTTTTGTATAATCAATGGCCTCTGCACGATTGGCAACGCCGATTTTTTGATATAAATTACGAATATGGGTTTTAATGGTCGTGGTTGCAACCTGCAATTCTTCAGAAATTTGATCATTGCTATAACCTGAATAAATCAGCCCCAAGACTTGCCATTCCCGTTGAGTAAGAGGACTAATACGGAGTAATTCCGGTACTTGAGGGTTTTTCAATAAATTTTCCACAAACTGTTCGTCAAAATGAGCAAATTTATGGCGATAATATTGATTGATATTACGTAAAATAAATTGTGCTTTATGCAAAGCGATTTCGTCCAATACATTAAGTTGCAGCAAATGGCGGACTTGTTGTGCCATAATTTCACCTTCAATCACAAAGGCACTGATAAAATTGGTTTGACGAGCCAGATTAAGTGCAGCAATTAAATCTTTTTGAGCCAAGTCTTTTCTAGACTGTAAATAATACAAACGGTTACGTAAAATTAACGCTCGATTTAAATCAGTATTTAAGCTAAGTTGTTCAGCCGTATGAATCAGTTGATCCAGGATATGTTGAGCTTCATCGAATTGTTCTAATAATAAATGTGCCCGCACAATATTGCGCCATTGCCCTTGTGAAAAATGATTACACATCATTCTCGGTTTACGGCTGCGTAATAGCCAACTGGCCACATTATCTCGGCTATCTCGCATTTGCCATAATAGAATCTTGTCTGCATCCACATTAGTCATCCAGTCATAATGATATTCTTTACTGGTTTTTAAAATATCAATATCATTTAATAAACGGGAAGCATTATCCAAATCCCCTCGCACTAAAGAAATTTTGCTTAATAGTGCAAGACATTGCAATTTATCTTCGTCTTTGGTCAGAACCGCCATACCTGCATTAGCCATTGCTTCCGCTTTGTCTAAGTTATACCATTCCCACAAAATTTGTCCTTTGGTACGTAATAAAAATTCATACATCGGTACTTTTTGCAGGTGATTTTCTTTCACAAATAAATTGGCCTTGTCCAACATATCATAAGCAGCTTGCAAGAAACCTTGAGCCAACAATATTTCTGATTGCTGTAGCAACGCCCATAATACATTATGATACATATGATAACGCCGAGCCATATGCTCGGTTTTTTGTAACATTTCCAAGGCAATGGCCAATTCTCCCCGCACATGATGAGATTCACCAATAATTGAGGTTGCGACTACTCGCGCATAATAAAAACTATCCGGCAAATCCGCTAATGCCTGGGTTGCCAGTTCAAGCGCTTCTTTTTCATTACCATCATTAATAGCAACCTGTGCACGCAAGACATTAAATTCTGCTTCATATTCTTTACTTAATTGAACATTATGCTCTCTCATTGCCTGTTCAAAATGATTAAAAATACCAATAACTTCTATATGTCGATGCTGGCTTTGCACAACCCATGCTTTAAGTAATAATAATCTTGGTTGTTGAATAAAATGTTGGCTATCCAAGCGATTTAAACTTTCTTCTAACAATTTCAGTTCGCCGCAATGAAATAAATCCCATGCCGATTGTTTTAAAATATCCAATAATGTTGCCGAATCATCTAATTGCATAGCATGATACAATGCTTCTGACGTATAGCCCAAACCGAGCCATGCTTCTGCCGCCCGTTGATGCAAGTTTTGCAGTTCGGAGGCCAATTCCGCTTGACAACATTGCCATAGGAAAGAGGCGAAGAGCGGATGAAAACGCCACCAATTATTCTGTTCATCTACATCAATTTGTTGTAAAAACAGACCGCTCTTTTCCAATTCTTCCAAACGTTGACGGCTATTTTTACAACCGGTTAGATGCTGTACCAGCTTTTCATTCATTGAACGTAATACCGAGCATTGCAATAAAAAAATACGAATGTCCTGATCAATATGATTCAATACTTCATCATTGAGATATTCACTGATATGCGAACTATTGAACTTCGCCAATTTCTTCGCGGTTTCCTGTAATGTGGTTTTATGTTGTTTTGCGGATAAACTGATTAATTGCAATGCGGTAGGCCATCCTTCCACTTCATCACAAAGTGCGGTCAATTCCGGCTCGGATAATGGTACATCAAGTCTTGACTGAAAAAATGTGATGGTTTCTTGATGATTAAAAGGAAGTTCATGTATATCAATTTCTAATAATTGTTCTTGTACGCGTAACCCGGCAATCCCCAATGACGGCACAGAGCGAGAAATAATAATCAATGTCATATTAGTCGGTTGATGTCGAATCCAATATTTCAAGGCATCATGAATCTCCTCATTATCAATAAGATGATAATCGTCAATAATTAAATAAATATGCTCTCGAAAATGTCCGACCGTTACTAACAATTGATTAAACAAGGCTTGTAAATTTGCCTGATGGCTTGCTTGACTCTCAACTTCTCGTAATTCCATTTGCATGGCATTAAATAATGCCGTACTGAAATAAGTTGCAAAACGATCCGCTTGATTATCACTTTCATCCAAAGAATACCAACCTACATTTTCTCGATTCGCAATCCATTGTGAAACCAACGTAGTTTTTCCATAGCCGGCAGGTGCATTAATTAACACTAATGGATATTGATTGGCTTTATTCAATTGTTGAATAAGTCGCTGCCGCGGAATACTATGTTGCAAACGATATGAACTAGTGAGTTTTGATGGTATTAACATGATCTCCGCCTTGAATAAATTGTGCTACGTTTTATCTACGCCTTACTTCCTAATATTCATACCTATAAAAACGTGTGAGGTATGATTTATTTTAATTATAATTCAACATAATGATATAAAGAAATGATTTACCTATTTTATATTTACAACCAGAGGTTCCTATGACACAACAACGCATTTCGCAACAGAAATTTAACGCAATTACACAAAAATATTGCCGCTATTTTGATGTTGACTCCCCAGAACAATTCTCGCTTCAACAATGGTATCAGTTAATCGCGGAAAGTACTCTCGAATTAGCTTATGAAAAAAAACCGGTAAAAACCGAAGAGCAACGCCATGTAAATTATCTTTCCATGGAATTCTTAATCGGTCGTCTAACCGGTAATAACCTAATGAATTTAGGCTATTACGATGAATTTAAAAATTATTTGAAAAAATATAACGTAGATTTGGCCGATGTATTGGAGCAAGAACGCGATCCTGCATTAGGTAATGGCGGTTTAGGTCGTTTAGCTGCCTGTTATTTGGATTCAATGGCCAGTGTAGGTCAATCCGCCACCGGTTACGGTTTACATTATCAATACGGATTATTCAAGCAAGCTTTCGAGGACGGAAAACAACACGAAAGTGCGGACACCTGGAATCGTGATCAATATCCGTGGCAATCTTATAATCCAAGCAAAACCCAAATTGTTAGCTTTGGCGGAAAAATTAAGCAAATCAAAGATGATCGTTTTGACTGGCAACCTGAACTCACTATTCAAGGTAAAGCCTTTGATCTGCCTATCGTCGGTTATCAAAATGATGTAGTACAAGCATTACGCTTATGGCAAGCCGATAACGATCAGTCTTTTAATTTTGATAAATTTAACGACGGTAAATTCTTAAATGCCGATAAAGATATTGTCAATGCGGCTGCACTTACACAGGTTCTTTATCCGAATGACAATCATAAAGCCGGTCAAAAATTACGTTTAATGCAGCAATATTTCCATGTTGCCTGTTCCGTAGCCGATATTTTAGAACGCCATTTTGCTCAAGGTCATGAACTCAAAGAGTTTGCAAAGTATCAGATTATTCAACTCAATGACACTCATCCGACACTGGCAATTCCTGAATTAATGCGGGTATTATTAGATGAATACAAACTAAGCTGGGATGATGCTTGGGCAATTTGTTCTAATGCATTTGCCTACACAAACCATACTCTATTGCCTGAAGCATTAGAGCAATGGGATCAACGGCTATTTAAAAAATTGCTGCCTCGTCACTTCCAAATTGTGGATAAAATTAATGCTATTTTCCATGAAAAAGTACGGTCAGAATTAGGTGACGATCCGGATGTATGGGCGAAATTAGCGATTTTATATGATTATCGCGTGCGTATGGCTAATCTCTGTGTAGTGACTTGTTTCCGTGTTAATGGCGTAGCTCAGATCCATTCCGATTTATTAGTGACTGATTTATTCCCTGAATATCATAAATTATTCCCGACTAAATTCTGTAATGTCACTAATGGGATTACACCACGTCGCTGGATCCGTCAGGCTAACCCGCAACTTGCCGATTTATTAGATCGTAGCTTACAAACAGACTGGGCTAAACATCTTGATCAGCTTAAAGGGGTAGAAAATTTTGTGAATGATAGCGGTTTCCGTGATGAATACGCGAACATCAAACAAAATAACAAAATTATTTTGGCAAATGAAATCCACCGCACTTTAGGCTTAACCGTTAATACGGATGCAATCTTTGATGTGCAAATCAAACGATTCCATGAATATAAACGCCAGCATTTGAATTTACTGAATATTATCGCGACTTATCAAGAGCTTAAAGCGAACCCGAATATGGATTTCACCCCACGAGTATTTATTTTTGCAGGTAAAGCCGCGCCGGGTTATTACTTAGCTAAAAATATTATTCATGCGATTAATAATGTGGCAAATGTGATTAATCACGATAAAGCTGTGAAAAATAAATTGCAAGTCGCTTTCTTACCCGATTACCGTGTAAGTTTGGCAGAAAAAATCATTCCCGCCGCAGATATTTCCGAACAGATTTCCATGGCGGGTAAAGAAGCATCCGGCACCGGCAATATGAAATTGGCATTAAACGGTGCATTAACTGTGGGAACATTAGACGGTGCTAACGTGGAAATTGCCGAAATGGTGGGCAAAGAAAATATATTCTTATTCGGTCATACTGTAGAAAGTGTACGCGAATTGCTCGCTAAAGGATATAATCCGAAAAATTATTATAAGAAAGATGCCATATTAAAGAACGCGATAGATTTTTTAACCAAAGGCAAGGTTTGTGACGGCGATAAACAAATGTTTAAATTAATGATCGACAGCTTACTTGAACGGGATCCGTTCTTAGTTTTTGCTGATTTCGCCAGTTATGTGGATGTACAAAAACGTATCGGTATAGCTTATTTAGATCAAGAACAATGGCTTACCAGTGCTATTTTAAATACCGCACGTTTAGGTATGTTTAGTTCCGACCGTTCTATTCGCGATTATCAAGATCGTATTTGGTCGAAATAACACGATAATGTTTTCTCCCCAATTAATTTGGGGAGAATCCAAAAGAGGGAAATAAAAATGAAGACGACCCAGCTTACACGCCAATTTAATCAGGCGGGAATTATGCCGTTCTTTTTCGATGAAAGAGGTCGTAAAAAATACGCACCTCTCTCTATAAAAAAATCTCTTTATAAGGCACTTAGCGGAAATACCCGTAATAAACACTTTCCTTTACCAACTGTACAAATTTTCCGAGAAAATCAACCGCACTTTCTACGTTTAAATAATGCAGATGGACGCAAAATTCAAGGTCAATGGCAGTTACGCTTAGAAAACAGTGATATCGTATTAAATGGAAAAGTGAAAAAAAATGTGATTCGGTTACCAAAAGACCTGCCTTTAGGTTATCACAATCTCACATTCAAGAATCAGCAATGCCGCATTATTATCGCCCCGAATCGTTGTTATCAACCGCAAGCCTTGCAGGAAGGCAAGAAGCTCTGGGGTTCTTTTATTCAGCTGTATACCCTGAAATCCAAGCAAAACTGGGGAATAGGCGATTTCACAGATTTAAAACAATTTATCCGGCATCTTGCGCCATACCAAGCGGATTTTCTCGGCCTTAATCCGATTCACGCTCTGTTTCCGGCTAACCCGGAATCTGCCAGTCCTTATAGTCCGTCATCCCGCAAATGGTTGAATATTGCCTATATCGACGTGGCGGCCCTGCCGGAATTTCAACAAAATACCGCGGCACAGGAATGGTTTCATAGCCCGGCTGTGCAGCAAACCTTACACGAAGTGCGGTCAGATTCCTGGATTAATTACGGCAAAATCATTCCGCTGAAATTACAAGGCTTGCGTTTTGCTTTTGACAGCTTCCAATCACAACAAGATCCGCAAAAACAACAAGCATTCTCCGTATTTGCAGCGAATGGCGGAGAAAGTCTGCAAATTCAAGCGACCTTTGACGCATTACACGCCTATCTAACAGCAAACTTCAGCGAGCAATGGGGATGGGATTTTTGGGCAGAAAAATATCAAGACTATCATTGCAACGCGGTACAACAATTCCGCCAAGCACACGCCGACGACGTGCAATTTTATACTTGGCTACAATTTATTGCCGATCAACAATTAGCCGAATGTGATGCACTGTGCCGTGAAAAACAAATGACTATTGGTTTATATCGCGATTTAGCCGTAGGCGTTACCGGAAGCGGGGCTGAAACCTGGAATGATAAAAATCTCTATTGTTTAAATGCTTCCGTAGGTGCTCCGCCGGATATTCTCGGACCGCAAGGACAAAACTGGGGATTGACTCCGATGAATCCGCATGTATTGCAACAACAGGCCTATGAACCTTTTATTGAACTCATTCGTGCTAATATGCAACATTGCGGTTCGTTACGTCTTGATCATATTATGTCATTATTGCGTTTGTGGTGGATCCCGAAAGGTGACCGTGCGGTTAACGGCGCTTATATACGTTATCCCGTTGATGATCTCATCGCTATTTTAGCGTTGGAAAGCCAACGCCATCAATGCTTAATCATCGGTGAAGATCTTGGCACCGTACCGAAAGAAATTGTGAGTAAATTACGCAATGCGGGCATCCTGTCTTATAAAATTTTCTACTTTGAATTTGATCAACAAGGACAAAGTCGCGATTTGCAAGAATATCCGTATCAGGCAATGACAACGCTCAGCACTCATGATTTGCCGACCATTAACGGCTACTGGCGTGGTTATGATTTTGAATTGGGTCAACAATTCGGCGTATATCCGAACCCGAAGATTTTAGCTATTTTGCAACAAGATCGCGTGAATGCAAAAAGTAAGATTCTCGCTCGTCTGAAAGAAAACAATGTGGCGATTGATCAAGGTGTAGATGAAACCCTACATTCTGCAGTGACTGCAAATTTCAGCCATAATCTACAAAAATATGTGTCTAACGTTAGCAGTGCATTATTCGGCTTCCAACCGGAAGATTGGATCAACGTCAGCGAACCGGTGAATATTCCGGGCACCAGTACGCAATATCAAAACTGGCGACGCCGTTTAACCGTCAGCACGGATGAAATCTTTGCCGATCCAACGGTGCAGAATTTATTGCATACGGTGAATCGAAATCGGAAGAAGTAAAATCTCATTCATAAAGAATCATCGTAAGAAACAACTTGACCTTACGATGATTTTCTATTTAAGTAAATTTATAAACGCTTTCACTTTTGGGTTATGCAGAGAAGCTGTTACCGCATAATAACGCTGTTGACATACATTGATTAACTTTTCAAATGGCATTATAAGTTGATTCGTCTTAATAAAAGGAGCAATCAACGTCTGTCTTCCCATTGCAACTCCCATATGCTGTACAGCTGCTGTAACCGCAAGATCTGAACGATCAAATAAGATAGCCCGTAATTGATTAAAATCCAACTCTAAATCAAAACTATTTGCCCAGTTTTGCCATTCATTATATTGAGAATCATATGCCCAGGCTTGGCTGTCATGTAAAATAGTACAATTCTTAAGCCGATCAGGATTATTATATAATTCAAATTTTTCTGCATATGCGGGGGAACAAACAGGAGTGATATTTTCCTTCATTAATTCAACACAGGATAAATCGGAATAAATTAGATCATCATAATAGATAGCCAAGTCAATTCTATGTCGATGAAAATTAATTATTTCATTACCAGTCAATAGATTAAG
Organism: Cricetibacter osteomyelitidis; assembly: GCF_004340985.1. Classification (GTDB taxonomy): domain Bacteria; phylum Pseudomonadota; class Gammaproteobacteria; order Enterobacterales; family Pasteurellaceae; genus Cricetibacter; species Cricetibacter osteomyelitidis. The sequence continues at coordinate 23,724 of NZ_SLYB01000020.1, forward strand.
TGTAATATATGGATATTTTTGGATAAATGAAGAAATTTTAGGTATTAACCAACTTTGTGCAATTGATGGCCGTGAATAAATAGTTAATTGTCCTGTGAGCTCTTGGTTTTTTATTTCCCAAATGTCTTGATTTAATTGATCAAGTATAGTTTGTAGCGAATTAAATAATTTTTTTCCATCTGCAGTTAACTCAATATGACGATGATAACGATGAAATAACTTAAAGCCAATAGTATCTTCAAGATTATTAATTTGATGACTAACAGCACTTGGCGTGACACTTAATTCTTCTGCAGCAGAAGCAAAGGACTGATGACGGGCTACAGCTTCAAAAGTATGTAATTTTGCCATTTGATAACGATTCAACATTCTGTTTTTAGTGATATTCCTAATATCATTTAGCATAAATAAACTCCTAACAAATAAAAAAATATAATCCATATCCTATAAAAAAACAATTTTGTGATGTTTATCACTATTTTGAATTAAATTAGCTCATCTGAAAGTAATTATTTATCGTTTGTCAGATCATTGTCAATGAGATTAAATAAAGACGATTATTTCAACAGAGGAGAAATAGCTATGGAATCACAAATTTGGATTATAACCGTTTTAATTACAAGTATCGCCTTAATTATTTTTGCTATTGTCAAATTTAAACTACACCCATTCTTAGCCTTGTTGTTATCTAGCTTTTATGTCGGTAGTTTAATGGGAATGAAACCTCTAAGTATAATAGAAGCTATTGAGAATGGTATTGGGGGAACATTAGGCTTTCTTGCCGCTGTCATTGGACTGGGTACTATTTTAGGTAAAATGATTGAAGTTTCCGGAGCCGCAGAAAGAATTGGTATTACATTACAACAAAATAAATTTTTATCTCCCGATGTCATAATGGTAATTGTTGGCATGGTATGTGGAATTACATTATTCGTAGAGGTTGGTGTAGTATTGCTCATTCCTCTTGCATTTTCTATTGCCAAAAAGACCAACGCCTCATTACTTAATCTAGCTATTCCTTTATGCACTGCATTGATGGCTGTTCATTGTATTGTTCCTCCACATCCGGCTGCTCTATATGTCACTAATGCTTTAGGTGCTGATATGGGGAAAGTAATTGTATATGGTCTCTTAATTGGCTTAACCGCATCATTACTTGGTGGACCACTATTTTTAAAATTGATAAAACATAAAATTCCTTTTAAAAAAGTACCAGATGAGTTTTCTGATCTAAAAACTCGTGAAGAACATGAATTGCCATCACTCTCTGCAGCTTTATTTACCGTGTTATTACCTATTATTCTAATGTTAATCAAAACAATAGCCGAACTAAATCTTGATAAAGATTCTCATATTTATGGCATACTAGAATTCATTGGTAACCCAATTACAGCTATGTTTATTGCAGCCTTTGCTGCATATTATATGCTCGGCATTAAACGTAATATGAGCATGTCTGCACTCCTAACCAAAACTGAAGATGCATTTTCAGCTATAGCTAATATCTTGTTAATTATTGGTGCAGGCGGAGCTTTTAACGGTATTTTGAAATCAAGTGGATTAAGTGATGGATTAGCTGCAATTTTAGCTAATTTTGATATGCATCCAATTCTATTAGCCTGGCTTGTAGCTATTATCTTACATGCTGCAGTAGGTTCAGCAACTGTCGCTATGCTAGGTGCTACTGCAATAGTTTCTCCTATGCTCTCATTGTATCCTAATATTAGTCCGGAAATTATTACCCTAGCCATTGGTTCTGGTGCCATTGGATGTACCATTGTCACTGATTCCTTATTTTGGTTAGTGAAACAATATTGTGGTGCAACTATGAATGAAATCTTTAAATATTACACTACTGCAACGTTTATCGCTTCTTTAATCGCATTAACCTGTACATTCCTATTATCATATTTCATATAGAGAGGTATTAAAATGAACAAATCAAATTTACAAACATTAATCCAATCCCACCCATTAGTCGAACAGTTGATTCAATTAAAAGAAGTGGAATGGTTTAATCCGAATATTACCACTACCTCAGAAGGCTTATCTTATGTAGGTTTACAACGAAAGGATACACAAGATGCTACGGAGCGACTATCCCGTTTTGCTCCTTATTTTGTTAAGGCATTTCCAGAGACAGAGGCAAGCAATGGTATTATTGAATCAGAACTCGTCTCTATTCCACATATGCAAAAAATACTGGAACGACGTTATGGTAAAAAAATTACTGGAAAGCTTTATCTGAAAAAGGATAGCCATTTACCGATTTCAGGGTCTATTAAGGCTCGGGGCGGTATTTATGAAGTTCTTGCACATGCGGAAAAATTAGCTATCGAAAATGGATTACTAAATACAAATGATGATTATAGTAAATTATTTTCAGAGAAATTCAGACAGTTTTTTAGCCAATACAGTATTGCCGTAGGCTCAACCGGAAATTTAGGATTATCTATTGGAATTATCAGTGCTAAATTAGGATTTAATGTGAGTGTTCATATGTCTGCAGATGCAAGAGAATGGAAAAAACAAAAATTGCGTTCTCATAATGTTAATGTTGTGGAATATGAACAAGATTATGGAGTTGCCGTTGCCCAAGGACGTAAAGAAGCTGAAAAAGATCCTAACTGTTTCTTTATTGATGATGAGAACTCTAAAACATTATTCCTAGGATACTCTGTTGCGGGAGAAAGATTAAAACAACAATTACAAAACCAAAATATACTTGTTGATGCGGAACACCCTTTATTTGTTTATCTTCCTTGTGGAGTCGGAGGAGGACCCGGAGGAGTGGCATTTGGGCTAAAATTAGCTTTTGGTGACAATGTACATTGTATTTTTGCTGAACCGACTCATTCTCCTTGTATGTTGCTAGGTGTTTATACCGGTCTACACGATAAAATTTCAGTACAAGATATTGGTATTGATAATATCACTGCTGCAGATGGATTAGCGGTAGGTCGTCCTTCCGGCTTTGTGGGCAGAGCAATGGAAAGATTGCTTGATGGTTATTATACAATTAGTGATCAAGAAATGTATGACTTATTAGGATTGTTAAATCAAGCCGAGCAAATCAAATTAGAACCGTCTGCTTTAGCCGGTATGCCTGGAGCCATTCGTATACAGAATGATGAATATTTACAAAGAATGAAATTCACCGCTCAACAATTACAAAATGCTTCACATATTGTATGGGCAACCGGCGGAGGTATGGTTCCACAAGAAGAAATGGAAAAATATTTAAGCCTTGGTAATTATTAATATATGAATAGCCCGGGTTACTCCGGGCTATTGATTTGAATACTATTTTCTCTCACCAATGGGCAATACGGTTCTGCCGTAGCTTTCATTTAACACTTCCGCTGCCGCTAAATAGAAAGCACATAATGCCGTGATTAAACCTAAGTAACCGCCCACGTTCACAATGCCGTGATTGCCTGTTGCATCACCGATAGCCAAAGCATAGAAAGTTAAAGTTAAGAAGAAAAAGACCGCACTTAACGCTTTTGGTTTGCTGAATGTCGCTAAAAACATCATTAATGTGAATGTGCCCCAGCAGCCCAAATACCAAGCCACGAAGGTTGCAGGGACGTTTTCTTTAAAGAATGTAACGAACAACGCCCAAGACCACCAGAATGAACCGTAGCTAATAAATGCGGTGAAGCCGAACGTGTTACCTTTGCCGAACTCAAACATACCAGCGATAATTTGAGCCGTACCACCAAAAGCGAACGCCATACCTAATACCAAACCTAAGCTCTCGGCACCGAAAAAGCCGCCGTTCACTAAGCATAATAACCATGTTGTTAATGCAAATCCGCACAAACCCAAGGGACCCGGATTGGCGGTTTTGTTGTCTGCTGACATAAAACTGTTTCCTTTTATACTGGTTTCAAAAGGGCGACAGTATAGGGGCTAATGAATGAAAAATAAAGCAAAATATGTGGAAAATCTGCTAAAATACACCGCACTTTTAGTTATATTTTCACAGCAAAGGAAACCGTTATTTCAGCCGAAAATTGGCAACGCGGATTTGTGTTGCACCGCCGTTCATACAGCGAAACCAGCCTTTTAGTGGACTTGTTTACAGAACAAACAGGTCGCTTAACCGTGCTGGCAAAAGGGGCAAGAACCAAACGTTCCACCCTAAAAGGCGTATTGCAGCCGTTTACACCGTTGCTGTTGCGTTGGTCAGGCAAAGGCGAGCTGAAAATTCTCACCAAAGCGGAAGCCGTGTCCATCACATTACCGCTGGAACAAACCGCACTTTACAGCGGTTTTTATGTGAACGAATTACTCACCCGCGTGCTAGAAATTGAAACCGCTTATCCGCAGTTGTTTCAAGATTATCTGCAATGTCTCACCACATTGGCGACCGATCCCAAACGCCTTGAACCGGCGTTGCGTACCTTTGAATTTCAGTTATTACAGACCATAGGCTATGCGGTGGATTTTTGTCATTGTGCCGGTTCGGGAGAATTTGTGGATGAAAATATGACTTATCAATATCGCGAACAAAAAGGCTTTATTGCATCGCTGATTCAAAATAACCTGACTTTTTACGGCCGTGATTTACTGGCATTCCATCATCAACAGTTTAACGATGTCGCCACTTTGCAGGCAGCCAAACGCTTCACCCGCATTGCCCTGAAACCCTATTTAGGCGGAAAACCGTTGAAAAGCAGAGAGTTATTCTCTCAACTTGTACTGAAAAAATAATTATGGCTCTACTCTATCAACAAAAGAAACCGGCTCAAAAAACATCGCAAAATCTCACCGCACTTGTGACGGATTTAGACTATCAAGGCTTAGGCATTACCAAAATCAATGGCAAAACCTGGTTTATCGAAAACGCCTTGCCCGGCGAACAGGTACAATTCAAGGTGTTGGAAAACAAACGCCAATATGGTCGCGGTGTAACACAAAAGCTATTGCAACGAAGTGCCGAACGCGTTTATCCGCAATGTGAATATTACACCCGTTGTGGCGGTTGCCAAAGCCAGCATATTCCGCTTGCAATACAGCGTGAAGCCAAACAGGCGGCATTGTTTCGTCGCTTACAAAAACTGCAACCGCAAGGCATTGAATTTATGCCGATGATCTGCGGTGAGCAATGGCATTATCGCCGTAGAGTGCGGTTGAGTTTATTGTGGAATCCGAAAACGAAGAAACCGGAGCTGGGCTTTCGCCAAGCCAATTCGCAACAAATTGTGCCTATTGAACATTGCAATGTGTTAGCCCAACCGCTTAATGGTTTGATTCCAATGCTAATTGCAATACTCAATCAATGGTCGCAACCGAAAAATCTTGGTCATATTGAATTGGTGAATGCGGATAACGGTGTAGCAATGCTATTACGCACTACCGGAAAGATCAGCGAAAATGACCGCACTTTGCTGTTAAATTTTGCTATTTCGCAACATTTAATGCTTTTTGTGCAACAACAAGATGATATTGAACACTGGCATGGCGAAATACCTTACTATCAAATTGAAAATTTAAAATTACAATTTGATATTCGGGATTTTATTCAGGTCAACCGCGAGTTAAACACACAAATGGTTCAAACCGCCTTGCAATGGCTAGATTTGCAACCTGATGATCAAGTGCTGGATTTATTCTGCGGTATGGGTAATTTCACCTTGCCACTCAGCCGCCGAGTTAAAAGTGCGGTAGGAATTGAAGGCGTTTTGCCGATGGTGGAAAAGGCCCGCTCTAACGCCCATCGCAACCAATGCCATAACGCAGCGTTTTATCAAGCGGATTTGGCACAGTCTTTTAATGACCAGCCTTGGGCAACACGACATTTCAATAAAATCCTGCTCGACCCGCCCCGCAGCGGTGCAGCTTTTGCGTTAAATGCCTTGTGCGAATTAAACGCCGATAAAATTTTATATGTGTCCTGCAATCCTGCCACACTAGTGCGAGATGCCGAAATTCTGCTGAATTTTGGTTATAAAATTCAAAAAGTTGCTATGATCGATATGTTCCCAAATACAGGACATTTGGAAAGTGTGACGTTATTTAGTCAATAAAACGATCGCCCGTCAGTCTAAACTCACGGGCGATCGGTTTTGATCTAGGTTTTATTAAAAGCTATTTTTTCAATAAATCACGAATTTCCGTTAATAATTTTTCTTCCGCTGTTGGTTCTGCCGGTGCTTCTTCTACTGCTGGTTGTTGGCGTTTCAATTTGTTGATAGCTTTGATCATCATAAAGATTGCGAAAGCAATAACGATGAAATCAAAGACGTTTTGGATAAATGCACCATAATTTAAGGTTACTGCCGGGGTTTCGCCGACAGCTTCAGCCAATACGATTTTAAGATCTTTGAAATCTACACCGCCGGTTAAGATACCCAACACAGGCATTGCTATATCAGCCACTAAAGAACTTACGATTTTGCCGAACGCACCACCGATGATTACACCGACAGCCATGTCAACAACGTTACCTTTCATCGCAAATTCGCGAAACTCTTTCATAAAGCTCATAATGTTTTCCTTTTGATTGTTTAATGTCTATACTTTGTTAAAAAGTGTGCGTATTATAACCATCAATTTTTAGATGTACAGCTTTTTTAAATAAAAAATGGCGATGGTTGAAACAGTTTTTCAATATCCGGTACGGATTTTTTATCACTGAGATACACAATCACATGATCGCCATTCTCAATCACCACGCTTTTTTTCGCGATAATTACATAACCATGGCGCAGAATTGCCCCGATAATAGCCCCTTGAGGCAATTTAATTTCACCAACTTGACGTCCAATAACTGATGATGTGGCGGCATCACCGTGAGCGACAATTTCAATGGCTTCAGCCAAACCATGCCGCAACGATACTACATTGGCAATATCGCCTTTGCGTACTTGAGTAAGCAAGGCCGAGATCGTGGCTTGTTGCGGCGAAACGGCAATATCAATGGTGCCACCCTGCACTAAATTGATATATGCCATACGCTGAATCAGCACCATAACTTTTTTGGCACCCAACCGTTTTGCCAGTAACGCTGACATGATATTAGCTTCATCATCACTGGTTAGTGCGATAAAAACATCTATGTTTTCAATATGTTCTTCAAATAAGAAAGATTGATCCGAGGCGCTGCCATGGAATACCAAGGTTTTTTGTAACTGTTCTGCCAGTGTTTCTGCCCGTTCTGCATTTCGCTCGATCAATTTCACCGTACAATGTTCTTCTAACGCAGATGCTACACCGATGGCAATATTACCGCCCCCTACAATCATAATTTTTTTATAGGGTTTTTCAAGACGTTGCAATTCTGCCATAATCGCTTTTATATGCGGTGTCGCACAAATAAAAGTAACTTCATCCCCCGCTTCAATAATAGTGGAACCTTGTGGTCGAATCACTTTATCTTGCCGCAAGATCGACACAATACGACAATCAATGTGAGGCAAATGTTCCCGCAAGGCCGAGATTGCATAGCCCACCAACGGTCCGCCGTAATAGGCTTTCACCACAGCAATACTGATCTGTTCATCAGCAAAATGTGCTACTTGCAATGCCCCGGCATAATCCACCAATCTCACGATATCGCCGGTCACTAATTTTTCCGGCGAGATCACATGATCCACCGGCACGGCGGCATTGTGAAACAATTTGTCTTTTTCCCTCAAATATTCGCTGCCGCCAATACGGGCAATTTTTGTGGGTGTATTAAATAAGGTATAAGCAATTTGACAAGCCAGCATATTAGTTTCATCGGATTTTGTCACCGCCACCAATAAATCCGCATCGGCAGCCCCCGCTTCCCGCAACACCCGCGGTGATGACGGCAGCCCGGTAATCACTTGGAGATCGTGCTTATCCTGCACGTTTGCCAACAATTCTGCATCACCGTCTACTAAAGTAATATCGTTGTCTTCACTCACCAGACTTTCTGCAAGCGTAGTACCTACTTGCCCGGCACCGAGAATAATTATTTTCATCTATTTCGCCCTTAATTTTGCTGAAAACAGCATAACAAAAAATCTGGCATAAATCATCAAAGCAAACTAAAATCTGTGAACTGATTCTCTATTTTAGGATAAAAAATGACACAGAAAATTTGTATTATCACAGGCAGTACCTTAGGCAGTGCGGAATATGTAGCCGAACACGTTGCAGACTGTTTGCAGCAACAAGGCTTTGAAACGCGTCTTGAACACGGGGCAGCGTTAGATGATGTGATCGATGAAAAACGTTGGCTGGTAATAACGTCCACGCATGGTGCGGGCGAGCTACCGGATAATATCAAACCATTATTTGAAACCTTGGCGGCACGAGATATTAACCTTGCCGATTTACACTTTGCGGTTATCGGTTTAGGCAACTCCGATTACGATACTTTCTGCCAATCCGTTGATGAAGTGGAAGATATATTAGATGCGAAAAGAGCGGTCAAAATTTGTGAATCTTTGCGGATTGATATGAAAACGACACAGGATCCGGATGCCGATGCGGAAAATTGGTTGTCGAATTTTGTGGAAAATCTGACCGCACTTTAATAGAAAAGGGCGTATTCAATACGCCCTCAAACCATTGATGAAGCAGCTATTTTGCATCATATTACTTTATTCTTTGTAAACGTTGAACGTCGATGTTTGCTTTTTCATTCCAATCGTTATCGAGTTCGCCGGTAATTCGGATTTTATCATGCGGACCGATATTTTGCCCTTGCCATACGTCATCATCGATTTCTACTTTAATTGAACCGGTATCATCTTGGAATAAATAGTCGTCATCTTTTAATTGTTTGATTATCACGCCGTCCAGCGTTACATAGGTGTCATCTTTTGCTTTCAATGCTTGAGCGACAGTGATTTTTTCCGGTTGAGCGACAAAACCGCCGCTTGTTTGATTTTGTTCATTGCTGTTAAATCCTGCCATTGCTGAGCTTGAAATGGCAAATAATGCGATGATTGATAATAATTTTTTCATAATAAGATCTCCTAAATAAAATAAATGTCATCGTTGAGTAGCGGTATTACAGCATAGAATTCTTAAAAAAAACTTAAGATAAAATTATTTATTTAATTGTTCGAGCAATATCTCATTAACGCCGGATAAATCGCGTAATTTCACATCTGCAACAGACCACACCGGCAAATCGAATTGTTCCGTATCAGGCACGGCAATGCACGTCATTGAAGCGGCTTTCACGGCGATCATGCCGACTTGAGAGTCTTCCAAACCGACGCATTGTGCGGGCGATAATTTTAACTGTTCGCAAGCATCCAAATAAACTGCCGGGTGCGGTTTGCTATAAGGTAATTCGTGTGCAGATGAAATACATTCGAAATATTCGGCAATGTCGCAACTTTCAATAATATTTTCCAACATATAACGCGGTGAGGCGGAAGCGATTGCCATACGAATATTATTATTTGCCAACAATGCCAAGGTTTCTTTGACATAAGGCATTAACGGTTTGGCATTGCAAATCATATCAATGGCATAAGCCAGGTATTCTTCAGAAAGTGCGGTCTGATTTTGTGAAATTTTGTATTTTGTACAAGCTCTTTCTACGAGCACCGGCACTGGCGAGCCCCGCCAGCTGCCTAAATCTTCATGTGTAACGGGAATACCGTATTTATTCATTACATCCACACCGGATTGTTGCCATAAAGGTTCGGAATTGATCATCAATCCGTCCATATCAAAAATAAACGCTTTTTTCTGCATTGTGTTACTCCAAATAAAATGTGTTGAAATTATATCCTATCCGAGCAAAAAAGAGCAGTCCATTTCTGAACTGCTCTTGGAATATTATTGCTCGATTTGTTTGGCAATACGGAAATAACCGAATAATGTCATTGGATGACTATGGCTGTAAACCTTGTTGTTTTAACACGGCTTGTACAGCGGGATTTTCACCGACGCGTTTATAGAATGGCTCTAATTGCGTTAGCGGGCTGTAATCTAAGCCGAGTGCTTTGCACCAACGTAATTCGACGTATAAGTACAGGTCAGCCACGGAAATTTGTTCGCCGAAATAAATATGACGGCTTAAATGCTCATTGGCAATGGTCAGCAAACGTAACACGTGTTCTGCGGCGGCTTGACGCACTGCGTTAGTGAGTGCTTCATTGCTTTCGGCGTAGGCCGGTAAGCGGAATAATGGTGTAAATGCTTTATGTAAATCGGCATTGCAAAATGCCAACCATTTCATTGCGTTGGCTTTGTCTTGTACGGTCGTACTGCCGAATAATTTGGTTTCCGGTGATAAATTGTCAAGATAACTGACAATCGCTATGTTTTGCGATAATGCCAAATCACCGTCCACCAATAGCGGCACAGTTCCCAACGGATTTAAGGTCAAATATTCCGCCGTTTTAATTTCATCGCGTGTTGCGGCTATTGCTTCATAGGGTTTGCCGATCCATTCTAATGCCACATGCGGCACGATTGAACAGGCTCCCGGTAAATAATAAAGTTTCATGTAATCTTTTCCTTTTTAATCATATTGTCAGAATGCGATTAGAACCAGAACAAATAGGCAAAAGTCGCCAACATTAAAATACATAACGGATCTAAACGAATACCGGCTCTCAGCATTTCTTTTTGGGCCACTTCGCCGCTACCGTAGATAATCGCATTCGGCGGCGTCGCCACCGGTAAGCTGAAGGCACAGGATGCACCGATACCGATGATTAATGCCAAACCAAGCGGCGGTAAGCCGAGCGGTTCGGAAATAGAAACAAAAATCGGTACTAATAATGCGGCACTGGCGGTATTGGAAGTGAATTCCGTTAAGAACACAATAAAGCAGGCAACCATTAACGCGATAAGATAATAATGTCCGCCTTGAATAAGGAAAACGATACCGTCTGCAAGAATTTGGCTGGCTCCTGAGTCTTTTAAAACCGCACTGAGGGTTAAGCCGCCGCCGAATAAATAGAGCACGCCCCATTCGGTGCCTTCTTGCAATTGTTTCCAAGATGCGATACGAGTCACACAAATGAATACTGCGGCAAATAATGCGATCACGGCATCAAAATTGCCGATTTCTGTTTTTAATCCTAACAAAGATGAAATAATCGGGTTAAGTTTGCTGCTGAAAATCCAACAAAGTGCTACAACAATAAACATAAGCAGCGTGAGATAACGCTTTTTGTTCATTGGTACACTTTCGGATTGGTGAGAAAAGTGAATGCTTAATTTAGGTCGATAAATGATATAAAGCGTAGCAACCATTAACGGGAATAAAACCATCATGACCGGTGTGCCGTACAATAACCAATCCGCAAAGGTGAGATTGAGTTCCGAGGCAACAATCGCATTCGGCGGGCTGCCGACTAATGTGCCCATTCCGCCGATGGTGGCACTATAAGCGATTCCGAGTAATACGAACACGTATGTATTGTGATCTTTTTCGCGATCTAAATTACTTAAAATACCCAACGCGAGCGGTAACATCATTGCTGCCGTTGCGGTATTACTCATCCACATGGATAGGAACCCGGTGGTAATAAAAATATAAATCACGGCTAAAAATAACCGCCCTTTGGCCAATTGCATGATTTTGTCGGCAATTAATCGATCCAGTTTTTGGATATGTAATGCCGTAGATAAGGCAAAACCGCCGAAAAAAAGGAAAATTGTCGGATTGGAAAAGGCGGTGAGAGAACTTTTAGTTGTCGCAAGCCCCAACACAATGGACAATAACGGCACTAATATAGCAGTCACGGTAACGTGTACTGCTTCGGTCAGCCATAAAATGGCCACAAAAGCCAGTAAGGCAAGACCTCGATTGGCTTCGGGAGTGAAAGGTAAAAAGTTAATCAGTAATAGAAAAAGAATGACGTCCAAAATAAAAATGGTAGAGTTTTTTCCCACCGATAATTTGCTTGGCACACTGGGTGATAGCGGAGACATTGATTTATCCTCAGTTATAATAATGGGTTAGAAAAACGTCACTATTATAGTGGATATTAGGCGGATTCGCTATTGATGTTTTCCAATTTTATTTCAAACCAGAAGCGACTGCCTTGTCCGATTTCACTTTCAATATTAAGTTTGCTACCGTGATGTTCCAGGGCGTGTTTAACAATTGCCAACCCTAAACCGCTGCCGCCGGTTTTGTTGGAACGGGATTCGTCCACCCGATAAAAACGTTCGGTCAAATGAGCGAGATGTTGTTCCGCAATACCAACACCGTTATCCTGCACGGCAAAAATACCTTTATCCTGCTCCCGTTGCCAGCTGATACTAATTTTGCTGTTTTCACCGGCATGTTTAATGGCATTGTAAATTAAATTCGATACTGCACTTTGCAGTTGACCTTCATCGCCCCGCACAATCAGTTTAGGTTCGATATCAAAAATAATTTGTTGGTTATATTGGTTTAAAAGTGCGGTGTTTTTTTCCAAAGATTTGATTAATTCCGATAAATTAACTTTGTGATGTTGCACATTATTAGACATTTCGATTTTAGCCAGTGTGGTCAAGTCATTGAGCAAATTGGTCATTCGATGACATTGTTGCTGCATTGCTTGTACCGCTTTCTGTTGCACAGGACTGCCGTTATCATCTTCTGCCAATATTTCCACATAACCTTGCAAAACGGTGAGCGGTGTACGGAGTTCGTGATTCATATTGGCTAAAAACGTTTGTCGCCACTGCATCACGCGGATCATTTGTGTGATATCTCTTGCAATTACCATAAACGTATCATCATCGTAAGGGGTGATGTTAATTTCCAAATACTGCTGAATATTGGTCACCAACACTAAAGGACGTGGATGCTGGGTCTGATTGAAATAATTTTGGAATTCCGGATAGAAAATAATATTAAAAATATTCTTTTGTGCTTTTTTATTCCAATAGAAAGAAAATAATTCTTGTGAAGCATTGTTACACCATAAAATATCACCGCTTTTTTCGCAGATCATAATCGCATTCGGCAGATATTGAATGTTTTTATTGAGCTTGGAAAGCAGACGTAATGCTTTGATTTTTTCTTGTCGGTTTTGGCTGCGATAATAGGCGATCGTCTGGGAAAAACCATCCCAAATGCTGGCTTTTTGCTCTTTCGGATTTAACGCACGAACCAGTTTGATTTCATTATCCTGATGCCAGCCCAGCAACAACACTAAGGCGATAGAAAACCATAAAAAGAAAGATTGGGCGAAATAACTCAATAATAACGAAATAGCTGCTGCAACCATTAGTTCCGCTAACAGCTGTAAAAAAGATTGTTTGGTTTTCATCATCAATCCTGAAAATGATTGGAAAAACGATAGCCGGTTCCCCGCACCGTTTGAATATAACGATCAAACTGACAACCCGCCAAACTTTTGCGTAAACGGCGGATGTATACATCTACCGTGCGGTCTTCCACATAAATATCGTCGCCCCAAATATGATCAAGCAACTGATCGCGGTTGTACACTTTTTCCGGATGCTGCATAAAAAATTGCAGTAATTTAAATTCCGTACAGCTCAAACTAATTTCTTGCTGTTGGAACATTACTCGTTGTGCCGCCTGATCAAGCTGCAAGCCATCAATATCAATCACATCACTGTGCTGACCGTAGGTGCGGCGTAATACCGCTTCTATGCGGGCAAGCAGAATTTTCGGTGAAAACGGTTTGGTGATGTAATCGTCCGCACCGGCATTCAAACATTGAATACAATCTTCTTCCGCACTACGGGCAGTGAGCATAATAATGGGAATATGTTGGATTTCATCCTGTTTTTTCAGATATTGAATGAACTGCAAACCGGAACGCCCCGGCAGCATCCAATCCAATAAAATCAGCTGTGGATTTTCATTTAAATTTTTGACCGCACTTTGGTAGTCGCCGGCTTCAATAATATGATAATCTCGGGTACTCAGATACAATGCAATCATCTCACGGATTGCACGTTCGTCTTCCACTACTAGAATTTTTTCTGTCACTTTCCCTTCTCTGTCCTTTCGTGGTTTTTCTCCTGTAAACGGGAGAGAATTTACACTTAACCCATTTTCCCGCGAATATAATCTTCCGTGCGTTTGTTTTGCGGTTTGTCGAAAATATTGCGGGTTTCACCGAATTCAATTAAATCGCCCAAATACATAAATGCCGTATAATCAGAACAGCGGGCTGCCTGCTGCATATTATGGGTAACGATAGCCACAGTATAATCGTGTTTTAACTCGGAAATCAATTCTTCGATTTTCATGGTGGAAATCGGGTCTAATGCAGAGCAAGGTTCGTCCAATAATAACACTTCCGGTTTCACCGCAATGCCGCGGGCGATACATAAACGTTGCTGCTGGCCGCCGGATAAGCTATCGCCACTTTGGTGCAGTTTGTCTTTCACCTCATTCCATAACGCCGCTTTGGTTAACGCCCATTCCACGCGGTCATTCATTTCCGATTTGCTTAGATTTTCAAACAAACGGATACCGAAGGCGATATTGTCATAAATAGACATCGGGAACGGTGTCGGTTTTTGGAACACCATACCGATTTTGGCTCGGATAATTGAAATATCTGTTTGGGATGTAAGTAAATTTTCACCTTCCAACAGGATTTCACCGGTCGTTTTTTGTCCTGGATAAAGTTCATACATTCGGTTCAATGTGCGTAATAAAGTAGATTTACCGCAACCGGACGGACCGATAAAAGCGGTCACTTTATTTTTTGCGATTCGCATATTAATATTTTTTAATGCGTGAAAATCTCCATAGTAGAAATTTAAGTCATTTACGGTTAATTTGCTGTCGCTGATAGGGACGATATTATTCATTATAAACTATTCCTTAACGTTTTTTCGGTTGAAAATATAAACGGGTAATTAAATTAATGCCGAGCACAAATAGAGTAATCAAGGTTGCACCTGCCCAAGCTAAATTATTCCAATCTTGGAAGGGGCTGGCGGCATATTGATAAATCACTACCGGCAAATTCGCCATGGGTTTATTCATATTCGAAGAAATAAACTGGTTAGAAAGTGCAGTAAATAATAGTGGTGCGGTTTCCCCGGCAATACGTGCTACGGATAGTAAAATACCGGTAAGAATGCCGGATTTCGCCGAACGATAACAAATCATAATGATTACTTTCCATTGCGGGCAACCCAGTGCCGCCGCTGCTTCCCGTAAACTGTTCGGAATGAGCGAGAGCATATTATCAGTGGTTCGCACCACAATGGGGATCATAATAATCGCTAATGCCAACGACCCCGCCCAACCGGAATAATGTTGTACTTGTGCCACATAAACTGCGTAAATAAACAATCCGATAACAATAGAAGGGGCGGAAAGCAGAATATCGTTTAAGAAACGGGTAGCCGATGACAGTTTGCTGTAACGGCCGTATTCCGCCAAATAAGTTCCCGCTAAAATACCGATAGGTGTACCGATTAAGGTCGCAACCACCAGCATTAAGCCTGAACCTAAAATAGCATTTACCAAACCGCCTTGTTCGCCGGGGCCGGGTGTTTTTTCTAAGAATAGTTCCAAAGACATTGCCGGAATCCCTTTGGTTATCAAGGTGGAGATAATCCACGTTAACCAAAATAAACCGAATATCACGGCGAAAAAGGATAAACTGAGCATCACTTTATTGCGGAGTTTACGGTATTGGAAACGGGTATTGTTGTAACGACTCATACTTTACGTCCTTCTTTTCTGGTCATGCGGGCAATCATTAAGCGTGAGCAGGCTAATACAATGGTAGTAATGACAAATAACAGCAAACCGATTTCCATTAACGCCGCTTTTTGTAATCCGCCCGCTTCGTTAAATTCGTTTGCGATAGCCGAAGCTATGGAGGTGGACGGTGAAAAAATCGATTCCGGCAGGCGAAATGCGTTACCGATTACGAAAGTCACCGCCATGGTTTCGCCCAAGGCACGCCCCAAGCCCAGCATAATACTGCCGACTACTCCGGTTTTGGTGTAAGGCAACACCACTTTCCAAATTACTTCCCATGTGGTTGATCCCAGTCCGTAGGCGGATTCTTTTAACATCGGCGGAACGACGGAAAACACATCACGCATCACAGAGGCGATATACGGAATAATCATAATGGCAAGCACTAAGCCCGCAGTAAATAAGCCGATACCGAAAGGTGCACCGGAAAATAATACGCCCACAAAGGGTAAACCGCTCAAACACTTGATTAAGTGCGGTTGAATATATTCTTGAAATAGAGGAACAAAGACAAACAATCCCCACATACCGTAGATAATCGACGGAATTGCCGCTAACATTTCAACGGCTAAGCTGATTGGCCGACGCAGCCATTCCGGTGCCAATTCGGTTAGAAATACTGCAATGCCGAAAGAAATCGGAATTGCGAGCAATAATGCGATTAATGAAGAAACCACCGTACCGACAATCGGCACAACCGCACCATAATTACCGTTTACCGGATCCCAATCGTTTGTCCACAAAAATGTTATACCGAATTTACTGATAGATTCCCAACTGCCTGCAACCAAAGATAACAAAATTGCTGCTAACAGCAAAAATACAAAAATTGCAAAGCCTCGAGTGGCACCGCGAAATCCGCTTTCCTGCCAATGATGGGATTGCAATTCTTTTGATAAATTTTTCATTATATTACTCCTAATCCGCTAACGGCGGATTACTCGCCCCTACCGGAGCCGTTGGCTGAGCCAACGCTCAAAAAACGTTGTTTTTTGTGACCGCTCTTTTATTGTAGGGACGGCAGCACATTATGCTTATGCCGTCCCTACATTATGCCGTTCATATCAAAAGCATTACCATACAGCCTGACCTTTGGTATCTTTCACATTAGCTTTCCAGCTTGCTTGAATTTGTTTGACGACTTCTTGCGGCATAGGCACATAATCCAGTTCAAGTGCGGTATCCTGACCTTTAGTAAACGCCCAATCAAAGAATTTAAATACGGCTTTGGTTTGTTCCGGTTTTTCTGCGACTTTGTTGACTAAAATAAAGCTTGCCGCCGTTACAGGCCAAGATTGCTTACCGGGTTCATTGGTTAATACAACCCCCATACCGGCAACTTCATTCCATTTCGCATTTGATGCGGCGGACATAAAACTGTCTTTAGACGGTTGCACAAATTCACCCGCTTGGTTTTGTAATGAAGTCCAGGATAAGTTGTTTTGTTTGGCGTAAGCATATTCTACGTAACCGATAGAATATTTTAATTGACGCACATACGCCGCCACACCTTCATTACCTTTACCGCCTTGACCGGTCGGCCATTTCACCGCTTTGCCTTCGCCTACCTGCATTTTCCAATCGCTTGATACTTTGGCTAAATAATTCGTCCAACCAAATGTGGTACCGGAACTGTCGGAACGGTGAACCACAATAATGGTTTTGCTGGGTAAGTTAAGATCAGGATTTAATGCTTTGATTGCCGCATCGTCCCATTTAGTGATTTTGCCTAAGAAAATATCTGCCAATACTGTGCCGGACAATTTCAATTTTCCTGCCGCAACATCGGGAATATTCACTACCGGCACCGTACCTCCGATAATGGCCGGGAATTGTACTAATTGATTATCGGCTAATTTATCCGCTTTCATCGGATCATCACTGGCACCGAAGTCAATAGTTTTCGCAATAATTTGCTGCTGCCCTCCGCCGGAACCGATAGATTGATAATTCACTTTATTGCCGGTTTCTTTTTCATATTGAGAAGCCCATTTCGCATAAATCGGATAAGGGAAAGATGCACCCGCACCGGTAATTGTATCCCCCGCTTGAGCTTGTGCTGCGAAAAGTAAACCTAAAGAAAGTCCTAACACGCTTAATTTTGTTTTTAACATATATTCACCTTGTAAAGTTGGAATGGATTACTACGTTGTTCGGGGGGAATATTACGCAAGAAATGTTACAGTTTTATGACAAATAAATTTTTGCCGAAAAAGCTCTCGCCATAGCACCGAGAAAGTGCGGTCATTTTTATAACAAATATGTTAGAATAAACCGCATCCTATATCCAAATACTCAATCAACGATGAACTACCTTCAATATTATCCTGTCGATATTGTGAACGGCGAAGGCACTCGCTGCACCTTGTTCGTGTCCGGTTGTACGCACGGCTGTAAAGGTTGCTATAACCAAAAAAGCTGGTCATTCAGTGCAGGTGTACCTTTTGATGAAAGTATGGAACAACAAATTATCAAGGATCTAAAAGATACCCGCATTAAACGTCAAGGCTTGACTTTATCCGGCGGCGATCCGCTGCATCCGCGTAATGTGGAAACATTACTGCCTTTTGTACAGCGTTTAAAACAAGAATGTCCCGATAAAGACATTTGGTGCTGGACAGGCTACAGGCTGGCGGAGTTAGATGAGTATCAACGACAAATGCTACCTTACATCGATGTGCTGATTGACGGCAAATTTATTCAAGCCGAAGCGGATCCCAGCTTAGTGTGGCGGGGATCTGCCAATCAAGTTATTTACCGTTTTAAAGTCTAAAGTGCGGTCGGTTTTCCGATTTTTTCTATCATAAAGCTACATTCTCTATTGTCTGTCAGATTTACTTCCTCACAAGAAAACGTGACTTAGATCACAGTTTTGTTACTCAATAAAAACCTATCGAATTAATCACCGCACTTTGCAAAAAAAATAGTGTAAAATGCAAAAATTACTTAATTACTAATTTTATTTTTCAGGAGTAAATATGGCAAATCGTCGAGAATTAGCAAACGCAATCCGCTTTTTAAGTATGGACGCAGTGCAAAAAGCAAAATCAGGACACCCGGGTGCGCCTATGGGCATGGCGGATATCGCCGAAGTGTTATGGCGCGGGTTTTTAAAACATAATCCAACCAACCCGAAATGGGCGGACCGTGACCGCTTTGTGCTTTCAAACGGTCATGGCTCAATGTTAATTTATAGCTTGTT
>NZ_SLYB01000021.1 GCF_004340985.1 Cricetibacter osteomyelitidis
ATAATTATGCTCGTCCACATCAATATCTTGATGGACTCACTCCGATTATTTAAAAACAACCTATCAGGGACTGAAAAATTTGTTGACCACTACACCAATTTATCTGATGAAAGCAGGGAGTTTTTAGAGAAAAACTATCTTCATATAAATAGATAATGATTAAAATAATTATTCATCATTAGGAACACAAGCTTGTTGTTAATTTCGCACTACTGGTATCTGCCGGCACTGATTATTTATACAAAAATGAAGTGGAATATGTTTCTTGTTTATAATTGTGATTACTATCAGCACAATCAATTTGTGCGTACAAAATTACGCCGTAAAATTTGGAGCGGGAAACGAGGTTCGAACTCGCGACCCCGACCTTGGCAAGGTCGTGCTCTACCAACTGAGCTATTCCCGCATAAGATTTGGTATGAAATTGAGATTGGAGCGGGAAACGAGGCTCGAACTCGCGACCCCGACCTTGGCAAGGTCGTGCTCTACCAACTGAGCTATTCCCGCGTCGCACTTGTTTTTAATTAAGTGCGGTGAATTATACGAAAATTTTTCCATTGTGCAAGCCCAAATTACAAAAAAATGTTGGCTTGAGGAAATATTCAACAATTCCAATTAACTTAAATCAATAAAATGCTTACGATAATATGCCAATTCCGCAATGGATTCGCGAATATCGTCTAAGGCTAAATGGGTGTTTTTCTTTTGGAAACCTTTCAATACATCCGGCTTCCAGCGGGCGGCTAATTCTTTCAACGTACTTACGTCCAAATAACGATAATGGAAATAATCCGCTAATTCCGGCATATATTTGAATAAAAAGCGTTTATCTTGTGCTACGCTGTTGCCGCAGATTGGTGATGCCCCTTTCGGCACCCATTTTTTCAGAAAATCAATGGTTTGCAGTTCGGCCGCCCGCTCGGTGAGCTTGCTGTCTTTAACCCGTTGAACTAAGCCGTTGGCGGTATGGGTTTTCACGCACCACTCGCTCATTTTGCTTAGTAATTCATCGGATTGTTTCACGGCAATCACAGGACCTTCCGCCAAAATATTCAGATCTTTGTCCGTTACGATGGTAGCGATTTCCATAATCCGCTCTTTTTCCGGATCTAACCCCGTCATTTCTAAATCTATCCAGATTAAATTTTGTTTATCCTGTTGCATAATGGTATCCTTACAAAATTATTTGTTAGAATTCTACACGAAAATCCACCGCACTTTAAGCGAATATAAAGTTATATGAGTAAACAAAAATTAACGCAAAACCAAAAACGTCGTATTCAACATAATCAAGCCAAAGTGATTTCCCGTCATCAACGTAAGTCTAAAAAAGATTTTGATTGGGATGATGCTTTATTGGGCGATTCGCAAGAAGGTTTGGTGGTGACGCGTTATTCCGTACACGCCGATGTGGAAGCGGAAAACGGCGAGATTTTTCGCTGTAATATTCGCCGCACGCTCACCAGTTTGGTTGTGGGAGATCGGGTTATTTGGCGGCAAGGCAGTGAAAAACTACAGGGTATCAGTGGTGTAATTGAAGGCGTTCATCCCCGTCAAAATGAGTTAAGTCGTCCGGATTATTATGACGGGCTAAAAGTTATAGCGGCTAATATTGATCGCATTGTTATCGTATCATCAGTACTGCCGACATTTTCTCTGAACATCATTGATCGTTATTTGGTGATTTGCGAAACCGCTCATATTCCTGCTGTCATCGTATTAAACAAAGTAGATTTATTAGATGAAGAAACTTATCAACAGGCAAAAGATCAACTTAAAATTTATCAGGATCTGGATTATCAAACTATGATGATTTCGGCAAAGAGCGGTGAAAATATGGAAAAATTGACCGCACTTTTATCCCAAGGCACTTCCATTTTCGTAGGACAATCAGGGGTGGGTAAATCCAGCTTGGTGAATCACATTCTTCCCGATGTAAACACTCAAACCGGAGCAATTAGCGAAATATCAGGCTTAGGTCAACATACCACCACGGCTTCCCGTTTATACCATTTGCCACAAGGGGGCAATTTAATCGACTCACCCGGGATTCGTGAATTTGGCTTATGGCATTTGGAGCAAGATCAAATTACTAACGGTTATCGGGAATTTCAGTATTTTCTCGGTACTTGTAAATTCCGTGATTGCAAGCACTTAACGGATCCCGGTTGTGCGTTGCAGCAAGCTGTTGTCGACGGCAAAATCAATCCTATACGTTTTGAGAATTATCACCGTTTAATTGCCAGTTTAAGCGAAACTAAATCTCAACGGCATTTTGTCGCAGATTAATCTCGGAATGTTAAACAAAAGGTTAATAAACGGCTATTATTTGAGCAATAAAAACATTTTTTTGTGAACTAGCTCAAGTTTTTCTATATTATGACTTGATTATTTGACGGTAATATTGATACTAGGCAAATGATTTATTTTAATTAACAAAATAAATATAAAATGATTAAACGATATAAGGGCTTTATGCTAGAATGATGCGCCCTTAATATCACACTTATTTTTTTATTAAACTTGCTAGAGGAAAACATCTATGTATTCAAAAGACGTTGAAATTACAGCACCTAACGGTTTACACACTCGCCCGGCTGCACAATTCGTGAAAGAAGCTAAAGCATTTGCTTCAGATGTCACTGTGACGTCCGGCGGTAAAAGTGCAAGTGCAAAAAGTTTGTTCAAACTACAAACTTTAGGTTTAACCCAAGGCACAGTAATCACCATCTCTGCTGAAGGTGAAGATGAAGAAAAAGCCGTTGAACATTTGGTTGCACTAATTCCGACTTTAGAATAATCGCAACGTTCATTGTAACCATAGTCTTTTGATTATGGTTACTTTTTATACTCGTTTTATTAATTACTAAAAAAGGTTACATTATGATTTCAGGAATCTTAGCTTCACCAGGTATTGTTTTTGGGAAAGCCCTTGTGCTTAAAGAAGAAAAGATTGTGCTTGACACAACAAAAATTGACGATGATCAAGTGGAATCTGAAGTTGCTCGCTTTTATGAAGGCCGCAATGCAGCAGTTGAACAATTAACCGCCATTAAAGAGCGTGCCCGTCAAACTTTAGGTGAAGAAAAAGAAGCCATTTTTGAAGGCCACTTGATGATTTTGGAAGACGAAGAATTAGAAGAAGAAATTATTGATTATCTTCGTTCACACAAAGTTAATGCCGGTGTTGCCGCAAGCAAAATCATTGATCAACAAGTGGCAATGCTTTCTGAAATTGATGATGAATACTTAAAAGAACGTGCCGGTGATATTCGTGATATCGGTAATCGCTTAGTCAAAAATATCTTAGGAATGCATATTGTAGATCTTGGCGAAATCAATGAAGAAGTGATTTTGGTAGCTTATGATTTGACTCCGTCCGAAACCGCACAATTAAATCTGGATAAAGTATTAGGTTTTATTACCGATATCGGTGGTAGAACATCTCATACTTCGATTATGGCTCGCTCTTTAGAGTTACCTGCTATTGTAGGCACTAACAATGTCACCGAAGTCGTGAAATCCGGTGATTATTTGATTTTAGATGCGGTCAATAATGCAGTTTATGTCAATCCGACCCAGCAAGAAATCGAACGTCTTAAAGCATTGGAAGTAAAATTAGCCGAAGAAAAAGCCGAATTAGCCAAGCTGAAAGATCTTCCGGCGATCACTTTAGACGGTCACAAAGTTGAAGTTGTCGGCAATATCGGTACGATTCGTGATGTTGACGGCGTACTGCGTAACGGCGGCGAAGGTGTCGGTTTATATCGCACCGAATTTTTATTTATGGATCGCGACCAGCTTCCTTCCGAAGAAGAGCAATTTATTGCCTATAAAGAAGTGGTTGAAGCCATGAGCGATCGTATTGTGATTTTGCGCACCATGGATATTGGCGGTGACAAAGAATTGCCATATTTGAATTTACCGAAAGAAATGAACCCGTTCTTAGGATGGCGTGCTATTCGTATCGCATTAGATCGTCGTGAAATTTTAAATGCTCAATTAAGAGCGGTTTTACGTGCATCCGCGTTTGGTAAATTAGCCGTGATGTTTCCAATGATTATCTCTGTGGAAGAAATTCGCGAATTAAAATCCGTTATTGCAACATTAAAACAAGAATTACGTGATGAAGGTAAAGCATTTGATGAAAATATTCAAATCGGTGTAATGGTGGAAACACCGTCAGCCGCAGTCAATGCTAAATTCTTAGCTAAAGAAGTGGATTTCTTCAGTATCGGTACTAACGATTTAACTCAATATACCCTTGCGGTTGACCGCGGTAACGAAATGATTTCTCATTTATATAATCCGATGAGTCCGTCAGTGTTAGGCTTAATCAAGCAAGTTATCGATGCTTCTCACGCAGAAGGCAAATGGACCGGAATGTGCGGTGAGTTAGCCGGTGATGAAAAAGCCACCGTATTACTACTCGGCATGGGCTTAGATGAATTCAGTATGAGTGCAATTTCCGTGCCACGCATCAAAAAATTGATTCGTAATGTAAATTTTGCCGATGTGAAAGCCTTAGCGGATAAAGCACTACAACTGCCGACTGCTGCGGAAATCGAACAATTAGTTGCTGATTTTTTAACTGAAAAAACATTAAACTAGATACAAAACATAATTTTTGCGTTAAAATGCGTACAAATTATTACTTGTAGGAGATTAAAATGGGTTTATTTGACAAATTATTTGGTTCTAAAGAAAGCAAATCAGTGGAAGTCGAAATCTACGCACCGCTTTCAGGTGAAATCGTTAACATCGAAGATGTACCGGATGTGGTTTTCTCTGAAAAAATCGTGGGTGATGGTGTCGCAATTCGTCCTAACGGCAACAAAATCGTTGCCCCTGTTGATGGTGTTATTGGTAAAATCTTTGAAACCAACCATGCGTTTTCAATGGAATCTAAAGACGGCATTGAATTATTCGTTCACTTCGGTATTGATACGGTTGAATTAAAAGGTGAAGGCTTCACCCGCATCGCTCAAGAAGGTCAAAGCGTAAAACGCGGCGATACTATTATTGAGTTTGATTTGGCATTATTAGAGCAAAAAGCAAAATCAATATTAACGCCGATTGTAATCTCTAATATGGATGAAATCAGCAACCTTGAGAAAAAAGCAGGTGAAGTGGTTGCCGGAGAATCCGTAGTTTTAGTGTTAAAAAAATAATCAACAAAATTCAAATAAGACGAAAAAGCAGATTCTTATGATTCTGCTTTTTTTATTTCAATAAAAAAATGTGCTCTACATCACATTTTCGATTAAATCTTTTTACGGTTTGTTTACATAAAATACTAACCTGCTAAAATAGCACGGATTTTTTATTAATCTTTGAGGTATTTCTTTATGTTGTGGTTCTTAATCTGCGTAGGTCTCCTACTTGCAGGATATTTTATCTACGGCTCTTTTGTAGAAAAAGTTTTCCAAATTAATCCTAAACGTCAAACCCCTGCTCATACCAATAATGACGGCGTTGACTATGTGCCAATGTCTAAAAAGAAAATTTGGCTTATTCAATTGTTAAACATTGCCGGTACCGGTCCGATTTTTGGTCCGATTCTCGGCGCATTATACGGTCCGGTTGCAATGCTTTGGATTGTATTCGGCTGTATTTTTGCCGGTGCAGTACATGACTATTTTAGCGGTATGCTGAGTATTCGTAATAACGGTGCCAATATTCCTTATTTAAGCGGTAAATATCTTGGTAAACCGGCAAAACATGCGATGAATATTTTTGCCATTATCTTATTACTTCTTGTTGGTGTGGTATTCGTTGCAAGCCCTGCATCATTATTAACCAACATTACTGCAGATGTAATGAGTTCCGGTACTGTCGGTGCTGCGGCTGTTAATGATGAAGCCGGTGCATCTCGTGCGGATATTTTAGTTATCTGGACTGCAATCATTTTCATTTATTATATTTTGGCAACATTAGTGCCAATTGATAAAATCATCGGTCGAATCTACCCTATTTTCGGTGGCTTATTACTATTTATGACTTGCGGTATGTTATTCGGTTTATTCTTTGAAGGTATTCCGTTATTCCGTACAATCAGCGAACATTTGGGTCGTGATATCGAATTAGGTGATTTCTTCGTTAATATGCACGGTAGTCAGCCGATTTGGCCGATGTTGTTTATTACCATTGCTTGCGGTGCTATTTCCGGTTTCCACGCAACACAAAGCCCATTGATGGCACGTTGTACCGAAAACGAAAAAGAAGGTCGCTTCATTTTTTACGGTGCAATGATTGGTGAAGGTGTTATTGCATTAATCTGGTGTATGGTTGGTTTAAGTTTCTATGAAAGTCCTGAAGCAATCAACGAAGCCATTAAAATCGGTACACCGGCAAAAGTGGTATATGATTCTGCAATCGGTATGCTTGGTATCTTCGGTGGTATCTTAGCGGTATTAGGTGTGGTTATTTTACCTATCACTTCCGGTGACACCGCATTCCGCGCAGCACGTTTACTGATTGCCGAATATATTGGATTTGATCAACGTAAAATTGCAAAACGTTTAATGATTGCAATTCCATTATTTGCAGTAGGTTTTATCGTATCAAAAGTTGATTTCCAAATCTTATGGCGTTATTTCGGTTGGGCGAACCAAACAACCGCAATGGTGATGTTATGGACTGCAGCGGCATACTTATACCGTCACCAAAAATTCCACTGGTTATGTACCATTCCGGCAATTTTTATGACCATGGTATGTACAACTTACATTGCCTACGCCCCTATCGGATTGGCTTTATCCTATGATGTGGCAGTTTGGGTTGCCGTCGGTGCAGCCGCTCTGATTACAGTTGCTTTCTTCGCTTTATTAAAACCTTTCGATAAAGCCTTGGAAGCTGAAATGAACGATTAGTCGTTCAGCATGACAAAAAGGAAAGTGCGGTGCACTTTCCTTTAATTTTTTTAAGGATCTTGTTATGTCACAATATAAAGCGGTTTTTAGCGATATTGACGGCACTCTGCTGAATGACACACATAAAATTACCCCTAAAACAGCCCAAAGCATTAAACGCATCGTACAACACGGGATTCCCTTTATTCCCGTATCTGCCCGCCCGCCAAAAGCAATTACGCCTTATACCGGGCAATTAGAAACCGATAATGCCATTATCTGTTACAGCGGTGCGTTGATTTTAGATAAAAATCTGACCGCACTTTACAGTATTGAAATCGACGAAACAAGTTTTCAAACCTTAGAAAAAATTTTGCAAAATTACACCGCACTTTCCATTAATTATTACGCGGGTCTTGATTGGTTTGCCAATGATACGGAAAATTATTGGGTGAAACAGGAACATGATATTACCGGTGTCATTTGTCAACCAAAACCGCCACATCTGACTCACGTACATAAAATCCTAGTAATGGCGGAGCCTGAACAGATTTTACAGGTTGAACCTATCCTTAAAGCAGAACTCTCCCACTTGTCCATTCATCGCTCCAAACCGACTTATTTGGAAATTATGAATAAACAAGCCACTAAAGCCAAAGCCATTCAATTTATGGAACGACATCTTAACGTTACTGCTGATGAAGTGATTGCATTCGGTGATAACTATAATGACTTAGATATGTTACAGTATGCCGGTTTGAGTGTTGCCATGGCAAACTCACCTGATGATGTTAAAGCGGTTGCAAAAGAAGTAACGGCTTCAAATAACGAAGATGGTATTGCGTTGGTACTGAATCGGATTTTTGCTGAATAGCATAAAAGTGCGGTCAGTTTTTCAAAAATTTATTAGGGTGAACAGAGTAAAAACAAACCAAAAGTTTACTTTATTCCAAACTAAATGGCTAAATATAAACAAGCGGGAATAAGGATAAAAATCAATAAGTAACCGATTACACATAGAATAAGTGTTACTTTTTCACCTTAATCTCTAATTGATAGCTCACTTCAATATTTTTACATTCTTCAAGTAGTGGTATTTTTCCGCGTTGACGTAAGCTAACAGTTGCAGTAGATTCAGTAATATTGGTCAATCGGAAATCACCGCGTTGCGGGCAATTAGCGATTCGCTTGTCGTATGGAATATCAGCCCAAATGGCAATCACATTAAAATCATTGTCAGTAATGATTTTATCTAATTCCATCTCTTGCCCGGGCTCCATTTTATTCTATCTCCGATTTCATTAAAATTGGCTCGACATAAGCCCGAAGTGCCATAATTTCATTTTTCGCTTTATCGGAAAGCACTTTGTTATCTTGCAAAATCTGTTGCGAGCGTAAATCAATAAAATACAAATAATCTAAATTTTGCGTTTCTTCATACATTTTTTTTGCATAATACATTTCGGCAAAATCTTTGTTGATTTGATTCAACATCATCTTTTGTCCGAACATCACGATTAAAATCAATACTAACGCAATCATTGCACCGTATTTGTAATCAAAAGAATACAAT
Organism: Cricetibacter osteomyelitidis; assembly: GCF_004340985.1. Lineage (GTDB taxonomy): Bacteria > Pseudomonadota > Gammaproteobacteria > Enterobacterales > Pasteurellaceae > Cricetibacter > Cricetibacter osteomyelitidis. The sequence continues at coordinate 8,425 of NZ_SLYB01000021.1, forward strand.
AACCCGGCAATAATAAATAATCCGTAAGTTAATCTGGAACTGTTTTTCAGATAATTTTCACTCGGTGGAGATTTAAGAAGTTCGTTTAATTTCATATTGCTTATAGGGCGGACACTTGTTGCCTACCAATAAAATAAAAATGGTGGGCAAGCTGCCCACCCTGCGGTTTTATTACGCTAAAATACCTAACCGGTAGCCTAAGATACCAACACCGAATAAGGCAAAAATAATATACATGGCATTGACTTTTTTCTGTAACAGCTTCATACAGAAGAAAGTGAGCAACAATGCCAATAAACCCGGCAACAAGTCATTTAACACGCTTTGTACGGTTGTGACAACTTCCACCCCTTGAGCATTAATGTAACGGGAAAGCTCAAACGGTACGTTAATACTCGTCCATTTCGCCACCAGCGAGCCCATGATAAAGAGACCGAGAATAGAAGCGCCTTGTGTTAATTTTTGTAAGCGACCGCCGCCCATATCGTTCACGATTTCAGTCCCTTTATTATAACCGTATTGGAAGCCATACCAACGAGTTAAGGCACGAATAATATTGATACCGATAAAGAATAATAACGGACCAAGTAATAAGGCAAATAAACCGGCACCCGGTGTTTTACCCGCGGCAACTGCCAGACCACCGCCAAGTGCGGCTAATACCGGACGTACCGTCCCCCAGAAAATCGGGTCGCCCACACCGGCAAGTGGTCCCATAAGACCGACTTTCACGCCGCTGATTGCCGCATCGTCAATATCTGTGGCACCGTTGGCTCGTTCTTGTTCCATTGCGGCTGTTACACCCATAATGGCAGAACCTACCCAAGGTTGAGTGTTAAAGAACTCAAGGTGACGTTTTAACGCTGCCGCTTGATCTTCTTTGTTACTGTATAAACGTTTGATGGTTGGGATCATAGACACGCAGAACCCCATAGATTGCATACGTTCAAAGTTGAATGAACCGAGCAACATTGTTGAACGCCAGTAAGTGCTGCGAATATCAGCTGCTGTTAATTGTTTTTTCTCTGACATAATCGTATTCCTTATAAACCTTCTAATTCGTTATCTTTTAATGCACGTTTAGACACACCACCGACAGGCAGTTGAGCTTGATTGAAACGCGGGTTTAATTGAATGTAAAGCACCGCCAAACAAGTACCTAAAATACCTAAACCAACCAAGTTGTAGTTTGAAAATACCGCGATGACAAAACCTAAGAAGAAGAACGGCATTAACGCACCGGCACGCATCATATTGATCACCATCGCATAACCAACGACCACGATGAATCCACCGGCAATTTGTAAACCGCGAGTGACCACCTCAGGAATTGCATCTAAGGCATCTGTTACCGTACCTGTACTGGCGACCAAAGCAACCACTAAAGCGGGCACGGCAACACGCAAGCCTTGTAAAGCAAGACCCGCAAAGTGACACATTTCAATACCACGGAAGTTTGCCTGTTCTGCAAAACCATCTGCTTTATGCTGCAAAAAGATTGTGATTGTACGCACAAAAATGGTTAATACTTGACCAGCCACGGCGACTGACACCGCAATTGCAATACCTGTATCAACGGATTGACCGCCTTCAATAACTAAGATTGCAGAAATAACACTGGCTAATGCCGCATCCGGTGCCATTGCAGCCCCCACGTTCATCCAACCTAACGCTAATAATTCAAGTGTACCGCCCAGCAATACACCTGTTTGTAAATCGCCCAATATGATACCGATCATCGTACAAGCAAATAACGGACGGTGGGTTTGACGTTCGTCAAGCACGCTCCCCATACCACAGATCGCGGCAACCAGTACCACTAAAATGAGTTCCATTGTTGACATAAAAAGACTCCTTAGAATTGAAGTGAATTAAGTTTATTGGCCGTTAATTGAACTTTCGGGCTGGATGCCACTTGTTGTAAGCTCAGATCAACGCCGAGATCTAATAATTTTTTGAATGCTGCCACATTGCTTTGATTCACCGTCACCGCTTGAGAAAGTTGTTTATTACCTTCTTTATGCGTCATACCGCCTACATTCACTGTATTAATGCGTAAACCACCGTCAATCAAACGAACCACATCTTCCGGTTTTGTGACCAACATCAACACTTTACGGCTGGCATATTTAGGATTGTTATACACCTTAATGGCTTTATCGACGCTAATCACATAAGATTTCAAATGAACCGGTGCAATTTGTAGCAAGAGCTCTTTACGCAATTCGTCTTTTGCAACCTCATCACTAATAGCAAAAATTGCATCACATTTTACCGCTTTCGCCCAAGATGTTGCCACTTGCCCATGAATTAAACGATCATCAATACGTAATAATGCGATCTCCATACGACCATTCGGATCATATTGACCTTCGTCTTCATCCTCTTCCGCTTCAGTTTCCACAACTGGTGCAGGAACAACTGCTTTCGGCACTTCATCATTCGGTGCACGATAAGATTTTACGCTCATTCCCGCCACTTCTTTCGCCGTTGCGGCAAGTTCTGCAATATCACCGTTATCTTTACCGTCTAACATTTCCAATAAAATTGGTAGGTTTACACCAGTGATAATTTCATCTTGCGGACGATTTGCTGCAACACGCACTGCAGCGTTATACGGGCTACCGCCGAACATATCAACCAAGAAAAGTACGGCATCACCAGCAGCGAAATTGGCGATAATCGCATTGTATTTAACGACTAAATCATCCTGACCTTCACCGGGTAAAAACGTCACAACGTACGTATCTTCCGCTTCGCCAAAGACCATTTCCGCAGTTTTTACAAGTTCTTGGGAAAACTTCCCGTGAGTTGCTACGATTAAATGAATCATTAAGGACTCCTTAAGTTATTTTCATAAAACTAAAACGTTTCAGCAAATACTTACACCATTATTTCAAAGCGATGCAAACGTTTGCATATAAAACTTTCGCAATAGTAGCACTGCTCAAATTACAGTCAATCAGATTTTATTAAAAAATAGATTTAGATCACATTTTGTAAAAATTTTTGCTAAGATAACCGCACTTTATCGATTGAATGAGCAAAATAAATATGCAAAATATACGGAAATTTGCACAACGTTATGTGGACTGGGTGATTAAGCTCGGTCGTTTTAAATTCACGCTACTCGGATTCGCCGTTCTTGCCGTATTCGCTCTTGGCGTACAACTGATTTTAAGCTATTTTTTTATTGATGAAACCTACTGGCAAGACTTGATCCGCTCCATTATTTTCGGTTTAATTTCCGCACCGTTTTTTATTTATTTTTTCAACTTGTTGGTGGAAAAACTGGAACGCTCCCGTCAACAGCTGGCTCGTTATAACCAAGAACTCAACAATAAAGTTTATCAACTCAATCAGGCAAAAAATCAAATTGAACAGGCCAGCCGTAATAAAACCGAATTAATGGCAACAATCAGCCATGAGCTTCGCACTCCGCTCAATGGTATTGTGGGATTAAGCCGCATTTTATTGGACGGCAATCTGACCGAAGAACAACGGAATTATTTACAAACCATTAATGTAAGTGCGGTCAGTTTGGGGCATATTTTCAATGATATTATCGATCTGGAAAAATTAGATTCGCGCCGTATCGACATCATTGCCAAAGACACGGACTTTACGGCTTGGCTTAATGATATTAATAATTTTGCCACCATCATGACCGCACAAAAAAAATTAAAATTTATTATTCAATACGGTGATAATTTACCCCATTGGGCAAATTTCGATGGTGTACGATTGAGCCAAATTTTATGGAATTTAATTAGTAATGCGGTGAAATTCACTGAAAAAGGTGAAATTATCTTAAAAATTGACCGCACTTCCGAAGATCAACTGCAATTTTCACTGACCGATAGCGGCATTGGTATCCCGCAAGAAGAGCTGGGAAAAATTTTCGCAATGTACTATCAAGTGCAAGCCAATAAACGGGCGGGAACAACCGGCAGCGGGATAGGATTATCCATTTCCAAACGTATCGCTAAACTGATGGGCGGTGATCTCAGCGTAGAAAGCCAAGTGGGTATCGGTTCAACCTTTAGGTTACAAATAAAAATCAATGAAGCTTCCCCGCCTTCGGCTTATGCCATCTCCAACGTGCATTTATCCTTGCATATTTTATTAGTTGAAGACTTGGAAATTAATGTGATCGTGGCAAAATCATTACTTGAAAAATTAGGTTATCAGGTTGATGTGGCAAATAACGGTGAGCAGGCATTACAAAAATTTGAGCAAAATCAATATGATCTAATTCTCTTGGATATTCTTTTACCGGATATGAGCGGTTTTGATATTGCTCGGCGATTACGTCAAAATTATGAAGACGGCATTTATGATTATTTACCGCCGCTGGTGGCACTCACCGCAAACGTATTGAACAGCAAAACAGAATATCAACAAAAAGGAATGGATGATGTATTGGCCAAACCGCTTTCGGTGGAAGCCTTAAATGCCTGCCTGTTAGAATTTTTTGCTGATGAAATCAATATGAATACAAATACATCGCCGGAAAATCCTAAAAGTGCGGTGCAAAATAGCGAAATTTTTGATGTGCCAATGTTGCTGGAACTCAAAGAAATGCTGGGATTAACATTCTTACAAGATAATCTGGCATTGTTTAAACAAACCATGCCGAATTATATTCAGGATCTGAATCAAAGTTACAAGCGTTATTTGGCAAGTGAAGAAACCGCCAAAACGGTTGCGCAACATGCACATAAAATCAAGGGAGCGGCGGCGGCCGTGGGATTAAAACATCTGCAACAAATCGCCCAACAGGCTCAAACGGAAACGGATCCGCAATGGCAGACACAAATTGCCCGCTGGATCGATGTTCTCACAAAGGAATGGCTGACGGATGTTGAAGCCTTGGAAAATTGGTTAAAAATTTCATAAAAAAACAACCGCACTTTAACGTAAATAAGGACGAAATTTCGTCCTTGTTGTATTACTACGCGAAAGCAAACTTTGTCCATTGTCGATAGGTTTCGCCTGCTTTGACTATACCGCCATATTGAAACCATTCGGGATGATTAGGTGTATCCGGCAGAGCTTGTGTTTCTAAGGCGATGCCGCTGTAATCTTGATATTCGCCGCCTTGTCGAGTGGGCGTTTTGCCGACAAAATTGCCACTATACACCTGCAATGCCGCTTGTGATGTGCTCACTGTCAGTGTCAAACTGCTATCAGGTGCGGTCAGAATTGCGGCGGTTTTTTGCGGTTCATTAAGCAGGAAAGCATGATCGTAACCTTTAGTAATTTGCTGATCGCCTTGCAAAAAATCTTTTCCGATGGTTTTGCCCGCGCGAAAATCAAAGCTGGTATTTTGCACGGATTTTAGCGGTGCATTAGGAATACCCTCACTATCCACCGGTAAATAATAGTCCGCCTCCAGTTGCAATTGATGCTCCCGCACATTTGTGCCGGCTTCTGCATTTTGCAGATTAAAATAAGCATGATTGGTAAGATTCAACGGTGTATCCTGATCGCTTACCGCTTCAAATTCGGCAATTACCGCATTGTCATCCGTTAAACGATAAGTGGCTTTCGCTTGCACATTGCCGGGAAACCCCTGATCACCGTCAGCAGAAAATAAGCTGAAAATCACAAAATTTTCACCGCACTTTTCAATTTCCCAGCGGCGTTTATCAAAGCCGTCCGGCCCGCCGTGTAACTGATGTTTGCCTTGATTTGCCGTTAATGAACAGGTTTTACCGTTTAAACTAAATTTGCTATTGGCAATGCGATTGGCATAACGCCCGATAGTCGCGCCTAAAAATGCTTGCTGCGTGACAAAATCCTCAATTTTGCAACCAAGCAATACTTCTCTTTTTCGTTCAGCCCCCGATATAGGTAATTTACAGGAAATCCAAGTGGCTCCCCAATCCATAAAACGCACGCTCATACCTTGTGCATTGCGTAATACCGCAATGTTAAAAGGTTGGCCGTCCGGTGCGATTCCCATTTGTGTCAGCATACTCTCACCCCTTGTGAAGCAGTACAAACATAAAAATCTTCTTTTAAACCCGTTTGTTTTTGGTAATTATCTGCGATAATTTTGCGTACCGCCTCTACTTTTTCCGTTGGTGCAATCGCAACGATACAACCGCCAAAACCGCCGCCGGTCATTCTCGCACCACCACTGTTGCCGATTGCTACTTGAGCCAATTCCACTAAATAATCAATTTCCGGCACGGTGATTTCAAAATCATCCCGCATAGAATCATGAGACTGCCCCATTAATTCGCCCAAGCGTGTTAAATCGCCCTGTTGCAAAGCTTGCACCGCATCCAGCACGCGTTGATTTTCGGTAACTATATGTCGGGCCCGTTTTGCCACATTCGCATCAAGTGCGGTCAATTCCGCTTCTTTTTCTTTAAATTGCGCAATAGACACATCACGAAGCGCTTTGACACCAAAAAATTTCGCCGCACGTTCGCACTGTTCGCGACGGGTGTTATATTCACCGTTCACTAAATCATGTTTCACGTGAGAATTGACGATCATCACCGCCATATCATGGGGCACAGGTGTTGGAACGGTTTCTAAAGAACGGCAATCGATCATTATCAAATGATCTTGCTGACCTAAAGCGGAAATCAGTTGATCCATATTGCCGCAATTCGCTCCGACAAATTGATTTTCTGCCTTTTGTCCGATTAAAGCAATCTCCGTGTGAGAAAGTGGTAAATTGCTCAGTTGCTGACAGAATTTTCCCACTGCCACTTCAAGGGATGCCGATGAACTTAATCCGGCAGAAAGCGGCACATTACCGGCGATTACGAAATCTGCACCGTTCTTAAATTGCGGGCAACATTCTTGAATAAATTTCACTACACCACGCACATAACCCGTCCATTTTTTTTCCGGATTACGAGTGATTTCCTGTGCTAAATCAAATTCATCAGATTGTTTTAAGTCTGCCGCATACACTTTAAATTTGCTGTCCAAACGCGGTTTACCGGCAATCGCCGTACCGTAGTTAATAGCACAAGGCATCACAAAGCCGTCGTTGTAGTCCGTATGTTCCCCGATAATATTTACACGACCCGGAGCATAAACGATAAGTGATGGTGTGCCGTTATAAATTTCCTGAAACAGGCTTTTTGCTTTATTTATAGGTGTCATATTTTTTCCTTTTTCATTTATACTTGACGTTCTTTATAATGCACTTCGCTTAATGCTCTTAAACGTTCAGCCGCTTGTTCTGCGGTTAAATCCCGTTGGCTTTCGCCCAACATTTCATAACCCACCATAAATTTACGTACTGTGGCAGAACGTAATAACGGCGGATAGAAATGAGCGTGCAATTGCCAGTGTTCATTATCATCATTATTAAACGGTGCAGCGTGGAAGCCCATTGAATATGGGAAAGAAATCTCAAACAGATTATCGTAACGGCAGGTGAGTTTTTTCAATGCTAAGGCTAAATCCGCAGATTGAACATCGGTTAAATCCGTTAAGCGTTTCACGTGAGCTTTCGGCAATAATAAGGTTTCAAACGGCCACATTGCCCAATAAGGCACAACCGCCACCCAATGTTCGGTTTCCACAACAATGCGTTCTTTTAATTCAAGTTCCCGTTTAACATAATCCACTAACAATACGGAACCTTGTTCTTTCAGATAGTTGCGTTGCATTTCATCTTCACGAGCCACTTCGTTAGGTAAAAAGCTGTTCGCCCAGATTTGACCGTGCGGATGAGGATTGGAACATCCCATAACCGCACCTTTGTTCTCAAAGATCTGTACCCATTGATATTGTTGACCTAATTCCGCAAGCTGTTCTTGCCACACTTGAATGACTTGCTGAATTTCCGGCACAGTGAGTTGCGGCAAGGTTTTGCTATGATCCGGTGAAAAACAAATTACTCTACTTTCACCACGGGCTTGCGAGCTCTGGAATAATGGATCTGTCGGTGCTTGCGGAGCCGGTGTATCCGGCAATAATGCGGAGAAGTCATTTTTAAACACAAAAGGCTTGGTATACGCCGGATTTTGTTCACCGGTAATACGTTGATTACTCGGGCATAAATAACAGTTCGGGTCATGAGAAGGTTTCTGCTCTTCCGCCGTTTTTTCTTGCTGCCCCTGCCACGGTCGTTTAGTACGATGTGGCGATACCAACACATATTGCCCTGTTAAGGGATTATAACGACGATGAGGATGCTCTGTGGGTTCAAATAATTCGGTTGTCATAAAATCACCTTTGACACTTAATGTAAGCGATTACAAATTTCTATAATATAAGATACCATATTTTTAAATACAAACCGTGAAGCAGATCACAAAACAGGAAAATATTTAATAAAACTTTAGTAATTCTTGGAGTAATACATCATAATTTGATAAATGAAACGGTTACATTTTAATTTCTAACCACATTTTTTTCGTACATAAAAACAACAAAATAAGTTCAAATAACAACCTAAAAAATATTATAAATAAGTATCTCATATATATTTATCTAAAATAATACACTTATTCGTTCAATTTATATCAAATAATTAAATTTTGTGATATAGATTACACTTTTGAAAGTAACCGCTTTCACAACTTATTAAATTGGGTATATTATATGATATGTGTATATTTATTTACGGGAGATGACGATGATTACTATTAGAGATGTGGCAAAAAGTGCCGGGGTTTCTGTCGCGACAGTATCGCGCGTGTTAAATAACCATAGTTCAATTACCGATAAAACCCGTATTGCCGTAATGAATGCCGTTAATATATTAGGTTATCAACCGAATGCTAATGCTCAGGCGTTGGCTTCACAAAGCTCGGATACTATCGGTGTTGTGGTAACCGATGTAACCGATCCGTTTTTTGCCATTCTCGTTAAGGCGGTGGATCAAGTCGCTGCGGAACACAGTAAAACCATTTTAATCGGTATCGGTTATCATAATGCGGAGAAAGAAAAATTAGCTATTGATACTCTTCTGAGAAAGCGTTGCAGCTGTCTGGTCGTTCATTCTAAAGCTTTAAACAATGAAGCTTTAATTGATTATTTAGATCGTGTGCCGGGCATGGTGATTATTAACCGCATAATTCCAAACTATGAATCCCGCTGTGTCAGTTTAGATAATCAAAAAGGCACATTTTTAGCCACGGAAACTTTGATTCGTTTAGGTCATAAGCATATCGGTTACATCGGTTCTACTCATCTAATTACCGATGAAACCGAAAGAAAATCGGGATATTTGACCGCACTTTCTCAATATGGCTTACCGCTTCAAGAGCACGCTATTGCCAAAGGTTCGCCGGATTTTGAAGGCGGTGAAGAAGCAATGATCAACTTGCTCAGTTACAATTCCAATTTAACCGCAGTGGTGGCTTATAACGATTCCATGGCTGCCGGTGCACTTTCCGTATTAAATGAAAATAATATTTTGGTACCAAATCAATTCTCGATTATTGGTTTCGATGATATGCCGATTGCCAAATATCTTATTCCAAAACTCACAACAATTCGATATCCTATTGATTTAATGGCAAATTATGCAGCAAAACTGGCTCTTAGTCTGACTGATGATAACTTTCAAAAACCAAGTCATATTCAATTTAACCCGACTTTGGTACGCCGTTTCTCTGTTGAAAACAGATGATTTTTTGTTCAACTGATAACATTTTTACAAAAATTTTATGTAATCGTTTTCATTAATGTGAGTAAGATCACGTTTTTTTTCTTTAAAAAAAGATATTCTTACTTCAATTACTCAAGGGTGGTTGATTGCAGACCTTTTCACTGATGGGTAATTTTGATGTTTCCGTCCTTAATTACATAGCAATATGGAGAATTCTAGTATGAAAAAACAAGTATTAAGTGCTGTTGCGTTGGCAATTGGTTTAGGTGCAATGAGCACTTTTGTACAAGCCGAAGACCGTATCGGTGTCACCATTTATAAATATGATGATAACTTTATGGCATTAATGCGTAAAGAAATCAATAAAGAAGCGGAAAATTACAAAGATGTGAAATTATTGATGAATGACTCACAAAATGCACAATCCATTCAAAACGACCAAGTTGACGTTTTGCTTTCTAAAGGGGTGAAGGCATTAGCAATCAATTTAGTTGACCCTTCCGCCGCACCAACCATTATCGGCAAAGCCAAACCGGACGAATTACCTATCGTATTCTTTAATAAAGACCCTGGTTCTAAAGCTATCGCCAGCTATGATAAAGCCTATTATGTAGGTACTGATCCGAAAGAATCCGGCGTTATTCAAGGCGATTTGGTGGCAAAACAATGGAAAGCCAATCCGGCTCTTGATTTAAACAAAGACGGTAAAATTCAATTTGTTTTATTAAAAGGCGAACCGGGTCACCCGGATGCGGAAGCCCGTACCAAATATGTCATTGATGAATTAAACAAACAAGGCATTGAAACCGAACAGTTACATATGGATGCGGCTTTATGGGATGCGGCTTTGGCAAAAGATAAAGTAGATGCATGGTTATCCGGCCCGAATAAAGACAAAATCGAAGTAATTATTTCTAACAACGACGGTATGGCAATGGGGGCATTGGAAGCGACGCGTGCTCACGGTAAAAAACTCCCGATTTTCGGCGTGGACGCTTTACCTGAAGTGTTACAACTCATCAAAAAAGGCGAAATTGCAGGTACCGTGCTTAACGACGGCGTAAACCAAGGTAAAGCGGTTGTCCAACTTGCTCAAAACCTGGCTGCGGGTAAACCTGCCGGTGAAGGTACTAATTGGGTAATTGAAGAACGTGTTGTTCGCGTGCCTTATGTAGGTGTGGATAAAGATAACTTAGATGAATTTCTAAAATAATTATTCAAATATAATAAAACTTAGGGGCGTAGAAATACGTCCCATCATCAGAATTATCAGCCTTATAGCAAGGTAAGTTAAGAGTTGGATATGACACAACAAATAAAAAGTCAACCAGGTGAAGTGTTACTTACAATGACCGATGTCAGCAAATCCTTTCCCGGTGTAAAAGCACTCGATCATGCAAATCTCACCGTTCGTTCTCACTCTGTTCATGCCCTAATGGGGGAAAATGGTGCGGGGAAATCTACGTTGCTCAAATGTTTATTCGGTATTTATAGCAAAGACGAAGGTGAAATTTTATTTCTAGGCAATCCCGTCAATTTTAAAACATCGAAAGAAGCACTTGAGAATGGGATTTCAATGGTACATCAAGAATTAAACTTGGTGCGTCAAACAAGGGTTATGGATAATTTATGGTTAGGACGTTATCCCGGCGGTATTTTTATCGATCACGGTAAAATGTATCGTGATACCAAAGCCATTTTTGAAGAATTGGATATTGATATCGATCCGAAAGAAAAAGTTGCTAATTTATCCGTATCACAAATGCAAATGATTGAAATTGCCAAAGCATTTTCTTACAACGCCAAAATCGTAATCATGGATGAACCGACATCATCCTTATCGGAAAAAGAAGTAAATCACTTATTTACGATTATTGAAAAACTTAAAAATCGTGGTTGCGGTATCGTTTATATCTCACACAAAATGGATGAAATTTTCAAAATTTGTGATGAAATCACCATTTTACGTGACGGCAAATGGATCAATACGGTTGCAGTAAAAGATGTCACTATGGATCAAGTTGTAGCCATGATGGTAGGTCGCGAACTCACCCAACGTTTTCCGGCAAAAACCAATGAACCTAAAGAAGTGATTTTGCAAGTGGAACATTTGACCGCTAAAAATCAACCGTCAATTCAAGATATTTCCTTTGAATTACGTAAAGGCGAAATTCTCGGTGTGGCCGGTCTGGTCGGTGCAAAACGGACAGATATCGTAGAAACAATTTTCGGCGTACGAGAGAAAAAATCCGGTACTATCAAGCTGCACGATAAAGAAATGAAAAATCGTACCGCACTTGAAGCCATTAATAACGGTTTTGCCCTAGTGACGGAAGAACGTCGTTCCACAGGAATTTACGCCAATCTCAGTATTGAATTTAACTCGTTGATTTCAAATATGAAATCTTATCTCGGAAAATTCGGTTTATTGAGTAATCAAAAAATGCGAAGTGACACGCAATGGGTAATCGATTCAATGAACGTTAAAACGCCTTCGCATAAAACCAATATCGGATCACTGTCCGGCGGTAACCAACAAAAAGTGGTTATCGGTCGCTGGTTACTCACTCAACCGGAAATATTAATGTTGGATGAGCCGACCCGCGGTATCGATGTGGGAGCAAAATTTGAGATTTATCAGCTTATTATTGAATTAGCGAAAAAAGATAAAGGCATTATTATGATTTCATCGGAAATGCCCGAATTACTCGGCGTTACCGATCGCATTTTAGTTATGAGCAACGGCAAATTGGCAGGTATTGTGGAAACGGCAAAAACCACACAGGAAGAAATCCTGCAACTTGCTGCAAAATATTTATAATTACAGGGGAACTGATTATGTCGGCCTTACAATCAAACAAAACTTTAGACTTTCTAAAACAAAATGCCATTTATTTTGTATTATTGATTTTGCTTGGAGTGATTATTTCACAAGATCCAACATTCTTGAACTTAATGAACTTCAGTAACATTCTGACCCAATCCTCTGTACGTCTGATCATTGCTCTCGGTATCGCAGGCCTTCTGGTAGTACAAGGTACAGACTTATCCGCCGGTCGCCAAGTGGGTTTAGCCGCGGTAATTTCCGCCACCATGTTGCAAGCTATGGATAACATGAACCGTGTATTCCCTGACTTAGGCGAATTACCGATTCCTTTAGTCATTCTGACAGTTTGTGCCATCGGGGCCGTCATTGGTTTAGTGAACGGCTTTATTGTGGCGGTATTAAACGTAACACCGTTTATCGCTACAATGGGCACAATGATCATCGTTTACGGTATCAACTCACTTTACTATGATGCCGTAGGTGCTTCACCAATTGCCGGTTTCAGCGAAAGTTTCACCAACTTTACACAAGGTTTCTTCCGAATCGGCGGATTTAAGTTATCTTATATCACAATTTATGCTATTATTGCCACGATCTTAATGTGGACACTTTGGAACAAAACCCGCTTTGGTAAAAACATCTTTGCTATCGGTGGCAACCCGGAAGCGGCTCGTGTATCCGGTGTAAACGTGGTTCGTAACCTGCTGATGATCTACACGCTTGCCGGTGCATTCTATGGTTTCGGCGGTTTATTAGAAGCGGGTCGTATCGGTTCCGCTACCAATAACCTAGGATTTATGTATGAGTTAGATGCCATTGCGGCTTGTGTAGTAGGCGGTGTATCTTTTGCCGGCGGTATTGGTACAATTGTTGGGGTGGTCACCGGAGTAATTATCTTTACGGTAATTAACTATGGTTTGACCTATATCGGCGTAAACCCATACTGGCAATATATTATCAAAGGTTCAATTATTATCTTGGCGGTTGCTATTGACTCATTGAAATATGCGAAGAAAAAATAACTGAAAATTCCACAAAAAATTACCGCACTTTAGGCTATTAAAGTGCGGTTTGTTTTTCCAATTTTTTCTCAGCTCGTCGTTTTTGAAAAAACGCACTCAGCTTTTGACTGCACTCATCCTGCAACACACCCGCGGTGACTTCAATGGTATGATTCATTTTATAATCATCAAAAAAATGAAAACGGGATCCTACCGCACCGGTTTTATAATCTGCCGCACCAAATACCAAACGTTTAATACGGCTATGTAAAATCGCTCCGGCACACATTGTACAAGGTTCTAACGTCACATAAAGCGTGGTATTGAGTAAACGATAATTTTGCACATTTTTTGCTCCATTACGTAATGCGATGATTTCTGCGTGAGCGGTGGGATCCGACGCGATAATGGATAAATTCCAACCTTCACCAATAATATTGCCGTTCTCATCTACCAACACAGCGCCTACAGGAATTTCCCCCGCTTGTTCGGCTTTGTCTGCCAAATCTAAGGCATAACGCATAAATTTTTCATCTAATTCTGACCGCACTTTTGTTTCTTTCCTTTTAATTTTTTTATCCACAAAAAAGCCGGACAATTGTCCGGCTGAAATTATAACCCTATATTACATTTTAGGCATTTGTTTTAGCTGTTCCATTGCTTGTTCGCAAGCCATTTTTTGTGAGGCTGTCGGCATACTAGCCATTTGTTGCTTACTGGCTTCCATTTGCTGTTTTACTGCCTCCGGTGCTTTAGCCACATATTCATCAACTGCTTTGAAATATGCTTCACAAGACGGATCCAAATCGGCGGCATTTGCTGAAACCGCGACTAAACCTAATACTGCGGATAACATTAATTTTTTCATAGAAAACCTCTATTGTTTAATTTCAATAAATGAACACTACAACCACTGTTGTAGCTATCTCATTGTATATAAAAAAAATAGTTCAAACAAGTAGACCGTTTATAGGGGGCAATTAACAATAGGGACAAGGCATCGCCTTGTCCCTACATAAACATTAACCCAACAATTTATTCACACGTTTAATAAACGCAGTCGGATTTTCCAAGCTGCCGCGTTCTGCCAGAATTGCTTGCTCAAATAACAATTCAGTCCAATCGGCAAATTCGGCTTCGTCTGCTAAATCCGCTACTTTTTTCACTAAATGATGTTCCGGATTCAATTCAAACGTATATTTCACTTCCGGCACAGACTGCCCTGCTGCCGCAAATAATTTCGCCATTTGCGTAGTCATTTGATCGTTATCCGTGGAAACCACTGCCGGAGTGTCCGTTAAACGATGGGTTAAACGCACATCTTTTACGCGTTCACCTAACAGTGTTTTTACTCGTTCCACAAAACCGGCGAATGCTTTGTCCTGTTCTTTTTGGCTTTCCTCTTGCTCTTTATCCGCTAAATCGCCTAAATCCAAATCTGCTTTGCTGATGGTTTGCAACGGTTTGCCGTCAAATTCCGTTAAATAGCTTAACATCCATTCGTCAATACGATCGGAAAGCAACAACACCTCGATGCCTTTTTTGTTGAACAATTCCAAGTGCGGTGAATTTTTCGCTGCAATATAGCTGTCCGCCGTGATGTAATAAATGGCTTTTTGCCCCTCTTTCATTCGGCCGACATAATCCTCCAATGACACTGTTTGTTCGCTGCTGTCATTGTGAGTGGAGGCAAAACGCAATAATTTTGCAATAGTTTCTTTGTTGGCAAAATCCTCTGCCGGACCTTCTTTCAACACCAAACCGAATTGCTGCCAGAATTGTTGATATTGTGCGACATCATCTTTCGCCAATTTTTCCAACATTTGCAATGACCGTTTGGTTAAGGCTTTACGTAAGGCTTGAGTAACTTTATTATCCTGCAGAATTTCACGGGATACATTCAGCGGCAAGTCATTGCTGTCGATTAAACCACGCATAAAACGCAGGTAATTCGGCATAAACTGCTCTGCATCATCCATAATAAACACACGCTGCACATAAAGTTTCAAGCCGTGTTTATGTTCACGATTGAATAAATCCCACGGTGCTTTGCCCGGCACATAAAGCAAACTGGTGTATTCTTGATTACCTTCCACTTTATTGTGTGCCCATAACAACGGATCGGCAAAATCGTGGCTTAAATGTTTATAAAATTCTTTATATTCGTCATCAGAAATGTCATTTTTGGCACGCGTCCATAAGGCTTGAGCTTTATTGATTTTTTCCCACTTAATGCCGGTTTCTTTGCCTTCGTCATCATATTCTTTAGTGAGAATTTCCACCGGCAGACCGATATGATCGGAATATTTACCGATGATTTCACGCAAACGCCACTCATTTAAAAACTCTTTTTCATCATCACGCAAATGCAAAGTGATTTCCGTACCGCGGGATTTTTTCTCAATATCCGCCACAGTGTAATCCCCTTCGCCGGCGGATTCCCACAGCACACCTTTATCCGCACTTTCACCTGCCGCACGGGTTTTCACACTTACTTTATCCGCTACAATGAATGCCGAGTAAAAACCTACACCGAACTGCCCGATTAATTGACTGTCTTTTGCCTGATCGCTACCAAGTGTGGTCAAAAATTCTTTAGTTCCGGATTTAGCAATCGTCCCCAAATGATCGATAGCCTGTTCGCGGGTCATCCCGATACCGTTATCATTAATGGTGATCGTGCCTTTATCCGCATCAAAACTGATACGCACTTTTAAATCACCGTCACCTTCATATAATTCCGGTGCGGATAAGGCTTTAAAACGCAGTTTATCTGCCGCATCCGACGCGTTGGAAATCAATTCGCGTAAAAAAATCTCTTTATTGGAATAAAGAGAGTGGATCATTAGTTGTAATAATTGTTTCACTTCGGACTGAAATCCGCGAGTTTCTTGATTTTGACTCATTGTTGTATCCTTTTGATTTTCATTAACAATGCAGTCTATATAGGAACAAAAAATAAAATTTCAAGAAAACTGACCGCACTTTTTAAATAAAAATAAGAGAAAAATTTGCTTTTTTGGTCGAAAAGCGTATTATAGCCGTCTAAACATCTACACTTCTGTAAAATAAAGTAAATTTAAAAGAGAAAAAGAATGGCTACACACTTATTTACATCCGAATCCGTTTCTGAAGGGCATCCTGATAAAATCGCCGATCAAATTTCTGATGCGGTGCTAGACGAAATTTTAAAACAAGACCCGAAAGCACGCGTCGCTTGCGAAACCTATGTAAAAACCGGTATGGCCTTAGTGGGCGGTGAAATCACCACATCAGCGTGGGTGGATATCGAAAACCTTGCCCGCCAAGTGATTTGCGACATCGGTTACACCACATCGGAAATGGGCTTTGACGGCCATTCTTGTGCGGTATTAAACGCTATCGGCAAACAATCATCCGACATCAATCAAGGCGTGGATCGTGCCAACCCATTAGAACAAGGTGCGGGCGACCAAGGCATTATGTTCGGCTATGCCACCAATGAAACCGATGTATTAATGCCGGCAGCGATTACTTACGCTCACCGTTTAATGGAACGTCAAGCGGAAGTGCGTAAAAACGGTCGATTAAACTGGTTACGCCCGGATGCAAAAAGCCAAGTGACCTTAAAATATGTGGACGGCAAAATTGAAGGTGTGGATGCCGTAGTGCTTTCCACTCAGCACGCAGACAGCATCAACCAGAAAGACTTGCACGAAGCGGTGATGGAAGAAATCATCAAACCGGTGTTACCAAGCAAATGGTTATCCAAAAACACAAAATATTTCATCAATCCGACCGGCCGTTTTGTCATTGGCGGTCCAATGGGCGACTGCGGTTTAACCGGTCGTAAAATTATTGTGGACACCTACGGCGGTGCAGCCCGTCACGGCGGCGGTGCATTTTCCGGCAAAGATCCGTCAAAAGTTGACCGCTCTGCTGCTTATGCCGCTCGTTATGTCGCAAAAAATATCGTAGCCGCAGGCTTGGCAGATCGTTGTGAAATTCAACTTTCTTACGCTATCGGCGTAGCAGAACCTACATCAATTATGCTCGAAACCTTCGGCACAGCCAAAGTAAGCGAAGATTTATTGGTGACATTAGTTCGTGAACATTTTGATTTACGCCCTTACGGTTTAATTAAAATGCTGGATTTAATCCAACCGATTTACCGCCAAACCGCGGCATACGGTCACTTCGGTCGCGAACAATTCCCATGGGAAAAAACGGATCGTGCCGATGAATTAAGAAGTGCGGCGGGTTTGAAATAATTTTTTTAATCTTATTTTTAAAGGGTAAACTAGGTTTGCCCTTATTTTTTCATTATGGATACTCAATTTCGCATATTCAAAATGCAGGTGCTGCGGCGGCTAACTCACTGTCTGCAACTTGCCGAACAGCATTTCTGCCGTAAATTTTCAATGCCGGAAATTTGCTATGATTTACGAGGGACAAAAGCCGGTGTGGCTTATTTGCAAAAAAATTTAATCAAATTAAACCGCACTTTACTGCAGGAAAATCCAAATGAATTTATTCACCAAACCGTGCCGCACGAATTGGCTCATTTGATTGTGTATCAAGTCTTTGGTCGCGTTAAACCGCACGGACAAGAATGGCAGGCAGTAATGACGAAAATTTTTAATCTGCCCGCAGATACATGCCATCAATTTGATGTAGAAAGTGTGCAAGGACAAACCTTTTCGTATCGCTGCCAATGCCAAATTCATCAGTTATCAATCCGTCGCCATAACAAAATTCAGCGGGAAAGTGCGGTGTATTTTTGTCGAAAATGTAAAGCGCCGTTGAAATACGAATTATCAATGTAGAACAACAAGATAAATTATGCTACACTCCATTTGCCTTAAACCATATTAATTAATCTGAACACACAAGGAGTTTGTTATGAAAAAGACATTACTAGCAGTCGTTTTAGGCACTTTAACCATCGCAACCACCGCTAACGCAAATTGGTACGTACAAGGTGATTTAGGCGTTTCAAAAACTGAAATTCAGGATGCCGATATTAAAAAAACGCATTTTGAACCACGTATTAGTGTCGGTTATAAACTTCAAGATTTCCGCTTAGCTTTAGATTATACACATTATAAAAATCTTACTGATAACTATGGTATTGCAGGTGTTAAAGGAAATTCAGAAACTAAAATTCGTGGTATCGGGCTTTCTGCTATTTATGATATTCCGGTGGAAATATCGGTTAAACCTTATGTTGGTGTACGTTTAGCAATTAACCGTTTAGAATTAGAAGATAATTACATAGAAAACAGTACTGCAAATTACGATAGCTATAAAGAAACCGGCCTTGGTTATGGTGCTGTTGTTGGTGTTCAATATCCATTAATCCAAAACCTTCATTTGAATGCAGGATTAGAATATAACCGTTTAGGTAAAATTGATGATGCTAAAGTCAATAACTACGGTGCTAAAGTCGGTCTTCGTTACGACTTCTAATTGCTTGTCATTCCTAAAGTGCGGTCGAATTTGACCGCACTTTTGCATTAAAAATAAGGAACAATATGTCTAAACTATTTGCAAACGCACAACCCAGAACTCAAGCTCCGTTTCGTAATGACATCGTGGGGAGTTTTTTACGTCCGGAATCATTAAAACTTGCTCGCCAACAATGTGCCTGCGGTGATATTTCTTGCGCTGACCTAACCAAAGTGGAAGATGAGGAAATCGCCAAACTGGTAGAACACCAAAAAGCGGTGGCTTTACACGCAGTAACAGACGGTGAATTTCGTCGTGCTTTCTGGCATTTGGATTTCTTAGCCGCATTAGAGGGTGTGGAGGAAGTGGATGCAGAAAAATTTTCCGTACAATTCAAACATCACAGTGTTCGTCCGAAAACCTTAAAAATTGTGGATAAAATCGGTTTTTCCGATAATCACCCGTTCTTACAACATTATCGTTCACTGCAACAAATTGCCGGCGATTTTCCGGTAAAATATACGATTCCGTCACCATCAATGCTACATTTGATTTGTACCGTACGTGCCACAGACTATCAACCGATTCACCGTTATAAAGATAATAATCAACAGTTATTGGACGATATTGCCGCTGCCTATAAAAGTGCGGTACAAAAATTCTATGATTTGGGGTGCCGCAACCTACAATTAGACGACACCAGCTGGGGCGAACTCTGCTCCGAAGAAAAACGTGCCGCATATCAAGAACGCGGATTCGATTTGGCGCAATTGGCTAAAGATTATGTCTATTTAATCAATCGTGCCATTGCAGATCGTCCGAAGGATATGGTTATCACCATGCACATCTGTCGCGGTAACTTCCGCTCGACGTGGTTCTCTTCCGGTGGCTATGAACCGGTGGCTGAGGAATTATTCGGCAACTGCAAAATTAACGGTTTCTTCTTAGAATACGACAGTGACCGCTCCGGTGATTTCAAACCATTACGATTCATTAAAGATCAACAAGTGGTATTAGGCTTAGTTACCTCTAAAGACGGTACATTAGAAGATAAAAATGATATTATCACCCGCATCAAAGAAGCGGCAGAATACGTGGATATCAATCAACTTTGCTTAAGCCCGCAATGCGGTTTTGCCTCCACCGAAGAAGGTAATATTCTCACCGAACAACAGCAATGGGATAAACTCAACTTTATTCGGGAAATCGCAGAAGAAGTTTGGGGTAAATAAAAATAAAGGACGGCAAATGCTGTCCTTTATTTTTCATTTCATATATGTTAGCTATTTTTCCGCTAATTTATCCAGCAACTTCTGATGAATGCCGCCAAAACTACCGTTACTCATAACGAGAATATGATCATCTGCTTGGGCCTCTGCTACAATCATATCCACTAATTTATCCAAATCGGCTGTCCAATATGCCGGCTGAACACATTGCTTGGCGATTTCTGCCACATCCCATGAAATATTATCCGGCTGCAAGAAGAATGCCTGATCGGCACGACCTAATGCCGGAGCGATTTCATCTTTATGCACGCCCATTTTCATGGTATTGGAACGAGGTTCTAATACGGCAAAAATGCGTTTTGCCCCCCCCACTTTATCGCGAAGTGCGGTTAATGTGGCAAGAATTTCTGCCGGGTGGTGTGCAAAATCATCATAAACGGTGACACCGTTAACTTCGCCCTTCACTTCCAAACGCCGGTTGGCATTCACAAAAGTTGCTAAAGCCTTGGCGGAATCTTGGATACCGATACCTGCGTGATACGCGGCGGCAATAGCCATTAATGCATTGTGCATATTGTGTTGCCCCACAATATTCCAATGCACTTCAGCGGCTTTTTCACCCTGATGAAATACGGCAAACTGCGTGCTGTCATCAGTAATGCGTTCTGCATACCATTCTTGATCTTTGCCTAAAAATTGCTGTTCAGACCAACAGCCCATGGCTAAGGTATCCTGCACGCTCTGCTCTACTTTCACCGATAAAATACGACCGCTGGCAGAAATGGTACGAATCATATGATGGAATTGGCGTTGAATGGCGTGCAAATCATCAAAAATATCTGCGTGATCGAAACCGATATTATTAATAATCAAGGTTTTTGGGTTGTAATGCACAAATTTGGAGCGTTTATCGAAAAATGCCGTATCGTATTCATCCGCTTCAATAACAAAATATTGACTGCCGCCTAAACGGGCAGATACGCCGAAATTTCCCGCAATTCCTCCGATTAAAAACCCCGGATTTAAACCGTTTTGTTCCAAAATCCATGTCAACATTCCCGTAGTCGTGGTTTTGCCGTGCGTGCCGGATACGGCAAACACCCAGCGATCACGTAATAAATGATCATGCAACCATTGCGGACCGGAAGTGAACGGCAGATTATTTTCCAAGACATATTCCACGCAAGGATTGCCGCGTTTCATCGCATTACCGATAATCACTAAATCCGGCGCAGGCTGTAATTGAGAAACGTCAAAGTGCAGTATGATTTCTACCCCATTTTTCTCTAAAAAAGTGCTCATCGGCGGATATACATTGGTATCCGAACCGGTCACTTTATAGCCCATTTGTTTCGCAATTATCGCTATGCCGCCCATAAAAGTGCCGCACACACCTAAAATATGGATATGTTTTGTTTTCATAACTTATTGTCCGTTAATACTTTATTTGAAGTGTGACGTAGATCACAGAATTAAAATTCTTTTATTACATCGCTTTCGCACCGAAAATCAGGTTCTTATAATAAAGCAGTCGTGCATATTGCACAACCAAATTAAGAATTTAATCAAGGAAAAATTATGAAAACATTAGGTGAGTTTATTATTGAAAAACAAGCGGATTACCCCAATGCCAAAGGGGCGTTAAGCGGTATTTTGTCATCGATACGATTGGCAGCGAAAATCATTCACCGCGATATTAATAAAGCAGGTTTAACCAATAATATTCTCGGTGGTTCCGGCGTAGAAAACGTGCAAGGCGAAGCACAAATGAAACTGGATCTGTTTGCACACGATACTATTAAAAATGCTTTAATGGCTCGTGAAGATGTGGCAGGGTTTGCATCTGAAGAAGAAGAGAATTTTATTGCGTTTGATACGGAACGGGGGCGTAATGCCAAATATATTATTTTAACGGATCCATTGGACGGTTCATCAAATATTGACGTGAATGTCTCTGTAGGCACAATTTTTTCTATTTATCACCGTGTTTCGCCAATCGGTACGCCGGTCACTATAGAAGATTTTATGCAACCGGGTAATCAGCAAGTGGCGGCGGGCTATGTGGTGTACGGTTCATCTACCATGTTGGTTTATACTACCGGCCACGGCGTAAACGGATTTACTTACGAGCCGTCATTGGGTACGTTTTATCTTTCTCATGAAAATATTAAATTCCCGGAAACAGGTAAAATTTATTCCATCAATGAAGGTCAATATTTACGCTTCCCAATGGGTGTAAAAAAATATATTAAATACTGTCAGGAAGATGATCCAGCGACTAATCGTCCTTATACCTCACGTTATATCGGTTCACTGGTTTCCGACTTCCACCGTAATATGCTCAAGGGTGGTGTTTATATTTATCCGAGTGCCACCAATTATCCGAAAGGTAAACTGCGTTTGTTATATGAAGGCAATCCGATGGCATTCTTAGCCGAGCAGGCGGGCGGATTGGCATTAGACGGTTATAATCGCATTTTAGATATCCAACCTACCGCACTACATCAGCGCGTGCCATTATTTGTAGGATCGAAATCAATGGTAGAAAAAACAAAAGACTTTATGTTGGAGTTTGGTGAGTAAAATCCAAAAGGGCGTATCTTGTCATACGCCCAATTTTTTTAGTTATTTCACTGAAAAACCATATTTTTCAAAAACTTTCTTAACTTCCGGTGATTCTAAATAAGTTAAAAAAGTGCGATTTTCCGCATTATCATGATCTTTTAATATCGCTGCCGGATATTCCACCGCTTTATAGCTATCGGTAGGAAATTCGCCTACCACTTTGACTTTTTCTGTGGCTTTTGCATCCGTACCATATACGATACCATATGGTGCTTCTGCACGCTCAACTAAAGCTAATGCGGCTCGTACGTCTTTTGCTTTGGCAAGTTTATCGCTTACAAAATCCCATAAATTGAGTTTCGTCAATGCCTCCTTCGCATAGATACCGGCAGGCACATGATCAGGATCGCCCACTGATAGATAGTTGTTTTTTAAATTATTGATCCACTGGCCTTGAGCAATATCCACTTTCATTTCTTTGCTGTCCGTCGGTGCAATTAACACAAGCGAGTTGCCGACTAACACTTTTTCAGTGTCTTTCACGGTTAATCCTTTTTCGGATAAATAATTCATCCATTTAGTATTAGCAGAAATAAATAAATCTGCCGGAGCACCTTGTTCAATTTGCTTCGCCAACGTAGATGATGATGCAAAAGAAAACACGATTTCTTCTTGCGGATTAGTTTTTTTATATTCTGTCGCAACATCTTGTAGTGCATTTGTCATTGAAGCAGCGGCAAAAACAGTTATTTTAGCTTGTGCCACTCCTGTGGTCAGCAAAAGTGCGGTTAAAACGGCAGTCATTTTTGATTTCATAGCATCTCCTTAATATATCAACAAATTATGTAAAACATTATATAACGAATATATAAACAAAAGCTACATATCAAACAAAAATTATTCTAAAATAACTAAAAAGTTTACGGAGTAAAGTTATGTTAGAAAGTGAAATTTTATTGACGATAAAATTACAACAACAGTTATTTGTTGACCCTAAACGCATTAAATTATTAAAGGAAATCCAACAATGCGGTTCGATTAATCAAGCGGCCAAAAATGCCAAAGTCAGCTATAAAAGTGCATGGGATCATCTACAAGCGATGAATGAAATAAGTCCGCATCCACTGTTGGAACGCAATACCGGCGGTAAAAACGGCGGTGGTACCTCACTCACCACATACGCGTTGAGATTATTACAACTCTATGATTTTCTTCAACAAACTCAAGAAAAAGCATTTGCAGTACTACAAGATGAAAATGTGCCGTTGGAAAGCCTGCTTTCTGCTACGGCTCGTTTTTCTTTGCAAAGCAGTGCACGTAATCAATTAATCGGCAATATTAATAAACTCACTTATGAACACGGTAAATGCTTGGTTGAAGTTCGCATTGGAGGATTAATCGAACCGCTTTATGCGGAAATTACCGAAAAAAGTGCGGTGCGTTTACAATTAGTTTCCGACAAAGAAATTATGCTGATGATCAAAGCACCTTGGATAAAAATCATAAAAAATACAGAAAAAAATGAACAAACGTTCAAAAATCTGGTCAAAGGGAATGTTACAGAAGTAACTGGCAAGGACAAGAATGAAGTTATCATCGATCTCGGTAATAATATAGAAATTTGTGCTATTGCCGATGAGAATATTAGCCAAGGCGAACAAGTGTGGATCCATATCGAACCGGATCAAATCGTACTAGCAACCTTATTATAATTAGAGGTATTTATGAAAAACATCTTAATAAAATCAGTATTAATCGCAATGTTAGGTGCATCAATCGTAGGCTGTTCTAATATGGATAGACAGCAAAAAAATACCGCAGTCGGTGCAGCAATCGGCGGTGCAGCCGGTGCGATTATCGGTGACAGTACCGGTGCAACCCTTGGTGGTGCGGCATTAGGCGGTTTAATCGGTAGTCAGGTGCGTTAATTTATCAAAACATAAAAAAAGCGATTTTAATTGAAATCGCTTTTTCGTTTTATCATCTTGTTACTGCAACAACGAAATATCCGCTGCTTGCAAAAATAAATTACGCAAAGTATTTAAAATCGCTAAACGATTTTGACGTAATTTTTCATCATCCGCATTCACCATCACATTTTCAAAGAAATTGTCCACAGTTTCACGCAAACTCGCCAAACGATCTAATGCAGTTTGGTAGTCCCCTTGTGCAAAGATAGGTTGTAATTCGCTTTGCAGTTTTTCCACTTGTTCCGCCAATGCGATTTCTGCCGATTCTACGCATAAAGTGCGGTCGATTTTATCTGAAATTTTACCTTCCACTTTCGCTAGAATATTGCTTACACGTTTATTCGCAGCGGCTAAGGCTTCGGCTGAATCTAAGGTGCGAAAATGAGCCACTGCACGTACGCGGTCATCAAAATCCGCAGGACGGGTCGGACGGCGAGCCAATACCGCTTGAATAACATCCACCGCAATACCTTCATCTTGATACCAAGCACGGAAACGGCCGAGCATAAAATCCACTACATCCGCAATCACATTTTCATTAGTGAGCTTATCGCCATAAAGTGCGGTGGATTTTTCCACTAAATCCGTTAAATCCAGTGGTAATTTTTTCTCTACGATAATACGCAGCACGCCTAATGCGGCACGACGCAAGGCAAACGGATCTTTATCCCCTTTCGGATGCTGACCGATGCCGAAAATACCGGTTAAAGTATCGATTTTATCCGCTAATGCCACAGAACAAGCCACTAAAGAATGCGGTAACTCATCACCCGCAAAGCGTGGCATATATTGTTCGTTTAAAGCAATTGCCACTTCTTCATCTTCACCGTCGTGACGCGCATAGTGCATTCCCATTACGCCTTGGGTGTCGGTAAATTCAAACACCATATTGGTTATTAAATCGCATTTTGACAGCAATCCTGCACGTTTGGCTTTCGCTTCATCTGCACCGATTTGTTGTGCGATAATACCGCTTAACTGCTCTACTCGAGCGGTTTTATCACGCAATGTGCCCAGCTGTTGTTGGAATAACACGGTTTCCAAATGCGGTAATTTGTCTTCCAAACGCTGTTTTAAATCGGTTTTAAAGAAAAATTCTGCATCAGACAAACGCGGACGCACCACTTTTTCGTTTCCTTCAATAATCGCACTTGGATCTTGCGGATTAATGTTCGATACGAAAATAAAGTGCGGTAATAATTTGCCGTTTTTATCATAAATCGGGAAATATTTCTGATCGCCTTTCATGGTATAAACCAAGGCTTCCGCCGGTACTGCTAAGAAACGTTCTTCAAACTTTGCCGTCAACACATTCGGAAATTCCACCAAGGACGTTACTTCATCCAACAGGCTTTCTTCAATATCAGCCACACCGCCTAATTCAGCCGCTGCTTTTTCCGTATTTTGACGGATCTTATCTTTACGTGCCTGGAAATCCGCAATCACTAAACCGCGATCCGCTAAAATTTGCGGATATTGATCCGCACTTTGGATCTCAAATTCGCTCTCGCCCATAAAACGGTGACCACGAATAATACGGGCTGATTTCACGCCGAGAATTTCACCGTTAATCAATTCATCGCCGAACAATAATGTCACGGTATGTACCGGACGAATAAATTGCACGGTTTTATCCGCCCAACGCATCGGTTTTGGAATCGGTAATTTCGCCAAGGCATTGGCAGTTAAATCCGCTAAAACCGCTTTGGCATTTTGCCCTTCGATCACGGCACGATACACCAGCCATTCGCCTTTATCAGTGGCAACACGTTCTGCCTGCTCCACCGTAATACCGCAACCCCGGGCCCACCCTTCCGCGGCTTTGGTCGGTTTGCCTTCCGCATCAAATGCCTGAGCTACCGCCGGCCCGCGTTTTTCGATTTCTTTATTCGGCTGCCGAGTCAAAAGTGCGGTCACTTTTAATGCCAAACGACGCGGTGTCGCAAACCACTCAATTTTATCAAAAGTCAATCCCGCTTGATTTAACTCTTGTTCCATATTCTCTGCAAAAGCAGTGGCTAATTTTTTGAGTGCCTTCGGTGGCAGCTCTTCAGTGCCGATTTCGGCTAGGAAGTTTTGTGTTGTCATTGTTTTTCTCTTTCAAGATCAAATTTAGTCAACTTAACTAAAAATACGTTCTAATTCATTAGGTTCAAAAATAATCTCACCGCTTTCCAACACCAATGCCGGGATACCGATATAGCCTTTTGCTTTACGTTCTGCAAAAGCCGGTGCGTTATCACGAATTGCTAAAAAGCGTTTTAAATTCGGCATGTAGTCAGAAATATTTGCTGCCTCATACTCAATATTCAGTTCCGCTAATTTCGCCACAAACGGCGGTGTATCCGGACATTTATCACTAAAATATAATACGGGTTTTGTCATTTTATTGTCCTTTTTGTTCCGCAAGTGCGGTTGGATTTAATACCGGTTCGCCGATTTTGCTCAAACGATTGCGGTCTTTATGATGGAAAGGTTCATCGTAATTCGGAATGCTCATTACCGTATCTTGTTCATAAGACCAAGTGCCGTCGTTATTGATTTTAACCGTGATCGTATAGCTTTCAGTGGTAAAGTTTTGCTCTAAAAACGGGTTAGAAATAATGCCGTTGGTGAGCGAACCACGCACTGCCGTTAAAGTAAATTCTTTATCATCCGCTTTAGCATTACCGGTTGCCATTAAGGTTTGCCCGCGCGGAATACTCAAAGTTAACAATAAGTTTCCTGTTGCAGGTTCCCATAACCAGTAACCCACCTGATCGTGAAAGGTTTCAACGTTATCCGGCTGTACTACGTGAAGGTGATAACGCAAGCCATAGAACAATTGCGGACCATTGGTTTGTGCATCAATAGGATGCAGTTCGATATGCTCAATATAAGGATCCTTTTCCGCACCTTCCGCTTTGGGGTTGATATCCACACCGCGTTTTCCTTCCCAAATTCCCGCCATTGCCGCAAGAGGTCCCAGATTTTTTAAAGTATTGATATCGGTGTCCGCTTCAGTATAAATATCATCAGGGTATTGATGTGCTGTCATATTGTGTCCTTGTTTTCTTAGAAAGTGCGGTGAGTTTTAAAAATTTTTAATAAAAGCCACCGCACTTTATTATTATTTTTTACAACCCGGAAAACCTAACGCTTCGCGGCTGGCGTAATAGGCTTCTGCCACACCTTTGGTTAAGGCTCGGATGCGTAAAATATAGCGTTGGCGTTCCGTTACCGAAATCGCTTTGCGAGCATCCAACATATTAAAGCTGTGTGCCGCTTTTAAAATACGTTCGTAAGCCGGTAGCGGTAAAGGTTTCTCTAACTCTAATAAAGACTTCGCTTCTTTTTCGTACTGCTCAAAAGCGTGGAATAAAAAATCCGTGTCCGCATATTCAAAATTATAGGTGGACTGCTCTACTTCGTTTTGGTGGAACACATCGCCGTAAGTCGTTTTGCCTAACGGACCATCAGACCATATCAAATCATAAACAGAATCCACACCTTGAATATACATTGCCAAACGTTCTAAACCATAGGTGATTTCGCCGGTCACCGGTTTGCATTCCAAACCGCCCACTTGTTGAAAATAGGTAAATTGGGTCACTTCCATTCCGTTCAGCCACACTTCCCAACCTAATCCCCACGCACCTAAAGTCGGGTTTTCCCAGTTGTCTTCAACGAAACGAATATCGTTTTGAGTCGGATCAAAACCGAGCATTTTCAAACTATCTAAATACAATTCTTGAATATTGTCCGGTGACGGTTTGATGACCACTTGGAATTGATAATAATGCTGCAAACGGTTTGGATTTTCGCCATAACGGCCGTCAGTCGGACGACGTGAAGGCTGAACGTAAGCAAATGCCATTGGTTCGGGGCCTAATGCACGCAGTGCTGTCATTGGGTGGGATGTCCCCGCACCAACTTCCATATCAAACGGCTGCACCACTGTACACCCCACATTCGCCCAATATTCTTGCAGTGCCAGAATCATACCTTGAAAGGTTTTTACATTAAATTTGCTCATAATTTTTTGTACGTTGATTAAATGAATAGAAAAATGCGGTTTATTATACGGGAAAACCCACTATTTTTATAGAAGGAAACGAAAAAAAGTGCGGTGATAAAAAACAACGTTTTTATATAAAAATCTCACCGCACTTGAACTGTTAATTAGGCTTCTGTTTTTTCAAATTCGCGAATTTTATTAAACGCTTCCGTTAAATCCGAAGCAAAATTGATTTTTTTGATCTCTTTCACTGAACCGGCTTTTACTAATGCCCGCAATGGTTGGAACTGCATATTGCACATATAAAGCTGTTGATGTGGCAGCATACTTTGCACAAAACGGGTTAAGGCGTGAATCCCGCCGGTATCCAACACCGTCACCGCATCGCATTGCAATACAATGTGTTTGATTTCATGATCCGTGTGCACGGTTTTATCGTGCAGATCGGCAAACAGATTATCGGCGGCAGCAAAAAATAGCGGACCACTGATGCGATACACTAATACGTCCTGCAAATCATCGGGATGAGCCAATTCAAATGAACGGGTCATTTCCGCAATAGTACGGATAAATAACAAACTCGCCAATAACACACCCACAGTAATTGCAATCACCATATCGAAAATCACAGTCAGCACCAAACAAGTGAGCAAGACAGCAATTTCATTACGGCCGGAACGACGAATCAGTTGGATAATTTGCTGTACGTTCGCCATATTCCACGCCACCACCAACAGCAAAGCGGCCATTGATGAAAGTGGCAAATAAGATAAGGCTTTAGCAAAGAATAACAAGGCAAATAACACTAATAATGCGTGGAATACGCTGGCTAAAGGCGATACCCCACCGGCTTTTACATTCGCCGCAGAACGGGCAATGGCGGCGGTGGCCGTAATTCCGCCTAAAAACGGCGATGCGATATTGCCTAAACCTTGAGCCAATAATTCATTATTGGAATGGTGTTTGGTGCCGGTCATATTATCCAATACTACTGCACATAACAACGATTCAATCGCCCCCAAAGCAGCCATTGAAAAGGCGGCAGGTAACAGCGTTTGAATAGCGACAAAATCCCACTTCACGATTTCGCCATTCGCATTCGGGATATTCCAAGGCAAGGCAAAATCCGGTAATACATTCGGGATGCCGTAGCCCGTTGTGCCATCCGGTAAAGTATATTGAAAAGCCGATCCGATTGTAGCAACATCAAGATTCCAATAGCCCAATGCCTGAGCCAAAATCGTAGCAATAATCACAGCCGGCAAATGCCCCGGAATCGGTAAACGCAGACGACGCCACTGAGTCAACACGATTAATGTCACCACGCCGACTGCGGTATCCGCCCAGTTTATTGTCGAAAGTGCGGTGAAAATTGTTTGAACTTTTTCAATATAATGAGCGGGCATTTCGCTGATTTGCAAACCAAGAAAATCTTTGATCTGCAAGGTAGCAATCACAATCCCGATCCCACAGGTGAAACCAAGCGTTACCGGCAGTGGAATATATTCAATCAACCGCCCTAAACGAAACAACGCCATTAATACCAGAATCACCCCGGACAGCAGTGTTGCCATCAACAAACCGCTTAAACCGAATTGCTGTGTCACAGGATATAAAATCACCACAAAAGCCGCGGTGGGTCCGGAAATATTAAAACGGGAACCTCCGGTTAACGCAATGATAATGCCGGCAACAATGGCGGTATATAGCCCGTGTTGCGGCGGTACACCGCTGGCGATAGCCAGTGCCATTGATAACGGAATAGCGATAATTCCTACGGTCCCCCCCGCAATAAGATCTTTAACTAAATGTTTACTGCTATAGCCTGCGCGAAAAGCATCTTTCAGTGCACTGAAGGGTTTTACTGCAAGAAACACGTTTTTATTTAAAAACCACTTATGTAACATACATTTTTAGAAGATTGAAATAAAGATTGTCGTATTTTACGCCAATTAAAAAATAAAAAAATGAGATAGCTCAAAAAAAACTTGACTAATTAAAGGGAAATCCATATAGTTTGCACCCTAATCACTGCAATGTGGTTTATTCAATATGGTGAGGTGTCCGAGTGGTTGAAGGAGCACGCCTGGAAAGCGTGTATGTGCGAAAGTGCATCAAGGGTTCGAATCCCTTCCTCACCGCCATTATTCAATTCCCCGATATCAAATTTTTTCTCTAAAAACTCAATAAAAAAGAATTGAGTGTCATTAGATCACTCAATTCCAGATAACATAACCAGATAATTTTTATTATTGAATTTCTTGTTTACGCAAATCCTCATAACTGCCGTGATTTATCACATTGGTATAACCTAAATTTTTTAATTCGATCAACGCAAGTTCGGCACGACGTCCTGAACGACAATACACATTAATCGGCGCATTTTTATTCGGTTCGATTTGAGCAATTTCAGCGGCTAATTTGTCATGCGCAATATTTAATGCACCTTGAATATGCCCACTGTTAAATTCTTCCGCTGAACGTACATCAATCCATACTCCCGCAGCTTTTTGCGTTTGCATTTGAAGCTGTTCCTGAGTTTCAGCCTGTGTAGGCATTGTCATTAATGCCGCTACACTGCTTATAGCCACAAATAACCACTTTTTCATCAGTTACCTCCAACGTTTATCTGTTTTTATCAATTAACGCTGAGTTTCCACGGCTTCTAAAGCCCGTAACGCATAAGTATAGGCAGCACCCGCATTAAGTGAAATGGCAGTTGCCAATGCACCGGCAATTTCGCTGTCTGTGGCACCGGCTTTTGCCGCCGCCGCAGCGTGTACACTAATACAGCTTTCACAGCGAGTGGTAATCGCAACGGCAATGGCAATTAATTCACGAGTTTTGGCATCCAACGCTTCTGCCGCGGCAGCCTGCTCTAATGCACCGTAAGCCTGTAACATTTTCGGGTGATTTTTACCTAACTCACCAAACGATTTTTTCACAAGTGCGGTGTGTTCCGGCCAATTTTTAAATTCTGACATAATAATCTCCTTGTTGTTTGTTATACGGGTTCTATTATTACAAATATTGCTTTGATGTTATCACTAAATAGTCTCAATTATTAACCCAAAAGTCTTAATTATTCATTTTGATCCATCGTTTTTTGTTACACTTTGGTGTAAAATTCAACATAATTTTAAACTTTCTACTTTTTGGTAAAAATTATGTCAGAAACCGAAATTGCAGTGAAAAATCTCTCAATATCCGAACCGGTTAAAGGCCGTATTCACTCTTTTGAATCCTGCGGTACCGTGGATGGTCCCGGTATTCGTTTTATTTTGTTTTTACAGGGCTGTTTAATGCGTTGTAAATACTGCCACAATCGAGATACCTGGGATTTGCACGATGGAAAAGAAATCACCGTTGACGAATTAATGAAAGAAGTGGTCACTTATAAACACTTTATGAAAGCTACCGGCGGCGGGGTAACGGCTTCCGGTGGTGAAGCTATTTTGCAGCCGAAATTTGTACGCGATTGGTTCCGAGCCTGTAAAAAAGAAGGCATTGGCACCTGCCTTGATACTAACGGCTATGTACGCCGTTATGATCCCGTGATTGATGAATTATTGGATGTCACGGATTTGGTAATGTTGGATTTGAAAGAATTAAATGATGAAATCCACCAGAAGCTCATTGGCGTGCCGAATAAACGGGTATTAGAATTTGCTCAATATTTACAGAAACGCAATCAACGCACCTGGATCCGTTATGTGGTTGTGCCGGGCTGGACGGATGATGACGATTCGGTACATCGCTTAGGGCAATTTATCAAAGGAATGACCAATATCGAAAAAGTCGAATTGTTGCCTTATCACCGTTTAGGTCAACATAAATGGGAAACCTTAGGTGAAAAATATGAATTGGCTGATGTCAATCCGCCAAGCAAAGAATCTTTAGAGCATATAAAAAAAATTCTAGAAAGTTACGGTCATACAATAAAATTCTAGAATAATCACAAAAGTAACCGCACTTTGATCTCATCAAGTGCGGTGTTTTTTTGAAAAATTTTACAAACGGATAGCAGCGACTATTTAAATTGGTTTTATCAATTCGGCTTGTTTCCATAACGCGACTACAATGGTTGGCAAATAATCCGGAAGTGATATGATTGTACAACCGATTTGCGAGGTGTGTGAAGCAATGAAAAATAAAGAATAATAAAAAAACAGGAAATCACTTATGTCAGAAAAAATGCTCTGGGCCGGTTATTACCGGCGATTCTATCAAACCGACCCGAACACCCATCATTTTGGCTATTGCCTGGCTTTTGCGCAAGGTCGGGATGATTT
>NZ_SLYB01000022.1 GCF_004340985.1 Cricetibacter osteomyelitidis
ACTGCTTATTATAAACTCTATGGCTATTTAGATATTGGTTACGGTGTACGCACGGAAAAAGACGGCAAATATGCCTATTTACGCAAGGCGGCGGATTTAGGTAGCCGAGAAGCACAATATGTTGTCGCTGAAATGCTGGAAAATATCAATGATGAAGAAACCCGCAAGATGCGCTTGGAGCTTGCGGAACAGTTATTATTTTGTGCATCGGAGCAGGGATTAGCTAAGGCTTCAGATAGTTTAGGTTTAGGATTTGAAATTGATAAAGAATATCAAAAAGCTATGAGAACTTTTCAACAAGGTGTAAAAAATGGTAGCTCACTTTCAGCGCATATACTAAAAAAAGTATTTGGAGGAATTACAAAAGAAGATTATTTAAGTAGCTTAGAACTCTCCCTTGACCCCGAACGCTCGCAACGTTATGAGATTATTTGGCGTTATTTATCTTATAACGACTATCTCCAACCCACCGTTCCCGATTTAGATGAGATCGTGCCGCTTCCGCCAGCCCCGCTACCGGAATGGGACGGCAAAATTGCTTTCCAACGTTGGTATGAGGGAGAAGCTCCACCAAGACCAAACGAAGCGTTAATGTATCATCTGGCACGTCAGGCAGGCTTAGACCCTGACACAGGGTTTGATGAAACGACGGGCTTGCCGAAAGAAGTGAAAAAGAAAAAGTAGGCTAACCCCACCGCACTTTTTAAAAGCGCGGTGGTTATTTTGTATCAACATTTTTGATTTTTTTCATTGTGCTATGAGATTTTTAAAATATTTGTTTGTCACCCTGTTATTTCTTGTTATCGCGGCGGTTATCGGTTTTTATCATATCATCAGTCAACTGGATATGGGGGGAGGGCCGAACTCCCACCGTACCTCACAAGGATTAACCGACAAAGAGAAACGAAAGATGAACAACACAAAATTAACGCAACTCCAAGCTCATTTAGATTTTCAGTGTCAACACGAAGAACGCCCCGAACGTTCACAAGAAGTCCAACAACTGTATGATTACGCGCTTTATCATGACTTACACAATATGTGGACGGGCAAAAAAGGCGATGAGGTGTGGAACGGCTTAGCCCGTTTTTACCGCATTGCGGCGTTAAACGGCGATTATAAAGCCAATTTACGTTTGCAATATCTCTTAAAAAGCGGACGGATTAGTAGCAAATTTCCGCAAACGGAAATTCATAGTTTAAATGAACATTTGGCACAACAGCTGCCTGCTACGGCTTATTACAAACTCTATGGCTATTTAGATATTGGTTACGGCGTACGTACGAAAAAAGATGGCAAATATGCTTATTTACGCAAGGCGGCGGATTTAGGCAGTCGAGAAGCACAATATGTAGTGGCGGAAATATTAGAAGGTATTAATGACGAAGAAACACGTGAAATGCGTTTAGCACTTGCAGAAAAATTTTTGCTTTGTTCTTCTCAACAAGGTTTTGGAAAAGCTTCTGAAAGCCTTGGAATCGGATTTAAAATTCATAAGGAATATGCTAAAGCCTTAGAAGGCTTTTATCAAGGAGTTAAAAATGGCAATTCTGGTTCTGCCCGTTACTTATTTAAAGGTTTTAGCGGTACTCAAAAAGAAGAAAACATTCATTTTTTAAATCTCCCAGAAGATCAAGAACGTTCACGTCGGTATCAAATAATCGCAAGATATTTATCCGATAAAGACTACTTGCAACCCACAGTCCCTGATTTAGACGAGATCGTGCCGCTTCCGCCAGCCCCGCTACCGGAATGGGACGGCAAAATTGCTTTCCAACGTTGGTATGAGGGCGAAGCCCCACCAAGACCAAGCGAAGCGTTAATGTATCATCTGGCACGCCAGGCAGGCTTAGACCCTGACACAGGATTTGATGAAGCGACGGGTTTGCCGAAAGAAGTGAAAAAGAAAAAGTAGGCTAACCCCACCGCACTTTTTAAAAGCGCGGTGGTTATTTTGTATCAACATTTTTGATTTTTTTCATTGTGCTATGAGATTTTTAAAATACCTATTTGTCACTGATGGAGCAGAGAAAACGGTTTGTGCGAACGGATTATCAACCGAACACGAAATTGGGTGCGGAGGGCAAGTTGTTAATGGCGCAAATTGTGCGCACATATGACGACCCCGATGTAGAAGATATCATGCAAGTCTATTTAAAAAACATCAAACAAACGACCAGCTATATTTATATGGAAAACCAATATTTCCGTTTTTCGCCGCTGGTTTCGGCATTTATCGAACATTGGGAGAGAATGCGCGGTGCAGGACGGGAAGGCCCGATTCACTGGTTTGCGATAACAAACTCATCAGATGCGGGGATTGGTAAAGGAACAAAAACCACCAATGATATGTTAAGGTTATTAGGGCGGCAGGACGTTATGTCGGATGTCATGAAAGCACGCAGGCATTCGTAAGCGTTTATGGGGATTACACACCAGTAATAATCCAGCGGCGAATCCGGAGGATAGCACGACTAGCAGGTGGTGATAAGTACTTTTGATAAGCGGCAAAATTTACTTTAATGTACTCTGTGCAAGTGCTTCGCCGCAGCACAAGGGCAGCTATGGGTGATTCCCGACGTTGTCGAGTTTTGGCAAAGGCGATCAAACAGATTGCATGATCGCATTTGCTATCAGTGGCAAGATGAGTGTTGGTTGAAAGCTCGGCTTTTGCCTTAATGCGCTTCATCCCAATTCTCGCCCACGCCTACATCCACAATCAATGGCACGCTGAGTCGGGCGGCGTTTTCCATGAGTCGTTTGATAAGTACGGTATATTTTTCCACAAATTCCGACCGCACTTCAAATACCAATTCATCGTGTACCTGCATAATTATCACAATATTGTCATCACCGGTGATAGCACGATCAATATCGATCATGGCTCGTTTGATAATGTCCGCGGCGGTACCTTGCATTGGGGCGTTGATCGCCACACGTTCCGCACCTTTGCGGCGCATTGCGTTGGAGGAGTTGATATCCGGCAGATATAAACGGCGGCCGAACAGCGTTTCCACATAGCCCTGAGCTTTGGCTTTTTGCTGAATATCCTGCATAAAGGTTTGCACCGCCGGGTAGCGTTGGAAATATAAATCCATATATTTTTGTGCTTCACCGCGGGGAATATTTAATTGGCGGGATAAACCGAATGCACTCATACCGTAAATCAAACCGAAGTTAATAGCTTTGGCACTGCGGCGTTGTTCGCCAGTGACAGATTCTAACGGCAAGCCGAAAATTTCCGCCGCAGTGGAACGGTGAATGTCTTTGCCTTGCGCAAACGCTGTAGTCAATCCTTTATCGCCGGATAAATGTGCCATAATGCGTAATTCGATTTGCGAATAGTCGGCGGCGATAATTTTATAGCCTTCACGGGCAATAAATGCTTGGCGGATGCGACGCCCTTCTTCATTTCGCACGGGAATATTCTGCAAATTCGGATCGCTGGATGACAAACGCCCCGTTGCGGTGACCGCTTGATGATAAGATGTGTGCACCCGTCCCGTATTTGGATTCACCATTTGTGGCAATTTGTCCGTATAGGTAGATTTCAATTTACTTAAGCCGCGATGTTCCACTAAAATTTTTGGCAAGGCATGCTCATAAGATAGTTCTTCCAGCACCTCTTCGTTGGTAGACGGTGCTCCTTTCGGCGTTTTCTTTAATACCGGCAAACCGAGCTTGGTAAACAGAATATCCTGTAATTGCTTGGTAGATGCCAGATTAAAAGATTGCCCCGCCAAGTCATAAGCGGTTTGCTCAAGTGCGGTCAGTTTTGTGGCGATTTCGTTGGATTGCGATTGCAGTAAATAGCTGTCAATCAATACGCCGTTGCGTTCCATACGGGAAAGCACTTGCAATAGCGGCACTTCCATTTCTTGATACAGTTTTGTCAACGACGGTTCGGCTGTAAGCCGCTGCCATAAGGTTTGATGCAGTTTCATTGTGATATCTGCATCTTCCGCGGCATATTCCGCCGCTTGTTCTAATTCGATTTGATTAAATGTCAGCTGTCCCTTGCCTTTGCCTGCAATATCTTCAAAAGCAATGGTTTGATGACCTAAATAACGCAAAGCTAAATCGTCCATATTATGTCGGCCGGTGCTGTCCAGCACATAGGATTCAAGCATTGTATCAAAAGCTACGCCTTGCAGGTGAATGCCGTGACGGGCAAAAATAGTAAGATCGTATTTGATATTTTGTCCGATTTTTTGAATATTGGGATTTTCCAAAATCGGCTTGAGTTGCTCAAGTGCGGTATGAAAATCCAATTGTTTTGCCACACCGAGATAATTGTGTTGCAATGGTAAATAAGCGGCTTCACCATTTTCAAGCGCGAAAGAAATTCCCACTAAATGGGCAGACATATATTCCAAACTATCAGTTTCCGTATCCACGGCAAAAACCGGGGTTTTCGACAATTTATCCAGCCATAAATCAAAATCCGTTTGATTGAGAATGCATTGATATTTGCTGCGATCTATTTGAATTTTGACCGCACTTTCCGTTGGTTTGGCAACAGGTGTTGCCTGATAATTGTTGACTTTCACCGCTTGTTCTTGCAGTTTGGTCACCGAACTTTCGTCGTTTATCACTTCGCTCAGCCAGCGTTTAAATTCATAACGGCTGAAATATTTCGTTAGTTCATCATTATTAGCCGTACCGATGGTGAGTTGATCGTGTAAAATATCCAACGCTACATCGGTTTTAATCGTCGCTAAAGCATAAGATAAATCAGCATTTTGTTTTTCAGCCTGTAATTTTTCGCCTAATTTTTTTGCTCCGCGAATCGGCAAATCGGCTACTTTCTCCAAATTGGCATAAATATCTGCCATACTGCCGATGCCTTGCAGCAAGCCTAGCGCGGTTTTCTCGCCTACGCCTGCCACACCCGGAATGTTATCGGAACTGTCGCCCATTAACGCCAAATAATCGATAATCAATTCCGGCGGAATACCGTATTTTTCAATTACACCCTTGCGATCCAGCAGGGTATTGTTCATTGTGTTGATGAGCATAATATTGTCATCCACCAACTGTGCCATATCCTTATCGCCGGTAGAAATCAGGACTTTCTTACCACACTTTGATGCCTGCACTGCCAGCGTGCCGATAACATCATCGGCTTCCACGCCTTCCACCACTAATAAAGGGATGCCTAACGCTTTGATAATATTATGCAATGGCTGAATCTGACTGCGTAATTCATCGGGCATCGGCGGTCGGTGGGATTTATATTGTTCGAACATTTCATCGCGAAAGGTTTTGCCTTTAGCATCAAACACCACTGCAATATGGCTCGGTTGCACTTGAGTGATCAGGCTTTTCAGCATATTCAACACGCCATACATCGCCCCTGTTGGTTCGCCGTGAGAATTGGTCAAAGGCGGAAATGCGTGGAACGCACGATATAAATAAGATGAACCGTCCACCAGGACTAAAGGATTTTCGGCAATTTGCGTCATAGTTTTGATCTTTTCCGTTGGTTATGATTTGTGAAAAGTATAGCACGATTATGGCAATTTCTGATATTTTGCATTGAGATTTAATGGTAAAAATAGTAAAGTAAAGACCAATCATGTTCTTAAAAAACTTAACCGAAAAGGTAGGACCAAAAAATGGGTAAAAGTGTAGCGATCCTGGGGGCTCAATGGGGCGATGAAGGGAAAGGGAAAATTGTAGATTTATTAACCGATCGCGTGAAATATGTAGTGCGTTATCAAGGCGGTCATAACGCCGGACATACGTTGATTATCAACGGTGAAAAAACCGTATTACGTTTGATTCCAAGCGGTATCTTGCGTGATAACGTGACCTGCTTGATCGGTAACGGTGTGGTGCTTTCACCTTCTGCTTTAATGCAAGAAATGGGCGAATTGGAAGCACGTGGCGTGAACGTGCGTGACCGTTTGAAAATTTCTGAAGCCTGTCCGTTGATTTTGCCTTATCACGTAGCAATGGATCACGCTCGCGAATCTGCTTTAGGTAAAAATAAAATCGGTACCACCGGCCGCGGTATCGGTCCGGCTTATGAAGATAAAGTGGCTCGTCGCGGTTTGCGTGTGGGCGATTTATTCAACCGCGAGCAATTTGCGGAAAAATTGAAAAATATCTTAGATTACTACAACTTCCAACTAGTGAACTACTACAAAGTAGACGCGGTGGATTATCAAAAAACCTTAGATGATGTGTTTGCGGTGGCAGATATTATCACCGGTATGGTGGCGGATGTCACTACAATGTTGCACAAAGCCCGCGAAAACGGTGACAACATTTTATTTGAAGGTGCACAAGGCACAATGTTGGATATCGACCACGGTACTTATCCGTTCGTAACCAGTTCAAATACTACTGCCGGTGGTGTGGCAACCGGTTCCGGTTTTGGTCCGCGTAATTTGGATTATGTGTTGGGTATCATTAAAGCCTATTGTACCCGCGTAGGTTCAGGTCCGTTCACCACAGAATTATTTGATGAAACCGGTGCAGAAATTGCCCGTAAAGGAAATGAATTTGGTGCGGTAACCGGTCGTCCGCGTCGCTGTGGTTGGTTCGATGCCGTTGCCGTGCGTCGTGCCATTCAAATTAACTCTATTTCCGGTTTCTGTATGACCAAATTAGACGTGTTGGACGGTTTTGACGAAATCAAAATCTGCACTGCGTACAAAATGCCGAACGGTGAAATCGTAGAATATTCTCCGCTTGCTGCGAAAGATTGGGAAGGCGTGGAACCGATTTACGAAACCTTGCCGGGTTGGTCTGAAAACACCTTTGGTGTTACCAGTCTTGACCAATTACCGCAAACCGCCCGTAACTACATTAAACGTGTAGAAGAGGTGCTGGGCGTGCCGATTGATATTCTATCCACCGGCCCGGATCGTATACAAACAATGATTTTGCGTGATCCGTTTGCTGCGTAATTCATTGATATTTCTACTTGTAAGGGCGTATTATTGCATACGCCTTTTCTTATGAGATTTCCACAATTTCTGCCACATCCACTGAATTTTCCACCGTTTTCCACCGCACATTGAATTCATATAACAGCATTCCGTAAATACGATTTGACGGTTTGCCTTGCTGATAAGCAGGGCGGGGATCTTGTGCGATGACATCGCGGATAAATCGACCGAAGTGCGGTCGGTTTTTTTCGATTTTTTCCACCGCACTTTGAGCGGATTGGCTGAATCTCACCTGTAATTTTGCTTGCGGTTTGTCCTGAGCAAAGCCTGATTGAGCATTGGGTTCGCTGTCGGCATAGGCTATATAGGGTTTAATATCAAAAATCGGCGTACCGTCCACCAAGTCCACTGCTCCTAAATGCAATAACACTTTACCGTCGGCACATTCCACTTTTCGTAATTTTACTTTGGATAATCCCAGCGGATTCGGACGATGAGTAGCACGAGATGCAAATACGCCTACCCGTTGATTCCCACCTAAACGGGGCGGACGAACAGTGGGCTGCCATTTGCCTTGAGGAATTTGGTCGAACTGAAAAATTAACCATAAATGGCTAAATTGTTCCAATCCTCGCACCACTTCGGGCTGGTTATAGGGTGGCAATAATTCCACCACACCCACGCCGTCTTGCACTAAATCCGGTTGGCGTGGTACGGAAAATTTTTCTTTGTAAGGCGTATGAATAATGCCTACAGCTTGTAAATTAAGGGTTAAATTCGACATAGTAAATGAAATTGCATACAATAAGCGGGATTTTAACAAACATCAACAGACCTTATTATTTTAATCGGAAATTATGAAAAACAATAGCTTAAAAATGTGGTTTGAAACCGCACGACCAAAAACGCTGCCTTTGGCAGTGGCTTCTATTCTTACCGGTTCGGCGTTAGCTTATTGGGCTGGGAAATTTAATTTAGGTTTTACGTTGCTGTGTTTGTTTACTGCAACGCTACTGCAGATTTTATCTAATTTCGCCAATGATTACGGCGATCATCAAAAAGGTTCCGATACTGCAGAACGCATCGGCCCTTTGCGGGGAATTCAGCAAGGCGGGATTACTGTGGGACAGCTTAAAATCGGCTTAATTTTTATGGTTATCGCATGCGTTATTTCCGGGGCAACTTTAATCGGTTTAGCCTATGAAAGTATCACGGATTTAATCGCCTTTGCGGTGCTGGGAATTTTGGCGATTGTGTCAGCCATCACCTATACCGTAGGCAAAAAACCATATGGTTATATGGGATTGGGTGATGTGTCGGTCTTTATTTTTTTCGGCTTATTGGCCGTGGGCGGAACCTATTATTTACAGGTTCATCAGCTCAGTGCAGAGATTTTTCTGCCTGCGGTTGCCTGCGGATTGCTCGCAAGTGCGGTGTTAAATATCAATAATTTACGGGATATCGAACAAGATCGCAAAGCAGGCAAAAATACATTGATTGTGCGAATCGGGCCGGAAAAAGGACGCGTATATCATGGCGTGTTATTAGCACTGGCTGGTTTGTGTTATGTGATGTTTGCAGTAATGAATTTTTATTCGCCGTTTAGTTTTATTTTTTTACTGGCGTTGCCGTTGTTGTGCAAACACGTGGTTTTTGTGTACAGCCACAAAGATCCTTTGGCATTGCGACCGGTGCTGGCTCAAATGTCGATATTGGCATTGCTCACTAACATCTTATTCAGTGTGGGATTGCTAATTGGTTGAGATCTCGTCGCAATCATAATATACTAAAAACAGTCATTTTTTTATCAGCAAGGGCATTACTATGGGAATTGATACTTCAGAATTATGCGATATTTATCTTGATCAAGTGGATGTAGTGGAACCGATTTTTTCCAGTTTCGGCGGACGTTCATCATTCTATGGTCAAGTGGTAACAGTAAAATGCTTTGAAGCTGACGGCCTGATTGCTGAAGTGTTAGAGCAAAACGGTAAAGGCCGGGTGTTAGTGGTAGACGGCGGCGGTGCTGTACGCCGCGCGTTGATTGATGGCGAATTGGCTCAACTTGCGTTAGATAATAATTGGGAAGGGATTATCGTTTATGGGGCAGTCCGCCAGCTCAATCAATTAGAGGAAATGGACATCGGCATCCACGCCCTTGCTCCGATTCCTGTAGGTGCAGATGAAAACACCGGCGGTGAAACCGACATACCAGTGAATTTCGGCGGTGTAACCTTTTTCCCGGAAGATTACGTGTATGCAGATTTAACGGGAATTATTCTTTCACAAGAATCGTTGGATTTGGAGAATGGGGAAGAATAATACAGATTCCGGTATAAAAAATTTGATCTGCACGCCAAAAGTTAGACTACACATCTAACTGAGTAAGGTGCAGATTTTTATAACCGAATATGCCCAAACATTCAAATCAAGCACTTGTCATCAAGTATATTCTCATTCTCACGGCACAGAAAATTTGCCGCATTGTAGTGAAAATGCACCAAAGCCTGAAAAAGGGTTTACAAGGAAAAAATAAAGTATCAGAATTCTCAAGTCGATTTATCGGCAATTCTTTTTAATTTCCTACTTACAATAATAAGGAGAATTTATGAAACTCAACTATTCCGCCCTTGCCGGCATTTGTGCCGCCCTTTTAGTGAGCGCTTGCAATTCACCAAATAACGCCGCCGAAGCCCAATTACAAAATCAAGCCGTCCTTGGTGTGGTCTGGCTGCAACAATCGGGCGAATATCAAGCCCTTACCCATCAAGCCTTTAATAGTGCCAAAACTGCCTTTGATCAGGCTAAAGCGGCAAAAGGCAAGAAAAAAGCCGTTGTGGTGGATTTAGACGAAACAATGATCGATAACAGCGCCTATGCCGGCTGGCAAGTGAAAAACGGCGAACCTTTCGAGGGGGAAAGCTGGACACGCTGGGTCAACGCCCGTCAAGTGCTGCCGATTCCGGGTGCGGTGGAGTTTGCCAATTATGTTAATTCACATAACGGCACGATGTTTTTTGTTTCAAACCGTAAAGATGCCGGCGAAAAACAAGCGACCCTTGATGATATGAAACGTTTAGGGTTTAGCGGCGTGCGTGAAGATCGCTTATTTTTGAAAAAGGACAAATCCAATAAATCGCCACGCTTTGCCGAAATTGAACAACAAGGCTATGACATCGTGTTATATGTGGGCGACAATCTCAATGATTTCGGCGATGCCACATATAAAAAATCCAACCAAGAACGTCGCGATTTTGTTAAGCAAAACAAAGCCTTATTCGGCACAAAATTTATCGTATTACCAAACCCGAACTATGGTGACTGGGAAGGCGGATTGGATAAAAATTACTACAAAGGCGATGCCCAACATAAATCGACTATTCGTCGTAATGCAATCCGCGCGTGGGACGGTAAATAACTAAATGATGTTATCCGAACAAGAAAAAATGTTTGCAGGGCTGGCACATCAGCCCTTTTGCGAAGAATTAAAACAGTTACGCCTTGATAATAAAGAGCGGTTATACGAATACAATATTTTGACCCGCCCTAGCGATCACGCCAATAAAGCCCGTTTAATCAGTGAAATTCTCGGTAAAAACGGCAATAACCCGAATATTGTGTCACCGTTTTATTGTGATTATGGGCGCTTTATTGAGGTGGGCGATAATTTTTTCGCCAACTACAACTGCACGATTTTAGACAGCGGCAGGGTTTATATCGGCAATAATGTGTTGTTTGCCCCCAATGTCAGCCTTTATACCGTGGGGCATCCGCTTGATGCCGAGTTGCGCAATCAAGAATGGGAGTAGGCAAAACCGATTCGTATCGGCAATAATGTATGGCTGGGCGGCAATGTGATCGTACTGCCGGGCGTAACTATCGGCGACAACGTGGTTGCCGGCGCAGGCTCTGTGATAAGCAAGGACATTCCGCCAAATTCGTTGGTGGTCGGCAACCCTTGCCGCATACTACGCCAAATCACCAAACAGGATCGGGACGATTACATTAAAAACTATATGCAAAATTGACCGCACTTTATAGTGTTACGGATTTTCCTCCAACTCCGATAAAAATCCCTGCTTTCTCAATATGTGGGCGATTTGGGTACGTTTTGCCTGTTGGCTACGGGTGTATTCTGTCGCCATATGACTAAAGGTTTCGGCACGGACATTATCGCTACGGGATTGATAATAGGCTGTTAATTCACGATCATATTCGGCAAGTGCCGCTTGTTGCTCGCTGATGGGAACATAACGGTTTTCCATATGCATAATGGCACTCGGCAATCGAGGTTTGTGTTGCGGCGTTTGATCCGGCCAGCCCACCGCCAAGGCAAACACCGGGAAGGTCAGTTTCGGCAGCTGCAACAGTTCAATCACTTTTTCCACATCATTTAAAATCGAACCGAGATAAACTGTCCCCATTCCCAAACTTTCCGCAGCAACCACCATATTCTGACAAGCAATAGTGGCATCATATACGCCTGCCAAAAAGCGGTCGGTCGTGCCTTGATAAATCGGTTCCGCCCCTTGCGTGCGGGCAATT
This sequence comes from Cricetibacter osteomyelitidis, assembly GCF_004340985.1. Taxonomy (GTDB): domain Bacteria; phylum Pseudomonadota; class Gammaproteobacteria; order Enterobacterales; family Pasteurellaceae; genus Cricetibacter; species Cricetibacter osteomyelitidis. The sequence continues at coordinate 11,445 of NZ_SLYB01000022.1, forward strand.
TCCGCATTGCGTGCCGTATCCGCCACAAACATAAATAAATGACCGTTTTCACTCACATACGGCTGTCCGCTAATCTGCGCTAGCGCTTGTTTCAACGTATCATCAGTAATGCTTATCACAGAGCACGCCTGCATATAACTGCTGGTCGCCGCACGCTGTGCAACCTGAATCAACAGTTCGATTTCTTCTTTCTTCAATGGCGTATTTTTAAAACGACGAATACTGCGATGTTGCAGCTGGGTTTGAATGGTTTGATTCATTGTTTTTTCCTTTGGTTAAGATTATTGAAAGTATTGCTGATAATAACAGCGTAAATTTATTATAGGGAGAATTTACAGTACGATCCTACTCCATACAACGGCACATTAGTCAGCCATTCTTCCTGCCTGAAATCCGCCATTGAGGTGCGGATAGCCTGTTTCGGTTGGTATTGATCATAATAAGAACGTAGGCTTTTGGCTTTGAGGTTTTCTTCGGCTTTGACTTCAATCGGTACAATATCCTGTTGATATTGCAACACAAAATCTACCTCCGCCGTGCCTCTTTCCGTTGCCCAGTAGAAAATCGGATTGGGCTGATTGGCTTGCATCTGCTGCAATACATATTGCTCAGTCAATGCCCCTTTAAACTCGGTAAACAAGCGGTTTTGCTCCAGCAGTACAATCGGGTCGAGATGGCTTTTCGACGCTAGCAAGCCGACATCCAAACAGTAAAGTTTGAAAATGTTTTCCTGATACGAAGTCAGCAGCAGATTCGGTTTTTTAATACGGTACACGGGGTACACCAAACCGCTGTCTTTCAGCCATTGCAACGCCAGCTTGTAATCTTTAAATCTTGCCCCTTTTTGCAGCTCGGCAAGCACGAATTTTTTATTTTCTTTGGCAAGCTGTCCGGGCAGGGCGTTCCACAAGGCTCGCACTCGCATTACCAAGCGCGGATCGTCAATGTGTTTGGAAAAATCCTGCTCGTACGCCAGCAGTAAATTGCGTTGTACCGTGCGGACTTCCTGCAGATTTTGCGTATCCCGAAAGGTTTTAACCGCCTCGGGCATTCCGCCGACAAAATAATATTGCCGCAACCGCTCGATGTATTTGGATTTCATCGCCGCAATCAACGCCCAATCCTGCGACTGCAACAAATTCAGCAACGCCTGCTCCCCCATCGCCTGCAAAAATTCGGTAAAATCCATCGGATACAGCGACAAAAAATCCACCTTGCCCACAGGAAACGACGTGCCTTGGCGCAATGCCACGCCCAATAGCGATCCTGCTGCCACGATATAAAAGTGCGGTGCGTTTTCATAAAAATATTTGAGTGCCGATAACGCCTGCGGCACTTCTTGTATTTCGTCAAAAATCAGCAGGGTATTTTCCGCCTCAATCTCCACGCCCGCTTCAATGCTCAAGCCCAGAAGCAGCCTCTGAATGCCGAAATCGCCGCTAAACAGGGTTTGCATACGACTGTTGTTATCGAAATTGATATAGGCGATTTTGGTAAACGCCATTTCGCCAAAGGCTTTCATCGCCCATGTTTTCCCCACCTGTCTTGCCCCTTGAATTATCAAAGGCTTGCGGTTTGCTTTGGCTTTCCATTCGGTGAGCTGTTGCAGAATATTGCGTTGCATAAATGTGCATTTCTCCACTTTTTCATTTTAATAAATGTATTATATAACATTTTTACAAATGAAAAAATGTATATTTATACATTTTTACAAAGGAAAGGATGTAAGAGACAATACGCTGTTTAACAAAAATCGTAGGTTTTTGAAAGCCGACTCTGCCGACGGTCCAAAAGGGTGAACAAGCGAACGAGTGAGCCTGCAAATAAATGTTTAGGCTTTCAGACAGTTTTTTCTCACCCTTTATTGTGCAAAAATACCCAACATTGCGATTTTATCCGCTGTTTATCGGCAAAAATTCCCATTAAACTACACTCCAACAAATTCACATAAGAGACTTATTCCAATAAACAAAACCACATTGATTGCCGCTGCTATCGCCTTTTTGTCTGCAACGGCTCACCCAATCCATATGCACGCTGATCATTTCAGCAGCGTAACAGAGAACGGTAAAATGGTGTTCCCGAATGCGACTATTTTCCGTCAAAAATAAGACAAATTGACCACACGTTAAGCGAAAAAGTGCGGTCGTTTTTCAAGGAGTTTTCTATGTCGTTTCAATAATATCGCGGCGAGTGGATTTTATTGCTCACCACTATTACCGCTGCGTTAGGCTGGTTATTTTCTAAAAGTACTATTGCCGAACTGCCGGCGGTCGCCTTTGTGAGCCTGCGTTTTTCCATTATAGAGCGACATCAGCAACGGCGCATTGATTATGATTTTAGAACCCGTATGGACAATGCTGTTCAGCGTGCTGTTTATGGCGGAAGTCTTGTCTACAAGTAAAATCATCGGCTGCCTGTTGATTCTAGCGGTGCTGGTGTTGTATCGGGTAAGACGACCTCTGAAGCTGGCGAAATAGATAAATGCCGTCTGAAAAAGTTTTCAGACGGCATTTATCACGCCTCTTCCATTACCCTCAATACTTTTTCCAGTGTTTTGCTGTTGTTATGCAGGTAATTCACATAATAGCGGATGTAGCAGGCTTCATCGGTAAGTGGGATTAACAGCCGTTTACCACCGTCGTTGCGGTAGGTTTGAGCAAGGCGACTGGAGAAAGAAAGGCTGTCGCTGTAAGTCAGACGCTGCTGGAAATTGATGAAATCGTCTTCGTATTCAATGGGCAGCTCAAGCTGGTGTCGGTGGAAATAGGCTGTAATCTGTGCCAAAAAATGTCCTTTAACATTCAGTTGTAATACGGTATAGGGGGGGATGTCGTTCAGGCAGAGAGTGTTGTATGTGGCAAGCGGATGGTGTTTCGGTACGGATAATAACGCTTGGTCGGATAAAATTTCGCGGCTGATGATGTGTTCGTGGAGCAGTGGCTGACTGCTGATAACGATGTCTTGGCTACCGTCGAGTAACAGCTGTAAGCCGTTTTCGCTGTCGGCAAAACGGCTGTTTTTTACCGCATAATCTTCGGGCAGCAGGGCAAAATGCGGCATCAGATACCACATCGGACCGGCATCGCAAAAGGCAAGGCGGAGGCTGTGCCGATTGCTTGCCAGTTGGCGGAAATAATCTTGCATTTCATCGGCTTTCGCCAACACAGTTTGGGCGTATTGTAGGGCTTTTTCACCGTTTTTATTGAGCTTGATGGCGTTCTTCTTGCGGTCGAACAGGCTGACACCCAACTCGATTTCCAAGTTTTTCAGCGAAGTGCTGAGTGCTGGCTGGGAGATAAACAGCTTTTCCGCCGCTTGGGTCAAGGTGTCGGATTGGGCGATGATGCAGAATTGTTTTAATTGTCGCAGTTCCATTTCAGTATCTGTTTTATTTATGCTGAGATAAGATAATTGTATTTTATTTTAGCAGTTTGTCTATTTAAAATAGCAACATATTTTCAGACAACCTTAGGAGTAGATGATGCAATACATTCAATTAGGCAATTCAGATTTAAATATTTCCTGCATTTGTTTGGGCTGTATGAGCTTCGGCGATGCTTCCCGTTGGCAGCATAACTGGATTTTGGACGAAGCACAATCTCGTCAAATCATTAAGCACGCTATTGAAAAAGGCATCAATTTTTTTGATACCGCCATTGCTTATGCCGACGGCAGCAGCGAACAGTTTGTCGGGCGTGCCGTTCGCGATTTTATGCCACGGGATCAGGCGGTCATTGCTACCAAATTTTTGCCGAAACCTGCTGAAAATACCTTGTCGGGGCAAGACTATATCGAGCAGTGTTTAAACCAAAGCCTGCAAAATCTCGGCACGGATTATGTGGATTTGTACATTTATCATATGTGGGACTACCACACGCCGATGGCAGATATTATGCAGGGTTTGAATAATGTGGTGCAGGCTGGCAAGGCACGCTATATCGGCATTGCCAACTGCTATGCGTGGCAACTGGCGGAAATCAACGCTTTGGCGGAACGGGAAGGCTGGGCGAAATTCGTGTCGGTGCAAAACCACTACAACCTGATTTATCGCGAAGACGAGCGGGAAATGAATGACTACTGCAACACGCACGGTATTGCACTTACGCCGTACAGTGCTTTAGCCGCTGGCAGATTATCCCGCCAGCCGTCTGAAACCAGCACTCGTTTGGAATCCGATCAAATCGCCAAACTCAAATATGATAAAACCGCCGAACAAGACGGCAAAATCATCGCACGGGTAGCAGAACTTGCTGAAAAATACGGCGTATCAATGACCCAAATTTCCTTGGCGTGGCTGTTGGGCAAAGTTGCATCGCCCGTGGTCGGTGCAACCAAGTTCCACCACATCGACGGTGCAGTCAATGCCCTCAATATCACATTGAGCGATGAAGACACGGCGTATTTGCAAGAATGCTATGTACCGCACGAATTATCGGGCGTGATGGCGTTAAACAAACCGAATACCAATGTACGCTTTGATAAACCGTTGATTAAATAACCAATGCCGTCTGAAAGTTTGAGCCTTTCAGACGGCATTTCCTTATATCCCACTGTGCAAAAATCCCCATCAATGCGATTTTATCCGCTGTTTTTCGGCAAAAATTCCTCTTAAAATCCGCTGAAAACCGACCGCACTTTCGCTTTGAAAGTGCTATGGTAAGGCGGATTAGTATAGATAAGGAGCATAGTATGGCAAAATTCCGTTATTTAACCGAACCGTTTCAGGTGAAAAATCTGCAACTGAAAAACCGGGTAGTGATGCCGCCGATGTGTATGTATGTGGCGAAAAAATACGGTATTGCACATAACTGGCACTTTGTGTATTACGTCAGCTGTGCTGTGGGTGGCGTGGGGGTGATTATCGTAGAGATGACTAATGTCGCCGACAACGCCCGTATTTCGCCGGACTGCTTGGGGCTGTGGAACGATGAACAAGTGCAGGCGTTGAAGAAAATTGTGGTGTAAATCGATTATGTAGGACGTAAAGCCTTGAGTTGGCAGATGTGGTCGCACCATCGGCGATTATGTGTGATGAAAGTGTGACTAGTGATAAAAGTCGCTGGCGTTACCAAATGCCGCACGCCCTAACTACGGAAGAGGCGGAAGAAGTGGTACAACAGTTTCAACGTGCGATGAAACGAGCGGTAGATAGGCTTTGATGCCATTGAAATTCACGCGGCGCACCGGCTACTTTACCTACCAATTTTATTGGCCAAAAATGAATATTTGCATCGACAAATACGAGCAGGACAAACGCTTGTTCGGGGGAGAAGTGATCCAAGCGGCAAAAGTCGTAATACCACCTGAAATGCTGCTTCTGATGCGAATTTTTGCGCAAGAATACAGCAATAATGGCTTTTCTGCCGAATCGAATTTAAATGTGATGAAGAGAAGTTCTATTTTTCCGGATAAAATTGAAAGGACTGAGTTCGGTGTAATACTGAAATCAGTCCTGTTATTAGTGTCTGACTTTTTGGGGGGAGATCAATATTTTGCCCCAAAACTCCGAATTCTATAAATCATCAATTACAACATAAATCTTATTCACAGGACCATGAACCCCAACAACCTTGATTAATTCAATATCTGCCGTTGCACTTGGACCTGAGATAATGTTTACGCAAGACGGCATGCGTTCACCATTTTGTGCTTTATCATGTAGGATTTTTGCCAACTGTGCAACGCGTGGCAATACCGCACTTTTACGTAAAACGACAATAGATTTTTCCGGTAATAAGCTCACCGAACGACCAAATTCTTTATCGGAAAATAGTACTACGCCACCGGACTCCGCCAAACCATACTCGCCATAGACAATGCCAATATTGGCTTTTTCTGCTTTGATAAAGTTTTCTTCCGTTTGGTTAAGATCCCAAACATAGCTGTCATATTTTTCTTGGATTAACTGCGTAATGCCTAAATCGACCAAACGCTGATCATTATTTAAAATAATACTTCCGCCGCCGTATTTTTCACAAATATCCAATAAAGTGCGGTTCAAATCAGCTAAGTTTGTTTCAACTAAATCAACCATCATTACCTTGGCAAAATTAATAAACTCTTGCACTAATTCTTGTTGATTTAAATGGGTTAAACGAGTTGTCGGATGATTATTCACTAATTCCGGCATCGGTTCAGGCACTAATTGACGTGGTCTGCCCATTCTCTCGGCTAATTTATTTAAGAAATTTTCACGATTTTGTAAATCCATCAGTTTTTACCTCTATTCTGGAACCATTCACGGAAGCTTTCCCCTTCCGGTTGCGGAAGATCACGCGCTTTTGTCCATTCGGCTAATGCACCGATCTGAATTGGTGCTTTACCATTTTTAATCGCTTTACCGGCAATTTTTGCACCGATTTTGACTCCCGCTTTCCACAAAGTCGGATGTGAATTAGCCATTGTGAAACCGAAAATGGATAAACGTTCTAAGGTCGGTGTCATACCTGACTGAGCAATGTGTTCACGGTGTTTAGAAATTAATTGTGCCAATGGGATTTTCACCGGGCAAACAGAATTACAAGCCGTACAAAGCGAACAAGCATAAGGTAATTCTTTAAATTCCTTATAACCGCCCAATAATGGTGAAATCACCGAACCAATCGGGCCCGGATAGATAGAACCGTAACCGTGACCGCCAATTTGTCGATAAGCCGGACAAGTATTCAAGCAAGCGCCGCAACGAATACAACGTAAAACATCTTTAAATTCACTTTCTAAAATTTTTGAACGGCCGTTATCCACAATAACCAAATGGAACTCTTCAGGACCGTCGGTTTCACCTTCTAATCTCGGACCGGTTAACCAAGTATTATAAGCGGTCAATTTTGCGCCTACCGCACTACGGGCTAACATAGTGATTAATACATCAACTTCCTGGAAAGTCGGTGCTAAACGTTCCATCCCCATCACGGCAATATGCGTTTTAGGTATCGTCGTCGCTAAACGTAAGTTACCTTCATTCGTGACCAAACAGACAGACCCTGTCTCAGCTACCGCAAAGTTACAGCCGGAAATACCGATATCCGCCGCTAAAAAATCTTTACGTAAAATTTGACGAATAAAAGCATTCATTTCTTCCGGTTGTTCAGTACCTTCATAGCCTAAGACATCATGTAATTCCTGACGAATTTTGTGGCGATCCTTGTGAATTGCCGGAACAACAATATGAGAAGGCTTGTCACCAACGATTTGCAGTAAATATTCCCCCAAATCCGTTTCTACGACTTTCATCCCTTCCTTTTCAAGCACTTCGTTTAAACCGATCTCTTCCGTTACCATTGATTTGGATTTAACGATAGTTTTCGCTTGTTTCGACAATGCTACCTGACGAATATACTCACTCGCCTCTTCAGCTGTCTCGGCAAAATAGACTTTACCGCCGTTTTCTTGTACTTTTTCACTTAATTGGTATAAATAAGCATCAAGATTCGCTAAAACGTGGTTACGAATTTGTTTCGATAAATCTCGCCATTCTTCCCAATGTCCTAATTCATCCACCATTTTCTGGCGATTTGCGCCGATGGTTTCTTGCGCTTTTACTACCGCCTTACGCATCATTTCGTTATGAATCTGATTATCCACACGTGCTTTAAATGCAAGATTACTGGTTTTTAATGACATACTATTCTTCCCCCTGCATTAATACTTCGGCAATATGCATAACTTTCACATTTTTCCCTTCACGACTTAAACGACCGGCAATATTCATTAAGCAACTGACATCTGCACCAATTAAATATTGTGGATCTACTTCACTGATATGTGCCACTTTCTCCGTGACCATTTCACCGGAAATCTCCGCCATTTTAACCGAGAATGTTCCGCCGAAACCGCAACAGGTCTGTTGATTAGCAATAGGTAGCAGTTCTAAGCCTTTTACGTTTTGTAATAACGTTAAAGGTTCATTGACAACACCTAATTTACGGGAAAGGCTGCAAGAAGGATGGTAAACCGCTTTGCCGGTTAATCTTGCACCTACATTGGTTACTTTTAATTTATTTACAATAAAATCCGTTAAATCATGGAAACGGGCAGCAACTTTCTTGGCGCGCTCCGCCCACTCAGGCTCACCAAAACGCGCAAAATGTTCAGGATAAGTTTTAATCGCATAGACACAAGAACCGGCAGGAGCAACAATCGGATAATCATTAACTTCAAAGGTTTCTACCAAATTTTTCATACCTGCTAAAGCTTGTTTGGTATAACCGCTGTTCATTGCAGGTTGCCCGCAACATCCTTGTTTTTCCAAGAAAATAATATTGCAACCCAATTTTTCCAGTAGCAATACTGAATTTTTCGCCACGCCTGCTTTAACAATATCTGCAATACAAGTGACATAAAAATTTACGTTCATAAGAACTCCAACATTTCAGATAAAATTTTAAAATACGTTCAATCATAGAATGGGCTTCAGCCCATCGTTTTATAACATAACGTTAAAATAATTGATGAGCTAAAGCCTACTCTATGAAGAATTCAGGGCGAATAATTATTATCCGCCCATTTAATTTAGAAGATGATTGGAACAACAAATAATGCTACCAATGCAGCGATGATACCATAGATCACCATTGGAATAACGGTTTTCTTAATAATCGCCCCTTCTTGATTTTGAATATTCAATACTGAATTTACCGCAACGATATTGTTAATACATACCATATTACCCATTGCACCGCCAACGGATTGTAATGCAAGAATCAAGGTTGCAGATAAACCGGTGAGTTCCGCAGTGGATAACTGAACACTACCGAATGTTAAGTTAGATACGGTATTTGAACCGGAGAAGAATGCACCAACCGCACCTAAATAAGAGGCAAAGACGGTCCAATATTCACCGGTTGCTTCTGCAAAACTTTTACCGATAATTTTAACCATTGAGCCATCACCGCCAACTAACATTAAGTTCACCATAATTAATGCACCAACAAGGGCAAAAAATGGATTTTTAGTTTGTTTAAAGCTCATTACAAAAATATCCTTTGCTTTTCCGGCTGATACACCAAACACAGGAATAGCAATTAATACGGTAACAAAGAACGGAATTAATGCCGGTACATATAATAATTTATAATTTGAACTGATTGAGGTACCAAAAATATCTTTTAAGCTGAAAATCAACCCCTGACTGATTTCAAAACGCCCTAATGAACCTAATTGAACGGCGAACCAGGTTGTTGCATCATTCATCATTGCTTTAAACGGTAGCTGTTGAAGGCGAGTTACAATTAAGATAGCGATTAAAAGTGCGGTCGGAAATAAGGCTTTAATTACTTCTCCTGTACTTACTGCAGTCTCTAAAGTATTCTCAACTTTTGTTAAACCAATGCCTTTATTTGCCAAAATAACAGAGATAAATAAACCGATTGCACCACCAACCAATGATGGAAATTCATAATTTACTTGCGCTAGTAAAATATAAGGCACGACACACGCCAAAATACTTAAATAGATAAATATGATATTCTGACGAATTTCTTTACCGCTTACAATAAAGCGTAACGCAATAACGGGGATCACTAATGCGGCAAATGCATGAATTAATGACGACATAGAACCGATTTCTAAAATTTGTCCATCCGTTAGATTCAACGGACCAAAACCAAACCAGGTTGGTGTGCCGACTGCGCCAAAAGATACCGGTACAGAGTTCATAATCAATACCAGCACTGCCGTTTTCATTGGTGCAAAACCTAAGCCGACAAGAATTGGTGCGGCAATGGCTGCAGGTGTACCAAAACCACTTGCGCCTTCAATCATAAAAGCAAATGCCCAACCTATAATCATTAATTGTGCAACCGGATTTGGGTTAATTGCCCCTAACCATTTGCGTAATGTATTCGTTACACCCGAAACTTCAGAGAAGCGGTTAAATAAAATTGCACCTAAGATAACGGTAATCGGTGTCTGAACCGCGACAATTGCAGAAGCAATATTTGCACTTACAATGGTAATATCCGTACCAAAGAAAACTAACTGAATAATTAATACTACCGCTGCAATCCAAGGCAACGCAAGATAAGATGGTAATGCGTTACGTTTTACCATTAAATAAATTAGTAAAACGATAGGAAAAATACTTAAAAAGAGAGCCATAATGCCTACCCCAATAAATGAATAATAAAAAATAATTGACTGCACTATAATAGCGAGAGAGATTGTAAACAAGATATTATAAAAAGATAGCCCCGATGTTATAAAAATGTGACCGAAATCACACAATTGCTAATTGTTTGTTTAAATTTTAAATAGATATTTTCAAATAAATCAGACAAATACCTATTAAGAGGTGCTGCCAAGAACTAAAAATCTGCACCTTATTCAGTTGGATATTTCGTTCAACTTTTGAGGGCAGATTAATATTCGTTGCCGGTTTTGAATCGGTATTGTACGTGACGATCCTGTCGTGTAAGTGCGGTATTTTTTACTGCACTTTTTTAGTCTGTATTACATTGCACGCTACCAGCTATATTTTATCCCGATATTGGCGTTTATTCCTTTACGTTGATTGCCGTCCAGATGGTGATTATAACGGACATCAGCATAAATGCTGCTTTGTTTGCTTAACGCAAACTGTGCACCAACACCAAGTTCAGCCCAAGTCGAACTAAAGTTTTCGTTGATTTTATCCGGACCGACATTTGTTTTATAAGTGCGGTTAAAATCCTGCCAGATATTACTAATCATATAGATTGTGTTAAATGAATTGTGATCGACACCCGGTGCATTGTACCCTAAACGTAATCCAAGGCGGGCACGTAATCCGTGATGCATATCTTGATCGATTTTGCGTATACCATCGTGGAAATCATCTAATTTCAATATTTGATAAATTAACTGTGCCTGAGGTTCAATTGACCAACCGTATTGCGTTGTCGAATCGAATTGATAAGCCTGCCCGAATTCTGCCGAGAATAAGGTGCTAAAACCTTTCTGTTTACTTTCACTGTTTCCTTGTAGGCTACGGTCGGTTACGCGATATTCATTACGTAATAACGATACTTGCCCCACTAAATCAAGATAATTTCCTTGCTGACTGTAACGCGTATAGGTTAAACCTAAGCTCCAGGCCTGGCTTTTCCCTGTGCCGGTTTTTTCCAGACGTTGTTTGTTATCTTGAAGTGCGGTGAATTTACTCGCTGTTTTGTGGTGCGCCATATAAGTGCCTAGAACGGATGTGGCGGATTCATTGTTATTCAATTGAACCGTTTGTCCCAGTTGGAAGCCGAAACTTGATGTATCGGCATTAAAGCGATTACGTCCTTTTATATCCAGATGGCCACCTAATGTACGTCCCCAGGTTTTTGTTTCCCGGGCGGATTTATCTCCTTGACGTTGGTGTAATGTGCCGACGATAGCGTAGCCTTGTTCTATATTGATATGAGGTATCACAATATATCCCGGTGTACGAGGTTCGACATTCGGGGCGGGGGCATGCTGTGATTTCGGATCCATGGTCCAGTAATATTCGTCACCATTTCCCGTGCTGCGTTTAGCTAAATTCGCTAAATAACCGCCTTCCGTTATTGCCGCACCGTTAAATACCGTGCTGCCGCTTTTTGTAACAGAAATGACCGGAATAGTATTAAGTCTTGTTGTAGCTTGCTGAACATTACCTTTAATAACCGTTGTCGTGCCGTCGCTATCAACAGGAACGACCGTGGTTTCACCTGTCGCTTCACCTTGAATAACGATTTTATCTGAATAGGAGTTGTCTTGATCCCAGCGAGTATGCATTTTGATTTTTGAGCCGGTGTGACCCACATAATCGCCATTAATAGTTAAGGTTTGATAACCGTCAGCAGATGAAATATCGCCTTGGTTAGTTAAATTGCCATTAATCACGTAATCGGAATTAACCACTAAGCCGGCTTGCGGATTAATGGTGACTTGTGCCGAGTTAAGTTCGCCATCTTGTACGGTGAGTTTATTTTTGATTAGCGTGCTTTTGGGAAAAAGTAAATAGTTTTGAGCTAACCAATCGCCTTCAACATTCAGATGTTCAAAGTCTAAAAATGGGTTTCGTGTCAGGTTTCCAGTTTCAAGTAATGTCAGTGTATCGTTACTTTCAACATCGTTTGAAGTGAACACTACTCCGGTAATTTTTGATTTTCCATTTATAAATAGTTCGGATGAGTTTATTTCAGATGCTGTTTTTCCAATGGAAATATCGCCATTAACAACACCGTTTTCTAAATGGAAAGCGACAGAATCGCTTGTTTGTGATGCTGATGAAATAGAAATATTACCGGTTATTTCACCGGAATTATAAATAGTAGCGTGTCCTTTATTTGCCAGTCGGATATCAAGTGCGGTTGCATTTTGTGAGGTTGCAGAAATTTTTCCCATATTCTGGAGATAAATATTACCTCCATAAATGTAAGAGTTATCACCGCTGATTTGAGCATTTTCCCTATTTAATATATAAAGTCCGCTACCCCAGATTTGTAGTGGGGCATCAGTGTTGGAGATGATTTGCTTATGGTTATCTAACACAGCCCTTTGTTTACCGTACATCCGTAATGTTGGCGCTTTGGCTTGGTTGTTCGTATTGGTAATAGTCCCGTTATTACGAATATAAACTTGAGGTGCCTGGAATGAGATTGCATTTTCTGTGTACCACCCGCCGGTTCCTTCAATTTTGCCGTTATTTTCTAAATAAGCAAACTCGGTATTAGGATGATGACGTGAAGAAATGACTTCGCTGCGGTTGGTTAAATAGGCATTATTGATAATGCTTGTGGTATTCGGGGAGTAATTTGAGTAAACCACATAGCCATTCCCGTTAACATCGGTATTAAAGGTCACTTTGGCTTTTTCTTTATCATTGACATGGAAAGATTTTGTTGCGATTTCGTTCCGATCATAAACGATTTCGTGCTCTTTCTTGATCATATAATCAATCGCTTTTTGAATCCTTTCATTCACATTAGCATGCGCTGGGTATGTTGATACCAACAATACCGCAATAGCGGTTCTTCTAAAAAAGCTATGGTTTCCTTGAGGAAAAATAGTACAGCTTATTTTTTGTGTACAAGATGATATTTTCATATTTTAATTCTCAATTAAGTTTAATTTTGGGGTTGACAAGAGCTAACTTGTTGTTTTTGCAAAAAAACTTCGGCATTATAATGTGTGTGGAGTTTTTTTCAACAGAAAATGAGTAAAAAATAACAATTATTTGAGGATAAGGATGGTTAAGCTGATCGTAGGACGTCATTTTTTGAAAATTTCTACCGCACTTTTGCTTTCAGTTTGCCTATTTCACCACCGTAATGGTCCATTTGGCAGCGCCCAGTTGCTCGAAATGGGTGACTTCATAGCCTTCTTCCGCGGCCCAGTTCGGAATGGCTTCCGTGGCTTGGGTGCAATCAAATTCAATTTCAAGCCCGTCACCTTTGTTTAATTTTGCCATTGCCTGTTTTGCTTCGACCAATGGGAAAGGGCAAACCAGCCCGGCGGTTTCTAATTTAACGATCATAATGTTTCCTCTCAATAAACGATGGTCAATAGACCTTAATAATTAAACAGCGGCTGCCTGCGCACGCTGACGCGGCAACACGAAAATAAAATGGGCAGCGGTCCATACGCCAATAATGGTAAAGCCCAATGCGATCCAGCCTTTGCTGCTCATCACTGCTGTGGCGGTTAAGCCGTTACCAATGGTACAACCGCCGGCAAGGGAAGCGCCGACCCCCATCATTAACCCACCGATCACACTGTGATAAAGGGTTTTAATATCCGGTAAACGCCATCTGAACTCACGGCTGCCTCTGGCGGCAATATAAGAGCCGACAAAGATACCCAATACTAAAAATACGCCCCAATTCAGGCTTTTTTGGTTGCCGGTGATTAAAAAATTCACAATATCGGCAGAAGGTGTCGTAATGCTCAAGCCGCCGACACGTCTGGTACTGCCGCTGGCAAGCCCTGTATTACCTAAATGGCGATATTGGGCTATCCAACGGTCAAGTGTTGTCTTTTTGAGCTGAAAGTGTTTTCTGGTGAGAGACTGGTTGTGATGATGTTCAATATAAAAATCAATCACTTGCTGTTTAAATGTTTGGGTATATTTGGTCATAAAAATCTGTACCTTAATAAGTTGGAGGTTTAGTCTAACTTTTGGTGTACAGATTAGAAATTAGCCGATTATCCATTATAAATGACTAGGATTTCTAGCTTTTTTCATTACTGTTTATTATCCTTTTTAATCTTTACTTCCCGCTTCACCGTATATACCCAAACGATTTGGCACAATGCCGCCTAAAAATAGACATTTTTCTCCCAAAAATTCTTAATGCACGATTGTTTTTTTTTGTACAATTTGCTGCATTTATTGACAACTTATTTTAAGGATTTTTATGAAACAAGCACAGATTCCGGGTATTGTTTATTTGCCATTGACTGTTTTTCTAACCATTAGCTTATGGCAAACGGCAAAGGGCTTTGAAGATTTGGTCGGTGAGACTTTTGCGTGGGGGTTCTCGATAGGGCTTTCAATGATTATGGGCTTTTTAACCTATCTTATCGGCTTTAGACGGCTTAATAAACTGCCGATTTTGGGGTTTATCACTTTCTATTTTCTCTGCTTTTTATTCTCTTTTACCGGCAACTTCAATGCGGTTTACACCAACTATCAAACCGAACAGCTTTACCGTGATGAACTGACTAAACACAGACAGCAGCTTCAAGATGTATTAGCGGCTTCAACGAAAGCATTGGATAATTTTGCACCGGATACCGAAGCCCGAGCCATTCGGGTTGAAACTTTAACCCAACAGCTTGTTTCACAAATTACCGATTCGGCACGTCCGGGGCTTGGTAAACGGGCGAGAGAAATTATTAAAGAACTTGAAGCGGTTTTAGGGGAAAGATTGACTGAGTTTGCCGGTTCGCCAGCCGAACTTGCCAAAAAATACAGCGATAACATTGATAGTATTGCCCAAAAACAGTTTGGTACAGGTGATTATGGTCGCATTCACAAGATGAAAGAACAAAATGCTGCACTTGTTAAAGAGCTTGATGCTTTAATTGAGGAAGCTCTTTTAGCACGTGATATGCTGAAGGATCAAGAAGATGGTCGAAAGATTAATATTAAAGTTGTGAATGGCATTAACAAAATCGGCACGGATACCCAAGAATTTATTAAAGATCTGACAAAGTTTAAATTTGACAAAGTGCGTGTTGAAACCCAAGAACTCGGCAAAATTGCCTTTTCATTTAAATCTGGTTTTACCCAACATACTTTTGTTGCTTTTATTTTATCACTGGTATGTATCTTTTTTGACTGGGCGGTTGTGGCATTTTTAATCGTACGTTATGGACGTAAAGAGGTCGAACCCTATCAACCAAGTTTAAATAAAGGCGTAGATTTATAAGGGGGATGTAATGGCTTTAGATGAAGATTTTTTAAAAAGTTTGAATGCAGAAAAATCAACCGAAAAAGTAGATTTAAGCAAACAGCAAGCGGTCGATTTTTCAGAAAATTTGCAAGAAGAAACCGAAATCCCACCGCTTGAAAATGAGCTGGGCTTTGTTGAACCAGTTAATTTTGAGCCCTTAGATGATAAAGCGGATAACGGCATTATTCCCCCTTCTGCCCGCACCCGTTCGGCAAAACGGGATGCGAAAATTCGGATGACGAAAGAGGAATACCGCAAACGCCTTGAAGAACTGAATCTTAATGCAGAAACGAAAAATTATGTGCTGCTATTAGGCAAAGCGGGGGCGGGGAAATCTTATATCATCTCCAGTCTGGTTTATTATATGAAAACTTATCTCAACGGCACAGTGCGACTAAATCAAGAGGTTGCTACCCGTGAGGAAGTGTTGCTCTATAACCGCATTATTGAGATGTTTAGTAGTCCACAAAAAAGTTTGGATCGGACATCCGAATTAGAGTTTTACGAGCTAAATCTGATTTATCAGCCCCAAGAAATCGGCAAACCGCCAATGGAACTCACCTTTATTGATGCTTCAGGCGAACATTTTGCCCGCATTTATGAAGGGAAGGGAGCAACGCAAGCGGGTGAACTACCGGATTATTTGGAAGTGATTTTAGAATCGGATGTAAATTGTAAATTTGCCTTTGTCTATGACCAATCCATTAAAGGCAAAGAACGTGAGCAGATGGAAACGGATGAAGTTTTTACGCCACAGGTGCAAATGTTGAGCAGTTTATTTGACAAAATTCGCACAATGCAAGACAAATACGGCAAATTCTACCCGAAAATCCTGTTACTTTCTAAAGCCGATAAAGTTTCGGAAAAGACCAAAGAAAAATACGGACATTCGCCAAGTGCCTACGCTCAGGCAAAAGAGAATGAGTTGATTTCCTTTGCCAATGGCTATTTCCGTGAGCCGAGCAATAAGGCAATTTTTTATCAAATGGGGACATTTACCAAATATGATGATTTGGATAAATTCGATCATACCTGCCCGGCAAAATTGTTCGATTGGATTTATAACAGCGTAACGGGCGATACCACTATTGTGAAGCCTTCCTGTTGGGAACAGTTTAAACGTTGGGCATTTGGTGGTAGATAATGAGCGAAAAATCAATACAAACGGCTCAATATGTGGGCTATGGAATGATTGGTAGTGCAGACGGCTATCAATATAGCGTAGAAGGGGTGGAAAACACCCTTCATCTTGTGCAACAGTGGGATCTTAGCGGCGAAGGGGCAAGAGCAATGCCTACTCCGAATAAAGAGAATATCGTATTACCGCTTTACTGCGTACAACGGCTTGAATATCAGGGCAAACCGGTTTATGGTGTTGCTCAATACCATACTTTCCGCCAAAAAGGATCGCACCGTTCGGGTACTTATCTTGGGGCATTTGTCGAAACAATAACGGTAGCTTTAGATAGTAATGCCGTTTTTGAGATGCTTAAAACGTTGGTTCAATACCAGCTTCAACATTTTGTTGATTTTTCTCACCAAACTTACCAATCCGGTATTTTTGGCAAACCTTGTCCGGATTTGCCTATTTTAGAAAAATGGGAATTAAAAGTGGCTGCCACCACGCTTTTTAATGCAACGGATCACGAATTATTTATTCCCCTTGAAGCCAATGAACAACGTATTGAGGTTTTCAATTTATTGCATCAAACCAAATTGATTGAGCAATACGGCAAGATTTATTTTTCGGCAAACCCTGAAATTAGCCAATATTTGCAGAAATCCCCCCAAATTGAAAAATTATCACCGGCTTATTTAAAGGTATTAGGACAACAAGCGGATAGATTTACACAAAAATTTGCACAATATGCTAATGCCTATCAAAAAGAGAAGCAAGGCAAGGAGCAAATTGAACAGCGTTATCAAGAGCTAATGCAAACAATGCAGACCCAAATTGACGCACAGGTAAATAGCAAAATTGGTGCATTTCAAGAGAGCGTTAATCAAGAAAAATCCCGATTAAACGTTCATATAGCCCAATTAGCCGAGAATGAAAAAATGCAACAAAATAAAATTAACGAATTAAACCAACATATTCGAGAGACTGAAACTCAAAATCGAGAGAAGAATAATGCATTGGTAAAAATTGCTTCTCTATTAAATAATCTCGATCAAAAGGGAATTGCTAGTGTTGGGTTGGTTCGAAAGGAAGAATTAGACTCTCTTAAACAGCAATTAAATGCGACAGAAAGGCAACAGCAGCTCTATCTTAATAGTAAAGATCAAGAAATTGCCAACTTGAATGCTTATATTCAAGAATTGAAAAAACCGGATTTTTTAAAATGGCTTTTTGCAGGGCTTTGTTCAATCTTCTTTATCTTAAGCTGTATATTAGGTGTAATGCAGTATTCTAATGATGATGCAAATAAATTAAAGGAAAGTACTAATAAAGTTGAACAATTAAAAAACAAAAATACAGAATTAGAAAAAATCAATAAAGATCAAAAAATTAAAATAGAGGAACTAGAACGTAATCAGAGCAGAGTAACTGAGCAAGAACTTAAACAAAGCCCTAATAGAGCGATTCAAGGAAAATAAAAATAATGAAAAAATTCAGTTTTCTTTTTCTTTCACTAAGTACAATATCGGTACAGGCTTACGCCAACGATCTTGAAAAATGTGAAAAAGCAATAAAAGGCGGGCAAACGCAACTGGCAAAATTATTCTGTGAGATAAGTGCTAAACAGGGCGAGAAAATCGCCCAATTCCACTATGCTACATTGCTGGAAAAAGACAGCCCAAAAGAAGCGTTAGTATGGTTTGAACGGAGTGCAAAAGCGGCTTATTTACCGGCACTTTCTAAAATGATCGAGCATTATCGAGATAAGCCTGAAAAAGCGGAGATTTTTCAGCGTACAGCCTGTAAACTAGGCGAAATCACCGCTTGTAATCAACTACAAGCGGTCGAAAATGCTCAGAAAAATGCCAAAGAGCAAGAGGCACAAAAAGCCGCATTACAAGCTGAGCAAGAAAAATTGAAAGCCGAGCTGGCAGCCGAACAGGAAAAGTTTAAAAAGGAATTGGAGCAAGAGAGGGCAAAATTAAAAGCGGAACAAACTAAACTTGCTGAGGCAAAACGCAAGCAAGCCTTAGATAACCCTTCCCTTTCAGAGTCGAATAAATTGGCGAATTTTGACCCTAAAAATTATCGCTTTGATGAGGGATTAGCCCGTTTTAAACATAATGAGCTTTATGGTTATGTGAATGACAAAGGCGAAATCATTATTCCGGCACGTTTTAGCAATGCGGGAGCATTTAGTGAAAATATCGCCGCAGTGCGTGAACCAAATCAAAAATGGGGCTATATCAATAAACAAGGGCAATATATTGTTAGACCAAAGTATGACTGTGCGTGGCGGTTTACGGAAGGACGAGCGGCGGTTAATCTTGGCGGATATTATACCATCAATAAATGTGATGGCGGCTTATGGGGATTTATTGATAAAAATGGGAAAGAGGTGATCTCATTAGTATTTAAATCGGTTGATCTTTTTAAAGACGGAAAAGCAAAAGTTCAATATATTCAACAAGAAGGAAATATTTCTACAGAATATAATGTGATATTGGATAAACAAGGCAATATTATTGAACGCTTAGAAATGAATTCTCAAGATAATCAAGGAAATAAGGCTAGTGCATATCAATATTACGAAGGATTGGTGAAATTCCAAATTAATGGTAATTGGGGCTATATCAATGAAAAAGGCGATATTGCCATTGAGCCTAGATTTAAATATACCGCTAATTTTTATGAAGGATTAGCTGCAGTGCAAGATTGGAGTGGTAAATGGGGCTATATCAATAAATTTGGTAACTATGTGATTCACCCAATTTATAGCTGTGTTGGACGATTTAGTGAAGGGATAGCAGGCGTTTATGTGAAAACAGATTATTCTATTCAAGGAGACTGCTCAGGCGGGAAATGGGGCTATATAGATAAAACAGGGCGTTATTTACTCGATCCGGTACTGGATAATGCAGGGCGATTTATTAACGGCAAAGCAAATGCTGAGTATCAGGGAAGAAAGGGTATAATAAACAAAAGATTTGAATGGGTTAAGTAATTTGTAAATCGTTTTAAGGGAGCCTATACAATAATTTGTGTAAATACTTGTTTTCGAGATAATAGTCAGATACAAGTATTTTTATTATGAACGAAAAACAACTCAAAACTTTGACAGTAGAATTCGCCAAAAATCTCAATATACCAGAAGACCTCAATCAACTGTTTCGGATGTTGAAAAAATCACCGTAGAAGCCGCTTTGAATGCTGAGCTTACTGTAGTGTATCACTACAGTCTTCTTCGGTTTTGGGTGGTAGTATTTTGGTGTATTTCAGTTTCATGGACGGTCTTCCTTTCGGTTTGAGGGATAGTCTCTTTATACCGTCTTCCCGAAAGGCTTTCAACCATTGGCTGATGGGAATGGGAAATACCAAAGTGCAATGCTGCGTCTTCTGCAGAAAATTGCCCATTTTCGACCGCTTGCACGACCTGGAATTTGAAGTGGGGCGAATAGGTTTGATGGGATGTCGCACGGCAAGCCCTGCGCCTAAATAGTGATATTAGGTTATCCAACGGTCAAGTGTTGTCTTTTTGAGCTGAAAGTGTTTTCTGGTGAGAGACTAGTTGTGATGATGTTCAATATAAAAATCAATCACTTGCTGTTTAAATGTTTGGGTATATTTGGTCATAAAAAATCTGCACCTTAATAGTGGAAGGTCCAACTTTTGGGGCGCAGATCATTCGATGCTCTTTTTTATTGGGCTTTTCTCTTGTTTTCCTTATTTCACCACCGTAATGGTCCATTTGGCAGCGCCCAGTTGCTCGAAATGGGTGACTTCATAGCCTTCTTCCGCGGCCCAGTTCGGAATGGCTTCCGTGGCTTGGGTGCAATCAAATTCAATTTCAAGCCCGTCACCTTTGTTTAATTTTGCCATTGCCTGTTTTGCTTCAACCAATGGGAAAGGGCAAACCAGCCCGGCGGTTTCTAATTTAACGATCATAATGTTTCCTCTCAATAAACGATGGTCAATAGACCTTAATAATTAAACAGCGGCTGCCTGCGCACGCTGACGTGGTAATACGAAAATAAAATGGGCAGCGGTCCATACGCCAATAATGGTAAAGCCCAATGCGATCCAGCCTTTGCTGCTCATCACTGCCGTGGCGGTTAAGCCGTTACCGATGGTACAACCGCCGGCAAGGGAAGCGCCAACACCCATCATTAAGCCGCCGATCACACTGTGATAAAGGGTTTTAATATCCGGTAAACGCCATCTGAACTCACGGCTGCCTTTGGCGGCAATATAAGAGCCGACAAAGATGCCCAATACTAAAAATACGCCCCAATTCAGGCTTTTTTGGTTGCCGGTGACTAAAAAATTCACAATATCGGCAGAAGGTGTCGTAATGCCCAAACCGCCCACACGTCCGGTACTGCCGCTGGCAAGCCAGGCTAAAATGGCGATGATGCCGATAACGGTTGCGGCGGCGAAAGGATGATAGCGTTTTTCAAACAGCCAATGGCGCAGTCCGCGATATTTTGCCGGCAAGGCAGCAACTTTGGTTTTCGGGCGTTTGGCGAGTGTTTGTCGCACACCAAATGCCACCGCTAACGCCAACAACGCTACCAACCACCAAACGGAAATACCTAAACTGGCAGTAAGATTATCATTTACCCGCCCGTATTGGGTCAGGCTTTTTTGCCAGCCGGCAAGGGCGCCGTATTTCATCATTGCCGCACTAAACATATAAGCGATTAACGCCAACCAGCTGCCGATCAAACCTTCGCCGGCGCGATACCACGTACCGGTTGCGCAGCCACCGGCAAGGATAATCCCCACACCAAACACAAAAGAACCGACTATTGTTGCCGGTAAGGAAAAATCCTTGTAAGGCACGCCGACATAGCCCCATTCAATCAAAGCAAGCACACCAACCGCCTGCACCAGAATGGCAATTAAAAAGGCATAGAACATTTTGTTATTACGGGCAATATACATATCACGGAATCCGCCCGTCATACAAAATCTTGTACGTTGCAATACAAAGCCGAATAAGATACCGAGCGAACCGCCGGCAAAGATAGTCCAAAGCATAATACCTCCCAATTAAATAATTGAGGGATTATTATGCGAAGAAATTTTTATGTTGAGCCAATAATTTTTGGTTAGTTGTTAGATGTTTTGTTTATAAGAAAAATAAATATCGTGCGCGTGCTCACAAAACATAATCAATATTTACTGTCAAGACCTCGCCTTTCAGGAGCGGGGCGAATAATGATTAAGGCATTGTTGTTTAACCTTTATTTAAACACCATACTCAAACCGACAAAAATTAAGAAAACGGCAAAGACCCGTTTTAAAATTGATACCGGTAATTTGTTTGCCACATTAGCACCGAGTCTGGAAGTGAAATAGGAACTGATGGTGATACCTAATAATGCCGGTAAATAAACATAGCCTAAGGAATAATTCGGTAATAATGGATTGTCCCAACCACTCACCACAAAGCTCATTGCGCCGGAAAGTCCCAGTAGTGAACCGCAGATTGATGATGTGCCGATAGCACGTTTTAACGCTACCCCCCGGCCATTCAGAAACGGCACAATAAAAGCACCGCCACCCACGCCCGCCATACTGGAAATTGCACCAATAACAGCACCGGCAACCAGCGTAGATTGTGTGGTTAAGGGTTTTGTTCGGATAACGTCTTTTTTCAGTGAAAGCAACATTTTAAGCGCAAGGTACATCATAATTACCGCGAAGATTTTGGTGAGATAGGCTTTAGGCAGATTGCTGACAAACAGGCTGGAAATAAACACGGAAACCATTAATGCCGGTACTAAAATTTTTGCTACATTCCAATCTGCATTACCGTTTTTGTGGTGCTGCTGAGCCGCCGATAGCGTACTGACAACAATGGTGGCAAAAGAAGTGCCTAGTGCTACAGACATTAATATTTCATCACGGATTCCTACAAAAGGCAGCACATAATATAAGGTCGGCACGACTACCGTACCGCCGCCCAGACCTAACAAACCGGCAATAAAGCCGGCAAACACCCCGATAGCAAGGCAAATTAAAATAATTTCCCACATTGGCATACATTTTCTCCTTCATATTATCCGTTACGTCACCGATGGCGAGTACGTATTACTTTTATCCGATGCATTGCCATTAAACCGATAAAACAATCATTGCGGTCAGCAAAACATGATATACCGATTTAACGCCTGATATTCTCTCGTGTCATTGATATTGTTTTGAAGAGTGGCAAGTGATAAAAGCGACATTTTTTCGCATAATTCAGACAATCGTAAAAGGTAATTAAGGTAATTATAGAATGCAACAAAATATGCGAAATCCGCCGCTCATTCTATCAGTGAACAGGATACCATGTCATTACTTTTCTATTGTCCATAATATGCATTTTTACCATGCTTACGCAGATAATGTTTGTCGAGTAATGTTTGTTGCATTGATTGTAATGTTGGATTTAGTAGATGAGAAAATAAGTTCATATAAGCGATTTCTTCTAATACCACAGCATTATGTACTGCATTATCAGCGTTAGTTCCCCAAGCAAATGGTCCATGTGAATGAACGAGAACTGCAGGTATATCCTTAGGAGTAATATTGCGTTGATTGAATGTTTCAACAATGACTTTACCTGTTTCTAATTCATAGTCATTCTGAATTTCAGCTTCAGTCATTTTTCTTGTACAAGGAATTGAACCATAGAAATAATCGGCATGAGTAGTTCCTGCTGCAATAATATCCTTGCCTGCTTGTGCCCAAATAGCGGCATGGCGTGAATGAGTATGAACAATTCCGCCAATAGTTGAAAATTGACGGTATAATTCTAAATGTGTTGCAGTATCGGATGATGGTTTTTTATTTCCCTCTATTGCTTTACCTGTAAATAAATCGACAACGACCATATCATTAATTGTCATTACATCATAATCAACGCCGGATGGCTTGATTACAACCAAGTTTTTATCTCGATCGATTGCACTGACATTTCCCCAGGTGAAGGTTACAAGGTTATATTTAGGCAGTGCTAAATTTGCTTCCAGCACTTGTTGTTTTAAACTTTCTAGCATAATAATCTCCTGATTGTTGTAAATTATTTTGAATTTTTATATAAATTTTACTAATTTGTTAGGATTGATTTGCTGAATATATGGATTATTCAGCAATAAATTCATACTGTGATCTAGATCTCATTTTCATCGTGATTAAATAAGATATTATGCCACTGTCGAACAGTAAGCAAGCTGTCTCGAAGATGTCTAACATTGATTGATCAGATCATTTATATTGAGGGACTAACAATGAACAAACGAAATTTCTTAAAATCATTAGTTGCAGTTTCAGTATTAGCTACAGCCGGCTTCACTTCTAGCGCTGTATATGCAGCAGATCCTGTGAAATTAGGTTTTTTAGTCAAACAACCCGAGGAGCCATGGTTCCAAACTGAATGGGCATTTGCAGATAAAGCTGCTAAAGACATCGGTGATGTGCAAATTATCAAGATTGCAGTTCCGGATGGTGAAAAAACCTTGAATGCTATAGATAATTTAGCAGCAAGCGGAGCAAAAGGTTTTGTGATTTGTACACCGGATCCAAAATTAGGTCCCGCTATTATGGCGAAAGCTCGTTCTTATGACTTAAAGGTTATCACGGTGGATGACCAATTCTTGAATGCTGCAGGAGAACCTATGACTAATGTACCTCTTATTATGATGGCTGCAACAGAAATTGGTGAACGTCAAGGGCAAGAGTTATACAAAGAAATGCAAAAACGCGGTTGGAATGTCAGTGAAACAGCCGTATTAGCGATTACTGCCGATGAGTTGGATACAGCCCGTCGTCGTACCGAAGGTTCTATTTCTGCATTAATCAAAGCCGGTTTCCCTGAAAAACAAATTTATAAATCACCAACGAAAAGTAATGATATTCCGGGAGCATTGGATGCAGGTAATTCTATGTTGGTGCAACACCCTGAAGTGAAAAATTGGTTAATTGTAGGGATGAATGATAATACCGTATTAGGCGGTGTTCGAGCAACGGAAGGGCAAGGATTTAAGCCTGAAAATGTTGTAGGTATCGGTATTAATGGTACAGATGCTGTGAGTGAACTTTCAAAACCTAATGCAACCGGTTTTGTTGGATCATTACTGCCAAGTCCGGATGTACACGGTTACCGCAGTACCGAAATGTTGTATAAATGGGTTAAAGATGGTGTAGAACCACCTAAATATACCCCTATCGGAGATCCGGTCTTACTTACTCGTGAGAATTTTAAAGTAGAATTGGAGAAAAAAGGTCTTTAATTAAGACGTATTAAAATATCAGTAAGGAGGAAATATTTATGCAGGTTCCCTATTTAGAATTCGATCAAATTAGCAAATCCTTTCCCGGTGTTAAAGCATTACAAAATGTTTCATTTAAATGTTATGAAGGGAAAGTACATGCCCTAATGGGAGAAAATGGTGCGGGTAAATCCACCTTACTGAAAATTTTAAGCGGTAACTATTTACCTACTGAAGGTAAAATGCATATAGGCGGGCGTACGCTTACATTTCGTACGACTAAAGATGCGTTACTGGCAGGAGTGGCAATTATTTACCAAGAATTAAATATTGTGCCGGACATGACCGTCGCTGAAAACCTTTGCTTGGGACAATTACCGCATTCTTTTGGGTTAGTTAATCGGAAAGAATTATTAGCTCGTACTCAAAAATATTTAGATAAATTAGAGTTAAATATTTCGCCAAATACTCCCCTAAGAGAGCTTTCTATTGGGCAATGGCAGATGATAGAAATTGCAAAAGCACTGAGCCGCGGCGCTAAAATTATTGCATTCGATGAACCGACGAGTAGTTTATCTGCACCTGAAATTGAAAAGCTATTTTCGGTTATTGAAGAATTAAAAGCGGAAGGAAAAGTCATTCTATATGTGTCTCATCGCATGGAAGAAATTTTTCGTATTAGTGATGAAATTACCGTATTGAAAGACGGTCAATTTGTTGAAACATTTTCGGATTTATCAAAAATTAACAATGATGTCCTCGTACGTAGTATGGTCGGGCGTAATTTAGGCGATGTGTATAATTACCGTTCAAGAGATGTGGGTGAAACTCGCTTAAAAGTGACCGCTCTTGCAAGCAGAAAACTGCCGGGAAACTTTAATCTTGAAGTTAAAGCAGGGGAAATTTTAGGATTATTCGGGTTGGTGGGAGCCGGTCGCTCGGAACTATTTAAAATCATTTTTGGCGCGGATCCGATGACTCAGGGAAAAATTGAGTTAGACGGCAAAGTCATTAGTATAAAGCGTCCTAAAGATGCGATTGAGCAAGGGATAGTGTTATGTCCTGAGGATCGTAAGAAAGAAGGAATAATTCCTTTGGGGAGTGTTGCGGAAAATATTAATCTAAGTGCCAGACGTTCTCATAATTTCTTAAAATTTATTATTAATGAATCTTGGGAAAAGCAAAATGCTGAAAAACAACGTCAGAAAATGAATGTGAAAACACCGTCTATTGAACAGCTTATTATGAATTTGTCCGGTGGGAATCAACAAAAAGTCATTTTAGGCCGTTGGCTATCCGAAGATATCAAAGTGCTTTTGTTAGATGAACCGACTCGTGGTATTGATGTCGGCGCCAAATCAGAAATTTATGATCTGATTTTTAAATTAGCAGATGAAAAAATCGCGATCATTGTGATTTCCAGTGATTTGCCGGAAGTTATCGGTTTATCGGATCGTATAATGGTGATGAGAAATCAGCAGATTACAGGTATTGTAGAACGTAAAGACGCTACAGAAGAAGGTGTTTTAAAACTTGCTATGGTTGAAACCAAAGCTGCGTAGTATAAGGAGAATTAGTATATGGCCTCAACAACATCTCAAACTCAAAAAGTGAGTAGTTTTAATAAGATTTGGAATTCTTATGGAATGCTGTTAATTTTTGCTGTTATTTTTATATCCGCCTGCTTGTTTATTCCGAATTTTGCTACGGTGATTAATATGAAAGGCTTGGGATTAGCCATTTCAATGAGCGGTATGGTTGCTTGTGGAATGTTATTTTGCCTTGCCGCAGGTGAAATTGATTTATCCGTCGCCTCCGTAATTGCATGTGCAGGTGTTGTTACCGCCACAGTAATTAACCTTACTCAAAGTGTTACATTAGGCGTGTTATCCGGAGTTTCATTAGGTGCGTTAATTGGTCTGATAAATGGTTTTGTTATAGCGAAACTAAAAATTAATTCTTTGATCACGACGTTAGCAAGTATGCAAATTGCACGTGGTTTAGGCTATATTATTTCTGATGGTAAAGCGGTCGGTATTACAAAAGAAGAGTTTTTTGAGTTAGGTTATCAAAATGTGTTT
This sequence comes from Cricetibacter osteomyelitidis, assembly GCF_004340985.1. GTDB lineage: Bacteria > Pseudomonadota > Gammaproteobacteria > Enterobacterales > Pasteurellaceae > Cricetibacter > Cricetibacter osteomyelitidis. The sequence goes on from NZ_SLYB01000022.1 coordinate 38,314, forward strand.
GGCATCCCTCTGCCTATTTTATTCACTATTATTTGTATTGCTATCTTTGGTTTTTTGTTAAGTAAAACAACTTACGGACGTAATACTTTGGCCATTGGTGGTAATGAAGAGGCCGCACGGTTAGCCGGTATTAATGTTGATCGTACAAAATTAATTATTTTTGTGGTATCAGGCGCTATTTCAGCACTGGCAGGCGTTATTCTTGCAGCCCGTATGACGAGCGGACAACCAATGACTTCTATTGGTTTTGAATTAGTCGCAATTTCTGCTTGTGTACTTGGTGGCGTATCCTTAAACGGCGGCGTTGCTAAAATTTCTTTTATTATTGCAGGGGTATTAATTTTAGGAACAATTGAAAATGCAATGAATTTGTTAAATATTTCACCGTTCGCACAATATGTAGTGAGAGGGTTGATTTTATTGATTGCCGTTATTTTCGATAGATATAAACAAAAGTTAATTAAATAAAAAGTTCATAATATAACGATGCGAGTACAAAGGTACTCGCATCAGACCGCTGACAAACCTCTAGACATCCATCTAGAGGTTTGATCTAATAGGCATATCGAAAAAGGAAATGTCTATGCTCAAAAATACCGTCTCT
>NZ_SLYB01000023.1 GCF_004340985.1 Cricetibacter osteomyelitidis
AGAGACGGTATTTTTGAGCATAGGCATTTCCTTTTCGATAGACCTATTAGAGCAAACCTCTAGATGTATGTCTAGAGGTTTGTCAGCGGTCTGAGACAACTTAATGTTGTCATTCAGGAATTTCACCACGTAACCTGCAAAGAAACCGGCAATAATACCGCCCAAAATCCCTGCTCCGCCGGTTGTGGCTAACATACCGCCGATTAACCCCGGTGCTAAACCCGGACGGTCGGCAATAGAAAATGCAACATAGCCGGCAAACACGGCAATCATTAAATGGAATGCGGAACCGCCGCCGATATCCATTAAGGCTTTCGGTAAACCGCCTGCAATATTTGCGTCTTCGAATGCTTTGATACCGAACATAAAGGACATTGCAATGGCTAAACCACCGGCAACCACGAGTGGTAACATATGAGATACACCGGTCATTAAGTGTTTATATACGCCTTTTTTCTCATCACTGTTGCTGCCTTCTGCCGATGTAGAGACTTTTTCACCGCCGTAGATTTTCGCTTCCGCAAAGGCTTTATCAAACTCTTGAGCAGTTTTTTTCAGTGCCAAACCGGTGGATGTTCGATACATCGGTTTACCTTTGAATTTAGACAAATCTACGTCAATATCTGCCGCGACGAATACCAAATCAGCTGCGGCGACTTCTTCAGGACTGATTAAATTACCTACACCCACTTGACCGCGAGTTTCAACTTTGATGTTCCAACCTTGTTTTTTACCATAGATTTCAATAGCTTCCGCAGACATAAAGGTGTGAGCCACACCGGTCGGACACGCGGTAACGGCAACCACGTTTTTCACGCCGGAATTTGCCACAGATTCAACCGCACTTTCGGCCACACCTACCGGTTGCACATAATCAACGGCTTCCTGTTGTGCATTCGCTATCACAGCTTCAGGATTATGAAAAGCGGTTTCTGCATTTAATAAGGCTACTTTTTTACCATTTAATTGTGCATTATGTGGTAAATCATCACCCACGATCAGAACCAATTCCGCATTGGCGACATCGGCAATTTCGTGGCCTGCATTTTGTGCGGCTTTCACTAATATTTCACGCAATAAATAGGCTTTGGCATTGCCTAATTTGGGGGAGTGAGTCACAAAAATTTTCATTTGTTTATCCTTCTATTACATTGATTTTAACTTCGGCTAAAATGGGATCAAGCAAGGCACGATCCGGCACACCCACGTTACTTTGAGAAACGGCAAAGGCAGAAACTGCACTGGCAAATGCCAAAGTATCTTGTTGGGTAAGATGATGACTTAAACCATAGATCAACCCGGCCACCATTGAATCGCCCGCACCTACTGTGCTCACAACATTTTGGCATTTTGGCGGTTGAGCTTGGATTACAGCACGATCACTTAACCATAAAGCACCATTCGCGCCTATTGAAATAATCACGTTGGCAATACCTTGTGATTTTAATTTTTTCGCAGCAACCACAATATCGTTTAAAGTCGGTAATTCGTGGCCAATCCAGGCTTCTAATTCTCGATGATTCGGTTTAACCAGCCACGGATTTGCCCGTAAACCGGCGGTTAGTGCCGCATTGCTGCTGTCTAACACCACTTTTGCACCGGTGGTGTTTAATTGACTTAACCAGGCAGTAAATTTTTCCGGTGTCACTCCGCGGGGCAAACTGCCGCAAACAGCGATGATGTCGAACTGTTTGGCATAATTAACAGAATCTTGTACAAACTTCGCCCAATCTGCTTCACTGATTTCATAGCCTAAAAAGTTAAGATCCGTCACATCCGCTTCGGTTTCGGTAATTTTTACATTAATACGGGTTTTACCAGCAACACGTTGGAAACGATCTTCTAAGCCTAGCGTGTTGAACATATGCTCAAAATCCCCTTGGTTGTCTTCGCCAAGAAAACCGCCAACGGCTGTCTTTACCGCTAAATCATTTAACACTTTAGCCACGTTAATACCTTTGCCCGCAGGAAATAAACCCAGTGTTTCCACAGTGTTGACTTCGCCTAATTGAATGCGTGGCAAACGTCCTACTAAGTCATAGGCAGCGTTCAGTGTGATAGTTGCAACTTTTGCTGTGGACATCGTTATTCTCCTAATCCGTCGGCAATGGCTTTACCGATACCGTCAATGGCTTGCTGTGCTTGTTCGCCTGTTGCCACAAAACGCAAACGGCTGCCTTTCACCGCACCTAATGCCACGATTTTCATTAAACTTTTCGCACTCACTAATTCAGTGTCACGATCAAGATTTTGTACTTGCACGGTAGCGTTATATTTTTTCACTTCGTTAACTAACACTGCACTTGGACGGGCGTGTAAGCCGTGTTCATTGCTAATGGTAAATGTGCCGACTACATCGCTTGCTGCCGAGGTATTTTCTGCAGCTGCTTCTGCTTTTACTTCAACACCGTTAAGTGCGGTCACTATTTGAGAAATATCGCCGGTCAATAAGCTGTCTTGTACTTGGGCGTCTAATAAACGGACTAAGGTTTCGTTGATTTGATCGTCTTTGGCAGCAATGGTTAATACCGCTTTGATTTCTTTACCGTTATTTTCAAATGTCGTTTTTGCACGGCTGAATGCCAAGGCATTTTTTAAATTGCCGCTGGTGCTGTCCGTTAACCAAATACCTTTACCTAGAGGTAATGCGGATGATGAAATCACTTCGGAAATAAATTGAGAATCCACCGCACTTTGAGCTTCTAATTTGCCCGCGTTAATGGCAGTAAGTGTCAGTAAACTTTGCGTATCCACATCAAGAGAAATATTTTCTGTTTGAACCGCAAAATCTTCCGTCTCACCCATTAAAATAGCACGGAATTTTTTCACGTCTTGTAATGTAGCTAATTTTGCCGCGGTGTCTTCGTCACCTAATACGTGAGTTAATTGGCGTAACAACGCTAAGTGTTCGTCGCTGCGAGCGGCAATACCAATCACCACATAAGCAATATTGCCTTCTGACCATTCAATACCTTTTGGGAATTGGAACACTTGGACACCGGTATTTTTCACCATATCGCGAGTGTCCAACGTGCCGTGCGGAATGGCAATACCATTGCCTAAAAAAGTGGAAGTTTGGTGTTCGCGAGCAAGCATGCCTTGTAAATAGCTTGCTTCAACATAGCCTGCCTTTTCTAATGCTGTCGCCACTTGCTCAATAGCGTGTTTTTTATTATCAGCCTGTGCCGATAAATGAATGTCTTGTTCCGGTAAATTAAACATTCCGTTTCCTCTTTTTAGTTGATTGATGATAGATGAATAAACAACTGAACCGTTTCAGCTTAATGTAATATAAAAAAATATTGCAGCAAATTTTTGCTGCAATATTAGCAAGAATAAGACTTATTTCAAGTCAAAGTGTGAATTTTATTCAAAAAATCCGATCCAGCTCACATTTTTATTTTTTACTACCTGATTTGGATTTTTTATTGAAGTTTTTTTCGTCGCTTTTGTTGGTTTTTTAGTTGGTTCGCTTTGACAAACATTCAGCAATTGTTCACTGCCTTTCACCAAATATTCATCATTTTCCGACCGCACTTTATTGCCGCGTAAATCCAACATCGCATCATAAATACCTTGGCTTAAACTGGCCCGATCGATATTTGACCAGCAATTTACATTTAAACGGCTAAAATTCGATTGTAAGTCACCGGCAAAAATAACCCCGCTATAATAGGCAAAAGTTTTTGTTTCCACTCCTTTTTCCGAATATAAATTTTGTCGGATCTGTTCTAACAGTAAAGACACGCGTCCCATTAACCAATCATTCGCACCGCGCGCAAAGTCATCTACCAAATAATCTTCACTTACACGCCCCGTATAAGTTTGCACGGTCGCTTGATAAGCTACGGCATAAGATTTTTGATCTATTTTATTTTGCTCTAAATTAATCACCGATTTGCTGCCACCGATGAAAGGAATATAATCCGACCAAGACGAACAAGCGGATAATAAGATTGTGCTAACTACAATGAAAGAGAGTTTTTTTAACATAACGTTTTCCTTATTTAATTAAATGCTTTCACCCAACAACTGACTCACAATTTCAGGCAACTGTTTCGGTTTAGTAATAAAGACTTGTTTATGTCGGCTTAGTTCCCCTTTTTCCAACACAATACTGCTTTTCGGTACTTTGAACGCCTTGCTGAAAAATTTCAGCAAATGTGCGTTGGCTTGTCCGTCCACGGGCGGCGCGGTGATGGTGACTTTTAATTCATCATTGTGTAAACCGACAATTTGATCTTTGCTTGCTTTAGGCTGCAAGATCACCCGCAAGCGCAAGCCGTTTTCGCATTGTTTGACGGCAGACATTATGCCAAAGCCCAATACGCGCCTAAAATATCGTAAAGAAAACGATTGATAAAATACAACACAAATACCAAAATCATCGGTGCAAAATCAATCATTCCGGTACGCGGTAAAAATTTACGAATCGGCGACATCAATGGTTCGGTGAGTTGATAAAGCACATAATCCACCGGATTTTGTCCGCGGCTGAACCAGCTTAAAATCGCACGAATAAAGATCATATAAATCAAGACTGTACCCGCGGTTTTCACTACACCTAACGCCCCGACAATCACCGCACTTGTCCAGTCGGTGATAAATTCACCGCTTACTAATGCAATCAACGGATATTTCAATGCGCAAAGCACAAATGCCGCCACGATTGCCGCAAGATCCAAATTATTTTTATTCGGAATAAACTTCCGCACTGGTGCTAATACCGGTTGAGTGAATTTGACAATAGTTTGAGAAATCGGATTATAAAAATCCACTTTGCAATATTGCAGCCAAGCACGCAATAATAAAATCATTGCATAAATTTCAATAACAAATTTTACTAATTCTTGAATGGCACTCATAATTTCCCCTAAAAGTGCGGTTAATTTTGAAAGAATATAATGGGGATCTTTGTAACAAAATGCAAGGGAATTTATAACGGACTTTCCACCTGTAATTGTTCACAAATATCAGAAACGGCTAATATTAAGCTGGATTTCACCAATTTTTCTTGTCGCATTATTTTCATCTGAAAGGCAAGGGAATCCTGTTTTTCCAAAGGGTTTAATTCCACAGGCAAAATTCGTTGTGTTTGAAAATGCAGTTGCTGAGCAAATTCGGTGATGATGTGATCAGTAAATTCATATTCCTCTGCGTCATTGTTTAATTGCTCTTTCAGACCGATAAAATGATTGATATCCTGAAAAACCTCATGAGAAATTGCTCCCAAGCCAAGCAGTACTTTTAGGCGAATGGCAAGCTCAAATAAAGGACCGGATTGTTCAAACAAAGAGTTGATCACCGATTGCACCACAAAATCATTTTTGCGGAAAATTCGGTTCATTAACTGATCCACGACTTCTTCAAAAATATTTACCGAAGCAATGAGGAAGCTACGCACACTGGTAGCTTCATTGAGTTTTTCGTAAATGCTAAATTCCGTTGTCGGCACTACCACATCCTTAAATTACAATGCGTTATAAGCATTTACGATTTGATCGACCACCGCTTTGTCTTGCAATTCGGTGTATTTTAATACCGTGGCTTCCACTCCGTTATCCGCTAAAGATTGCACTAATTCAATCGCTTGCGGATCTTGTTCATTGCGATAAGAGAGTGCGGTAGCAATTGCCGCAATTAAATTGCTGTTTGGCAAGCCGTATTCAATCGTACCGCGTAACGGTTTGATTAAGCGATCATTGTAGCTTAATTTACGCAATGGCTCGCGACCGACGCGATCTACATCGTCCACTAAATATGGATTGGCAAAACGCTTTAAGATTTTTTCGATATAGGCGGCATGAGCTTGTGGGTCAAATCCATAGCGTTTGATTAATACCGCACCACTTTCCTGCATCACGGATTTCACAAAAGTTTTAATGCTTTCATCTTCGATGGATTCACGCACAAATTGATAGCCTTTTTGTTTACCTACATAAGCGGTCACTGCATGGCCGGTATTTAAGGTGAACAATTTACGCTCGATAAACGCCATTAAATTGTCGGTTTTTTCCATACCATTGATATGCGGAATATCACCTTTGAATTGCGTTTTATCCACTATCCATTCGCTGAATTCTTCTACGGTTACTAACAACGGATCATTTTCCAGTGCGTGAACCGGCGGCACAATGCGATCCACGGCGGAATCCACAAAACCCACTAATTGTTCGGTCTTTGCTTGTAATTCCGGTGATAAATGAGCAAATACCTGTTCTTTTAAGAAAGTAGTGCCGCGTACCATATTTTCGCAAGCAATTATATTTAACGGAGTTTCGTTACCGCCGGCAAAGCGTTGTTCCAAGCCCTTTGCGATGGTGCTTGAAATAATTTTTAATACGTTCGGACCTACTGCAGTTGTGACTAAATCTACCGAATTAAACAAATTAATGACCGCACTTGGGTCCTTGGAATTTACACCGCTGACATTGTTAACCTGTTCGATTTTACTGTTTTCACCGACAATCTTAACGTTGTAATTGCCTTGTTTGTTTAATAAATCAATCACCGTATCGTTTACATCGGCAAAAACCACGCGTACATTGGAATCGGCCAATAGTTTACCGATAAAACCACGGCCGATATTACCGGCGCCGAAATGTAATGCTTTCATTGTTATACCCTTATTTTCCTCTAACTAAATATTAAGGTGGGCAACAAATGCCCACCAACAAAACTAACCTTTTAATAATTGTAGAACTTTTTCTACATCATTAGTTGAAGTCAACAATTCAATGGCGTCGTCGCTATCTAGTGCGTTAGTGATTGCTGATACCACTTGAATATGCTCGTTGTTTTTGGCGGCAATACCGACCACTAATTTCGCCACACCGTCTTCATCGTCAGTGAAACGTACACCTTGCGGATATTGGCATACCACAATACCGGTTTTAATTACGGAATCTTTCGCTTCGATGGTTCCATGCGGCACTGCAACGCCTTCGCCCAAGTAGGTTGAAACCAGTTTTTCACGTTCAAACATTGCCTCCACATAGCTTGGTAATACAAAACCCGCTTTCACTAATTGTTCACCTGCAAAACGAATAGCATCTTCTTTGTTATCTGCTTTCAATCCTAAGAAAATTTGATCTTGGGTTAAAGTGAATTTTGTACCGACGGCTTCGACTTCGCTTGTTTCTACTTGTTCAACTTTAGCCGCTTGCTCTGCGTTTAAGTTCGCTTTTAAATCTGCGACTAAACCGTCATAGAATTTATTATCTAAGAAGTTTTGTAATGATAAATGCATTGCATTCGGCACTTGTTGTTTCGCACGTAACGTTAAATCTTGGTGCGTAATTACTAAGCGGGCATCTGTCGGTAAATCATTGATTGCACAATTGGTCACATCAAGATCAAGCCCTGCATCTTTCACTTTTTTACGTAACATACTGGCCCCCATCGCACTTGAGCCCATACCGGCATCGCAAGATACGAAGATTTTTTTCAAGCCTTTGTAATCTGTTACAGCTGTAATATTACCACCTGATTTCATTGCTTTAGATGCCGCTTGCATTTCTTCTAACGTATTACCTGCATTTTCTTTTTGGATTTTTAGGAAGAATGATGCTAATACAAAAGATACCGCACAAGAAGCAACTACTGATGCAATCACACCTACATAAGAAGTTTTTGGTGTCATTAATAACACAGCGATAATTGAACCCGGAGAAGCCGGAGCCTGTAAACCTGCGTTAAATAATACAAGCGTGAATACACCTGTCATACCACCTGCAATTACTGCTAACAATAAACGCGGATTCATCAATACATACGGGAAATAAATTTCGTGGATACCACCAAAGAAATGGATAATCGCCGCACCACCCGCCGTTTGCTTCGCAGAACCGCGACCAAAGAAGATGTAGGCTAATAATACACCCAAGCCCGGCCCCGGGTTTGCTTCAATTAAGAAGAAAATAGACTGACCGACGTCCTGTGCTTGTTGAATACCCAATGGTGAGAAAATACCGTGATTAATCGCATTGTTTAAGAATAAAATTTTAGCCGGTTCAACAAAGATAGAAGTAAACGGCAATAAACCACTTTTCACTAAAACATCCACGCCGGCTGCCAATAAAGTAGAAAGCTCTTTGACTACCGGGCCGATAACAAAGAAGAACAGAATCGCTAAAATCATACCGATAATACCGGATGAGAAGTTATTCACTAACATCTCAAAACCGCTTTTGATTTTACCATCGGCCCATTTATCGAATTTTTTGATGACATAACCACCGGTAGGACCAGCAATCATCGCACCTAAGAACATCGGAATATTTGTCCCCACAATCACACCCGCAGTAGTAATCGCACCTACTACCGCACCTCGATCACCGGCTACTAATTTACCACCGGTATAACCGATTAATAATGGTAATAGATAGGTAATCATTGGATCGACTAATTTAGCTAAAGACTCATTCGGCAACCAACCTGTCGGAATAAAAAGTGCGGTAATAAAACCCCACGCAATAAATGCCCCGATATTGGGCATCACCATATTTGATAAGAAACGTCCAAAACTTTGGATTTTCACTTTTGCACTTGCTGAAAGCATATAAACCTCGTTTTAAATAAAGGATTGAGTTATTTTCGCGGTTAAAATTAACACAGCGACCATAAAAACCCAAATTTTTTAGTTCAATTCTGTGACACAGATCACATTAAATTTTTGGAAGCAATTTCTAAAAATGTGACACAGATCACAAAACCAAAATGATAACAAAAAATATGTGATCTATATCACATTTCTACTGCACAAAAAATAAGAACAGCGATGAATAAGATGAATAATAAGAAAGTAAAGGTGAATGGAATTATTTGAAAAGTAAATTGGCGGAAGATCATGGGAGTTGAACCCACCCAAGACTGCTGGCAGCCTTAACAGGATTTGAAGTCCTGCCGCATCACCGGATACGACGACCTTCCGAAGTGATTGATAAGAAACTTGGTGAAAAACAACCGCACTTTACTCCAAAGTGCGGTCTTTTTCAATCATTTATTTATGAATTAATGTGTAGTTTTGTTTTTGCCGAATACTTTAATTAAAGGCAATACGATTGCACAAACGATAGCACCGGCAATAATGCCAATAACTAAAGTTGCAACTTGACCAAGAATACCGTTAACTAAATGATATTGCTCCAATAAATGATGCACAAAGGGCAAGTTATGAGCGATAATACCGCCGCCTACTAAAAACATTGCCAACGTTCCCACAAAGCTCAATACGCGCATAAACCAAGGCACGAATGCGATCAATCCTCGACCGAAACTTTGAGCAACATTCGATGCTTTTCCTATAAACCAGAAACCGATATCATCCAATCGCACAATACCCGCGACCAAGCCATACACAAACACGGTCATTCCCACGGCAATTAAACTCATGACTAAAGCCTGTATGACTAAAGGTTCATCTGCCACGACACCCAAAGATAAAATAATAATTTCGGCGGAAAGAATAAAGTCCGTTCGTACGGCACCTCTGATTTTATCGTTTTCATTAATCACTTTGGTAGCGTGCTCGTCACCATCATTGTTATGCAAAAATTTATGTAACAATTTTTCCACGCCTTCAAAACACAAATATGCTCCGCCAATCATAAGTAGCGGCACAATTAACCAAGGAATAAAGGCGGAAAGCAACAACGAAAGAGGGACTAAAATTAACTTATTCAACATAGACCCTTTGAACACCGACCAAATAATCGGAAGTTCCCGCTCCGCACTGACACCGGTCACTTGATTGGCATTTAATGCCAAATCATCGCCCACCACACCGGCGGTTTTCTTCATCGCCACTTTGGTCATTGTAGCCACATCATCCAGTACTGCGGTAATATCATCAAGTAAAGTAAAAAGCGAAGCAAATGCCATAAAAGTTCCTGTAAAATAAGCAAGTAAAAATTCTTGGGCATTATAGAAGATTTTTCGCTAGAATAGAAAGCAAAACAATCAAAAGAGAAGAAAAAATGACCGCACTTTACCAATCCTTACCATCTGTTGACAAGCTACTCAAAACCCCGCAAGGTGAACGGTTGTGCGAACAATTCGGTCATACGGCATTTGTATTGACTTGCCGTGAAATGCTGCAAATCGGTCGGGATATGATAAAAAACAGCGAAAAATTACCGCACTTTTTTGCCTCTGAAACACAGATTTTTACGGAACTGGCACAGCGTTTAACACAAAGCGGTCAAGTACAAATGAAATCCGTGCACAATCTCACGGGAACGGTATTACACACCAATCTTGGTCGGGCGTTGTGGTCGCAGGCTGCACAGCAAGCGGCACTTACCGCAATGCAAAGTAATGTAGCGTTGGAATATGATTTGGAGGCGGGCAAACGCAGTCACCGAGATAATTATATCAGCGAACTGCTTTGTCAACTCACCGGAGCGGAAGCAGCTTGCGTAGTGAATAACAATGCGGCGGCAGTTTTATTAATGCTGGCAACCTTTGCCAAAGATCGGGAAGTAATTATTTCTCGCGGCGAACTGATCGAAATCGGCGGCGCGTTTCGTATTCCCGATATTATGTCGCAGGCTGGCTGTCGATTAGTAGAAGTGGGGACAACTAATCGTACTCATTTAAAAGATTATCGCAACGCAATTAACGAAAATACTGCATTTTTAATGAAGGTTCACAGCAGTAACTATCAAATTTGCGGGTTTACCGCCTCAGTAAGCGAACAGGAATTAGCCGAACTCGGTAAAACCAGCAATATTCCTGTCATCAGCGATTTAGGCAGCGGTGCGTTAATCGATTTACGTCAATACGGCTTGCCTTATGAACCGACGGTACAAGAAAAAGTGGCTCAAGGTGTGAATTTAGTCTCTTTCTCCGGCGACAAACTGCTCGGCGGCGTGCAAGCCGGTATTATCGTAGGCAAAAAAGCCTTAATTGATCAATTACAATCTCATCCGTTAAAACGGGTGCTGCGTTGCGATAAAGTGATCCTGGCAGGACTTGAAGCCACCTTACGTTTATATTTACAGCCGGAAAAACTAGCGGAAAAATTAACCACATTACGTTTGCTTACCCGACCGGTGAATTTATTAACCCAACAAGCAGAGCAACTAAAAGTGCGGTTAGAAAATCAATTAAATTCAAACTATTGCGTGCAAATCGAAACCAGTTCGGCACAAATCGGCAGCGGCTCGCAACCGACGGCACGGATTCCGTCCGTGGCGGTAACGATTTCCGGTGAAAATCTCACCGCACTTTCAAGTCGTTTTAAACAGCTTTCACAGCCGATTATCGGACGAATGGAACAAGATAAAATTTGGTTGGATTTACGCAGCGTTGCAGATATCGAGCAGTTACTCAATACGATAGGTGAACTATGATTATTGTTACTTCAGGTCACGTGGATCACGGCAAAACCGCATTATTACAGGCATTAACCGGGACGAACACAGCTCATTTACCGGAAGAAAAAAAACGGGGAATGACCATTGATTTAGGCTATGCTTACTTGCCATTGGCAGATAAAATTCTCGGCTTTATTGATGTACCGGGACACGAAAAATTCTTAGCCAATATGTTGGCGGGACTGGGCGGAATTGAACACGCTATGCTGATTGTGGCGGCAGATGAAGGCATTCAACCGCAAACCGTAGAACATTTGACTATTTTGCGATTGTTGCAAATCCGCAATATCATGGTGATAATCACCAAATCAGATCGGGCAAGTTCACAACAAATTGACGAACTTAAAGCCAAAATTCAGCAAAATTATCCTTTTTTAACAGACAATCCGTTTTTTGTTACATCCGCAACAAGCGGGCAAGGTATTGATAAGCTGCGTGATTACTTGGCTGCTTTGTCCAATCACGCCGATCAAAATAAACCGTTCCGCTATGCTATCGACCGTATCTTCAGCGTGACCGGTGCGGGAACTGTCGTGACCGGCACAGCATTTAGCGGCACAGTAAAAATTGATGATGAGCTTTATCTTTCCGGTAGCGAAAAAGTGCGGGTAAAAAATATCCATGCACAAAATACACAATCTGTTCAAGGGTTTGCAGGACAACGCTTAGCCTTAAATATTACAGATTCCGACCGCTCTTCTGTCGATCGGGGCGACTGGCTGTTGAGTTCTCCGCCTTTTGCCGCAACTGAACGGTTGACTATCCGGCTTGAAGCGGAAACGAATTTAACGGAAAGCCAGCCGGTGCATATTTACCAAGCTGCCAGCCGTACCACGGGTAAATTAAGTTTATTGGACAACAAAAGTTTAGCTAAAAGCCAGCAAGGTTTGGCAGAACTGCTTTTAGATAAGCCATTGTTTTTAACTTTCGGCGACAAGCTGATTTTACGTAGCGGCGATGCCAAATCCGTGATTGCAGGAGCAAGCGTGCTGGAAGTCTATTCGCCAAAACGCCATAAACGCAGCGAAGTGCGGTTGAATTATTTGCAGAATTTACAGCAGGCAGAAAATACGGCACAGAGAATTGCACTTTATTTGCAGGGAAAAGCGGTGAATGTGCAAGAATTAGCGTGGATTGAGCAATTAACGGAAGCGCAGCTCAATACGGTTTTAGCACAAAATAAACAGGTACGTTTTCAGGATTGGGCATTTGATGCCGATTATCAGCAACAGCAAAATGAAAAATTAATCACTGCACTTTCGGATTATCATGAACAGTACAGCGACCAGTTAGGCTTGGGTAAAGCCCGCTTGTACCGTATCGCTTGTTTAAACCAGCCGGAAAAATTGATTTATCACTTTATAGATGAATTAATTGCAAAGAACCGGCTGCAACAAACCCGCGGTTGGTTGCATACACCGGAACATAAAATTCAGTTCAATGAACAAGAACGGGAATTATGGAAACAGGTATTGCAGCAATTTGCGGAAAATAACGGTCAATCTCTGTGGGTACGCGATGTGGCAAATGCCTTGCGCGTTGATGAAACCGCCATGCGGAATTTTATGTATAAAGCCGGCAAATTAGGTTATCTCACCGCCGTGGTCAAAGATCGCTTTTTCTTAACGGAAATGGTGTATGGTTATGCTCGTTTAATTAAGAAAATTGCAAAGGAACAAGGCAGCATTAGCGTAAATCAGTTGCGGGATGAATTAAATTTCGGTCGAAAAATGACTGTGCAACTGATGGAATATTTCGATCGTTGCGGTTTCTTACGCCGCAAAGGTAATCAGCATATTTTGCGTGACAGCGAAATGTTTGATTTATAAGTAGAAAATCAGCACATATAGGCAAATGTGCTGATTTTTTAAATAGAACGGCTCTAGAAAATAGCTTCCAACCGCACAAATACACCCACGGCGTGATCGCGGTCTTTGTCTTTATTATTGTAATAAGTCAATTCCGGTTGAATAAACAGCCATTGCCGCCAAATCGGTTGTCGCCACTGTACATAAGGACCATAGGAATTTAAGTGCATGTTTTTATTCTTAAAATTCCCTCCCGTGTAAATTCCATAATTTAAACGTTTGAAATTCGCATAATCATGTTGACGGAATAGACTATTGCCCCAGAAAGTGCTTTCTTCATTGTCATTATGCACGTATTGCACGTTCACTTGATTGGCAATAAAATGCCGTTCATCCTGGGTATAACGAACTTCTGCATTACCGCGCAAATAATTGCGGGTATCCAAACCGTAACGATAAATCGCTTCTAAGCGGGTTGAATAACTATCGGTTAATTGCCAATCTTTGGCTAATTTTAGCCGCACATAAGGATCATTCCACTTACGGATCCCCAAATCTAAATCTATTTCTGCATCAATGGATTTTTTGAATGCCGACCAACGCAATGCAAGAGATGAGTTATCATCACGGTTTTGTTGGTTATCCCAACGTCGTTTATTCGCTATCGGTCTGGCCGCACTGCTTTCTGCTCCGCCTTGTAGTTCGTTATCTAAGGACTCATCTCCCACCACCAAACTAAAACGATTTTTTAAGCCGGGCAACCGCACTTTTAATCGTACACGGGGTTTAAAAGATAAATGATCGTAATGATTCCATTGAGAATCCATCATCACCCGCAAAGTAGCAGTAGCAGGTTTATTCGGATCTGGTACGCCAATCCAGTTATCTAACGTATTCACCCAATCATGCAATGTTGTACGCACGGTTTGATGAGAACTATCTACCCAAGTATTTGCCTGAGCATCTGTTTGATTTGCACTGACGGCAACTGAAACTAAAACAGTCCCGATAAAAAGTGCAGTACGGCTTAATTTCATAACCTGACTCCCTACTTTATTCAGGTTCCAACTTACTTGGATTATTTTAATTTGTAAAGAAGTGCGGTTAAAAAAATACAATTTTTTCTGTGTGTTTGAATATAAATCAAATATAATTTCGATGAATTTATTTAGTATTTATAAAAGGAAGACAATTATGCGTTGGCAAGGCCGTAGAGAAAGTTCAAATGTAGAAGACCGTCGTCAATCCGGCGGTTCTCTGGGTGGCGGTAAAAAAAGTGTCGGAATCCTAGGATTTATTATCTTATTGGTCGGCTCCTACTATGGAGTAGATTTATCCGGTTTGGTCGGTGCAATGGGTACCGATAATTCAGTGGGATCATCTTCATCTTTAAGCACAACGGAAGAACAACAGCTTAATTCGCTTGCCCGTGTTGTGTTAGCGGATACGGAAAGCACTTGGCAATATTATTTCAGTCAAAACGGGCAACGTTATATGCCGCCGACAATGGTGCTTTATTCAGGTGCAACACGTACCAGCTGCGGTACAGGACAAGCGGCAATGGGGCCTTTTTATTGCCCTAACGATCAAAAAGTCTATTTAGATTTGTCTTTTTATAGTGATATGAAAAACAAGCTCGGTGCTACGGGTGATACCGCTTTCGCCTATGTTATCGCTCATGAAGTCGGCCATCATGTACAAAACTTATTAGGTATTTTGCCGAAAGTAAGCCAGGCTCAACAACAATCAAACAGCAAAGTCGCCAATCAACTTTCCGTAAAACTGGAATTACAAGCGGACTGTTTTGCCGGTGTGTGGGGATATCAAGCGTCCCAAAATAATTTATTGGAAACCGGCGACTTGGAAGAGGCCTTTAACGCTGCAGAAGCCGTAGGTGACGATCGTTTGCAAAAACGCAGTCAAGGTTATGTGATACCGGATAGCTTCACTCACGGCACGTCTGCCCAACGTTTAGCTTGGTTTAAACGCGGGTTGCAAAGCGGTGACCCAAGTCAATGTAATAGTTTTAATTAAGTAAAATAATGCCGGAATATTTCCGGCATTATTTTTGTCTGTTAAATTTTTTCCTGTTTATCTTTTAGGCTATATTTCATTACGGCATAAAAGACTATCACCAAAAAGAAATAAAAAATATTGCCAGAATTATGAGCAAAAAAACCTTGACTTAAGCAATAGAACATCATTGATACAATATGTACGGTTCCCAGCAAAGCAACTGTTTTTTGTTCTAGCGTTGCACCGTTTAATTTTCGCCAAAATAATATAAGTGGCACAAAAAAGACTGATAACAACGCAAACAATCCGATAATACCCCGTTTTGCCGAATCATCGATATATTGATTATGAGCATGACCAAATCTTACTGCCTCCTGATGAATAATCTTTTCTTTTGCTTGCTGTTGTTTTTTCTGCCTGATTCCCGCTTCCCCCCAACCTAATAGCGGTTTTTCCTGTACTGCTAACCAAGCACTTTTCCACATATCAAATCTTGCCCCTAAAGAAGTTGCACCATTATTTTTCTCTACATATTTTGTAATATCACTTTGAGCTTGATTAAAACGCTTAATAATTTGGCTATGTGGCATAAATGTCAGAACAACCACCAACAATGTAATCAAGCCAAAAAATGAAGTAAGTGCAGTTTTTGATAAAGAACGACGATAAGTCCAAATAATAAAAAGCACAACAAAAGGCAAACCAATCCATGCACCGCGAGCGGTGGAAAGGAAACTGGACATCATCCCCATTAAAGTGAAAACTAAATAAAGTGCGGTGAGTTTATAACGTTTTTGAATAGCAAAATAAATGGTAACCACCAACGAAAACATAGCTAATGACATTGCCATGCCACCGCCTTGAATATGCATAATCTTATCACCAAATCCCATAGGATGATGCATAATAAAACGATGATAAATACTGATCGCCCCCGCAATGAATGCCCCCCATGGAATGACATGCAGCAACATATTCAAGTTGATAGGAAATTGCCTAAAAAGCAATAATAACGGAACAAATAACAATACCTTCGTCGGATTATCCAACGTGTTCAACTTATCTTGGTGTACTGCTAAAGATAAGACAAAAACGGCAAAGTAAAATACATAGCTGAATGCCAACCATTTTTCTTCCTTTATTAAGTGCCATTTTTGTTTTTTTATTGCCAAATAATAAATTAAATAGCCTAATGCAATCACGCCTAAAAACAACGGGGAATAGTTATAACCTTTAGGGAAAAGCAATAAAAGCAGAAAAAATAAGGCAATCGCAATATTCACTAGAATTTGTATTTTATGCGTTTTTAATATTGCAAGCATATATAATCCTTTGAAAAAAAAGTTATGTCGCAAATTTTCCCATAAAAAAGACCGCACTTAAAGTACGGTCTTGAAAATATTTTTCTTCTTGCTCAATTATAAAACATTTACACAGTTTAAATCTTCAAAAGATTGCTCTAAACGTTTAGACATTGACTCTTCCATTTTACGCAACCACACACGTGGGTCGTAGAATTTTTTGTTTGGTGCATCCGGGCCTTCAGGATTACCTAATTGACCTTGTAAGTATGCTTCGTTTGCCTTGTAGAATTGCAAAATACCGTCCCACGCGGCCCATTGAGTATCCGTATCAATGTTCATTTTGATTGCACCGTAGCTGATTGCTTCACGAATTTCTTCACGAGATGAACCTGAACCGCCGTGGAATACGAAGTTGATTGATTTTGCCGGAAGATTACGTTCTTTAGAAACAAATTCTTGCGATGCACCTAAGATAGATGGTTTTAATTTCACGTTGCCCGGTTTATAAACGCCGTGTACGTTACCGAATGCAGCCGCCACTGTGAAACGTGGGCTTACCGGGTTTAATTGGTCGTAAACATAAAGTACGTCTGCCGGTTGAGTATATAAACGGGATTCATCCACATCTGAGTTATCTACACCGTCTTCTTCACCGCCGGTGATACCGATTTCAATTTCAAGGGTCATCCCCATTTTATCCATACGCGCTAAATATTCACGGCAGATTGCCATATTTTCTTCCATTGATTCTTCAGAAAGGTCGATCATATGGGATGAGAATAACGGTTTACCGGTTTCAGCAAAGTATTTTTCGCCCGCTTCAAGCAGACCATCGATCCAAGGAAGTAATTTTTTCGCTGCATGGTCGGTATGAAGGATGACCGGCACACCGTATTCTTCCGCTAAAGCATGAACGTGTTTTGCACCGGCGATAGCACCTAATACATCCGGACGCGCACCGCTTGCCGGTTTGATACCTTTACCGGCATAGAATGCCGCACCACCGTTAGAGAATTGTACGATAACCGGTGCTTTTACACGTGCCGCAGTTTCCAATACTGTATTTACGGAGTCAGAACCGACACAATTGACCGCCGGGATAGCAAAGTTGTGTTCTTTTGCGTAAGCAAATACTTTTTGCACATCATCACCGGTTAATACGCCTGGTTTTACGATATCTAATAATTTAGCCATTTTCGTTTTCCTTTTGGATTTGGACGCTTAATGCGTCAATTAAAATTAAAATCTGTTTGTAGGACGTATTTACATACACCTAAATTATTAATGGTTATTAACCTTTCGCACGTTGCTCAAGAATTTCAACAGCCGGTAATACTTTGCCTTCTACAAATTCTAAGAACGCACCGCCACCGGTAGAAATATAAGAGATTTTATCTGCGATACCGAATAAATCGATAGCCGCCAAGGTATCACCGCCGCCTGCGATAGAGAATGCCTCGCTTTCTGCGATAGCGTTAGAAATCACTTCGGTACCTTTACGGAAATTAGGAAATTCGAATACGCCGACCGGACCGTTCCAAAGAATAGTTTTCGCATTTTTGATTAATTGGGCTAATTGAGCTGCCGTTTTATCGCCGATATCGAAAATAGATTCGTTGTCCGCAACTTCGTTAACCGCTTTTTCAGTTGCCGGGGCAGTGTCGGAAAATTCAGTACCTACACGTACATCAACCGGTACAGGAATGTTGGTGCTTGCAGCCAAGCGTTGTGCTTCAGGAATTAAATCTGCTTCGTATAAAGATTTACCTACGTTGTGGCCTTGTGCTGCAATAAAGGTATTCGCGATACCGCCGCCCACAATGATTTGGTCTGCGATTTTTGAAAGAGAATCTAATACGGTTAATTTAGTGGAAACTTTAGAACCGCCTACAATTGCCAACATTGGGCGTTGCGGTTCTTTTAATGCTTTTGCCAACGCATCCAATTCAGCGGCTAATAATGGGCCTGCACACGCAACCGGAGCAAATTGTGCCACACCGTAAGTCGACGCTTGAGCACGGTGAGCCGTACCGAATGCGTCCATCACAAATACATCGCAAAGTGCAGCATATTTTTTACCTAATTCAGGATCATTTTTCTTTTCACCTTTGTTTACACGTACGTTTTCAAGCACTACGATTTCATTCGCGTTCACTTCAACGCCCTCTAAGTAATCACGTACTAAACGAACCGGTACATCCAAGGCTTTGTTCAAGTAATCAACAACAGGTTGTAAAGAATCGGCTTCATTGAATTCACCTTCTGTCGGACGACCTAAGTGAGAGGTCACCATCACTTTAGCGCCTTTTTCAAGGGCTAATTTTAATGTCGGAATGGTGGCACGAATACGTGCATCAGAAGTTACCACACCGTCTTTTACCGGTACGTTTAAATCCGCACGAATAAATACGCGTTTACCCGCTAAGTCTAAATCGGTCATTTTAATTACTGACATTGATTAATCCTCTCTTATATGTGTGTTAAATTGAAAAACTGCTCGCATTATACCAGTTCACAACAAAAAATAACTGGTTTAGATCAAATAAATTAGGTTACTTTTTATTTTTTTTATAATTCTAAATAAACATCAGAACAAAATTTATCAAAAATCGTTCTCAATTAAAACGATTTTTTAGTTCTTCGGGCAATCCATAGTCTGCCAATTTTTGTTATAACAAATAAACAACTCGTTATGGCTCGCTCTTAAATATCTATTCGTCAACTGCTTATTATGTTTTTTCATCCATTTAAATAATTCGGAACGGGACATTTCATTCTTTGGCAACACCAAAGTGC
The DNA here is from genome assembly GCF_004340985.1 of Cricetibacter osteomyelitidis. GTDB lineage: Bacteria > Pseudomonadota > Gammaproteobacteria > Enterobacterales > Pasteurellaceae > Cricetibacter > Cricetibacter osteomyelitidis. The sequence continues at coordinate 19,303 of NZ_SLYB01000023.1, forward strand.
GGTATAATTCCCGCTGTTTTTCAAAATATTGTTCAGCACTGTCAAAAGCACAAGCGCCGTGTTTTTCCCATTCGCCCTGCAATAATTTCGCTCCCGGTGATTCCGACAAATAATGTTTGAGCAGATTTTCATTTAGTGGCGGTAAATCACCCTGACAAAAACGCGGATGATCGCTTACGCTTTTCGCATTGGCATTTTGCGGCCATAAGCCATGGATCACCCAGCCAAATTGATTTTTTGTGCCGCATTGATATTGCGATGACGGCGGTAACCGATTACCATTTTGCTTGCGTTGCATGTCGCAAAAACCCGGCGACCAAGACAAAGCCAGCATATAGTAATCGGTTTTAGCATTTTTATTTTGCCCGATGGCATCATCCCGCATTTTCACATCATAATCGGCGATGATGGTATTTGATACATCTTGTTTTCCCAATGATGGATATTCGGTATTTTTCGGCGGGGCAAAAAAGAGTTGATAAATAATCCCCAACACCAATAACGCTACCACCAGCCACGGCGGTAATTTGATATCTTGTTTTTTACTCATAAAATCCCTAGTTTAAAAAAGGTTGTTTTTTGTGCTCTTTTGATTATAATTGCCGACCTTTACAACTCTACTCTCATTTTCATCAACAAAGGAATATTCAATGGCACTACTGATTAGCACAAAATGCACAAATTGCGATATGTGCCTGCCGGAATGCCCGAATGAAGCCATTTCCATTGGCGATGAAATCTATGTGATCGATCCCGTGCTTTGCACAGAATGTGTCGGGCATTATGACAAACCTACCTGCCAGAAGGTTTGCCCTATTACCAACTGCATTATTAACGACCCGCAACATCGTGAAAGTGCGGATGAATTATGGGAAAAATTCGTGTTAATTCATCACGCAGATAAACTTTAATTTACGCATCCGCACGAGCAAAAGCCGATCTTCTGCAATCAATTCATCACTCGGACGCTGCTGCGTATAAAGTTCAACTTGTTCAACGGCTTGCAATACGATTACTTCCGCCCCGGAAATCGTTTGTTTACCTTTTGCCCGAGTGATTTCGGCTTAAAATTAATAAGCATAGTAAACCCCAACGTTGAGTTTAAATTTTAACGAAAATACCATTTTGCCAATAACACGCCGGCAGTAACTGCCACATTTAAGCCATTTTTCAACGGATTATTGTGAGAAAGTACGATTTCGGTATCTTGCGGATAATTCAACTGCTCGTTCACCGCTTCGCTTAATATAAACACCACTTTATCGGCAAATTGCGTATTGCCTAACGATTTGGCTTGTTTATGGCGGGTGATATGCACGATTTGATAACCCGCATCACGCAGCTGTTGCAACGCATTATCCGTGCAGTCGGTTTCTAAAACCTTGATGAATTCCATTCCACCTTCCGCTACCCGCATTGCAGCGGCCGAATTGAGCAATTCCGCATCATCCACAATTACGCCTTTTACACCGTAAAACGCAGCGGTGCGAAGCACGCCGCCGATATTATGAGCATTACGTACACCGTCTAATAACAGCAAGCAGTCTTGTTGACGCGGCACATCAAGATAGCCTTTTAACCCAAAAGCACGTTGTTTTTTCACTAACAAGCAGATACCGCCGTGATGTTCCGTGCCGCTGACCAGTTCTAATTCTTGATTATCCACAATATGGTAGGCTCTTTTATTAGCCGCGAGATAGCCGGTGATTTCACCGATTTTTTTCGCTATTTCCACATTCGCCCACAACCGCACAATGGATTTCGGACGTTCGGCAAACAATGCCAAGCAGGCATTTTCACCATAGACTTTCATTTCTTCGGAGCGATTTTTGCGGATTTTTTCCGGTGCACGGGGTGATAACGGACCGGTTTTCTTTTCTTTAAAACCAACACCATCACCTTTTACCAAAACTTTAACATGATTACCGCGAACGGTTTGCAAGGTCGTTTCGCTGATTTGCGGTGCGGTTTGTTCCGATCTATCGGCAAACGGTTTTTTATTAAACGGCTTTTTATTGCCAAAGTGCGGTTTATTTTCAGCGGATTTTTCATTGCGGTTACGGGAACGTTCCGAACGCTCATTGCGGGAATGGCTATCGCGTTGTTGAAAGCGTTTGCCGTTATCCGCTTGTTGGAATATCGGTTTTTTCATATTGGAAGATTTCCATCAGGTCATTAATTGCGGGAAATTATAGCGGAAAAAATAATTTTTCTCACGATTATCTTTGGCAATTCCGCCTAAATTCGGTACACTACGGCGTTAAAAGTTGAAATATTGATAAAAAACTATGTTAATCAGTAAAACCCAAAGAGCTTTAAATAATATGGCGGCATTGCCGCGTTTGCCTTTACAGGCGGAAAACGTGGAATTTATTCATTCGCCGTCGGCATTTCGTGAACAGATTATCGAGCTGATCCGTAATGCAAAAAAACGAATTTATGTGACCGCACTTTATTGGCAAAAAGATGAAGCGGGTCAGTTGATTTTAGATGAAATCTACCAAGCCAAAGACAAAAATCCCGAATTGGATATTAAAATCTTAGTGGATTGGCATCGGGCACAACGAAACTTATTGGGGGCGGAAAAAACCACCACCAATGCGGATTGGTATTGCGAACAACGTCGCAATCTGCAGGCGAATAATCTCTTTTGGGGCGTACCGATTAATACGCGCGAAGTGTTCGGTGTGCTGCATATTAAAGGTTTTGTGTTTGATAACACCATTCTATACAGTGGTGCAAGTATTAATAATGTATATCTGAATCAATTAGATAAATACCGTTACGACCGCTATCAAAAAATCACTAACGCTGCCTTAGCGGATTCTATGGTGCAATTTATTAATGAGCATTTATGCGATCCGAGCGCGGTAAATCCATTGGATGACAGCAATCGCCCGAACACCAAAGAATTGCGTAATAATATCCGAGCATTCCGCAAACAGCTTGCCACCGAAGGGCAATACCGGCTTAAAAGTGCGGTCAGTTCTACAGAAAATTTATCCATCACGCCGTTATTCGGCTTAGGGGCGAACGGCAATATGCTGAATCGCACTATTGAGGATTTATTTGCTTTAGTACAAGAAAAATTAGTAATTTGTACGCCTTATTTTAATTTCCCCCGAACCTTGCAAAAACGCATTAGCCGTTTGTTGTCGAAAGGAAAACAAGTAGAAATTATTGTGGGTGATAAAACCGCCAACGATTTCTATATTCCGCCGGATCAACCGTTTAAAATTGCCGGTGCGTTGCCTTATTTATATGAAAAAAACCTACGGGCATTCAGCAAAAAATTTGAATGGGAAATTAATAACGGACAGTTGGTGATCCGCACTTGGAAGCACGGTGATAACAGCTATCACTTAAAAGGCGTGTGGGGAGATGATCGTTATATTTTGCTCACAGGTAACAATCTCAACCCGCGTGCATGGCGATTGGATGCGGAAAACGGTTTGTTAATTGACGATCCGAAACAGGAATTACGCCAGCAAGTGTTAGCGGAATTAGAGCAAATCCGTCAGCATACGCAAGTATTGAAAAATTATACCGAACTGGATGAAATAGAAGATTACCCTGCTCCGGTGCAAAAATTGTTAAAACGTTTTGCCCGTGTGAAAGCGGATCATATTGTGAAAATGATTTTGTAGTTCATTTCGAGCATTAACACAAAGTGCGGTCAAAATTGACCGCACTTTTGCTTATTCGCTTACTTCGCCTTTTCCCACCATTTTTCTTTCGGTAAATTATCAAGAGAAAAAACTTGACCAATTTTAGGTGTCGCCACTTCATAAGATTTTCCTTCGGCAGCTTTAGTGAAACGTTCAATAGGCTCTTTCCAATTATGATAAGCCAAATCAAATTTTGCCCAATGAATCGGAACAGCCACTTTGGCTTTTACATCTTCTACGGCCTGTGCTGATTGCTCCGGAAACATATGAATTAACGCCCAATTTTGATTATAAGCCCCATTTTCTATAAAAGCTAAATCAAACGGTCCGTATTTCTCACCAATTTGAGCAAAATGCTTACCGTAGCCGCTATCTCCATTAAAATATAAAGAGAAGTCGGATGATTTAATTGACCAAGCTCCCCATAACGTACTATTACGATTACTTAAACTGCGTCCGCTGAAGTGACGAGACGGCAAGAAGGTAAATTCCAAATCATCTTGTTTCACCTGTTCGTACCAATCCATTTCCACAATTTTATCATCCGCTACGCCCCAACGCTGTAAATGCGCTTTTACACCCAAAGGCACATAAAAACGACCGACTTTATCTTTAATTTCTGTTATCACTTTATAATCCAAGTGATCATAATGATCGTGAGAAATCACAACAATATCAATAAATTCAGGAAAATCAGCACTAATCGGAGTATATTCCATAGGAAACGGAGCACCGCCCAATATAATCGGCGAAGCACGATAAAATACGGGATCCGCAACAATAACTTTATTATCCATTTTAAACAATAAACCGGAATGACCGAGCCAAATAAAATGATTATTCTGTAATTTGTTAAGATCAATTTTTTCACTCGGTAAAGGTTGTTCCGGTTGTTTGCCCGGCGGCGGATTAGTAACAGCGCTGAGCCATTCAATCATACTCGGCTTTTCTGAATTCCCACCGTCGGTAATTTCTACTTCGGTTGGTTCGAAATTTTCAAAAATTTCACCATTAAAGTGCGGTGAATTTTGAATTTTTTTCCAACTTGCTTCATTCGGCTTCCCACCAAAAGTCGGGTGAAAATTAATAAAGGCGAAGACGGCAATTCCGATTCCGACAACCAGAATTACACTCCATTTTAAAATTGAAAAAATAACTGACATTGTTTGTTTACCTATAAAAACATCAATAAACAGAAGAAAAATGCGGTCAAAACTGACCGCACTTTCCCCGTATAATATTCAATATTTTGCATAAATTAATTATAACGACGAATTGCGTCAGCTAATTCCTGATCCTTATAAATCATTTCGGCAACTTCTTTTAAGTTGTCATTCAACACATTTTGAATATTTTCATTACTTGCGGCGAATGCCCCTTCATAAGTTTTTGTGCCGCCGATATTTTTAGTGAAATTACCTTTTGAGCCTTGAATATGCACTTCTAACTGAATTTTACTGCTGACTTTATAACGTAGATTGCCTTCGTCCACCTGAGCATAAAAATGTTTAATATTAATTAAGACATTTGTATTGGATGCTGACGGTGTTCCCAAACGGAAACCTTTGCTATTAAAATCTTGTTGGAAAATTTGTTGGAATAATCGCACCGGCTCCGGAGAGGCGGATAATGTTTGGATCTGATTGCTACGCACATAGCTGGACACTTCCGGCTTGCTGCGTTCATCTTTTGTCACGACATTCAACACGACATTGCTTTGGTTAGCCAAATTAAATTGTGATAATGTAGGTGAAGGTACACTGAAAGACAGAGTGTTGCTTGGTGTTTGACAAGCAGTCAATGCAAGACTTCCTGCGATGATGCTCGCCACTGAAAGCGTTTTGAATGATTTAAGCATTGGTCGTTCTCCTTATATTTCATGAATTATGGTATTCTTACAAACTTATTTTAAATTGTATAGTGTTTTATTGGGTCTGACTAAGAAAAATATAAGTAATAATCGAATACCCATTTGGAGTTATAACTTAACGATAAAAATTGATTTGTTTCAAAAAAGTTACATTTTTTTGACAAAAACAGTCTGTTTAGGTGGTAAGCAAGCCCATCTTTCGTTAAAATAAGCCGTCAATTTTTATCCAGAATTTACAGTATATTGAGCGTATGTTTTTTAACCGTTCAATAATGCAATACAGAATTTGAGTTTTATTATTAAACGATTGATTTTATGAGTTTATTTTGAGTTCATAAGAAAGATCATACTCAAGACGAGGTTAACGTTTGGGCGTTAACTGTATTTTTAATCTAACTAAAAGTAGTGCAAACAATATGATTACGATTAAAAAAGGCTTGGATCTTCCGATTGCCGGAAAACCGGAGCAGGTAATCCGTGATGGCGTTGCTATCACTGAAGTTGCTTTGCTTGGTGAAGAGTATGTGGGGATGCGTCCTTCTATGAAGGTTCGCGAAGGCGATGTGGTTAAAAAAGGTCAGATTCTTTTTGAAGACAAAAAGAATCCGGGCGTAATTTTTACTGCACCGGCTGCCGGTACCATTAGTGCAATTAACCGTGGCGATAAGCGTATTTTACAATCCGTGGTGATTAAAGTTGAAGGTAATGATCAAATTACTTTCGATAAATTCTCTGCGGCAGAGTTAAGCACATTAAGTGCGGATCAAATTCGCAAAAATTTGCAGGAATCCGGTTTATGGACTGCATTGCGTACTCGTCCGTTCAGTAAAGTCCCTGCGGTGGACAGCAAACCGGTAGCAATCTTTGTTAATGCAATGGATACTAATCCGTTAGCAGCCGATCCGGAAGTGATTTTAAAAGCAGCTTGGGACGATTTCGTTAACGGCTTGCAAGTATTAAGTCGCTTAAATGACGGCAAATTACATTTATGTAAAGCCGGCGATACCAATATTCCGACTGCGGATATTGCTAATCTTGCCATTCATGATTTCGGCGGCCCGCATCCGGCAGGCTTAACAGGTACCCATATTCACTTTATCGAGCCAGTGAGCTTAAATAAAGTAGTATGGTCTATTAACTATCAAGACGTGATTGCATACGGTCGCTTATTCACTACCGGTGAAATCAACCCGGAACGCATTGTGTCTGTGGCCGGTCCGCAAGTGAAAAATCCGCGTTTAGTACGCACCGTATTAGGTGCAAATTTAAGCCAATTGACCGCAGGCGAATTAAAAGACGGCAATAACCGTATTGTTTCAGGTTCTGTATTAAACGGTGTAATTGCTAAAGCTGCTCACGATTATTTAGGTCGTTATCACTTGCAAGTATCCGTATTGGCGGAAGGTGATGAAAAAGAATTTCTCGGTTGGATCGCACCGGGTGCGAATAAATATTCCATTACCCGTACAACCTTGGGTCACTTTGTAAAAAAACTGTTCAACTTCACAACGGCGGTAAACGGCGGTGAGCGTGCAATGGTGCCAATCGGTAACTATGAGCGTGTAATGCCGTTAGATATTTTGCCAACATTATTGCTGCGTGATTTGATTGTCGGCGATACCGACGGTGCTCAAGCACTAGGTGCATTAGAGTTGGATGAAGAGGATTTAGCGCTTTGTTCATTCGTGTGCCCGGGCAAATACGAATATGGCTCAATCTTGCGTGATGTGCTGACTAAGATTGAGAAGGAAGGTTAAAAATGGGTTTAAAACATCTTTTTGAAAAAATGGAGCCTGCGTTTTTACCCGGTGGTAAATACAGCAAGTTATATCCATTATTTGAATCAATGTACACCTTGGTGTACACGCCGGGGACTGTAACCAAAAACGGCACACAGGTACGTGATGCGTTGGATTCCAAGCGTATGATGATTACTGTATGGCTGGCGTTATTTCCGGCAATGTTCTACGGCATGTTCAACGTGGGTAACCAAGCCATTGCCGCAGCATTGCAATTAGGCAATATTTCTGACCTGATCGCAAACGACTGGCATTATTCCCTTGCCCAAACCTTAGGCGCAACCTTAGGTGCCGAAGCAGGCTGGGGCAGCAAAATGTTGCTTGGTGCAATGTTCTTCTTGCCGATTTACATTACAGTATTTGCGGTCGGTACGGCGGTTGAGTTAATTTTCTCTATCGTTCGCGGTCATGAAGTAAACGAAGGTTTATTCGTATCAACTATCTTGTTTGCATTAATCGTGCCACCGACATTGCCGCTATGGCAAGCTGCTCTCGGTATTACTTTCGGTTTAGTGGTAGCGAAAGAAGTATTCGGCGGTGTAGGTAAAAACTTTATGAACCCTGCTTTGGCCGGTCGTGCGTTCCTATTCTTTGCTTATCCAGCACAAATTTCCGGTGACAGCGTATGGACGGCAACTGACGGTTTCTCTGGTGCCACAGCACTTTCTCAATGGTCTGTAGGCGGCGAAGCTGCGTTAAAACACGTTGCGACCGGTCAACCGATTACTTGGATGGATGCCTTCTTAGGTAACCTTCCGGGTTCTATGGGTGAAGTTTCTACCCTAATGATCTTAATCGGTGGTGCTATTATTGTGTTCGCACGTATCGCCTCTTGGCGTATTATCGCCGGTGTGATGATCGGTATGGCTGCAACCGCAACCTTATTCAACTTAATCGGTTCAAGCACTAATGCAATGTTCTCAATGCCTTGGCATTGGCACTTGGTTTTAGGTGGTTTCGCAATCGGTATGGTGTTTATGGCAACGGATCCGGTATCTGCTTCTTTCACCAACAAAGGTAAATGGTGGTACGGTGCATTAATCGGTGTGATGGTAGTGTTAATTCGTGTGGTCAACCCGGCATATCCCGAAGGTATGATGTTGGCGATATTGTTCGCAAACTTATGGGCACCGATTTTCGACTATCTGGTTGTTCAAGGTAATATTAAACGTAGGAGAGCACGTAATGGCTAAGTTTAATAAAGACAGCACAAGCGGAACAATATTAGTCGTTGTTTTAGTGAGCTTGATTTGTTCTATTATCGTTGCAGGTGCATCCGTTGCATTAAAACCGACACAAGAAGAACAAAAATTACTGGATAAACAAAGAAATATCTTAAGCGTTGCAGGTCTTCTAGAACCGAAAACCAATATTAAAGCAGTCTATGCAGAACGTATCGAACCGCGTTTAGTAGATCTTGCAACAGGTGATTATGTTGAACAAAGCGGTACTTTTGATGCGAAAGTCGCAGTAAAAGATCCGGCTCAACGTATTGCTATTGAACCTGCGGATGATAAAGCCGGTATTAAAGTGCGGGCAAAATTAGCCGAAGTTTATTTAGTGAAAAACGCTGAAGGTAAAGTGACTCAAATCGTATTACCAATGTACGGTACGGGCTTATGGTCTGTGATGTATGGGTTTGTGGCATTAGATACTGATGCGGATACCATTAAAGGTATCACTTACTATGAACAAGGTGAAACAGCCGGTCTTGGCGGTGAAATCGCCAATCCATTATGGCAAAAACACTTTGTCGGTAAAAAACTGTTTAATGCCGAAGGGCAAGTGGCTTTACATATCGGTAAAGGTGCTTCTTCCGATGCGGCTCACGGTGTAGACGGACTTTCAGGTGCAACCTTGACCACCAACGGTGTACAAGGATCATTTGATTACTGGTTCGGCAAAAACGGCTTTGGCCCTTACCTCGAAAAAGTGAAAGCAGGAGCATTATAATGGCTGATAATAAACGTTTAAAAGAGTTATTGCTTGCACCGGTCGCAAATAATAACCCTATCGCATTACAAATTTTAGGTATCTGTTCTGCTTTAGCGGTAACCACCAAATTAGAAACCGCGGTAGTAATGGCGATTGCGGTAAGTTTGGTAACAGGGTTTTCAAGCTGCTTTATCTCGATGATCCGCAATTACATTCCTAATAGTATTCGTATTATTGTACAAATGGCGATCATTGCTTCTTTAGTGGTGTTGGTTGACCAAGTATTACGTGCTTATGCTTATGAATTGTCTAAACAATTATCCGTATTCGTTGGCTTAATCATTACCAACTGTATCGTAATGGGACGTGCGGAAGCTTTTGCAATGAAAGAGCCTCCGTTTGAAAGTTTCGTGGACGGTATCGGTAACGGTTTAGGCTATGGTGCAATTTTAATCATCGTAGCATTTTTACGCGAATTAATCGGTTCCGGCAAAGTATTCGGTATGACCGTATTCCAAACTATCCAAGACGGTGGTTGGTATCAAGCAAACGGTTTATTCCTACTTGCACCAAGTGCATTCTTCATCATCGGATTTTTAATCTGGGGATTAAGAACTTGGAAACCTGAACAAGTGGAGAAATAAAATGGAACATTACATTAGTTTATTCGTAAAATCCGTTTTTATTGAGAATATGGCACTATCCTTTTTCTTAGGGATGTGTACGTTCTTAGCGGTATCCAAAAAGGTTTCTACGGCATTCGGTTTAGGTATTGCGGTAATCGTGGTATTAGGTATTTCCGTACCGGTAAACCAATTGGTTTATACTCACGTATTAAAAGACGGCGCATTAGTTGAAGGCGTAGATTTAACCTTCTTAAACTTCATCGTGTTTATCGGGGTTATCGCGGCATTAGTACAAATTCTTGAAATGGTGCTGGATAAATTCTTCCCGGCACTTTATAACGCATTAGGGATTTTCTTACCGTTAATTACTGTAAACTGTGCGATTTTCGGTGGCGTATCCTTCATGGTACAACGTGATTATAACCTCGGTGAATCCGTAGTATATGGTATCGGTGCAGGTACAGGTTGGATGTTAGCTATCGTAGCACTTGCCGGTTTAACCGAGAAAATGAAATACGCTGACGTACCGGCAGGCTTACGCGGTTTAGGTATCACCTTTATTACCGTAGGTTTAATGGCGTTAGGCTTTATGTCATTCTCTGGTATTCAGCTATAAGGAGCATATCGAATGGATAGTAATTTTATTTTCGGTATTGCAGCCTTTACGGTTCTCGTATTAGTGCTTGCAGTCATTATTTTATTCGCGAAATCCAAGTTAGTGAATTCAGGTGACATTACCATTTCAATTAATAATGATCCTGAGAAATCGATCAAATTACCTGCCGGCGGCAAACTTTTAGGTGCTTTGGCAAGTAAAGGGATCTTCGTATCATCCGCTTGTGGTGGCGGTGGTTCTTGTGGTCAGTGCGTGGTGAAAGTGAAAAGCGGCGGCGGCGATATTCTGCCGACAGAGCTTTCTCATATCAGCAAACGTGAAGCCAAAGAAGGTTATCGCTTATCTTGCCAAGTGAACGTGAAAAATTCCATGGACGTTGAACTTCCGGAAGAAGTGTTTGGCGTGAAAAAATGGGAATGTACCGTTATTTCTAACGACAACAAAGCAACTTTCATTAAAGAGCTTAAATTGGCTATTCCTGAAGGGGAAGAAGTGCCGTTCCGTGCCGGTGGTTATATTCAAATTGAAGCCGACCCGCATACGGTTCATTATAAAGACTTTGATGTGCCGAAAGAATACCACGAAGATTGGGATAAATTTAACTTATGGCGTTACACCTCTAAAGTGGACGAGCATATTATCCGTGCCTACTCAATGGCTTCATATCCGGAAGAAAAAGGCATTATTATGCTTAACGTGCGTATTGCAACACCTCCGCCACGCAATCCTGATGTACCGCCGGGTCAAATGTCCTCTTACATCTGGTCATTAAAACCGGGTGATAAAGTAACGATTTCCGGTCCGTTCGGTGAATTCTTCGCGAAAGAAACCGATGCGGAAATGGTATTTATCGGTGGTGGTGCGGGTATGGCGCCAATGCGTTCTCATATCTTTGACCAATTAAAACGCTTACACAGTAAACGTAAAATGTCATTCTGGTATGGTGCCCGTTCTAAACGTGAAATGTTCTACGTTGAAGATTTCGATATGCTGCAAGCAGAAAATCCAAACTTCAAATGGTATGTGGCTCTTTCCGATCCCCTTCCTGAAGATAACTGGGACGGTTACACCGGCTTTATTCACAATGTGCTCTATGAAAACTACTTGAAAAATCACGAAGCACCTGAAGATTGTGAATACTATATGTGTGGACCGCCGGTGATGAATGCCGCAGTAATCAACATGTTGAAATCATTAGGTGTTGAAGACGAAAACATCTTATTGGATGATTTCGGTGGTTAATAATTGAAAAACTAACCGCACTTTTTAACTAAAGTGCGGTTAAATATTTAAAAATATTATGTATTTAAAAAAAATTCAAAGCTGGTTGGCATTATTCATACTGGCTTTTTTTCTTACAGCTTGTGATAAAAACGCCAAACTGATCAGTTTAAGCGGTAAAACCATGGGCACAACTTACCATATCAAATATATTGATAACGGTAAGCCAAAAATCGATCCGCAAACCATGCAGCAACAAATTGATACCGTCTTGCAGGATGTAAATAATAAAATGTCCACCTATCAAAAAGATTCCGAACTCAGCCGTTTTAACCAAAATACGACTGTAAATACGCCGATTGCTATTTCACAGGAATTGGCTACGGTCATGAAAGAAGCGATTCGACTCAATAAAGTGACTGATGGTGCGTTAGATGTGACCATAGGTCCGATGGTCAACTTATGGGGATTCGGACCTGAAAAACGTGTCGAACACCAACCTCTTTCCGAACAGTTAGCCGAACGCAAAAATTGGATTGGTATTGATAAAATCAACTTAATGGAAAATGACGGTCAATGGACACTCAGTAAATCCGTGCCGCAAGTTTATATTGATTTATCTTCCATTGCCAAAGGTTACGGCGTTGATGTCGCTGCAGAAGCTCTTGAAAAGCAACAAATCGACAACTACTTGGTGGAAATCGGCGGTGAACTTCGTACCAAAGGTCATAATATCGAAAATAAAGATTGGCAAATAGCCATCGAAAAACCGATGTTAGACGGTTCACGAGCAATCGAACAAGTGATCGGTTTAAGCAATATGGCAATGGCAACATCGGGTAACTACCGCATTTATTTTGAAGAAAACGGAAAACGTTTTGCACATGAAATTGATCCGAAAACCGGTTTTCCGATTCACCATCATTTAGCTTCGATCACCGTATTATCGCCAACTTCAATGACTGCCGATGGCTTATCGACCGGGTTATTCGTTCTCGGAGAAGAACGGGCATTAGCCATAGCGGAAAAAAATAATATCGCGGTTTACTTAATTATCAAGACAAATGACGGTTTTAAGATTAAAATGTCATCGGCATTTAAAACAACTTTAGAACAAAAGTAGGATAACGGATAAATTATGCAATTATTTTTTATTACATTCGGTTTCTTTGTGGTGATTATTGCAGCAATGGCTATCGGCTATATGGTGAAACGAAAAACGATTGCCGGCAGCTGCGGCGGTATCAGCACTTTAGGGATGGAAAAAGTATGCGACTGTCCCGAACCTTGTGAAAACCGTAAAGCAAAAATGGCTGTGGAAGCAGAACGCTTAGCAAAATTACAACAGCAGGAACGCATTCTGTGATCCGCTATCTTTTATCATATTTGATAAAAAGTGCGGTAAAAAATACCGCACTTTTTTATTAATCTCACTTTAGGAATAGATTATGCAACCCAATTCACCTACTTATGATAATTTGATGAGCTTAAGTGCAGCACAACTCGCCCAAAATGCCGCAAAAAAAGTGATCGTAGGTATGTCCGGCGGTGTGGATTCATCAGTATCCGCTTACATCCTAAAAAAACAAGGCTACCAAGTAGAAGGCTTGTTTATGAAAAACTGGGAGGAAGATGATGATACGGATTATTGCACTGCAGCCGCCGATCTTGCCGATGCACAAGCCGTATGCGATAAACTTGGTATCCGCTTACATAAAATTAATTTTGCGGCGGAATACTGGGATAACGTATTTGAACATTTTTTACTGGAGTATAAAGCCGGCCGCACACCGAATCCGGATATTCTATGCAATAAAGAAATTAAATTCAAAGCGTTTTTGCAATATGCTGCCGAAGACTTAGAGGCAGACTATATTGCAACGGGGCATTACGTGCGTCGGCGAGATGTGGGCAATCAATCACAACTGCTACGCGGTTTGGATAATAACAAAGATCAAAGCTATTTCTTATATACATTAAGTAAAGAGCAAGTGGCACAAAGCCTGTTCCCCGTTGGGGATTTAGAAAAACCGGTGGTGCGTCAAATTGCAGAAGAATTAGGCTTAATCACTGCCAAGAAAAAAGATTCTACCGGTATTTGCTTTATCGGCGAACGTAAATTTAAAGATTTCCTAGCACGCTATTTGCCGGCTCAACCGGGTAATATTCGTACTGTTGACGGCGATGTAATCGGACGCCATCAAGGTTTGATGTATCACACCCTGGGACAACGCAAAGGCTTGGGCATCGGCGGTATTAAAGGTATGTCGGAAGAGGCGTGGTTTGTGGTGGAAAAAGACTTAGTGAATAACGAATTGATTGTGGCACAGGGTCATAACCATCCAAGCCAATATTCTAAAGGGTTGATTGCACAGCAATTACATTGGGTGGATCGCCACCCAATCACCGCACCATTGCGTTGTACAGTGAAAACCCGCTATCGCCAAACGGATATTCCTTGCGAAATCATTCCGTTAGATAATGACACTATTGAAGTGCGTTTTGACGAACCGCAAATCGCCGTAACACCGGGGCAATCTGCAGTCTTTTATTTGAATGAAATCTGTTTGGGCGGCGGAGTCATCGAACAACAGCTCAGATAAACAAAACGGTGTTATTCTTATAACGCCGTTTTTCTATGTAGAAACACCTAAAGCTAAACTTACCGCCAATCATGATTTCATTAAGTTCTCCCTTGGATTAAGAGGTTAAATTAACTCTAAAACAATAGATATTGAAATTTTGTTCCTAGAATTTTAAGTAAAAATCTTTCGTCAATGTCACAAATTCATCGGTATATTGATTTTGTTCGTTATAAATAACTAACTCTGACAGGTCTAACGCACAATATTGCCGAGCAAATTCCAACAACACCCGTTGGGGAACTTTACCGATTTTTGTAATGACATTGCATTGTTTCACACAAAAAAGTGCGGTGTGTTTTAACTGAGTTTTTAATAATTCACCAACTGTAAAAGGCAATACAAAACAAATTTTACCTTGTTCTGTTAATAGACTTTCGGCAGTCCGCAGCCACTGCAAATGGCTTAACCGCGTGTAACGGGCTAAATCCCGTTGCGGATCGCGGCAATCACAACCTTGAGCAAAATAAGGCGGATTTGCCGTAATTAAATCGAATTTTTTACCGCACTTTTGGGCAAACTCAGCAATATTTTGATGATAAAGGCAAATTTGATCGGCAAATATAGATTGCTCAATATTTTCTTTGGCCTGTAAAAACGCCGGTTCGTCTAATTCCACACCACTAATTTGAGCGGTTCGATTTCGTTGTGCCAGCATTAAAGGAATCAATCCCGTGCCACTGCCGAGATCCAATATCTGTGTTGCCATTGCGGCATTCGCCCAACTGCCGAGCAAAATACCGTCCGTCCCCACTTTCATTGCACAGCGATCTTGATTGATATGAAATTGCTTAAAGGTAAATCCTGACATTAACTTCTGACATAGTCCTTGTTTATGTTATAATCCCGCAAATATTTTAGCTTGCCTATATTGAGAATAAAACCCAATTATGAATGCACCACATACAGAAACGCCAAATGACGAACACACGCCTTTTGAATTACCGACTTTTGCAGATTTTGATCTGTCACCGGAATTATTAAAGGCATTGCAACAAAAAAAATACACACGCCCCACAGCCATTCAGCAGGAAGCCATCCCAGCGGCAATGGAAGGACAGGATGTGTTAGGCTCCGCCCCAACCGGCACAGGTAAAACAGCAGCATTTTTACTGCCTGCTATTCAGCATTTATTAGATTACCCACGCCACAAACCCGGTGCTCCGCGTGTATTAGTGCTGGTTCCAACACGCGAATTAGCGATGCAAGTGGCGGAACAAGCGGAAGAATTAGCTCTATTTACCAATTTAAAAATCACTACGATTACCGGCGGTGTGTCCTATACCAATCACGGTGAAGTGTTTAATAGCAATCAGGATATTGTAGTGGCAACGCCGGGACGTTTATTGCAATACATCAAAGAAGAAAACTTTGATTGCCGTGCGGTGGAAATTCTGATTTTCGATGAAGCGGATCGGATGTTGCAAATGGGATTCGGGCAAGATGCGGAAAAAATTGCTGCCGAAACCCGTTGGCGTAAACAAACATTGTTATTTTCCGCCACCTTAGAAGGCGAATTGTTAGTAGATTTTGCTCAACGCTTATTGGACGATCCCGTTCAAATTGATGCGGAACCAAGCCGTCGCGAACGTAAAAAAATTCAACAATGGTTCTATCACGCTGATAACAACGAACATAAAATCAAGCTACTGGCTCGTTTTATCGCAAGTGAGCACGTCAGCCGAGGTATTGTGTTTGTCCGCCGTCGCGAAGATGTACGAGAATTATCGGAAACCTTGCGTAAACGCGGTATTCGCAGCACCTATATCGAAGGGGAAATGGCACAAACCCAACGTACCCAAGCTATTGATAAACTGAAAAACGGTATAGTGACGGTATTGATTTCTACGGATGTATCATCTCGCGGAATAGACATTGATGATGTCAGCCACGTGCTTAATTTTGATTTGCCATATAGTGCGGATACCTATTTACATCGAATCGGTCGCACCGCTCGTGCCGGCAAAAAAGGCACGGCGGTGTCTTTTGTGGAAGCACACGATTACAAACTATTAGGCAAAATCAAACGTTATACGGACGAACAACTTAAACCCCGTGTTATCGAAGGTTTAGAGCCCCGTACCAAAGCACCAAAGGACGGTGAAGTAAAATCCGTCACCAAAAAACAAAAAGCCCGTATCAAGCGGAAAAAAGAAGATAAGAAAAGCGAGCAAAAGAAAAAAGTAAAGGTACGTCACAAAGATACAAAAAATATCGGTAAACGCCGCAAACCAAGTAATCAAAATAGCAATGCCAACGCGGAAAGTGCGGTTAAATTTCAATAAATTTTTAAGGAATTAAATATGTTAAAGCAATTTTCAATATTAAGTATAATGACATTGCTGAGTGCTTGTTCATTATTTTCCGGCGAAAAACAAGATCCGATCCCGGGGGAATTTGCCGGTGCGGATTATCAACTTTCCGATAAAAATGCAAAAATCTGGGTGGCAAAAAGCAATCAAACGGAACAATGTATTTATCCGACCTTAACACGTATCCAACTCGATCATTTTGCCAAAGAAGATAAGTTTATTTATATGCAATATGTGTTCTTTTATCCGTTAGAAGATATCATTGGCGAACAAAACCTGGAAATCATCAAAGCCGATCAAAAATCCATGGATTATGTGACCTACCAACGCAAAAAGTTTGGCCATATCAAATCCGGTGAAGCATTGGATGATACTCAATGCGAGATATTACGCAAAAAAGCTCGCGACGATCTCGCGGTGACCAAAGGCGAATACCGCAGTGCAATGACGGAAGAAAAGAAAGCAGATGACAGCAAACCCAGCGGCAGTTTGGATAAAAGCAAGTTTTCTTTTGATATCCTGAAATGGGGTGTGAGTCTAATTTTATAATATTTTCGGATGCATATTGCCTCCTCAGATTGCCGGCAAACCTTCTCCCGTAAACGGGAGAGAGTTAAAAATTATTGGCTTTGTCCATAAGCAAAACTTAGCATATTAAGCTTTTAACCGTGCAAACCACATACTAGTGAATTTTTCAATCAAATTCATTAATTTTTTGCTTCTTTTATCTCCAAATATTGAGCGAAGTCACAAAATTAAAAAAAATTCGCATTTGTATAAAAAATACTCTTTTCAAATGCATTAAAAGTGCGTATTATATCGCACCTTGTCGGTTAGACTTTGCAGGTAGAAAGAGCCAGGCGGATAAAGGCGTTAAGAATAATTAGGTAATGGTAAAATTGGATGAATGTAATGCGAATTGGTCAATATCAATTAAAAAATCGTGTTATGTTGGCACCAATGGCCGGAATCACCGATCAACCTTTTCGGAAATTATGTGCCCAATATGGTGCAGGATTAACTTTTTCCGAAATGATGTCCACCAATCCGGATGTGTGGCATACGGAAAAGTCTAAACTGCGTTTGGCTCATCACCATGAAGCGGGAATTAATGCCGTGCAAATTGCCGGTTCGGATCCTGATGAAATGGCTCAAGCAGCACAGGTGAACGTAGAATACGGAGCAGAAATTATTGATATCAATATGGGCTGCCCGGCTAAAAAAGTAAATCGCAAAATGGCAGGCTCTGCTCTATTGCAATATCCTGATTTAGTAGAAAAAATTCTGACATCTGTGGTGAATGCGGTAAACGTACCTGTGACTTTAAAAATCCGTACAGGGTGGAATAAAGACAATCGAAATTGTCTGGACATTGCCAAAATTGCCGAACAATCGGGTATTCAGGCTTTAACGATTCACGGACGAACAAAAACCTGTATGTTTGAAGGTGAAGCGGAATACGACAATATTCGAGCAGTAAAGCAGGCGGTGCATATTCCGGTGATTGCCAACGGGGATATTACATCTGCCGAAAAAGCAAAATTCGTGCTGAATTATACCGGGGCCGATGCTGTAATGATTGGTCGCGGGGCGTTGGGTAAGCCTTGGATCTTTCGTGAAGTCGAACAATTATTAGAATCAAACAGTGTTGAATCGGAACCAAGTTTCGACGAAAAGTGCGGTGTGATTTTAGCCCATATTCAGGCTCTGCACCAATTCTACGGTGCGGAGAAAGGCTATCGCATTGCCCGCAAGCATGTGGCTTGGTATTTGCCGAGTATTCAACCTGATTCCTTTTTTAAACAGGCTTTTAATGCTATTACTGAGCCGGAAGCTCAACTGATGGCATTAAGAGATTTTTTTAAGACTATTAAAATGGATAACAAACAATGTTAGAACAACAACGTAATTCTGAATCACCACTTATGGTGTCTACTCTAAACGCACAATCTCAAGTAACCAACAAACCGTTACGCGATTCTGTGAAACAAGCATTAAGAAACTATTTATCACAATTAAATGGTCAAGATGTGAATGATCTTTACGAGTTAGTGCTATCAGAAGTTGAAGATCCGATGTTGGATATGGTAATGCAGTACACCCGCGGTAATCAAACCCGTGCGGCAACAATGCTTGGTATCAACCGCGGTACATTACGTAAAAAATTGAAAAAATACGGTCGCGGTTAATTTTTATTTCACTAATTATTTTGTGAAAAACGGCATCATTCGATGCCGTTTCAGACCGCTGACAAACCTCTAGACATACATCTAGAGGTTTGCTCTAATAGGTCTATCGAAAAGGAAATGCCTATGCTCAAAAATTTTCTCTCCCCTCAATATGAACTTGAGATGATAAGTCTCGAACAACTCGTTCCCAAAGACCATCTTGTCCGCAAAGTGGCTAAAGCCATTGATTTTGAGTTTATCCGCGATGAAGTCGC
>NZ_SLYB01000024.1 GCF_004340985.1 Cricetibacter osteomyelitidis
GGGAGAGAAAATTTTTGAGCATAGGCATTTCCTTTTCGATAGACCTATTAGAGCAAACCTCTAGATGTATGTCTAGAGGTTTGTCAGCGGTCTGAGGCGGTATTCACCGCCTTTACTATTTCCCTAAACTTTCCACGTATTCTGCAATATGTTGCATATCCTGCTCGCTTAAACGGGACTTTGCCATATTTCCCGCACCATCGATTTCACCACTTTTACGAGCTTGAAGTGCGGTGATAATTTCGTCTTTTTTCATTTTTTGGATTACGGCAGATTGATTCATTGCACTTTTTTCGCCTTGTCTGCCATGGCAAGTGGCACAACTACGTTTAAATAAATGTTGACCTTTGTCCGAATCAGCTGTATCCGCATGGCTTGAGGAAATCAAAAAGAATGAACCGAACAGGAACAGGAGCAGGTAGAGAGATTTCATAAATTATCCTTGAGTAAATAGATGTTCTAATTCGTTTTTTTCAATTTTACCCTCAAATTTTTGTTGAATAATACCGTCCGCTCCAATCAAAAATGATGTCGGCGTGCCTTGTAATTGATAACGTTCCGCAGTGATTTTAAGCTGATCTTTCACTACGGGTAAGGTTAAATGACGCTTGTTTACTACTGCTTGCGTATCCGCCTTTTCACCGTCCACATTAATGGCAAGCAGTTTTATTTTGTTGGGATGTTTTTCCGCCATTTGTTGAAATTCTTTTAATTCGGCCACGCAAATGCCACAAGTTTCGGACCAAAAAATGAGCAGCGTGGTGTTGCCTTTGATATTTTCTAGTGATACCGCATTGCCTTGTAAATCAAAGGCAGCTAATTCCGGAGCCGGTTTGCCCACTTGTGCGGTTTGATCGTTACAGGAAATTAAGCCTAAACTAACCGCACTTAGTAAAAGTGCGGTCAATATTTTATTCAATTTCATTTGTTTCTTCCTTTAATAATTTGCCGTGTTGCAAGAAAATAATGCGGTTGGTGAGTTTGCCCAAATCGGGATTATGCGTCACCATCACGATAGTACGACCTTGTTTATTTAAATTAATCAATAAATCCAATACCAATTTTTCATTTGTTTCATCAAGATTTCCAGTGGGTTCATCGGCAAAAATCACCGGCGGTTGGTTGACTAACGCTCTGGCAATGCACACCCGCTGTTGTTCTCCGCCGGAAAGCTGATTCGGCAGATGATTGATACGATGACCTAATCCCACTTGTTCTAACACAGCTTTGGCAGAAGCTTCATCTACCACACTGTGATAATGTTGAGCCAGCATTACATTTTCCACTGCGGTTAAATAGGGGATTAAATGGAATTGTTGAAATACTAAACCGATTTTTTCCGCCCGAAATTGTTGACGACCGATTTCATCTAATTGAGCCGCATCTGTTCCGTCTAATATTACTTTACCTTTCGTTGCTGTATCCAAGCCGGTTAAAATATTCATTAGCGTTGTTTTGCCCGAACCGGATGAACCCATAATAGCGACAAATTCGCCTTCTTTGATTTGAATGTTAATATCGTCAAGTGCCGTCACTTGGTCGAATTTTTTTGTAAGGTGTTGAGTTTCTATCACAATATTTGACACGATTGGTAGTTCCTATGATTTTAGCAGCGGTTGAAAAATCAGACCGCTTTTTTCCGAAATAATACGTACCGGTTGTAGCCAATAGGCATCCGGCAGGTTTTCTTTGTGTAGAAAGCGTTGGTTTACGGAAATAAATTCCGCTTCGAGAGATTGGGTATAAATGACACCATTATTGGTGTTCACGCCGGCAGTAGCTTTGCCTTGCAGTCTGCCGTACACATGAATATTGCCGTCAGCCAAAATTTCCGCACCTTCTTTCACGTCGCCGTAAATCAGCAGATCTTGGCTTTTGGCATAAATAACTTCACCGTTTTCAATATCGCGTTCTAAAATTAACGGCGGGATATAACGATATTCCGGTAAAATATCACTGCTTTGTAAGGTTTGTCCTAGCGGTACCAATCCAGCCGTTGTCAGCACTTCTTTTTGTAAATTATTTTGCCAGTCAGTCACACCGATCACGTTGATACCGTATTCGGTAAGGTGTGATTTCAATGTGACAAGGTTGATTTTTTCTAATGATGGAGTAAAACTCAACACTACTGACATATCTTTAAAAAATATTGACGAACTTTTAACTTTACGGCTCAATGCACGTTTAATGGTTGTTAAACTGGAACTGTTAATCGTTAAAGCAATCGCCGAAAATTGACCGGTTTTGAGCTCGATAATATCCGTTGCCATAAAATTATTCTCTAATCAGGAAATTATTTTAAATGATAATGAATTACGATAGAATCAGCAATAAAATTTTATTAAAATGAGATGTACAATTATGTTGTGTGCTATTTATCGCAGTAAACGCAAAGCGGGAATGTATTTATACATTGAAAAACGCAATCAATTTGATGCCGTGCCGGAATCGTTGCTGCAAGTATTCGGACAACCTCAATTTGTCATGTTATTTAACCTGTTAGGTACTAAATCCTTAGTGCAGGCGGATAATCAAGAGGTGTTGCAACATATTCGACAAAACGGTTTTTATCTGCAAATGCCGAAGCAAGAAGAGAATTTGTTAGCGCAGTGGAAAATACAAAACCGGAACTTATCTTAAGAATATATTGTTTCGATGAAGCAAGAATCACCTTTTTTATTAATATGTTAGGAGCAAGTAATGAGTATGGTAAAAAAATCTCTTTTAACTTTCGGTGTATTGGCAACGGCAGTAACTTTGACCGCCTGTGATAAATCTGCCGAAGTACAAAAAGCGGCAGATGCAAAAATCGCTGAAATTCAAAAGCAGGCAGATGAACAAATTGCTGCGGCGAATGAGAAGGTTGTTGCGGCACAAGCTGCTCAAAAAAATGCAGAAGAGCAATTACTTGAAGCAAATCAGCGTTTTGACGCTTTACAGTCAGCAACCAGTGCGAAGATTGCCGAATTGGAAAAAGCAACTGCGGAAAAATTAGCGGCAACCCAAAAATCTACTGATGACAAAGTGGTTGAAGCGAAAGAAATGACCCAGCAAGCTATTGATAAAGTGAAAGAAGCATTATCGGCCAAAACCGAAGAAGTGAAGAATGCCGTAAGCCAAAGTCTAACGGATGTTAAAAAGAATATGGCGGAAACCTTAGGCAGTATGGCAAGTGCATTGAAAGAATCCGATGCTGCTGATGTTAAGGTTGATGAAAATAAATTGAGCGAAACGAAAACGGATGAGGTGAAAACCGATGAAGTGAAGGAAGAAAAAACTCAAACCGCACAATAAATTAACGAAAGAGCCGAATTCCCGGCTCTTTTTCTTTTTAATTTATTCAATAAGCGGGTAATTTTATTTCCCGCACAGACATATTCATGCCATCGATCATCAATAATCGACCACATAAATTTTTACCGATTTTTAACCGCACTTTTATGGCTTCTAAGGCTTGAATGGAACCTACAATACCCACAATCGGCGAGAGCACGCCCGCTTCTACGCAACTTAGCAGGTTTTCGCCGAATAAACCGCTTAAAGTGCGGTAGGTTGGCGTGTTATTTTCATAAGTGAACACAGAAACTTGCCCTTCCATCCGAATTGCCGCTCCTGAAATCAATGGGATTTTTGCTTGTTCGCAGCAACGATCCAATTGATTGCGAATATCCACATTATCGGTGCAATCCAGCACAATATTTACGGTTTTTACCAAATCAGCCAGTGCGGTTTCGTCTAGTTTTTGATTAATCGGATGAATTTGAATATACGGATTTAATTGTTCCAGTGCTATTTTAGCGGAATCCACTTTAGGCATATCCAATCGACTGTCATTATGTAACACTTGGCGCTGCAAATTAGACAACGATACCGTATCAAAATCCAATAAAGTCAATTCACCCACACCTGCCGCCGCTAAATATTGACTTGCCGCACAGCCTAAACCGCCCAAGCCAACAATCAGCATTTTGCTGTCTTTGAGCTTTTCCTGACCATCAAAATCAATGGATTTCATAATGATCTGACGGTTATAACGCAGTTCTTCTTGGTAGGAAAGTTCAGCCATGGATTATCCTAAAATATCGTTAAACGGTTCGATGGTGACGGTTTCACCCGCTGTAACGTCACCGCGATCTTGTTCCAGCACAATAAAACAGTTGCTTTCCACAAAAGAGCTGAACAGATGAGAGCCTTGGAAACCGATGGATTGCACTTCAAGCTGAGCTTGTGCGTTTAAACGATAAAAGCCCCGTTGGAAATCCAAACGACCCGGTGCTTTTTTCAGGTTATTTGCTGCAAGTGCGGTGAGTTTTTGTGGTTTTTTCCAATCGCTGTAACCGCTTAATTTCGCAATAACAGGCTGCACTAATTGATAGAAGGTTACTAATGCAGAAACCGGATTGCCCGGCAGACCGCAGAACCAAGCATTATTCAATTTGCCGAATGCAAAAGGTTTGCCCGGTTTAATCGCCAATTTCCAGAAATTGATTTGTCCCACTTTTTCCAACACGGTTTTAGTGAAATCCGCTTCGCCCACAGACACACCGCCGCTGGTAATCACCAGATCTGCTTGGCTTTGAGCATCAATAAAGGCTTTTTCAAATTCCGTTTCGTTATCCGGTAAAATACCAAAATCTAAAATTTCGCAGTTTAATTTTTCCAACATCAATTTTACTGCAAAACGGTTTGTGTCATAAATTTGACCTTGTTTTAAAGGCTGACCTACCGGCAATAATTCATCGCCGGTGGAAAGCACCGCCACTTTTAAGCGTGGAAATACTTGAACTTGTGTGATGCCTAATGATGCTAGCAGCGGTAATGAAAGTGCGGTCAATTTTTTGCCTTTTTTCAATACTACATCGCCGATTTTGACATCTTCACCGATTCGGCGGATATTTTGATTGGCTTTCGGTAATTTCTCAAATGTCACTGTGCCGTCATCATTCACAGTTACCTCCTCCTGCATTACAACGGCATCGGCACCTTCCGGGAGCATTGCACCGGTCATAATTCGCACCGCACTTTTAGCAGCCCATTCCCCTTGGAATGGATTACCCGCAAAAGATTTACCGGCAACGGATAATGTCATGGATTGTGCTAAATCTGCCAATCGCACCGCATAGCCGTCCATCGCAGAATTATCAAAGGAAGGCACGTTAATCGACGAAATCACATCTTCTGCACAAATACGTTGCTGTGCTTGATTTAATGGCAGGGTTTCAGTTTGTGTCGGGAATGAAAGTTGTTGATTGATATTTTCCAGAGCTTGTTCGAGTGAAAGTAAATTGTTCATCACGTTTCCTTAGGTTGTCATTTGATATTATTGTACCTTAGGAATGGCGTTTGTTCAAAATGTGTAAATGAAAAAGCCCGCATTTAAGCCGGCTCATTATTGTCAGTATTTTGTGTTAGTGTTTTGTGCCTAAAATACTTCTGGTGCAAGTGATGATAACACAGGCATCTTCCGTATAAATTTTTAATTTATAGGTACCTGCCGTATCTTCGAGTATTTCGACCGCATTATGTTGAGTTAGCTCAGTTACATATTTTTTGCAACCGGGAAAATCCATAATTTGTGATTTTTTGGCAATTGAAGCGACATTATCAACGACAAAATCATTCGCTTGAACAATTCCTGAAAATAAAATCGCTAAAATTAAAAAAATTTTTTTCATAAAAACCATTTTTAGTAAGAGGCACGTTTACACGTCTATCTG
Source organism: Cricetibacter osteomyelitidis (assembly GCF_004340985.1). Taxonomy (GTDB): domain Bacteria; phylum Pseudomonadota; class Gammaproteobacteria; order Enterobacterales; family Pasteurellaceae; genus Cricetibacter; species Cricetibacter osteomyelitidis. The sequence goes on from NZ_SLYB01000024.1 coordinate 5,718, forward strand.
ACTAATATATCTGATTTTTATTATGAAGTATAGTGTTGGTTAAATTTCATTTATGGTCATTTTACTATTATCATTTTTAGGATTTCTGCTAGAATATGCGGATAATTAATTTAAGGAACAAATAATGAATAATATTTCACCGGAAGCGGCTAAGGTTCGTAACGCTTTGCTGGAAAAGGGGATTGAAACCCCGATGATTGAATTAACGCAATCACAAGATGAACGCCGTGATGGCATTGAACGGCATATGCGGGCGGTTATGGGATTAATTGGTTTAGATTTGAACGATGATAGCTTGGAAGAAACCCCGAAGCGTTTGGCTAAAATGTTTGTGGATGAAATTTTCAGCGGATTGGATTATGCCAATTTTCCGAAAATCACCAATATTGAAAATCGCATGAAAGTCAGCGAAATGGTGTTAGTCAATGACGTGACGTTAACCAGTACCTGCGAACATCATTTTGTGACCATTGACGGCATGGTTTCCGTGGCATATTATCCGAAAAAATGGGTGATCGGATTATCGAAAATCAATCGTGTAGTCGCTTTTTTTGCTCAACGTCCGCAGGTGCAAGAACGTTTGACCGAGCAAATTTTATTAGCATTTCAAACGATTTTAGAAACCGAAGATGTTGCGGTTTATGTAAAAGCAACGCATTTCTGTGTGAAATGTCGCGGCATTAAAGATACCAACAGCTATACGGTGACATCAGCGTTTGGCGGTGTGTTTTTAGAAGATCGCGAAACGCGTAAAGAGTTTTTATCTTTAATTAATAAATAATGAATTAAGGCATAAAAAATTCGGTCAGCACCGGTTTGTTATCATATAGCCATCTTAATTAAGCAGAATAGACGAATTATGAAATTTATCATTAAACTTTTTCCGGAAATTATGATTAAAAGCGAATCGGTACGCAAACGGTTCGTTAAGATCTTAACCGGTAATATCCGAAACATTCTTACTAAATATGATGAAGATGTCGCCGTAGTGCGTCATTGGGACTACATCGAAGTGCGGTCGAAAAATGAAGAAAATACCGCGCTATTAATCGAATTATTAGGACGTATTCCCGGTATTCATCATTTTTTAGAAGTAGATGATCAGCCGTTTGAAAATTTGCACGATATTTTTGAAAAAACCTTGGCACGCGTACAACGCAAATTAGAACACAAAACATTCTGTGTGCGAGTTCGTCGTAAAGGCAAACATGATTTCAATTCATTGGAAGCGGAACGTTATATCGGCGGTGGGTTAAATCAAAATATTGCCACTGCACAGGTGAAATTAACCAAACCGGATGTAACCGTACGTATTGATATTGAAGATGATCGTATGATGTTAATCAAAGCCCGTCATGTGGGATTGGGCGGTTATCCTATCGGTACGCAAGAAGATGTGCTTTCTTTGATTTCGGGGGGATTTGATTCCGGCGTGTCCAGTTATATGTTGATTCGTCGCGGTTCTCGTGTGCATTATTGCTTTTTTAATTTAGGCGGTGTGGCACATGAAATCGGTGTGAAACAAATGGCATATCATATTTGGCATCGTTATGGCAGTTCTCATAAAGTGCGGTTCGTTGCCATTAATTTTGAAAATGTTGTCGGCGAAATTCTTGAAAAAGTGGATAACGGTCAAATGGGCGTGGTGTTAAAACGTATGATGGTGCGAGCAGCCAGCCAAGTGGCAGAACGTTTTGCCATTCAAGCTATTGTTACCGGTGAAGCCTTAGGACAAGTATCCAGCCAAACATTGACCAATTTGCGTTTAATTGATGAAGCTTCGGAGGCATTGGTGCTTCGTCCGCTCATTACGCACGATAAAGAGCAAATTATCGCAATGGCGAAAGAAATCGGTACCGATGATATTGCTAAATCTATGCCGGAATTTTGTGGTGTGATTTCTAAAAATCCGACAGTGAAAGCCGTACGGGAGAAAATCGTTCGGGAAGAAGGCAATTTTGATTTTGCCGTGCTGCAAAGTGCGGTGGAAAATGCTCAATATTTGGATATTCGTCAAATTGCCGAAGAAACGGAAAAGGAGATTGTTGAAGTAGATACGGTTTCTGTTCTTACTGATAATGATGTGATTCTGGATATTCGTAGTCCCGAAGAAGCGGATGAAAAACCGTTAATTATTGGCAACCGCGAAATTAAATTAATCCCGTTTTATAAATTATCATCGCAATTTCCGACACTGGATCAAAACAAAAATTATGTGCTATATTGTGAACGTGGTGTGATGAGTAAGTTACAGGCACTTTATTTAAAAGAGAACGGCTTTACTAACGTTCAAATATTTAGGAAATAATTTCTTTTACAAATTGAAAGCTACTGCACATAAAAAGTAGCTTTTTTTATCACTGATTTTTATTTTTTTACATTTTATTAACAAGGGGAAATTCATGTTAGAAAAGGTCAAAGCATTTTTCCAGTCGGATATTTCTGGTGGTATTTTGTTGTTTATTTTTGCGATTTCAGCCATGGCAATGGCAAACAGTTCGCTAAGCGATGTGTATTTTAGTTTTTTGGATACGCCGGTTCAGTTGAAAGTTGGTTCACTGGATATCAATAAACCTTTATTGCTTTGGGTGAATGACGGCTTAATGGCAATATTTTTCTTATTAGTCGGGCTTGAAGTGAAACGCGAATTGATGGAAGGGGCGTTATCCAGTTATCAAAAAGCTATTTTCCCGGCGATTGCTGCCGTCGGGGGGATGATAGTTCCTGCACTTGTTTATAAATTAGTGACGGCAAATCATCCTGAATTTGCGAATGGATGGGCTATTCCAATGGCAACGGATATTGCTTTTGCTTTGGGCGTTATTGCATTATTGAGTAAACGGGTTCCTTTGGCATTAAAAATCTTTTTGTTGGCACTTGCGATTATTGACGATTTAGGTGCGATTGTCGTGATTGCAATTTTCTTTTCCCATGATTTAAGTACACAAGCATTGGTTATTGCGGCGATTGCCATTACATTGCTTATTATTGCCAACCGCTTGAATGTAACGGCACTGGATGTTTATGTGGTCATTGGGATAATTTTATGGGTATCGGTGCTTAAATCCGGTGTACATGCGACATTGGCAGGGGTAATCATCGGTTTTGCCGTGCCATTACAGGTAAAAAAAGGTAAACGAATTGAAAAACCGCTACATAAATTTGAACATATTTTAGTCCCATGGTCATCTTTTATTATTTTGCCATTATTTGCATTTTCTAATGCGGGCGTATATTTAGGTGATGTAACGTTTAGCGAACTTTTTTCCGCACTACCGTTGGCGATAACATTAGGTTTGATCTTAGGGAAAACTATCGGCGTGTTTTCATTTAGCTATATTGCGGTGAAAACCGGGATTGCCAAACTACCGCACGGCATTAATTTTAAACAGATCTTTGCTGTTTCGGTACTTTGCGGTATTGGTTTTACTATGTCTATGTTCTTATCCAGTTTGGCATTCGGCAGCACGGAAGGGCATATGTTGCCATTAGCGAGATTGGGTATTTTAATTGGTTCGCTTGTATCTGCCGTATTAGGTTATTTTTTATTAAAAACGGTGACGAAACCGACAATACGATAGTATGCTTTGAAAACATAAAAGGAATGGCTAAGACTGCGGTCTAAGTCATTCTTTTTTTTTATGATAATTTCTCTAACATTTCGTCGATTGCCGCACAAAGCAAGCTGCGATCATGACGGTAATTCACATCATCCGCATTTAAACGACGACTCACGATCTTATAATCAACGTCATTTTTTACAGAAAGTGCGGTCGAATTTTTATCAGAAATAATTGCACCGTCAATAATAGCTTTACCGATATTTCTATTGATCCAATTTATTCGGTCATGCAACGATAAATCGGCTGCCGGGCTATGTTCTATGCCAAGGTTATCAATAAAAATTTTTTTAGCCTTACTGTCGTGTAACGTTTCAATGAGTTCGGTTAACAATAACGGCGGCATAATACTGGTGAAAAAACTACCGGGACCGAATAAAATCACTTCGGCTTTCTGAAGGGCTTCTATGGCCTCCTGCGTCGCGTTTACTTGCGGAGAAAGCCCTAGTTTTTGCGGTAATTCGGTTAAGCTGTCAATACTGGTTTCACCTAAAATGGTCACGCCGGATTTTAATGTCGCCGTGAGATGTACCGGCGATTCCGACATTGGAACAAGAAAAGATTTCACCCGTAATAAATCACGAATTAGATTTACGCCTTCGGTCGGTCGGATATGCATATCTTCCAACGCTTTTAACATCAGATTGCCTAAATTGTGTCCGGCCAACTCTCCGTTACCGGAAAAACGATATTCGAATAGTGCGGATGCAGTGCTGGGTTCGGTGATAATTTGGTTCAGGCAATTACGTAAATCGCCCCATGCAATACCGCCGTGCGATGTGCGGATACGACCGGTTGAACCGCCATTATCGGTAGTGGTAACAATACCGGTTAAGCGGGTTTTCATAAAACTTAATGCGGACATTAAACGCCCTAAACCGTGTCCGCCGCCAATGGCGGCAATATGTTGAATGTTATCTAAATTTTCGTGTTGCGTACTAATGATCATGTTTGACCCTTGAATAGTAAGTGCGGTCGGATTTGCATTAATTTAGCATTTTTTTGCATTTTTATATAGCGGTTCTTGCTATTTGCTTGATTTATGGTAACTTAATGTGCATTTATTTTTCAGAAGGAAGGCATAATGAAAAAATCGACTGTTGCAATCAGTGTAATCGTTGCATTAGGTGCTGTTTGGACCGGCGGTGCTTGGTACACGGGGCAAAAAGCACAAACCGAGTATGAGCGTCAAATTCAATACGTTAACGAAAAAGTCAATAAATCTTTAGAGTTTTACGGCGTTGAGATTAAAATTGAACCGGTAAAATTCGAACGGGGTTTATTCACATCGGAATATGCCTATAACATGAAAATTACCACGGATAATGCGGAAACGGACTTACCGATTAGCGGCAAGTTATACCACGGTCCGATTCCGTTAAATACCTTCACGCCGGCAATATTTTCAACCGACTATGAATTAGTTAATAACGAGCAAACAAAAGCGTTATTTGATGCCGCACAGGGTAAAAAACCGCTGACAGGGAAATTTACCTTTAGCTATACCGAACAAATCAGCGGTGATTTAGACGCACCGTTAATTGTTTATAATAATAACAATGTGACAACGACGTTTGAAAACCTGAAATTAGTTTATGATACGGATAAAAACGGTATTGGTAAAACCGAAGCCACTATCGGTGCATTTAAAGCTATTTCAAGCGCTGCAGGTGAAAAACGAGCGGCAGATGTTGAAGTAACCAATATTAAAGTGAAATCTGACTTAACAGCAACAAAATGGGAATATCTCACTGTGGGTAAGCAGGAGATAGCCGTTGAAAATGTGAAACTCACCAATAAAACGGATGTCGCAAAAACATTTGAGCTGAAAAATATGAGTGTGACATCTGAGACAGATGCAAAGGATAATTTCTTTAATGTAATGTCAAAAGTGAATGTGGCTGATGTGCTGGGAAATAACCAATCTTTCGGTACGTTGGATGTTGATATGCAATTTAATCATTTAGAAGCAGATACAATGAATGCCTTTGTTGTTGAGTCCCTTAATGAAAATGAACGTGAATTAGAAGCATTGGGCTTAAAATTACTGCAAAATCAACCGCACTTTATACTTAAACCGATATTCACAAATTCAGCGGGTAAGTTGGATGGAAATTTAAATATCGAATTAAATCAATTTGATGTTAATAATGTGAATAGCGTATTAAGTTTATTTAAGCAATTTGAATTTGGTGCTGATTTTAATAAAGCGGCACTAAAACAATTTATCATATCCGCTGCTCAAGTATTCGAAAATATGGATAACGCGACAGCTGAACAATTTGCTGAAAAACAACTTAAAAATCTTGAGATGTCAAAACATACTTGGGTGAATAGCGATGATAAATTAACAACAGCGTTAAAATTAGTCGATAGTAAACTAATATTAAATAATACCCAAGAAATTTCTGAACAGGAAATTCAGATGGCATTATTTATGTTAATGATGGGGCTTGGAAGCTTAGGACAATAAGATAATTTGTTAACTCCCACATTTCATATTTACCATTTGTACCATAAATGGGACGCAATGTGACATAGGTCTTAACATCAGCATTTCATTTAGTAAAAAGCATAGGTTATTTTATAATCTATGCTTTATTTCATTCAAAATTACAGCATATCTTATTATAATAGCGACGATGTTATTTTTTTCATAAAGGTAAATAAAGTTGAAATTTAAAAATTCCTTAAAACTCACCGCACTTTTTACCACTTTGGCCTTAGCGGGGTGTTCCGGCAATATCAATAAATTAGACGAGAGTGCAAAATATACCAAAGCCCGCACCATAAATAATTTTAATGATTATGTGCAATTTCTCAAACAGAAAGCCGCAGAGCAGGGCGTATCCGTATCAACATTGAATGCACAAAATAATATTCGTTATATTTCCAAAGCGGTAGATTTAGACCATAAGCAAGCGGCCAAACGGCGTGATCCAAACTTGCCACCGGTGGTTAATCCGAATGGTACGACAAATTATCTTAACCGTGTGCTGACCAGAGCCAAAGTTAATAAAGCCGAAACTGAATATTGGAATGTATTACCGCAGCTTACCAAAGCCAGCCAAAAATACGGTGTGCAAAAAGAATATTTATTGGCGTTATGGGGAATGGAAAGCAGTTTTGGTTATTATCAAGGCAATTATGATGTGTTATCGGTGTTAGCCACATTAGCCTTTGACGGCCGCCGAGAATCCTTATTCGGCAAAGAATTTGTCAATGCAATGAAAATGCTCGATCGTAACTATATTCAACGCGGCAAAATGTTGGGTTCATGGGCGGGTGCCATGGGGCAAACGCAATTTATGCCTACCTCTTATTTGAGCTATGCGGCGGATGGCGACGGCGACGGTGAGAAAGATATTTGGACAAATCATTATGATGTATTTGCTTCTATCGCGACTTATCTTTCCACCGTAGGTTGGGATGATGAATTGCCTTGGGGAGTAGAAGTCACTTTATCGCAACCCATGGTCTTGAGTTTGTCCGGTGTAGAGAAGGGCAAACAGAAATCCTTAAAACAATGGCAGGCTATGGGCGTAAATCTAAAAAATTCAATGGCTCAAGAATTGCAAAAACTGACCGCACTTTCATCGGCGGATTTATGGTTGGTACGACCGGATAAAGAAGCGGGTAGAGCGTTTTTAGTATCAAATAATTTCCGCACTTTGTTAGATTGGAACCGTTCTAATTATTTTGCGGTGAGTATCGGTATATTTGCTGATCGTATTCAACAACGAATAGGTCTATAAAAATCTCTCCCGTTTACGGGAGAGATGTCATGTAGTAGCGGAAAGGGATTATTTCAGCTTCTTAATCGCCCAATCTAATCCGGATTGATAATTATCCGGCAGTTCCTTACGCAGTTTTTCTAATTGAACAATCAGCACGTTTTTATCCGTGTGAGTAAGATTGATATGCCCTACTTTACGTCCGGGACGTACTTCTTTACCATACCAATGCAGCTGACTAAACGGCGTATTCAGCCATTGTGTGTTGTGCTCGGTACCGATTAAATTCACCATAACGTTTGTGGTAAAAGTGTGTAATGGCGGTGTCGGTAAATCCAATAAAGCACGCAAATGCAGCTCAAACTGGCTGACGGAACAGCCTAATTGTGTCCAGTGGCCGCTGTTATGTACGCGGGGAGCAAGTTCGTTAATTAATAGCTTATCGCCCACCACAAAACATTCCATCGCCATAACACCCACATAATCCAGTTTGTGCATAATTTTGCCTAACATCGCTTCCGCCTGTTGTTGGAACGGCGACGGTTCCGCATAAGCCACACTGTAACGTAAAATACCGTTTTGCTGTAAATTATGTGTCACGGGATAGAAACGGGTTTCGCCGTTTCTGAAACGACCGCCCACAATAGACACTTCATAGTCGAAAGGAATAAAGGCTTCTGCGATGGTTTCACCGAATAAATCATCGGTAATCACATCTTGATTGGCTTGGCTTACGATCCATTGACCGCGACCGTCATAACCGCCCATACGGCGTTTAACTACTAATTTTTCACCGATTTCATCGAAAACTTTACTAAATTGACCCGCACTTTCCAGCAAACACCAAGGTGAAGTCGGCAATTCCAATTCATCTAATAAAGATTTTTGCGTTAAGCGATCCGCCAGCTTGCTGAATACGTTTTGATTGACAAAATTAGCGTGATTACCAAACATTGTGGTGAGCGGTGTGATTTCCCAGCGTTCGATTTCTGCAGTAATAATATCATTGGGTTGAATATCGAACACCGGTGCATCAAATGCCAAAGGCTGAACCTGAATATCTAAAGGTGCCCCCGCATAACGCAACATACGACCAAGCTGACCGTTGCCTAAAACATAAACCATTGGATAAAGAGAACTTTTTTGCATCGTCTTTCCTATCTATTACACGCGTGGATCCGGATTGTCTAACACCACATCCGTTTGATTTTTTCTGAATGTATGTAGGCGTTGTGCGATTTCACTGTCAAAAGCCGCCAAAATTTGCGCCGCCAACAAACCGGCATTCGCTGCACCTGCAGGACCAATAGCCAATGTGCCTACGGGAATGCCTTTCGGCATTTGCACGATAGAATACAGACTGTCCACTCCGCTTAATATGGAACTTTTCACCGGCACGCCGAGTACCGGTACAATGGTTTTTGCCGCAATCATACCCGGCAAATGTGCCGCACCGCCCGCACCGGCAATGATCACTTTATAGCCGTTGGTTTCAGCGGTTTCTGCAAAGCTGAATAATTTATCCGGCGTGCGGTGAGCCGACACCACTTCCACATGATAAGCCAATTTTAATTCGTCAAGAATATTGATAGCTTCCTGCATTGTCGCCCAGTCGCTTTTTGAACCCATTACAATGGCAATTTTAGGGGATGTATTTGACATAAGATTTCCACTTTAAAATGAATGATAAAAATGCGTGTAGAATAACATAAAACCGTTGCTTTTTCTGCAAAAAGAGCGGTCAAATTTGAATAAGTTTTTTATTGCTTGCAAGTTATGATTAAAACTCTTATTCTTAACTGAATTTTTATCATTCAATTTTTGATGATTAAATCGACTCATTAAACATAGGTATTTGATATGTTAGCTAAAGCAAAATATAGAAAAGATTACAAAACTCCCGACTTTACCATTACCGATATTTTCCTTGATTTTCAATTAGATCCAAAACGCACGGTAGTAACTTCCCAAACCAAAGTCAAACGTTTAAACTCAGAAGCGACGGTGTTGCGATTAGACGGGCATGGTTTTCAATTTTCTTCTATTAAACTGAACGGTCAGGATTTTAAAAATTATCAACAGGATAGTGAAAGTTTAAGTATCAATACCAAATTAGACGAATTTGAATTGGAAATTGTCACTGTTTTAAATCCGGCAGAAAATACATCGCTGCAAGGTTTATATCAATCCGGTGACGGTATTTGTACCCAATGCGAAGCGGAAGGTTTCCGTCAAATCACCTATATGTTAGACCGCCCCGATGTGCTTGCTCGCTATCAAACCCGCATTACTGCCGATAAAATTAAATATCCGTATTTGCTGTCAAACGGTAACAAAATTGCCGATGGCGAATTGACTGACGGTCGTCATTGGGTGGAATGGCAGGATCCATTCCCGAAACCTTGCTATTTATTTGCCTTAGTTGCCGGTGATTTTGATTTATTGGAAGATCATTTTATTACCAAAAGCGGACGAGATGTGACGTTGCAACTTTTTGTCGATAAAGGCAATTTAGACCGTGCACCTTGGGCGATGGAAAGTCTGAAAAAATCAATGAAATGGGATGAAGACCGTTTCGGATTAGAATATGACTTAAATATTTACATGATTGTCGCAGTGGACTTCTTTAATATGGGGGCAATGGAAAATAAAGGTCTAAATATCTTTAATTCCAAGTTTGTATTGGCAAATCCGCAAACCGCCACCGATAGTGATTATCTTGCTATCGAATCGGTTATTGCCCATGAATATTTCCATAATTGGACAGGGAACCGTGTAACCTGCCGCGATTGGTTCCAACTCAGCTTAAAAGAGGGCTTGACCGTATTTCGTGATCAGGAGTTTTCGTCAGACACCGGTTCTCGGGCGGTAAATCGTATTAATAACGTTCAATTATTACGCACCACACAATTCCCTGAAGATGCCGGTCCGATGTCACATCCGATTCGCCCGGAAAAAGTAATGGAAATGAATAATTTCTACACGATGACCGTGTATGAAAAAGGGGCGGAAGTGATTCGCATGATGCACACTTTATTAGGGGAAAAAAACTTTCAGGCAGGCATGAAATTATATATTGCGGAAAATGACGGCAAAGCCGCTACTTGTGAAGATTTTGTGTCTGCAATGGAACGAGCATCCGGTATAGACCTCACAAAATTCCGCCGTTGGTACAGCCAATCCGGCACGCCGGAACTTACTGTCAGTGATTTTTATGACGGCAAAAACAGCACTTATCAGCTCAAAGTCAGCCAAATGACACCACCGACGGCAGATCAAATGGATAAAGTGAATTTGCATATTCCATTAAAAATTGCCTTATATAACGAGAGCGGCATTGCCATCGGTTTAATGCAAGACGGCAAACCGATTAATGATGTATTAGATGTCACTCAAGCAGAACAAGTTTTTGAATTTGAGCATATTTATGAAAAACCGGTGCTGGCACTATTATGTGACTTTTCCGCACCGGTGAAATTGCATTACGATTACAGTATTTCACAGTTAGTGACGTTGTTACAATTTGCTGAAAATTCTTTTGTCCGCTGGGATGCCGCACAAATGTTATATGCCAAAGAATTGCGTAAAAATCTAACGGCATATCAGCAACAAGAAACAATGGAATTTTCTCCGGAAATTTTAACCGCACTTTTGCAAGTATTGGAAAACTATCGACAAGATATTGAATTAACCACGCTGATTCTGACTTTACCGAAGGAAATGGAGTTCGCGGAATTATTCAAGACCATTGATCCGGAAGGTATTGCCATAGTGCGTGATTTTATGCAACGCGAACTGGCGGCCTGTTTCAAAACACCAATGTATAAACTCTACAATGCTATTGAATTGGAAGAATACCGTATTAATACGCAGGATATTGCTTTACGCGGGCTAAAAAATCTCTGTCTGCAATATTTGGCATTTACCAATTTAGGCAACGCTACAGCAAAAAATCACTATGCCAAGGCCAACAATATGACGGACACTTTAGCTGCACTTTATGCTGCGGTTAAGGCGGGATTAGCTTGCCGTGATGAATTATTGACTGATTTTGAACAAAAATGGCAGGCAGACGGCTTGGTGATGGATAAATGGTTTAATTTGCAAGCCATACGACCGGAAAAAGATGTGTTACAAAATGTTATTGCTTTAATGGAACATCCGAGTTTCAACTTTAACAATCCTAACCGCGTGCGAGCTTTAGTGTGGAGTTTTGCAAATCAAAACCCTCGGGCATTCCACGCCATTGACGGTTCGGGTTATCGTTTCTTAACCAACGTATTATTACGCTTAAACGAAAGCAATCCGCAAATGGCTTCCCGGCTAATTGAACCTTTAATCCGTTTTTCCCGCTATGACGAACAACGCCAAACCCTGATGAAACGGGCATTAGAACGATTAAACGAAACGGAAAATCTGTCAAAAGATTTATTTGAAAAAATTGAAAAAGCACTACATATTTAGAGATAAAAAATGTATTCACTTATTAAAAAAGGCCTATTTTCCCTACAACCGGAAACGGCTCATGACTTGACTATTCAGTTATTAAAATGGAGCGGAAAATCACCGCTCTTATCTGTGTTAAAAATGGCATTAAACGCACCGAAAGGCACGCCTAAAACCGTGATGGGCATTACCTTTAAGAACCCGATCGGCTTGGCGGCCGGTGCGGATAAAAACGGTGAAGCCATTGACGGATTTGGGGCATTGGGCTTCGGTTTTGTGGAAGTCGGGACGGTGACGCCGCTGGCACAAGACGGAAATGCCAAACCGCGGCAATTTCGTTTGATTGAAGCGGAAGGCATCATCAATCGCAACGGCTTTAATAACAACGGTGTGGATTATTTGATTGAAAATGTGAAAAAAACCAAGTTTGACGGCGTGATCGGTATCAATATCGGTAAAAACAAGGTTACGCCAATCGAAAAAGGCAAAGACGATTATATCTACTGTTTGAATAAAGCCTATAACTATGCGGATTATATTACCGTGAATATTTCATCGCCGAATACGCCGGATTTGCGTCAGTTGCAGTATGGCGATGCCTTAGAGGATTTATTGCTGGGTGTGAAAACGCGTCAGAAAGAATTGGCGAAAATTTATAATAAATATGTGCCTATCGCGGTGAAAATCGCCCCGGATTTAACTGAAAGCGAATTAGTGCAAATTGCCGATACTTTAAAGCAGCATCAAATGGACGGTGTAATTGCGACGAATACCACGATTTCTCGTGACAATGTCACCGGATTGAAAAATACCGATGAAATCGGCGGATTAAGCGGTAAGCCGTTACAGCATAAAAGTACGGAAATTATCCGTCGTTTACATCAAGAATTAAAAGGCGAAATTCCGATTGTCGGCAGCGGCGGTATTGATTCGGTACAAAATGCACAGGAAAAAATTGCAGCGGGAGCAGAATTATTGCAATTATATTCCGGATTGATTTATCACGGCCCGAATTTGGTGAAACAACTGGTGCAATTCATTAAATAAGCAGAAATTATAATGGCAAAAAGTTTTGATTTGCATTGCCACAGTACGGCTTCGGACGGTGTTTTATCACCGACAGAAGTAGTACAACGTGCCAATGAACAGGGGGTTAATGTACTGGCATTAACGGATCACGACACCATCAGCGGTATTACAGAAGCTCGTGCGGAAGCAGAACGGTTAAATATGCAGCTAATCAGTGGTGTAGAAATTTCAACTCAATGGGAAAACCGCGGTATTCATATTGTCGGGTTGAGTTTTGATGAAAATTCACCGGAAATGAGGGCACTTTTAGCCAATCAAGCAGAATTACGCCAGCAAAGAGCGGTAGAAATCGGTCGAAAATTAGAAAAAGCCAACGTGCCAAATGCTTACGAAGGAGCAAAAAGCCTGGCGAACGGGGAAGTCACCCGTGCCCATTATGCCCGTTATTTAGTGCAAATTGGCAAAGTTAGCAGTGAACAGCAGGCTTTTAAACGCTATTTATCGCAAGGCAAACCCTGTTATGTGAAATCCCAGTGGTGCGATATTCCCACTGCGATTCAAACCATTCACGCTGCCGGCGGCATTGCTGTGCTGGCTCATCCGTTGCGTTATACGTTAACGGCAAAATGGATCCGTCGTTTAATTGCAGATTTTAAATGCTGGCAAGGCGATGGTTTAGAAGTCGCCGGTTGCGGTCAATCGCCGGATCAACGTCAACTTTTAGCCCGTTGGGCCAATGAATTTGAACTCAAAGGTTCTGTGGGATCTGATTTCCATTTCCCGTGCGGTTGGGTGGAATTAGGGAAATCGCTGCAATTGCCGGAAGGTGTGAGGTTTGTTTTGGATTAGAAAAATGGACGTTTTTTAGTGTCCATTATTTTTTTATACTTTTCTTAGCATAAAAAAGCATAAGCAATAATAAAACGTTATATCATTTTATTAATATCATTTTTATTATATGGGTGTATAATCGGACCAGTTTTGTGAATGGGGTTTAAAAGCGATTATGAGTCAGTTATTTTATGTGCACCCGGAAAATCCGCAGGTACGGTTGATTAACCAAGCGGTTGAAATTCTTAAAGATGGTGGGGTAATTGTATATCCGACGGATTCAGGTTATGCCTTGGGATGTATGATTGGTAATAAACACGCTATGGAGCGTATTGTGCAAATCCGTCATTTGCCGGCAGGGCATAATTTTACTTTGGTATGCCGTGATTTATCGGAGCTTTCCAATTATTCCGTGGTAAGCAATGTGGCTTATCGCTTAATCAGAAATAATACGCCGGGGCGTTATACCTTTATTCTCACCGCCACCAAAGAACTGCCGCGTCGCTTGATGACATCCAAACGCAAAACTATTGGTATTCGTGTGCCGGATAATAAAATTGCCTTGGATTTATTAGCAGCCTTGGGCGAACCGATTTTATCCTGTTCGTTAATGTTGCCGAATGAAGAACATATTATCCAATCGGATCCGGAAGAAATTCGTGATCGTTTGGAACATCAAGTGGATTTGATTATTCACGGCGGTTATCTTGGTCAAGATCCTACAACAGTGGTGGATTTAACCGATGATACACCGGTGATTATCCGCAAAGGCAGCGGTTCAACGGAACCATTCATTTAAATTTAAATCAGACGCTTGGGAAAGCGACAAAAGGGATATTATGAAATCTAATGCAAAATTTACCGCACTTTCTGCAAATAAAAATCTGACGGAAAGAAAATTTTCAGACAAAAAAACAGCGGACAGAAAATCTGATAACCGATCATCAGATAACAAAACATCTGATAGAAAGCCAATGGAAAGAAAACCATTACCGATGAGAAAGACACGCTCGGAAGGCAAACCACAAAACACAACCACTGTAAAAGCGGAAGGTGAAAAATTACAAAAAGTACTGGCTCGAGTAGGTCAAGGTTCGCGTCGCGAAATCGAAGCGATGATTGAGGCAAACCGCGTGAGCGTGGACGGCAAAATAGCCACATTGGGCGATCGTATTGATGTGAATAAAGATGTCAAAGTGCGTATTGACGGCCATATCGTCAATTTATTGCAAGCTAAAAAAGAAGTTTGCCGCGTGCTGATGTATTACAAACCGGAAGGGGAATTGTGTACCCGCCACGATCCGGAAGGTCGGGCAACGGTATTTGATCGTTTACCGCGTTTAACGGGTTCCCGTTGGATTGCCGTAGGTCGTTTGGATATTAACACATCGGGCTTATTGTTATTTACTACCGACGGTGAATTAGCCAACCGCTTAATGCATCCAAGTCGTGAAGTTGAGCGTGAATATTCCGTGCGAGTATTCGGCCAGGTAGATGAGGCTATGTTGCATCGTTTGAAAAAAGGCGTGCAGTTGGAAGACGGCCCGGCAAATTTTAAATCCATTAAAGCCGCCGGCGGTGTGGGCATTAACCAATGGTATGATGTCACGTTAATGGAAGGCCGTAACCGCGAAGTACGTCGTTTATGGGAATCGCAAGGCGTGCAAGTAAGCCGTTTGATCCGTATTCGTTATGGCAATATCAAATTGGAAAAATCTTTGCCACGCGGCGGTTGGGAAGAAATGGATTTGACTGCTGTAAACTATTTGCGTGAATTGGTTGGTTTGGAACCGGAAACTGAAACCAAATTGAATGTTACCCAAATTCGTCGTCGTTCCAAAACAGGACAAATTCGTCGTGCAGTGAAACGTTATTCGGAAATAAATAAACGTTATAAAAAATCGTAAAAACTTGTCGAAAAACTACCGCACTTTTGTGGTTTAACAGTTTAAAGTGCGGTCATTATCAGGAAAATTTATGAAAATTCAGCAACTACGCTATATCGTTGAAATTGTTAATCAAAATCTAAATATAACAGAAGCCGCTAATGCCTTATTTACATCACAACCGGGGATCAGTAAACAAGTTCGTCAATTGGAAGATGAGTTAGGTTTGGAAATTTTTGAACGTAACGGTAAACATATTAAAAGTGTCACACCGGCCGGACAAAAAATTGTTGCGGTAGCTCGCGAATTATTAGTAAAAACCCTAAGTATTAAGGCGATTGCAAATGAACATACTAGCCCGAGTCATGGTGTATTCCGCATTGCTACTACCAATACGCAGGCTCGTTATATGCTGCCGAAAGTTATTAAGAAGTTCTCGGCACATTATCCCAATGTCAGTTTGCATGTGCATCAAGGTTCACCGAATCAGATTTATGATGCATTGTTGTCGAATGAAGTGGATTTAGCGATTACGACTGAAGCACAATATTTATTTGATGATGTGGTGTTGCTGCCTTGTTATATGTGGAATCGTTCCGTGATTGTAAAACAAGATCATCCGCTAGTGAAATATAAAGATAATCCGGAAGCATTAACTATACAAGAATTAGGCACGTACGCACTGGTGACTTATACTTTCGGCTTTACCGGCGTGTCGGATTTGGATACCGCTTTTAATAAAGCGGGGATTTTACCGAATATTGTCTTTACCGCCACGGATGCCGATGTAATCAAAACTTATGTGCGTTTAGGATTAGGTGTCGGAATTATTGCTTCTATGGCACATACGGAAGCTGATACGGATTTAGTGGCAATTCCGGCAAAGCATTTATTTCAAGCCAGTTCTACTAAAATTGCGTTTAAACACAGTGCATTTTTACGTAGTTATATGTATGATTTCATAAATTACTTTTCATCGCATTTAACCCGTTCAATGGTAGAAAAAGCTGAGCGTATGCGTGATAATACCGCTGTCCAGCGTTTATTTGATAATGTTGAGTTGGAAGTGTGGTAGAAAATCGCAAAATTTTCATCGGGAAATACGGTCATAACGACCGTATTTTTGTAATCTGAAGCAGTAAAAATTGTCATTTCAATTTATATTTTTTCTGATAATAAGCAAAAATAAATATCAAACCGATAATAACGGCATAAAGAATAACCGTTGGTTTTATTGCTTTAGTTGAAAGATGATAATGGATTACAGCCAATAATAATGCCAAATAACTCATTCTATGCAGTGATAACCAATTGACGTTGATTTTGTTTCGTATGAACGGAACAGCAATAATTGTTATAAAGCATAATGCCAGAAAGCTGAATAATCCGATTAGCAAATAAACTCTTTCGCTTAATTCACTAAAAAATAGGGTTATATCTAAATTTAATTCTAAAATCAGATAACTGAGAATATGCAACAGAGTATAAAATAATGTCCAAAGCCCCAATGCTCTGTGCAATGTTAACAGGCGATTAAATTTAAACATTTTTGCTATTATCCGCCATAAAAATAGCGCGATTAAAATAGTTAATGCGGTAAATCCTAAAAAATGCTGTAATTCTTTAATCGGATCCGCCCCTAAACTTTCCGTATCGTAGAATAAAACCGCGGCTAACCAACATAAAGGCGTTATACAGCCTAAATGAACTAAGATTCTTATCATATCAGTATTAGAAGTTTTCTTTTAAATTTAAATTGTTATATAAATAAGCGACTTCTTTTTCATAACCGTTAAAAGGCAGAGTAGGCTGTCGTTTTACATTAAATAACCCGCCGGAACCAATGACGCGTTCTGTTTTTTGCGACCAACGAGGATGATCAACATCAGGATTTACATTGGCATAAAAACCGTATTCTTGCGGCGCCAGTAAATTCCAAGTGGTTTGCGGTTGTGTTTCGGTAAGCCGTATTTTTACAATAGATTTAATGCTTTTAAATCCATATTTCCAAGGCACAACCAAACGGATTGGCGCACCGTTTTGTGGTGTTAAGGTCTTACCGTATAAACCAACCGACATAATTGTCAGCGGGTGCATGGCTTCTGCCAGCGTAAGGCCTTCTGTGTAAGGGTATTTCAAATTACCGCCAAATAAAGGATTTTTATGACCCGGAATATTTTCCGGATCGTAAATCGTTTCAAATGCGACAAAACGGGCTTTATCAGTAGGTTTCACTAACGCAAGCAGTTTATTTAATTCAAAACCGATCCAAGGAATAACCATAGACCAAGCTTCTACGCAGCGAAAACGATAAATACGTTCTTCGAGGGGAAATTCGGTCAATAATTGATGCAGGTTAAGTGTAAGCGGATTTTCTACTTCTCCGCTAATTTCTATTGACCAAGGATCCGTTTTTAACGTTGAGGCAAATTTAGCCGGTGATTCTTTATCTAAGCCGAATTCATAATAATTATTATATCCAATGACTTTATTTTCCGGCGTTAAGCTCAGTGCCGTATTTTGCGTATCGCGGGCAAAATTCAATGCACTGCGATTATCCGTTCCTTTTAGTAATTCTTCGGCATTTGCCAGTTGAGGGAGTGCAACAGTTGTGCCAATAATTCCCATGGACTTAATGAATTTTCTTCTTTGATGGAAAATTTCTTCAGGTGTAATATCCCGGGGGGTAAATTTTAGCATTTTAATCTCCTTTTACTGTTGCACTAATTTCGGTCAAATTACATTTTTTCTTTCTTCATGCTGTCTTTTGACATCATTTCTTGGGTATTTTTCATCCCCTCTGTTTCCGTTTTTTTCATTTTATTCATGTTATTCATATCGGATTTCATGTCAGACATAGAATCTGATTCCATTTTCTGCATTTTTTGCATACAATCTTGATCATTCTTTTGACAGCCAGACTTCATTTCATGGGCATAGCTGACACTTGAAAACATAGAAATAATTGAAAGAATGGAAAGTGCTCTAAGAAATTTTTTCATATTTTTCTCCTTTAATAAAAATTTTGTAATGATTAAATTTTTAGTGAAAAACGGTGAAGAAGTGTTTTTCATTGTATTAGTCGTTGCACAAGACAAATACTTACAAAATTTTTTAAAAAATTTTAAAAGGATATTAATGAATGATTGAAAAAGGATCAAAACAATTTATTTCACCGGAACAAATTGCTGAAATCAGAGAGCAAATGCTGAAATTTGCTTATCTCCAGTTACAAGATAATCCATTGGCAGAGGATATTGTTCAAGAGGCATTTTTTTATGCTTTAAAAAATATTGGCAGCTTTCAACGACAAGCCGCGTTAAAAACATGGATTTTTGCCATCTTAAAAAATAAAATTATTGATTATTTTCGTCAAAAAGGCCGTTTTGTTTTGGAAAGCGAAATCGTTGATGAACAGACGGATTCAGGTAATCATTTTTTTGACGAACAAGGGCATTGGAAGGAAGAATACTACACGGACTGTCGGCAGGAATCGGAAAGTGCGGTTTATTCTGAAGAATTTTGGTTATTATTTGAAACTTGTTTAACTCGTTTACCGGCATTGCAAAGTAGAGTATTTATGATGCGGGAATACTTTGAATGCTCAACGAATGAGATCTGCGAACAAGTGGAAATCAGTTCATCAAACTTACATGTTTTGTTATATCGGGCAAGATTACAATTACAACATTGCTTAGCCAAAAAGTTAATGTAGAGAGGTGATAAAATGAAATGTATTGAAGCAACTAAAACGATTTCCGATGCGAAAGAACGTCAGCTTTCTTTATCTGAAAAAACAAAGTTAACGGCACATTTATTAATTTGCTCTTACTGTCGAGGTTTTAAGAACAATTGCGAAAAAATGAGTAGAATGATGAAATCTTTTGCAAATCCCGATTGATAAGTCGGCGTAACCATAAAAATGCCTTGATAAAAACTATCAAGGCATTGATTTTTAATTAGAAGCTCGCATTACGCGGCGTACGTGGGAATGGAATCACATCACGAATATTTTGCACCCCGGTCACATATACGATTAAACGTTCAAAACCTAAACCAAAACCGGAATGAGGTACTGTGCCGTATTTTCGTAAATCGCGATACCACCAGTAATCTTCCGGGTTTAAGCCCATTTCAGCCATGCGTTTATCAAGCATATCCAAACGTTCTTCACGTTGCGAACCTCCGATAATTTCACCGATTCCCGGTGCCAATACGTCCATTGCCGCTACCGTTTTACCGTCTTCATTTAAACGCATATAGAAAGCTTTAATATCTTTCGGATAGTTTTTCACAACAACCGGTGATTTGAAATGTTCTTCCGCCAAATAACGTTCGTGTTCGGAAGATAAGTCAATTCCCCAAGATACCGGAAATTCAAATTTTTTGCCGGATTGCAGTAAAATTTCAATAGCATCGGTATAATCGATTTGGGCAAAATCGGAGCTGATAAATTGTTCCAAACGGGTAATCACATCTTTATCTACGTGTTTAGCGAAAAATTCTAAATCATCACGACGTTCTGCCAACACTGCTTTGAAAACATATTTCAACATATCTTCCGCAACTTTAGCGTTCTCTTCTAAGTCGGCAAAAGCGATTTCCGGTTCCATCATCCAGAATTCGGCTAAGTGGCGAGTTGTATTAGAATTTTCTGCACGGAAAGTCGGGCCGAAAGTATAAACTTTGCTTAATGCACAAGCATAGGTTTCAGCGTTTAGCTGACCGGATACGGTTAAGAAAGATTCTTTACCAAAGAAATCTTGAGAAAAATCCACCGCACTTTTGTCATCACGCGGTAAGTTTTCTAAATCTAAAGTGGAAACGCGGAACATTTCGCCCGCACCTTCAGTATCGGATGCAGTGATGATCGGAGTAGCAACCCAATAGAAACCTTGCTCGTGGAAAAAACGGTGAATGGCTTGTGCCAAACAATGACGTACGCGAGCTACCGCACCGATAATATTGGTACGTGGGCGTAAATGTGCCACTTCGCGCAGATATTCGATACTATGGCGTTTTGCCGCCATCGGATAAGTTTCAGGATCTTCTACCCAACCGGTGACTTCAACGGTTGTAGTTTGTAATTCTACCGCCTGACCTTCAGCCGGTGATTCAACCACTTGACCGGTAACAACAACGGAACAACCTGTGGTTAAATGTAAAACTTCATTGTCGTAATTTGTAATATCATTATTTATGATAGCTTGAATGGGATCAAAACAAGAACCGTCATACACCGCTAAAAAAGAAAGACCTGCTTTTGAATCGCGACGGGTTCGCACCCAACCGCGGACGGTGACAGTTTCACCGATTTTAACTTTGCCTTTTAATACATCAACAATAGATGCTACTTGTGACATTTTAAACCTCTATATTTCTTAGAAAAAATTGCTGTTTATTCTACCTTAATTTCATGAAATTACCAAAATATTCATTAATTTTGTGACGTAACACACAAAAATGAAGTTAAACACTTGTTTACATAAAAAGAAACGAGTATAACATCACACTTGATTTAGAAATACAAAGGAAAAAGCTATTTATGGCAAGAAAAAAAATGGATTCGTTACTTTCATCGGTAAAAGTGCAGCACCTTGGGCGTGTTTACCGTTTGATTGAACAATTTGATTTAATATCACGGATTGATTTATCTAAATTATCAGGCTTTGTGCCGGCAAGTATTACAGCGCTAACTCGTGATCTTATCGGCGCTCAATTTATTATGGAGCGTACATCACAGTCAACTGTAGTGAGAGGTCGTCCTGCCATGGGATTGTGTATTTCGCCTTTTTATTGGCAGACTCTCTGTGCAACTTTAACGGAAGATCGGTTGGATATTGTTTTATGCGATCTCACCGATGAAATTTTTGCTCATCAACAATATACGTTGATGCAAGAGGATTTTCTGAATTTGGAACAAATAGTACTTAATCATGTATTATCGTTTGCAGAGCAAAATAAAGATAAAATTTCTCATTTATTGGCATTTTCCATTGCCGTTGCAGGACAGTTGGATAAGGAAAAACAAACGATTCGTTTGGGAACGCATTACCTGAATTTAGATCTGAATGAACTGTTTGAGCCGTATTTTAAGGTTCCTGTGATTGTCAGTGAATATTTTAAAGATTGGGTTGCCGCAGAATCTACCTTAGGCAGTGCGATTAATTGTAATGACGTACTGTTTTTACAATTAGATGACGTAATTAATTTGAGCGTATTATTGCAAGGTCAATTTTTGCAAACTGATAAACAAATTCGCATGAATATTAATCGTGTGAATTTGCCAAAAGTTACTCCATGGAGCGAGCAAATCAATCAGCACTTATCCGAAATCGAGAAATATGAATTTCAGCACCAACTCACCCACGAAGCTATTTATCAACTTATTGATTTGGCATTTCCGAATAATGCGTTGGAAAATACATCGCAGAAAATCAATTTTTTATGTACGCAAGCTAATGAGAATAATGAAAGTGCGGTTAAAATTCTGCATCATTTGGCGGACAGTTTATCTTATGTGTTGATGAATTTGGTCAATATGTTTTCATCAGAAAAAATCGTTATCAGTTCCAGTTTATTAGGGGCGAAAAAGATTTTCTTAGAAAGACTCAACAAAAAACTCAATGAAAATTTATTGTTGGACGAATTACACGTAGAAATCGCCACCAGTAAATATCCATGGAATAGTGCGGTCGTTGCAAATAGTGCAATTAAACAATGTTTGTATGATGGTTCGCTACTTGCTCATGTTTTAGTGAGTTAATCAATAAAAATTTGTGTTAGCTCAATATTTTGCTTACAAATTTTAGTTAAAATTCCCCTGATTTTAGTATTAGGGGGGGATTTATGAGCAGTTTTTTTGTGACCGGTACGGATACCAATGTGGGAAAAACCGTGACGAGCCGAGCCATTATACAAGCCATGCAAAATGCAAATGTGCAGGTAGTGGGTTATAAACCGGTTGCCTGCTCTGAAGAAGAATCTGTTTATCCTGAACAGAAAGTGGCTAATGATGACATGAATGATTATTCTTCCGAAGATCATCCTGATGTACTTGTGCTAATGAATAGCACAAATGAAACTGTTTCATATCGCGAAGTCAATTCTTATACTTTTTCTCAAAATTATGTGCCTATAATGACACGGCCGAACGGTGTCAGTATCGATTTAAGCAAATTAAATCATGATTTAGACAGGCTTAATTCAAAATATCAAGCAGTGCTTGTTGAAGGCTGTTTCGGTTGGTTAACGCCGTTGAATCAAGAATATACTTTTGCAAATTGGGTGCAGCAACGAAAAATGCCTACGGTATTAGTGGTAGGGATTAAAGAAGGTTGTATCAATCATGCGTTGCTCAGTGTGCAGTCCATTCAAAATATGAATGTGCCGTTGCTCGGTTGGGTAGCTAATCGTATTAATCCGGGATTAAGCCACTATGCGGAAATCATTGAAACCTTAAAACAAAAAATCGATGCGCCGTTGCTTGGGGAAATTCCTTATATTCACCATCCGGAAAAACAAGATCTGAGCCGTTTTATAACAAATTCGGAACGTTTGATGTATATGAAAACCGAATTGGTGAAATAGAGAAGTGCGGTCAAAATCGACCGCTCTTTTTTTATCGTTTCAGATTTTATTTCGTAATTTCATAACAAGGTTCATAGGCATCACCATCGGGGAATTTCATGCGGTGTTGTGTCACAAAATCTTGTAATACCCGATCGATTTTTTCCATTAATTGCGGATCGCCTTGTAATTTGAATTTACCGAGTTGCTCGATTAAATCAATCGTTTCCGGCTTGATATTACCTGCAACGATACCGGAGAATACACGACGTAAATTGGCAATTAAATTAATTTTCGGTTGTTCGAAATGTAAATTTAAATTAGCCATATTTTCATGTGTCGGATTAAACGGATGCTGGAATTGTTCATCAATTTTTAACGTCCAGTTAAAGTTGTAAGAATCGCCGTCTTTGTAACGACGTTCTCTAATATTCGCCATAGCTCCGCTCATTTTACGGGCTACCGCACTTGGGTTATCAATAATAATTTCATACAGTTGTTGTACTTCCGAACCAAATATTTCACCGATAAAATGATCGATAGTCGCAAAATAAGCCGCACTTTCTTTCGGACCGGTGAGAATCAACGGTAGTTGCTGGAATTTATTTTCCGGATTCATTTTAATTCCCAAAATATAAAGAAACTCTTCAAATGTGCCGGGGCCGCCGGGGAAAATGACGATACCGTGTCCCATGCGAACAAAGGCTTCGAGACGTTTTTCAATATCCGGCATGATGACCAATTCATTGACTATCGGGTTAGGCGGTTCGGAAGCGATAATAGACGGTTCCGTAATACCGATAAAGCGGCTGTTTTTATAGCGCTGATTGGCATGACCGATAGCCGCTCCCTTCATCGGGGCTTCCATTACGCCGGGACCGCAACCAGTGATAATATTTAATTCTCTTAGTCCTAATTCCTGCCCGACTTTGCGGCAATATTGGTATTCGATATCGTTCACGGAATGACCGCCCCAACACACCACTAAATTAGGATGTTCGCCCACAATCAATGCTTTGGCGTTGCGTAAAATAGAGAACACTTGATTAGTAATGGTTAATGATTGGTTCGTTTCCGCTAAATGCAGGCGTTTTGCCACCACATTTACAAAAACAATATCCCGTAACACGGCAAAAAGATGATATTGAATGTTACGAATAATACGATCATCCACAAAAGCATCTTCCGGCGGATTGTGTAATTCTAGAGTAACACCGCGTTCACGGGCGACTAAATTAATATCAAAATTCGGATATTTATTCAATAATGCCCGGCTGTCATCTGTTACCGCACCGGAATTCAGCACGGCAAGAGAGCAGTTGCGATAAAGTTTATAGAGATCGTTTTTTGTTTCTTTGGTTAATAATTCCACTTCAAAATGAGAAAGCTGATCCATGCTTCCTCGAGGATTAACGTAATATATACTCATTTATTTTTCCTTATATTTTAATGGTGGCTCCGACCAATTATTATTGACGTGCCAATCGACAATTTTCCGGCACATTTTCAAAATTAGAGCGAAAAGGATTAATATCCAATCCGCCGCGACGGGTATAACGAGCATAAACCGTCAGTTTTTGCGGTTTGGCGTGTTGCATTAGATCGCAGAAAATTCGCTCCACGCATTGTTCGTGAAATTCATTATGTTGACGAAAAGAAATAAGATAACGCAATAGTTTTTCACGGTCGATTTTGTTGCCGACATAATGAATTTGCACGCTTCCCCAATCAGGCTGAGAGGTGATTAAACAGTTGGATTTTAGCAAATGACTGACCAGATTTTCATCTACCATTTCATTAGTCGTGCAATTTTCCAGCAATGCCGCACTAAAATTATAATGAGCGATTTCAATATCTTGCTCATCAATACATTCACCGGGTAATTCTGAAATTCTTGAAGTGCGGTAGTTTTTCAAGGAATTTAACCGCACTTTTACATCACCTTTAGCACAATCGGACAGATCTTGCTGTATTGTGCGTTGAACTTCGTCGAAATTGCTGAATTTAGTTTGATTGAAGCTATTCAAATAAAGTTTAAAACTTTTAGATTCGATAAGATTTTCACTGCGGTAATCAATTTCCACATCAGCAATCGCTACTTGTGGCAGACCTTTAGGATTTAACCACGAAATCTCGTAGGCCGTCCAAATATCAGCTCCTTTCGTAAACGGCTGTTGTTTAGTGATGCCTAATTGATCCCGATTTAAACGACGAGCGACCGGTTGGAGCAGCGTAGCATCATATTGATCGGTGTAATTCGTCACTTGACCGAGTTTTAATGTTTTTAAACTGTTATCATTGTAATTCATTTGTTTTGCTCTTATTGTTAAAAATTTTCTAAGATCATACCGCACTTTTGTAACTTTTTAATAAAAATTTAAAAGTTTCCATTTTTTCAATTAAAACCATAAAATTAATTTGTGATCTGAATCACAAAATCGTATATTTATCTACATTGCGCTTGCTATTATGTTAATAAACTGTTATTTGTTTCTCGTCCTAAATGATATTCAACAGCAGTATTCACACAACATTAAATCATAAATATGGAGAACCATTATGAAAAAACTCTTAAAAATCAGCACGGTTGCAGCATTAATGTTTGGTTCAAGCGTCGCGATGGCGGCAGATAAAATCGTCACTATCGGTACCGGCGGTCAAACTGGTGTTTACTATGTAGTTGGACAATCTGTTTGCCAATTGGTGAATCGCGATTCTGCGAAAACCGGTGTGAAATGTAATGCACCGTCCACGGGAGCCTCAATTGCAAATTTAAATGCAATCGCCAGCAACCAAATGGAAATGGGTATTGCACAATCTGACTGGCAATATCACGCTTATAATGGTTCAAGTTCTTTTGAAGGTAAAAAGAACGATAAATTACGTGCGGTATTCTCTATTCACCCGGAACCATTCACATTAATGGCACGTGATGATGCGAATATCAATAGTTTTGATGATTTGAAAGGTAAACGTGTGAACGTGGGTGATCCGGGTTCCGGTACACGTGCTACCATGAATGTTATTTTGGCGGCAAAAGGCTGGTCGGATAAAAATTTCAAAGTGGCTTCCGAATTAAAACCGGCAGAGATGGCTTCCGTAATGTGTGATAACAACTTAGATGCGATCACCTATAACGTAGGGCATCCGAACGGTGCGTTAAAAGAAGCCGCGGCATCTTGCCCGTCTCATTTAGTGCCGGTAACAGGTCCTGAAATTGATAAATTGGTGGCTGATCATTCTTATTATGCAAAAGCTGTGATCCCGGGCGGTTTATATGCCGGTACGGATAAAGCCGTTGATACATTTGGTGTGTACGCAACATTAGTGTCATCATCCGATGTGGATGCAGATACGGTTTATGCAGTCGTGAAAGCCGTGTTTGATAACTTTGATCGCTTCAAACGTTTACATCCTGCATTTGCTAACTTAAAAGAAGACGAAATGATTAAAAATGCACTTTCAGCACCATTACACGACGGTGCGGTGCGTTATTATAAAGAACGCGGTTGGATGCAATAATTCATCACGTTTTTAGGCAGGCTCGAAATTTACTCGGTGCCTGCCTTTTGTTTTTATAATAGAAAGAGGTTGTTATGTCTAAAAAAACACCGGAATTTAATTACGACGATTTACAGGATATGGTCGCCTCCAGCGATTCCGGCGGTCGTGAACCGACAGGTTTTCCGAAAAAATTAATTTTTGCTACCGCACTTTTATGGTCATTATTTCAACTATATTATGCTTCACCCGTACCATTTTGGTTGCAGGAAGTCGTGCGTAGTATCGGGCTTGATATTAATGTAGTATTTGATGATACTAAAGCACGTTCCATTCATTTAGCTTTTGCCTTATTTTTGGCCTATTTATCTTATCCGGCATTAACGACATCGCCTAAAAGACGCATTCCGATACAGGATTGGATTTTTGCTATTGTCGGTGCGTTTTTAGCTTCTTATTATTTATTCTTTTACGATCAACTGATTACCCGTTTCGGTGCACCGAATACGCAGGACATTATTGTGGGTTGTGCAGGAATCGTTTTGTTATTGGAAGCGACTCGCCGAAGCTTGGGATTACCGTTGGTGGTCATTGCTACGGTTTTTTTGATGTATAATTATTTCGGTCAATTTTTCCCGACGGACTGGATTATCAGCCACCGTACAGGCACTTTATCACATATTATCAATCAACAATGGATTACTACCGAAGGTGTTTTCGGTGTAGCGTTAGGCGTTTCCACTAAATATGTATTCTTATTCGTTTTATTTGGTGCATTGTTGGATAAAGCAGGGGCAGGGAACTATTTTATCAAAACCGCCTTTGCGTTTTTAGGCCACTTGCGTGGCGGCCCGGCAAAAGCAGCGGTTGTGGGTTCGGCGTTAACGGGTGTAATTTCAGGATCGTCCATTGCCAATGTGGTCACAACAGGTACATTTACTATCCCTATGATGAAACGCGTGGGATTTTCTGCTGAAAAAGCAGGTGCGGTTGAAGTAGCTTCATCGGTGAACGGCCAAATTATGCCTCCGGTTATGGGGGCTGCGGCATTCTTGATGATTGAATATGTAAATATGCCGTATAGTCAATTGATCACACATGCTTTCTTGCCGGCATTTATTTCTTATATTGCATTAATTTACATTGTTCACTTAGAAGCCTGTAAAATGAATTTGCAAGGTTTAGAACGCAATGAAATGGAAGTAACAAAACCGTGGGTGATTTATTTATTACGTACTTTGTCAACCTTTATCATTATTTGTTTAGTATTTTTTGCTGTGGAATATGGTTTAGGCTGGTTAAAAGTGATTGTACCCAATGCGGCATTTTTAATTGTGTTAGCCTTACTTGCTGTAATTTATGTGTTGGCATTACGCCGTGTGGCTAAATTCCCGGAATTGGAATTAGATGATCCGCATGCCCCTATAGCTGCATTACCGGCAACCAAACCGACAGTTAATGCGGGTTTGCATTTCTTATTACCGGTTGTGATTTTAATCTGGTGCTTAATGGTTGAACGTCTATCACCGGGATTATCCGCCTTCTGGGGAACATTGGCATTAATCGTTATTTTATTGACCCAACGTCCATTATTAGGATTTTTCAGAAATCAACCGCACTTTGTGCAAGATTTTAAACAGGGCTGGAAAGATTTAATTGACGGGCTAGAAGCAGGAGCCCGTAATATGATCGGTATCGGTATTGCTACAGCAACGGCAGGGATTATTGTGGGAGTCGTGGCATTAACCGGCTTTGGCGTGCAATTATCATCCATTATCGAAACACTTTCTATGGGCAGTTTGCTGATAATGTTGATTTTAGTTGCCTTGTTCAGCTTAATTCTGGGTATGGGCTTGCCGACAACGGCAAACTATGTAGTGGTGTCGTCTTTAATGGCAACGGTGATTGTAGAATTAGGTCGTCAAAACGGTTTAATCGTGCCGCTTATCGCCGTGCATTTGTTTGTGTTCTATTTCGGTATTATGGCGGATGTAACTCCACCGGTCGGTTTGGCTTCTTTTGCAGCGGCGGCAATTTCCGGCGGTGATCCGATTAAAACCGGGATGACCGCGTTTATGTATAGTTTGCGTACCGCTATTTTGCCATTTCTGTTTATTTTTAATACAGATTTATTATTAATTAACGTCGGATTATGGAAAGGCTTGTTAGTTTTTGTAGTAGCAACTATCGGTATACTGGCCTTTACCGCCGCTTCAATGGGCTATTTTTTCCGTAAAAACCGTTTATGGGAAACGGTGGCATTGATTGTATTGGCATTTGCCTTGTTCCGTCCAAATTTCTTTATGCAATATATTTCCCCGAGCGAACAAAATATTGAACCTACACAACTGATACAAGAAATGGAGCATGCTAACAAAGGTGATTTGCTCACCTTAAAAGTTGCCGGTATTAACCCGTATGGTAATCCGATAGAATTTTTTGCTCAATTACCGGTCATGGAAGGTAATTCGGGAGAAGAGCGGTTACAAAAAATGGGGATTACCTTACTTGCTAACGATGATAAGGTGATCATTGATAATGTAGAAATTGATTCTGCGGCGGCTAAAGCAGGTTTAAATTGGGATCAAACCGTACTGAGTGCGGCATTACCGATAAAAAATGCGTTAGCAAAAGAATGGCTCTTTATTCCCGCTTTATTTGGAATTTTAGCGATTGCTTTGTTACAACGTCGTCGAACAGTATAAGGAATGTTTATGTTTAATCGAATTTTAATTGCTGTGGATTTAGGGCGTTTGGATGATGCGAAAAAAGCAGTAAGTACCGCATTAATGCTGAATAAGGATAATCCCGATGCGATTTATCGTGTGATGAGTGTAATACCGCCGGCAGGCAGTAGCTTTGTTTCATCGTTTTTACCTAGCCATTTTGATCAAGATGTGATGGATGAGGCAAATAAAGCATTACATGATTTCACTAACACTCATTTTCCTGAAGGAGCAAAAGTACAGCATATCGTGGCACATGGTCCTGTGTATGAAGAAATCAACCGTATTGCTCACGAGAAAAACATTGATTTGATTATTATGATGGCTATTCGAGAAGGTAAGGACGGTTTAAGTTCCAACACTTTAAAAGTTGCCAGAGACAGTGATCGTTCGGTATTGATTTTACGATAATGGATAACTAAAAGGGCGTAAGATACGCCCTCAGACTACTGACAAACCCACTCCCGCTTTGCTTTTCAAAGCAATTTGATAAAAGAGGGTTTATTTTTTAGTTTTTTCACCTTTCTCTTGATATT
>NZ_SLYB01000025.1 GCF_004340985.1 Cricetibacter osteomyelitidis
ATCACCAAATGACACGGGTGCAGAGGTTAATCCAACAACGGGCGTGGTTAATATCCCGGCGGATAAAGTGAAAGACGGTGAGCCGATTAATGCGACAGGTACGGATGAAAAAGGCAATACTGCCCCGGCAGACTCAAAAAATGCCGGAGACAATCCAGAACCAGATATACCTCAAGTAGATATCAATAAGATCGCAGATCAAGCTCAGATAGGTGACGACACAGGTGATTCTGATGTTTATGCACAATTAACACCGACATTGAATACTAACGGCTATAAAATTTCTGGTACAGCAACAAATGTGTCAGATGGTACAGAAGTGACCGTAACTATTAATGATGGCAATAGTGATGTGGTAATAGTGAAAACAACAGTTAGCAGTGGTACTTGGGCAGTTGATATTTCTCCAAATGCAATTACTAACTTCTCTGCCACAACAGAATACAAAATCACAGCAAGTGTAACTGAAAATGGTACATCTGCTACAGATACGGATGTAACCATTAAAGTACCAACTGTGGGTATTTCTGTGACAGGGGATATTACCAATGATGTACTTTATCCTGCAACAGAAGAAGATACCAAAACTGAAACGGTATTAACTTATACTGTAAGTATTGATAAACCTACAACGACAGATACAGTTGTGAAAGTAGCACTAACTGGGCGATCTGAACCAACAGTAGATTATAAAATATATGTGAATGGCACTGAAACTCAAGGAATAGAACACAATGTAAATGTAGGCGAAGGTGAAGATGCGATTCTGGTCAAGGGGAGAGTTATTGAAGTTAAGATTCCGGCTGGTTCGACTTCAGCGACCTTTACCATTGATCCAATTCGTGAAGCAGCTGGCGATCAATTTAATTTTGAAGGACCAGAAACGGTTATTGCTTCAGTTCAGGCAGATAATGCTTATGCTGTTAAGCCGATTAATAGTGAAGCAAATAATGGGGGACAAGCAATTGGCTTAATCCTTGATGCTGATCCTATTGCTTTACCGCATTTGAACGGTGATTTATCTTTAGCTTACGGTACCTCATCTTCTGCATTAGAAAAAAATCAAAATGCTAATAAAGCTTGGACAGTCAGCACTGTACCGGGTAAAGACAATGGTAAAGATACTGGTGATGCAATTATTATGACTGATCGTGGAGATAAACTTTATATTGGTTATTATTCAAATGGAAGAGATTCAGATACTAAAGGTAATTTCGCAAACTATGCAGATGGTGGTGCTTCTCGTGAGAAAACCGATGGTCGTGCTTCAACTTCAACAATTGATATGGGCAAGGGCGATGATATCTTGAAAATCCGAGGTAGTATACTTACAAACGGTGATGATATAACTGGAATGCGAACTCATATATATCTTGGCGAAGGTAACGATAAACTTGAACTTAATGGGCAATTTGGTGATGGTATTACAACTGGTGATAAAGCATTTATCTTTGCGGAATCTGGTGATGATACTATTATGATAGGTAAACACTCAAACGGTAATCTATATGCAGGTAGTGGTAGTGACCAAATTACTATTGGGGGTATTGCTAATGGTTTAATTGATTTGGGTAGTGGTAATGAAATGTCAGATCGCTATTTAGATAAATATCAAGACGGTTCAGAGCGTAGCTTAGGTAATGATGACAATATTGATACTGCAAGTTCAGAAAATACCTTAACCATTGATGGGGAAGGTACTTCATCCACTGTAAGTCATACGGCAAAAATTTACGGTGGAGCGGGTACAGATAATGTTATTATTAAGAAAGGTTGGTATGCTGGTAATGCCGAGATGGATCTTGGTAATGGTGATAATAGCTTTACTATGGAACATGATGGTATTGGTGTTAACGCTAAAGTGAAGATGGGATCGGGTAATGATACTGTAAATATTGCCGGAGAACATCGTGGCACGATGGATCTTAGTGCAGGAAATAATGCCATTTCTCTTGGTAGCAGTTCTGGTAGCATTATAACCACTGATGGTAATGATCAGGTAACTATCACAGGTACTCACAGTGGTACAATAAATCTCGGTGATGGTGATAATGAAGTTACTATCGGCAACGGTAATGGGGATATTACTGTAGGTTCTGGTAATGATACCATCAAAGTAAATAGTGATTACAAAGGTAATCTTGTGTTGGGAGAAGGGGATAATACCGTAAATATTGAAGGTTCTTACACCAATAGTGGTATCTATGGCAGAACTATCACAACCGGTGCTGGTGATGATAGTGTTGAGATTCATGGTGATTTCACCGCTAAAGAAATTAATCTTGGCAATGGTGATAATACGGTTTCTATTGCTGGCTCTGTTTCTGGAACAATCATTACTGGAGAAGGTGTAGATAATATTACACTAGGTAAAGGTTTTACCGGCAAAATGAATCTTGGTGCAGGTGATGACACCATTACTGTAACCGGTTCAAGCGTGACGATTAATGGTACGATTGACGGTGGTGATGGCAAAGACACTCTCTTAGTGAGAGGTGCTGGCAATGAGATCAAATTTACCAACATTATGAATGTTGAGGTGATTGATTTAACCGGTTCTGGAGCGAATAAACTTACTGATGTTTGGTCTGATTATGTGAAAAAATCCACCAATCCAATTTATGTCAAAGGTGATGCTGGAGATCAAGTGAATCTTGGCGTTCAAAGTGGTCAGAACTTAGGAGATAAAATTGTTGGCGTGACTCGTCCATCTTGGACTTTAACTAGTCAAACAACCGATAGTGATGGTATAGAATATAATGTTTATACCTACCAAGGTGATAACACAACTACGATTAATATCCAAACCGATATCGAAGTGATCTAACCTCACTAAAAACCCATTAAAAACAGACCGCACTTTTGCTAACGCCTAAAGTGCGGTTTAATTTTTGATACTTACTTTTTCTTTTTCGGTTGTTTTATTTCCGCCTAATATCGTTGATTTTATGGAACTTAATAATTCCCGATAAATTATATTTAACCGGGGTTTCTCATCTTGTTGGAATGTTAACGGACGGCAAAATTCCATTGTCTTAATACCTAAACGGGCGGTTAACAATCCAATGCCGATGCCCTGTGCGGCACGGGCGGAAAGTTTGGCGGTGAGATCTTGTGAAAGCCAATCCATACCAAAATCATGAACTAATTCGGTAGCACCGGCGAAAGCAATATTGAGCAATACCATACGCAACAAACGGATACGGCTAAAATATCCCAGTTCAATGCCATAGAGTTTGGCGAGTTGGTTGATTAAACGAATATTCCGCCAAGCAATAAAAAACATATCCACCAACGCCAATGGACTGATTGCTACGATAACGGTTGCTTCGGATGCGTGACGGGTAATCATTTTTTTCGCTTGTGTATCAATTTGCTGCAATACATTCTGACTGAATAAATAAGTCACTTCTTGTCCGGAATGGGCTTCGTTGATTTGATTTTGCCAGCTTACGATCGATGGATGTTGTTCGTCCAATTGCATTGATTTGGCTACATTTAAACAAAGATTTTTGCCTTGATTAAAGCTTTCATCACCTAAAACAGTGGCAGAATTTACCGCACTTTGACTAGCATAAACAATATTTTGGCTTTGCCGTTTAAATTCGTCCCGTTTTTTCAGATGAATTAAGCGTTTCCATTCATTTAAAATTGCTCCGATCCCCAATATCACAAAAACAAAACTCACAATGGCAAAAGCAAAGTAAATCCATTGATTTTGTTGATAAGTATCAAGCAGCCACTGTACCGATTGTGCGACACTGGCGACTAAAAACAAAAGTACTGTGGCTCCCAGCACTTTTTTCCACCAACGGGGTTTGGGTTGCACAATTTGTTCAAATAATTCCCCTTCTAACATTTCGCTATTTTCCGTTTCCGGATCAGGGATAGCAAATTCTGCATTAAATTCTTGTTTAGGCATAAATTTTTCTTGTGGTGTATATTGCGGTTTTTGTTCAAAAATAATTTTGCTCAATGGACTTTCCTTTATAATTAAAAAAGGGGCTGTATTAGATTAGCCCTAAATTTCACACCATTTTCGCAATGTTTTTAACTGCTCTTTTGGTGTTCCAAAGTTAAACCGAAATTCGCATTCTTTCAAGAAAAATGGGAAATTTTTTCGGTCAATTCCATTATATTTTCGAAGTACCCGCTTGGCTTGACTCCAAAAATTTTCAATGCCGTTGATGTGATTTTGCTTCACTGCAAAAAGCTCGGAATGGTTGCTCCGCTCGTGATGAAATTCACTCACATCAAGTACATCATAGCTGCGATACGTATCGGTATAAACCCAACTGTCCGGCTTGATTTTCCTTGCTATGACAGGCATTAACGTGCTTGATTTGGTATTTTCAACGACAACTGTATAGACTTTTCCTTGTCGTTTCAAAATGCCGAAAACCGCTACCTTACCGGCGGATCCTCGTCCTCTTTTGCCTTTCCGATGACCACCGAAATAGCTCTCATCAAGTTCTATTTGCCCCTCGAAAACTTCATCGGCTTCAAGGGCTAAATGATAGCTGATGACTTCACGAATTTTACGATAGAACAGGGCAGCGGAATTCTGGTTTATTCCTAATAAATCTGCTGCCGATCTTGCTGTCACTTCCAACACAAAAAACTCAAGCAGTTTTTTCTGTATAGTTTTCTTTAATTTACAATGGGTTATCTTCATTTTTATAGACTAGCATACTTGCTAATCTAATACAGCCCCAATAAAAAATATAACCGCACTTTTTAAGTTTTTCCAAAAAAGTGCGGTCTGTTTTTGTAGAATTTATATTTACCAATAACGCCAGTAGCGGCCGCTATGGTGGTAATAACCGAAAGACGGCACAATGGCAATATTCGGCTGGCTGACGCGAGTGGTTTGTGCCCGAGGACGGCTATCGCTGGCATTGAGCGGATAATCCACTTCTTTTTGTGCTTTATTGCGTTGAGACGGTGGCACGGTATTGCCGCTAGCGACTTTCGCATTGTATTCATTTACTGTTTTCATATCTAACGCCATTTGCGGTTGATTTTTAGGTTGGCTGGTACAACCTACAGTCAATAATAATGCAAATAACAGTGTAGTTAGCGATAATTTTTTCATAAGATTTCTCCTATTCTCATTTAGTTCTTTCACATTATAACGCAGTTTTTATTTAAGAATGTAAAGAGAAATGTAAATAAATATAAGACTGATGAATTTATCAGGCGAATAATTGAATATAAAAAATAATATTGTTAGAATTTGTCACACTTATAACGATATTGTTATATTCATTCTTTTTTTGTTAACTAAGGACAGATTGATGAAATTATCAAGTTATTTATTGACCGCAGTTGCAGCCGTTTCTTTAGCGGCATGCGGGAATTTGAGTAAAGTTTCTGATGAAGGAACAACCGATAAACCCGTATGGCCGAAAATTGAATCTTCAACCTTTAGCAGTTTCGGTACGCAATACGGTTCCTGGCCTAATTGGGATAATGTTAATACGATTGAAAAAGGGATGAATAAAGAACAAATCAGACAGTTAGTCGGAGATCCTCAATTTGCCGAAGGCTTATTCGGCGTGCGTGAGTGGGACTATGTCTTTAATTATCGTGAGCATGGTGAGCATAAAATTTGTCAATATAAAGTTTTGTTTGATAAAAATGGCGAGGCACAATCTTTCTTCTGGTTGCCTGAAAGCTGTAATGTAAAACATGGTGATAATATTGATATGTCAGCTGATTTTATATTCGATTTCAATAAAGATACGTTAAGTGCCGGCGGTCAACGTATTTTGACTAATGTAGCGAAAATATTAAGCAATACCACACAATCTTTCACGATTAACGGCTATGCAGATCGTTTAGGCAGCGATGTGGCGAATTTAAAACTTTCTCAACGTCGTGCGGAACGCGTGAAAAATGAATTGATTACCTTGGGTATTGAGCCTGCCCGCATTACTTCCGTCGTTGGTCATGGCAAAGCGGATCAAGTGAAAGCTTGTAATGATCAAAGCGGAGCGGAATTACGCGAATGTTTGCGTCCGAATCGCCGCGTGGTGATTGAGTTAGTCAAATAATTTTGAGTAATCGAATGAAGAGCCTGTGTGATGATACGGGCTTTTTTGTTATTCCAATTTATCTCCGATTAAAAATTGCAATACGGTATCCATGCGTAAGTGCGGTATGATTTCATTATTTTTTAAGGGTTGCGGTTCGAATTGATCAAATTCAAAAGGCCGCGATTTTTTTTGCCAAAAGTCCATATTGGGCAATCTGCTCGGTACGCTACCGGGGTAGAGCGTAACGGGTTGTTTGTCCGATGAACGGATTCCCTGTAATGCTTTGAATTGTTGACCGTTTTGTGTCACGATCACTTGTTGCGTAGCACGAATTGCCGCAATGGCAGTATATTCCGTTTGCAATCCTTCAAATTCGGCATGCCGCCCGCTTTCTTGTACTAATTGTCGCATTAAGCTGACTAAATTTGGTAATTGATCGCTGGTGATATGATCCGCTTTGCTTGCCACGAACATCAATTTATCAATGCGTGGTGAGAATAAACGGCTGAGTAACGTACGTTTTCCATAGTGAAAATTTTTGAAAATTTGCTGTAATCCTTCCCGCATATCTTCGAACGCTTGATGACTATGATTAAGCGGCGTCAAACAATCGGCTAAAATAATCTGGCGATCAAAATGAACGAAATAGTTTTCGTAAAAAGCTTTTACGATATGATCGCGATAATATTTATAACGTTTATTCAACACTTGAAAATAGCTGTGTTTACTGCTGTTGTTTTTTAAGCTTTGCCATTGTTGAGGCGTTAAATGCAACAAGGGGAAAAATTGTAATGCCGGTGCACCTTCTAATTCACCCGGCAATACAACACGTCCCGGTTGAATAAAATGTAACCCTTCTGATTTACAGGCTTGTAGGTATTGGCGATAGTCATTGGCAAGTTGTGCCAAAATACTTTCATCGGCCGTGGCATTGAGATCGAGTTTTTTAGTTTTTTCTAACCAATGTTGTGCCAACATAGTGCGTTTGCCATGATGGATCTGCTGTAAAGAATCTGACCATTGTTGATAGTTCAATTCCAATAACGGCAGATCCAATAACCATTCGCCGGGATAGTCAAAAATATCCAAATAGAGAGTACCGGTTTCTTTAATATGACGCATTAATCCGTTGGTGTGTTGATAGCGAATAGCCAAACGCGTTTCGCTCACACCACGGGTGGATTGTGGCCAATGAGGCGGATTCGCACTGAGTGCCCGTAAATTATTTTCATAGTCAAAACGCGGTATTTTGAGATCCGGTTGGGCAACGCGTTTGACTGCCAGTAAGCTACCGTTACGGGCAGCTTTAAACAATGGTAAGTGAAAATTCTCTTGCCGATTAATATTTAACAGTTGATTGATTAAACTGGTAATAAAAGCAGTTTTTCCACTACGGCTTAAACCTGTTACGGCTAAGCGTAAAGTGCGGTCAAAACCGCGATTAATTATTTCGTTTAATTCACGTTGAATAAAGTCGAACATTATTTTGTTCCTTTATGGAATTGATCACTATGGGTATAACGTTCCACATCGGCCACACGCAATTTTGTGTATTCCAGTTCAAGACGAATTTGGTGAATTTTTTGTGCCGTTCTGGAAGGCGGATTAACCGAGCCGTTAAAATGAAATTGTGTTATGGGTGTGCGGTAATAGCTTTCCGGTGCTTTTTCCATAAGCAATACGGCGGCAAAATAAGCCAGCGGTAGGAATAACGTTCCGCCTAGAAAAAATAAAAGTACGAAAGCCTGGCGGATAATCCAAGTATCCAATCCGAAATGTTTTGCCAATCCGATGCAAACACCGGCAACTTGCCCTTCTTTAGGATAACGATAAATCATAAAAATTTCTCCAAAATTATTCACAACCGGCCTGGATCGATTGTTTACCGTCGGCATCGCCAAGATTAAAAAAATTGTTTTTATCACCGCACTTTAACGTGTTTCACGCCAATTCGGTTTATGATAATCCAATAACGCTTCCAATTGCGTAATGCGTTGCGACAACTGTTTGGTTTCGTTTTCCAGCTCTGTGATTTGTTGTTTTTCTTCTTGTGTCAAACCCAAGGCAAAATCCTGTTTGCTTTTATAATTTAAATAAAGCCACAGAGGAACGGCGATTAATGCTACAATAAAAGCACAGATTGAAAGCAATAAAAATGAAGTAAACATAATCTGATCCTTTTGTTCCTATTAAAAATTAGCTTATTTCTGTAATATATTTTACAATTTAGCTATTACAGAATTCCACAATACGATAATGATGTCTATAAATAAATATTTTTTCGCCCTGTTTATATTGTTTGCTACCGCATTTCAAGCGGCGGCTGCTCCGCGCGTACCTGAAATATTAACGCAAAACGGACTGATTTATTGTACTAACGCCGCTGGGGTTTCTTTTAACCCGCAAACTGCCGATGCCGGCACTACCATGAATGTGGTGACGGAACAGATATATAACAAGTTATTTGAGATAAAAAATAATTCGTCGCAAGTATCACCGGTGCTGGCGAAAAGTTATCGGATTTCAGCGGATGGTTTAACCATTACCATTGAATTGCGTCGCGGTGTAGCATTTCATCACACGCCTTGGTTTACGCCAACGCGGGATTTTAACGCTGATGATGTGTTATTTTCCTTAAACCGTATTCTCGGTGGGAATTCAGCTTTACCTGAATTGGATCTGCCGAAAGAAAGTTACACAAATCCGCAATATCGTATTTTTTATGAACAAGCGAAAAAGGTACGTTTTCCTTATTTCGACAGTATTCGGTTGAAAGATAAAATCAAATCCATTACCGCACTTTCGCCTTATACCGTGGAAATAAAATTAACCGTACCGGATGCTTCTATTTTGGCTCATTTGGCAAGTCAGTATGCCATCATTTTTTCCCAGGAATATGCGTTGCAGCTCAATGCGGATGACAATTTGGCTCAACTTGATCTTGAACCGGTAGGAACCGGACCTTATCAGGTAAAAGATTATTTGCGTAATCAACATATTCGTTTAATTCGTCATGAAGATTACTGGGGCAAAAAACCGGCAATTAAAAATATGATTATTGATTTATCCACGGAAAAAACCGGTCGTTTGGCAAAATTTTTTAATAATGAATGCCAAATTACCGCCTATCCGGAAGTGAGCCAATTAGGTTTATTAAATTTTTCACCGGAACAATTTAAGCTGGATAAGACTGATGGTATGAATTTGGCGTTTATTGCATTTAATTTTGAAAAAGAACGTATACGTGATATCAATTTACGCCAAGCTATTGCACAAAGTATTGATAGAAAAAGAATTATTAAGCATATTTATTATGATACGGCAACTGTTGCCAATTCCGTTATCCCAATGGTTTCCTGGGCGATACCGAATGATAAATATTTATTTGATTATGGCTATGATCCTGCTACGGCTAAAACCGTCTTAGCACCTCAGAATCTCACATTGAAGATGTGGGTAGTCGATGAGGAACAGGTGTATAATCCAGCCCCCGCTAAAATGGCGGAGCTAATCAAATTCGATTTGGCTCAGGTGGGAGTGAAATTACAAGTAAAAAGCGTTACGCGTAATTATTTAGTGCAGCAGTTAAAGGCAAAAACTGCTGATTATGATTTGATTTTAACCGGTTGGGTTGCCGGAACATTAGATCCTGACACCTTTTTACGACCGATCCTCAGTTGTAGCACCAAAGATGACGTAACTAATTTGGCGAACTGGTGTTTTTTGCCCTTTGATTCCATGTTGGATCTCGCTTTAATTCATACGCAGCAACAAAAACGAGCGGAAGATTACGGGTTGGCACAACGCATGATCTTTGCTCAATTACCTATTGTACCGATTGCAAATATGAAACGTTTGCTGGTTATCAATAATCGGGTGAAAGGTGTTGAATTAACGCCTTTTGGTAGTATTGCTTTTGAGAAATTGTCTTATGACAATAAATCCGGAGACAAACGATGATCCGCGCTTTATTACGTCATGCACTACTGATTATGATTAGTCTGCTTGCCTTGTCTTTTATCAGTTACATTATTTTAATGCGTGATCCGCTGAACGCAGAATTGGCGCAACCGCGCTTTTATTCAGGTTATGTTAATTATGTTAATGGCTTACTACACGGTGATTTAGGCATCACTTATAGCGGCGGCGATTCGTTATTAACCTTAATTTTTACCGTATTGCCGCCGACTATTGAGCTTTGCATAGCCAGTATGTTGCTTGCGGTATTATTAGGTATCCCGTTAGGCATTATCGGTGCGGTGAATCGACAAAATTTTGTAGGCAAAAGCATAAGTGCGGTCTCTTCTTTGGGACTTTCCGTACCGGTATTCTGGGTTGCTCCTTTATTAATGTATTTTTCGGCTATTTATGATTGGGAAATTTCATCGGTAGGGCAGTTTAATTTACTATATGAAATCAAGCCTATCACCGGTTTTGCGATTATTGACGTGTGGTTTATGGATGAAGATTATCGACTTAAAGTTATTCAAAATGTACTGCAACATTTGGCATTGCCGACTATCGTCTTAATGATTTCTCCGACGATGGAAGTAACCCGGTTTATCCAGCAACGGGCGGAAACGGTATTTAATCAAAATTATGTTAAAGTGGAAGTAACGCGCGGTTGGTCAACGCTAAAAATTTTACGCAAACGTATTTTGCGTAATACGTTGCCTTTGTTAGTGCCGGAATTTGCACGTATTTTTGCTTTGGTCTTTGCTTACAGTATGTTGATTGAAAATATTATCGGCTGGCCGGGCATCGGGCGTTGGATTATTGATGCAGTAAGTCAGCAGGATTATAACAGTATTTCGGCGGGCGTGGTGGTTATCGGTTCGTTAATGATTTGCATTAATGTGGTGACTAATGTAACGACATTCATGTTGGATCCGTTTAATAGGAAAGGTTGGTATGCAAGATAGAGAACCCGACGAGTTTCGCCAAAGTGCGGCATTAATCGGTTTATGGCATACATTCCGCCGTAACCGCATTGCGTTATTCAGCTTTTATGCATTTATTTTATTTATTTTGACCGCACTTTTTGGCGCATTTGTCGCACCGTATTCGGCGGATATGCAGTTTGTCGGACGTGAATTGACTCCGCCGTCGTGGTTTAGTAACGGTCAAGTTGCCTTTTTTTTCGGCACGGATGATATTGGACGAGATGTA
Organism: Cricetibacter osteomyelitidis; assembly: GCF_004340985.1. Classification (GTDB taxonomy): domain Bacteria; phylum Pseudomonadota; class Gammaproteobacteria; order Enterobacterales; family Pasteurellaceae; genus Cricetibacter; species Cricetibacter osteomyelitidis. The sequence continues at coordinate 11,208 of NZ_SLYB01000025.1, forward strand.
TTCAGTCGCTTAATTAACGGATTCCGCTATACTTTTGGCGGAGCATTGATCGTGGTCTTTTTCACAGCAGTAATCGGCGGTATTTTAGGTATCGCGACCGGTATGGGACGGGGGGCAAAATCACAGATTTTAGGTCATTTTCTTGATGCATTTTTATCTACGCCGATTTTGTTAATTGCCATTATTATTGCCACCTTAATGCAACCAAGCCTGCTTAATGCCATGTTAGCAATTTTTCTCGCATTATTACCGCACTTTGTACACGAAATTTATCAGGCTATTCAAAAAGAACTCAATAAAGAATACGTAATGATGCTGAGATTGGACGGTGCAACCAATAAAAGTTTATTGAAAGAAGCCGTCCTGCCGAATATTGCGGTGCCTTATATTAAAGAAGTATCCCGTGCATTTACTATTGCACTGCTTGATATTAGTGCACTGAGTTTTATTGCATTGGGAGCCCAAAGTCCGCTACCGGAGTGGGGGACCATGTTACGCGATGCCATTCCGTTAATTTATCTTGCACCTTGGACTGTTTTTTTACCGGGCATCATATTGATTACCACGATTTTAGTTGTAATTATTCTGGGTAACGGTCTGTGCAAAGCGATCAATCAATATTATGAATAGGAGATAATACTGTGGCGTTATTAGATATTCGTAATTTGACCATTAAGATCCAAACGGAAGTCGGCAGCGTTAAAGTGGTAGATAATGTCAGTTTAACCTTGAACGAAGCTGAAATCCGCGGTTTGGTGGGTGATACGGGCTCGGGTAAAAGTTTGATCGCTAAGGTTATTTGTAATGCGGCTAAAGATTCTTGGATTATCACGGCAGACCGTTTTCGTTTTAACGACGTGGAATTACTGAAACTCAGTCCCAATAAACGACGTAAGTTGGTGGGAAAAGAGATCTCAATGATATTCCAAAATCCCCAGGCAAATCTGGATCCCAGTAAAACCATCGGTAAGCAAATTATTCAGCATATACCGGCGTGGACATTCAAGGGCAAATGGTGGCATTGGTTCGGCTGGAAAAAACGGCGTGCAGTGGAATTATTACACCGTGTAGGGATTAAGGATCATAAAGATATTATGAATAGCTACCCTTATGAAATTACCGAAGGGGAAGCTCAAAAAGTGATGATTGCCATTGCGGTGGCCAATCAACCGCGTTTATTGATTGCCGACGAACCGACACATTCCGTCGAGTTTGCCACACAAGAACAAATTTTCCGATTGCTTTCCAGTATGAATCAAAATCAGGGGACGGCAGTGTTATTGGCAAGTAACGATATTATCAGTATCAGCGAATGGTGTGATAGCTTTACAGTGCTTTATTGCGGACAAAATGCGGAATCCGGCCCGGTGGATAGTATTTTGCAAAGTCCGCATCATCCTTATACGCAAGCCTTGTTGCATGCAGTGCCGGATTTTAGCCAACCGTTACCGCCAAAAAGCAAACTTAGCACTTTAAAAGGGACTATTCCGTTATTGGAACAACTGCCGATCGGGTGCCGGCTTGGTCCGCGTTGTCCTTTTGCTCAACGGGAATGTGTTGTAAAACCGGCATTAAGACGAATTAAACAACATGAATTTGCCTGCCATTACCCGCTGAATTTGCGGGAACATGGCAATTTATTGAAAGAGCCTAAAGAAAGCCCGTTAACATTACCGGAAACCGAAGTGAAGGTGGGATGATATGATACCATTATTACAAGTTGAAGACCTCACAAAATATTTTCCGAGCGGTATATTCGGTAATCGTCAATTTCTGGCTGTACAGAATGTGAGCTTCACACTTGAAGCTAAAAAAACCTTAGCTATTATCGGTAATAACGGTTCGGGCAAATCTACCTTGGTAAAAATGATTGCAGGACTAACCGAACCGACATCGGGCAAAATTTTTCTAAATGGCACCGCACTTTCCTTTGGGGATAATCACTTTCGTTCAAAGCATATCCGTATGCTATTCCAAGATCCTAATTCCGCATTTAATGCCAGATTGAATGTCGGACAGATTTTAGACGCACCACTGAGATTACTTACTGACTTGGATGAAGATTTACGTAATGAAAAGATCTTTAGAATGTTGCAAATGGTCGGATTGTATCCTGATCATGCTAATGTCAAAATCGGCACAATGTCGGTAAGCCAAAAACAACGGGTTGCATTAGCCAGAGCATTAATTGTGGAACCTAAAATAGTCATTGCGGATGACAGCTTGAACGCCCTTGATATGTCCGTCCGAACTCAATTGACCAACTTAATGATGGAATTACAGGAACGTTTTGATTTGTCATATATTTATGTCGGCCAACATATCGGCATTATTAAACATATCGCAGATGAAGTGTTAGTGATGAACGATGGCATGATGCTAGAATACGGCACAACAAAAGAAATCTTAAGCAATCCGCAAAATGATATTACACGCCGTTTAGTCGAAGGCTTTTTCGGACATAAATTAGATGAAAGTGCTTGGGCGGTGGATTATGCCAAATTCATGTAGCAAAAGTGCGGTCGGTTTTGGGGAATTTACCTGATTCTCCTCTAAAACCGACCGTTAGCAAAAACAAGCAGTTAAAAAAAGCGGCATAAAGGACAAATGTAATGGTCAAAAGTCCGTTCCCCCCTTATTCTAAGCGGATTTAACGGACTTCAAAGTATATGAATCAAAAAATGTATTCATTGTGGTAGTTCTCATACACAAAAATATGGTATAGCCCGCAGCAAACAACGATACAAATGCAACGATTGCCATCGACAATTTCAAGGGGGCTATCGCCTTTCAGATGAAATCATTTGGCGTGAGTATGTTTATGCCAATCAGTCATTAAAAACGCTCGCTAATAAGTATGGTTGTTCACCTAAAACAATCCAAAGACGACTCAAAAATTATCCGCTCAAACTAACACCGCCAATCGCTTCAGAGGTCGTATTATTGATGGATACCACCTACTGGAAGCGTGATTTTGGCGTAATGTTGTTTAAAGATTTTTATACCGGTAGAAACCTACTTAAGTTTTATGTCAAAAATGAGACTAACGCATTGTATTTAAAAGGAATATCCTTATTACAAGCACAAGGATTCACTATCAAGGCAGTGGTGTGTGATGGGCGGTTAGGGCTTATTAAAGGGTTAAATGCGATTCCGTGCCAAATGTGTCAATTTCATCAGCTCAAGATTATTCAAAGATACCTTTCAAAGCGTCCTAAAGCCTTACCGGCACAGCAATTATGGTTTATCGCCAATTTGCTCTCGGTATCAACATTAACGCAATTTAGCGACTATTTGGCTGCTTGGTTTGATGAGTGGGAAGATTATCTGAATGAACGCAATATTAACCCGGAAACCGGCAAATCACACTATACGCACCGACGGCTTAGAAGTGCTTATCGAAGTCTAAAAACGCACCTTAATATGTTGTTTACTTATCAGACATATCCTGAATTTAATATTCCCAAAACATCTAATAAAATTGAAGGCTGCTTCGCTCATTTGAAGCAAAAATTACGTTCGCATAATGGGTTATCAAAGGCTCAAAAGCAGAAAATTATTGATGATATTTTAGGTGTTTAAGTTAAAGAGAATGGTCAAAATAGGTTGTATTTTGACCATTACATTTGTCCTTTATGAGAGTTCGTCTCTAAAAAACCATTACATTTGTCCTTTATGCCAAAAAAGCTGAAAAATTTGGCTATTTCACATTATCAAACGCCAATCCGCCTTTATTCATCAGCGTTTGCGGAATGATGTTGACGGCTTTTTTGGCTTGCAGCATTACCGCTGTTTCTTTCAAATAGCTTTGAAAATGCAGGGTTTGTCGGTGTTGCTGATAGGCCGGTTCGCTTGCGTAAATTTCAAAAAAATACCAGCGGTTCGGTTCCTCTTTGGCGGTGGCGGCGTAAATAGCACGTACGCCGTCTTCTACGTTCAGCGACTGCACCATTTCATCACGCACAATGCGGGCAAATGCCTGATTATGCTCGGGCTTCACGTTCACAATCACCAAATTGGTCAGCGTATCCGCCGTTTGCTCGACTTTTTTATCGCCCAAAAATTGAGGAAGCAGTTCGATTTTCTTTTTATGTTCGGTCAGAATCTGCGGCGAGGCGGTTAAAAATGCCTTGTATTGCGGCGATTTTAGGTGCTTTTGATAAGCGGCTTCATCGGCGTAAATTTCCGCCATATAGTTAAATTCTTTACCTTTAACCGAATACATCGCCAGTGTGCCTGCCTCGTCTGTAACGGAAGTGCGGATATTGTGTTCGCCGATTTGGTTGTAACGTGCGGCTTGCGACGGCTGCACGCCCAGCTCGAACAGGTTGAACACGGGCGCAGCGTGGGCAGCGAGCGAGAGGGTAAGGGCCGCGGCGGCGGTGAGGGTTTTCAGCGGTGTCATTGTTTCTCTCCTTGTTTTGGTTATAGTACTGTCTAAAAAGTTTCAGACGGCATTGTATAAAAGTGCGGTCGGTTTCGGGGGAATTTTTGCCGAAAATCCGACCGCTTGCAAGTCGTTAATTGCCTTTAAACTGTGCGATGTGTTCCGCCACAAAATTGGCTTGGAAATCACGCACGGTGTAGCGTGCCAAATTCGGGTAATAGACATCTTCCGCCAAAATCGCTTCCAGCATTTCACGGCTGGCGGCTTGTGCCACAATCACACCAGCGTGGGCTTGATCGCGGTACGGGCCGATAATCAGAAAATTACCTGCTTGAGCGAATTTGCCGAACCACGCACGGTGAGCGGTCAGCATTTCATCGGCTTTATCGGCAGGGATGTTGTCGCTATCCAATACAATATCAATTAAATACATTTGCTGCTCCTTATTGCGGTTGACGGGTGGAAACGCCTTTTACATTGCTGCCTTTGGCGGATTGCAGGCGTTCGATGACTTGCCGTTGCCATTCTTGCAAGCCCTCATCGCTCACCGCATTGGAGCTGGTGAAAAACAGCGGCTGATTGTAAGTGAAACTGGTGTAGTAGGCACTGGCTTCCAGCGGGGCAAGCACTTCCGCACCGGTGTAACGAACCAAGCCGTCATGTTGGTAGGTGGAATCCGCTGCACCTGCGGCGGCGATAATCTGCAACTCTTTGCCCGCAAAAGCAAAACCGCCTTCGCCAAACGCCCAGCCGTATTGCCACACGCTGTTCATATAGGCTTTTAACATCGGCGTGAGGTTGAACCAGTGAATCGGGAACAAATAAACAATGCGATCGGCACGCTCGTGGGCGGCTTTTTCCGCTTCCACATCAATGGCGGTAAAATCCTTGCCGTACAGCACGTCGATATTGCGGATTTCCACATCCTGCAGGCTGCCAGCGGCTTCCGCCAAGGCTTTAATCACACGGGATTGGGCAAAATTCGGGTGAGAGACAACTAATAATGTTTTCATTTGAATTTCCTTTTTTAATTCAGTTTGTGGTTTCGATGAGGGCTATTTTATTGTTTTCACGGATAAGAAAAAGTCGATAAAAAGAATATCTCTTGTAACTTTAAGTTGAAAATAAGTCCGTCTGAAAGCAATTTGATTTTCAGATGGCATTAAAATCGATATTTATTACAAAATAACTTTACCGCGGCAACATTTCTGCAATCGCCTGATTCAGGTTTTCAGTGAAACTTTTTGCTTCCGGCGAATCGGGTGCGATATCTTGTGCAGCATGGTAGAAGTTTGGAATCACGTTTACGCGTGTCGGGACGTTGCCGGCGATTAAGCGGCTAGCGTAATCCAAATCTTCATGCACAAATAAATCCAAATCTCCTACCACGAGATAAGTCGGTGGCAAACCTTTCAGGTTAGTGGCGGTTGCGGCAGAGAAATACGGCATTTGCCCGGCTTCGATACTTTGCCCGCTACGCAATGTTGCCCAGCCGAAGCGGTTGGAAGCACGCGTCCACACAAATTCACCGGTGTGATCTTCAGGGTAAAGCGATTCGACCGAACCGGTACGGTAATCCAACATCGGGTAAATTAAAACTTGACCGATAGGTTGCGGCAATTCGGCTTTGTCGCGGGCGTAGAGTGCCAAACGCGCGGTCAAACCGCCACCAGCACTGTCGCCCAGCAGAATGGTTTTGTTCGGGTCGATACCGAATATTTCCGCATTTTTTTGCACATAGCTCAAGCCGTGATAGGCATCGTTAATATCGGCGGGAAAAGGGGCGGCCGTAGCCAGACGATATTCCACGCTTACCGCCACCACATTATGCCGGTCGGCAAGGGATTGCAACAGTGTGCCGGATTGTCGTGCAACCCCCATAATGTAGCCGCCGCCGTGGGTGTAATAAATAACCGGTAACTTTTTATCTTCAGCTTTGCTCGGGCGGTAAACGTATAAATCCACCGCAGGTTGTTCACCGTTAGCAGGAGCAGTAATTTTGGCGGCGGGCTGCGGTATGTCAGCCAAACGTGCCTTGATGGCTCGGGTTTGTGCTGTTGCGGTTGCAGCCGTATCGAAATCACGCACCCATTCTTTGACAGGGGCTTGTAGCTCAGGCGATAACCGCTTGAAATCGGATGCTGTTGCATTGAAAGTTAGTGCGGCTAAAAGTGCGGTGAGTAATAAGGATTTTTTCATCGTTTGATCTCCTTTGGATTTTATTTTACGGTAATGACGTCTAAATTTTTGCTCAGACGGCATTATTTGAGACAGATACCTATTACCAAGGCTGTGTAGTCGGGCCTAAAGTAAACTCGCTGACGTTGGTATCTCCAGGTTGGTTTAAGGCAAATGCCACCACGTTTGCCACCCGTTCGGCGGGGATTTCGTAGGTGTCGTACAGTTGGCGGTAGCCTGCCGAGGTGTCTTTATCGGTAATGCCTGCCACCAATTCCGACTGCACGGCGGCAGGGTAGATGGTGGCGGTGCGGATATTTGTGCCGGCTTGGGCGGACTCCATACGCAGTGCTTCCATAATGGCTTTCACCGCCCATTTGGTGCCGCAATACACGCCTGCACCGGGATAGACTTTCAAACCTGCCACTGAAGATACACTGATGATATGCCCGGATTTTTGTGTTTCAAAAGTCGGTAACACAGCGGCGATACCGTTTAACACGCCTTTGATATTGACATCCACCATCGCATTCCAGTTGGCGGTTTCCAAGGCGGAAAACGGCGAGTTCGGCATTAAACCTGCATTTAAGAAAATCGCCTCCACCTTGCCGAAAGCTGATTTCGCCAGTTCCACCAAAGCGGTGTTATCTTCGGGTTTCACCACATCGGTCACGCGGTACACCGCTTCGCCGCCTTTCGCTTTGATGTTGTCCGCAATCGTCTGCAATTTGGCTTCACGGCGTGCGCCCAATACCAATTTCGCTCCTTGTTCGGCAAGTTTGTAGGCGGTGGCTTCGCCGATACCACTGGATGCGCCTGTAATAATTACGACTTTGTTTTGAATATTGTTGCTCATTTTCTATTTCCTTGTTTGTTGTTGATGAATGGTATTGTACGCTTTTCAAATAGTAGAAAAAGAGCATAATGGGAATAACACTGTCAACTTAAAGTTGAAAAAGTGCGGTCGGTTTTTATCGGAAACTGTGTTTAATATTTGGATTAATGAACAAAAGTAGCTAAAATAACAAAATACCTACAACTCAAAGTTGAAAATACAATGCAAGATCACTACAAGCATATTGCGGTTTTTGTGCAAACCGCCCGCAGCGGCAGCTTTACTGCCGCGGCCGAACAGCAAAACATCACGCCTGCCGCCATTAGTAAAAGCATCGGTATTTTGGAAAAATTCCTCGGTGTGCGGCTGTTTAACCGCACCACCCGCAGCCTGAGCCTGACGGCGGAAGGGAAAGAGTTTTTACAGCAAGTGCAGCCTGCCTTGGCTATGTTGGAAGTTGCTGCCGATACGCTGAAAATCGCCCAAAGCTCGCCCGTGGGTAGGGTGCGGATTTCGTTGCCGGCAGCCATCGGGCGGCATTTGGTGCTACCGTTGCTGCCCGAGTTGCAAAGCCGCTATCCGCAGCTGCAACTCGAATTAGATTTCAACGACCGCGTGATCGATTTCGTTAAAGATGGCTATGATTTGGTGATTCGCGGTGGTGTGATTGAAGATTCGTCGCTTATCCAACGCCCGTTGATGACGATGACCACCTCGCTGGTTGCCGCCCCGGCCTATCTCGCCCGAGCAGGCGAACCGCAAAGCGTAGCGGATTTGCACCACCATCGCCTGATTGCACGGCGTTTTCTCAGCGGCAAATACCAGCTTTGGCATTTTCAGGATAATCAAGTTATCAAACCCTACCAAGCGGCCATCACCTGCTTCGACTCCGAAGCTGTCACCAACGCTGCCTTGCTTGGCTTGGGCATTGCCGAAGTGCCTGACTATCTCGCCAAACCTTATTTCGCCGACGGTCGCTTGCAAAAGCTACTGCCGCAACTTTACCGCCGCAACGAATTTCCACTGGTGCTGCAATACCCCCACCGCACCCAACTCGCCCCACGGGTTAAAGCCGTGGCGGACTTTTTTGTGGAGAAAGCGAAGAGGTGGTAGCTTGGGGGCTGCTCAATTTTTATTGATTTTTAAATTATGAACGTTTCATTACTTCAAAAAATTCTTCATTGGTTTTGGCGACCATTAATTTATCCACAAGGAATTCAATGGCTTCCACTTCACCCATTGGATTAAGAATTTTACGTAAGATCCACATTTTTTGTAGTTCGTCAGGTGTGGTAAGCAAGTCTTCTTTACGCGTGCCGGACGGATTGAAGTCGATAGCCGGGAATATGCGTTTTTCGGCAATTTTGCGAGATAAGTGCAATTCCATATTACCTGTACCTTTGAACTCTTCAAAAATCACTTCATCCATTTTGGAACCGGTGTCCACTAATGCAGTGGCGATAATGGTTAGGCTGCCGCCTTCTTCTACATTACGTGCCGCACCAAAGAAGCGTTTAGGACGATGTAAGGCGTTGGCATCCACACCACCGGATAATATTTTCCCGGAAGCTGGGGTTACGGTGTTATAAGCACGGGCTAAACGGGTAATGGAGTCAAGCAAAATCACCACGTCTTTTTTGTGCTCTACCAAGCGTTTGGCTTTTTCGATTACCATTTCCGCCACTTGTACGTGACGGGCTGCCGGTTCGTCAAAGGTGGACGCAATCACTTCGCCTTTCACCGAACGCTGCATTTCCGTTACTTCTTCCGGGCGTTCGTCGATCAATAACACCATTAACACACATTCCGGATAGTTGCTGGTGATACTTTGTGCGATATTTTGCAGCAACATAGTTTTACCGGCTTTCGGCGGTGCAACGATCAAACCGCGTTGGCCTTTACCGATTGGTGCCGCTAGATCCAAAATACGGGCAGTTAAATCTTCGGTAGAGCCGTTACCGCGTTCCATACGTAAACGAGAATTGGCGTGAAGCGGAGTTAAGTTTTCAAAAAGAATTTTACTGCGGGATATTTCCGGACGGTCGTCATTGACTTTATCGACTTTGAGCAATGCGAAATAGCGTTCGCCTTCTTTCGGCGGTCGGATTTTACCTTCAATGGTATCACCGGTACGTAGGTTGAAACGACGGATTTGACTTGGGCTGACATAAATGTCGTCAGGACCGGCCAAATAAGAGCTGTCGCCTGAGCGTAAGAAACCGAAGCCGTCCGGCAAAATCTCCAGCACCCCCTGACCGAAAATGTCTTCACCGCTTTGAGCGTGTTGTTTAAGAATAGCGAAAATAATGTCTTGTTTGCGTAAACGGGCTAAATTTTCAAGGCCCATTTGTTCTTCGCCTAATCGAACAAGTTCTGATACAGGCGTGTTTTTGAGTTCTGTTAAATTCATAGAAATGTTGTTAGTTGGTTTGTTTTGTTATTTAAGATAAGGAATTGATTACAATATAATCGGGTTGAATTCGTTTGAATTTGAATGGCCGTAAAGATACCATCAAATCTGTATTTTGTCCAGTTTTTATTACTAAAATCACAGAAAGTGCGGTTGGTTTTTCAATAAATTATATTTATATGTTATCCTTAGCAGCAATTTTTACCTAAAAACAGACAGAATATTATTTATGACAGAACATTTAAGCCAACAGCGTTTTGCTGCGCTGCCTTTACACCCACTTGTTTTGCAGGCTTTGCAAAATAAAGGCTTTGAATATTGCACGCCGATTCAGGCACTTTCCCTACCGATTACCTTGCAAGGCAGAGATATTGCAGGTCAGGCACAAACCGGTACGGGCAAAACTATGGCGTTTTTAACCGCACTTTTTCATCATTTACTCTCTGCACCTAATGTTGAAACCAATGGCCGGCCGCGAGCTTTGATTTTATCCCCGACCCGTGAATTGGCGGTGCAGATTGCAGCGGATGCAGAAATTTTAGTACAGACTAGCGGACTGAAAACTGCACTGGCTTATGGCGGTGACGGTTATGATAAACAGTTGAAAGCCATCGAACGGGGCGTGGATATTTTAATCGGTACCACAGGGCGGGTGATTGATTATGTGAAACAAGGCGTGATTAGCTTGAAGCATATTCAAGTAGTGGTGTTGGATGAAGCGGATCGTATGTTCGATTTGGGATTTATCAAAGATATCCGCTACTTGCTGCGTAAATGTCCTAGTCCGCAGGACCGCTTGACTATGCTGTTTTCCGCAACGCTTTCTTACAAAGTGCGTGAACTGGCTTTTGAGGATATGAACGATCCGGAGTATGTGGAAATCGAACCGGCACAAAAAACCGGTCACCGTATTAAAGAGGAATTATTTTATCCGTCCAACCAAGACAAAATGCCGTTGCTGATGACCTTATTAGAGGAAGAATGGCCGGAACGTTGTATTATTTTTGCCAACACCAAACATCAGTGTGAACGTATTTGGGGTTATTTGGCGGCAGACGGTCAGCGTGTGGGGTTGCTCACCGGCGATGTGGCACAGAAAAAACGATTGGCATTGTTGAAGCGGTTTACCGACGGTGCATTAGATATTTTGGTTGCCACTGATGTAGCCGCCCGCGGTTTACATATTCCGGATGTCACTCATGTGTTTAACTATGATCTGCCTGATGATCGGGAGGATTATGTGCACCGTATCGGGCGTACCGGACGTGCGGGTGAAAGTGGTGTATCTATCAGCTTCGCTTGTGAAGAATATGCCATGAATTTACCGGCGATTGAGGAATATATCGGCCACAGTATTCCGGTGAGCCAATATGACCCGGAATCCCTTATTCAGGATTTGCCGAAACCGTACCGCTTAAAAAGCGAAAACCGCGTACAAACGCACCGCACTTCTGTGAACAAAACAGGACAACGGGGATTTAAGAAACGTTATTAATTCATTCCCATAAGCCCGTATAGTCTGACTGTGCGGGCGTTTTTACTTTCGCCATTCCACAAATTTTATGCTAAAATCTCGCTCTTATTGAGCAAAAAGGACAATATTTTGACTAACACAATTGAATTTATTATTAACAAATTAGACGAATTAAAAGCTAAAGATATTCAACATCTTGATGTAAAAGGAAAATCACCGATTGTCGATGATATGGTGATTTGCACGGGGACATCAAGCCGTCACGTAGGATCAATGGCTCAGAATTTGATCGATGATTGCAAAAAAGCCGGTATTGAAAATTTTGGTGAAGAAGGCAAAGCTACTGCTGATTGGGTGGTGGTCGATTTCGGGCAAGTGTTAGTGCATTTAATGCAACAAGACAGCCGCGAAATGTATCAGTTGGAAAAACTTTGGAGCTAAATCGCACTGACTTATAAAAGTGCGGTTGTTTTTTATAGATTTTTATTATGAAAATTCAACTCATTGCCGTTGGAACCAAAATGCCTGATTGGGTGACAAAAGGATTCAACGAATATCAACGCCGTTTTCCAAAAGATATGCCTTTTGAACTGGTGGAGATTCCTGCCGGTAAACGGGGTAAAAATGCGGATATTAAACGTATTTTGGAAAAAGAAGGCGAGCAAATGATGGCGGTTTGCGGGAAAAATAGCAATATCGTGGCATTGGATATTCCCGGTAAGCTTTGGACTACGGAACAGTTAGCACAACAGCTTGAGCGTTGGAAAAATGACGGACGTGATGTGTGTTTGCTGATTGGCGGGCCGGAAGGTTTATCATCGGAGTGCAAAGTGGCAGCCGAAAGCAGTTGGTCTTTATCGCCTTTGACCTTGCCACATCCGCTGGTTCGAGTGGTGGTGGCGGAAAGTCTGTATCGTGCTTGGTCGCTTACAACCAATCATCCGTATCATCGAGAATAATATTATAAAACAATGAATTGGAAAAAGTTTTTTGCCCAACCTGTACACACACCGATTCGGGATGCCAAAGCGGAACGTAATCTTTTTGCCCGCCGAGCATTAATCACCTTTATTGGCGTGTTAGTGCTGACCGGCGTATTGCTCACCAATTTATATCATTTACAAATTCTCAATAATGAAGTTTATCAAACCCGTTCTGACGGCAACCGTATTAAGTTATTACCGTTACCACCGACGCGTGGCTTAATTTATGATCGTTACGGCAAATTATTGGCGGAAAATCTCACTTTCTTCGGCTTATACATCGTGCCGGAAAAAGTCGAAAATTTAAACCGCACTTTAGAGGAATTACGCCCGATTATCGGCTTAACCGATGATGACATCGAAGCCTTTAAAAAAGAACGCCGCCGTTCCACCCGTTATACCTATATTCTGCTGAAAGGGGATTTGACCGAAGAGCAAATCGCCCGTTTTGCCGTAGATCAATATAAATATCCAAGCCTTGAAGTGCGGCCGTATTTTAAACGCCATTATTTATATGGCGAACCACTCACGCCGATTTTGGGTTATGTGGCGAAAATTAATGACAAAGATGTGGAACGTCTGAAAGAAAAAGAGCTGATAGCCAATTATTCCGGTTCTCACGATATCGGTAAATCGGGCATTGAAGGCTACTATGAAGAACAGTTGCACGGCGAAGTAGGCTTTGAAGAAGTGGAAGTGAATAACCGTGGCAAGCAAATTCGCACTTTGCGGGAACAGCCGGCCATTGCGGGCAAAAGTATTCATTTAACCATTGATTTGCAATTGCAGCTTTTTATTGCGGATTTGCTCAAAGGGCAGCGCGGTGCGGTTGTGGTGATGGATCCGAAAGACAGCAGTATTTTGGCGATGGTGTCCAGTCCGAGCTATGATAACAATTTATTCGTAGGCGGCATTTCCAGTGAAAATTATCGCAAATTATTAAACGATGAAGACCGTCCGTTGTATAGTCGTGCCACACAAGGGGCATATCCGCCGGCATCGACGGTGAAACCGTTTATTGCCGTCGCCGCATTAACGGAAAATGTGATTACCTCCGGCACGACGATTTACGATCCCGGTTATTGGTCTTTGCCGAATAGCACCAAGCGTTACCGCGACTGGAAAAAGAGCGGTCATGGCAGTACAGGGTTGGTTAAAGCGATTACGGAATCATCCGATACTTTTTTCTATCAAACCGCTTACAATATGGGCATTGACCGCTTGTCGTTATGGATGAAACGCTTTGGTTTTGGTCTGCCAACCGGTATTGATATTACACCGGAAACCGTAGGGATTATGCCGACCAAAGAATGGAAACAAAAACGTTATAAAAAAGCCTGGGTGCAAGGGGATACTATTCCGGTAGGAATCGGCCAAGGTTATTGGACGGCAACGCCATTGCAATTAGCGAAAGCCACAACGGTTTTTGTCAATAACGGCAAAGTGAATACGCCACATTTAATGAAAGAAGTGACGGGCGGTACGGTAGAACCTTATAAAGATCCGCTGTTATATGAAGACATTACCGAACCGAAACCGCTGTATTGGGATTTAGCCAAACGCGGAATGTACAACGTAATTAACTCGACGGCGGGTACGGGGCGTAAAGCATTTGCCGGAGCATCTTATCATGCTGCGGGCAAATCCGGCACGGCTCAAGTGTTCAGTTTAAAAGAAAATGAAACTTATAATGCAAAGAACTTGTCAAAGCATTTGCACGACCATGCGTGGTTTACTGCCTATGCCCCTTATGATAATCCGGAAATGGTGGTGTCTATTATTTTAGAAAATGCCGGCGGTGGTTCAAGTAATGCGGCTCCGGTAGTGCGTCAGATAATGGATTTTTATTTAAATCGCCGATTACCGCAAGTGCGGTCGAATTATCAGCCGATTTCTATGGATACCCAGGATAAGCAAACAGAATTGGCTGTTCCGATAGAAAATGAGAATAGTGAACCGAACAATAGCGGACAAATTGAATCAAATAATCAAGAAATAAATACTAGGGAAACGGAATGATGGAAGAAAAGAAAATTTTACTTTCCCTATGGCAAAAAATGCACTTAGATTTTTGGTTGTTGTGCGGGCTGATTGTGATATCCGGTTATGGTTTATTTGTGCTATATAGTGCATCAGGTGCGAATGAAGCAATGGTTAAAAACCGTATTATCCAGTTGATTTTAGGATTTGCGGTCATGATGGTTATGGCTCAGTTTCCGCCGCGGTTTTATCAGCGGGTTGCCCCCTATTTATTTATTGCGGGCATTATCATGTTGATTTTGGTGGACTTAATCGGAACCACCAGTAAAGGTGCACAACGTTGGTTGGATTTAGGATTATTTCGTTTTCAACCTTCGGAAATTGTAAAATTGTCAGTTCCATTAATGGTGGCGACTTTTTTAGGGGCGCGACCGTTACCGCCGAGTTTATCTAATACGATGATTGCCTTAGTGATTATTATCGTGCCGACGTTATTGGTAGCGATTCAGCCGGATTTGGGCACTTCGATTTTAGTGAGTGCCTCCGGTGTTTTTGTTGTATTTTTGGCAGGAATGAGCTGGCGGCTTATTATGACGGCGGTAGTTGGGTTGGCCGGTTTTTTACCGATCCTGTGGATGTTCCTGATGCATGATTATCAACGTACCCGAGTAATGACCTTGCTTGATCCGGAAAAAGATCCATTGGGTTCGGGCTATCATATTATTCAATCCAAAATCGCTATCGGATCGGGCGGGATATGGGGTAAAGGCTGGATGCAGGGTACACAATCGCAGTTGGAATTTTTACCGGAACCCCATACGGATTTTATTTTTGCGGTATTGAGTGAAGAACACGGAATGGTGGGTATTCTTATTTTATTAGCCATTTATCTGTTCATTATTGCACGCGGATTAACTATCGGCGTACAGGCTCAAACTGCATTCGGTCGCATCTTAACCGGTGCGTTAACACTGATATTTTTTGTTTATATTTTTGTAAATATTGGTATGGTGAGTGGCATTTTGCCCGTAGTCGGTGTACCATTGCCGTTGTTTAGTTATGGCGGCACTTCATTCGTGACACTCATGGCGGGGTTTGGGCTGATTATGTCCATCCATACGCATAAACAAAAAATGTTAAACAAATAGGAAAACTATCTAATGAAAATCAAGCAAGCCTTAACGCTGTTGGCAACGTTATTCCTTGCCACAAATGCCTCGTTGTCTATGGCGACGAGTCCTGAAACATTAAAAAATTACGGTATTAAAGGGGCTAAATTAGTTCAACGCCCGGCAACCTATAAAACAAGTTCCTATAAAGTTCGTGGCGTGACTTACACCACATTGACTACGGCGAAAGCCAAAGAGTATTCAAAAACGGGTGCTGCCAGTTTTTATCATAATAAATTCCATGGGAGACGCACTGCAAGCGGCGAAGCGTTTAACCAGCAAGGATTTACCGCAGCACATAAAACCTTACCCTTAAACAGCTATGTATTGGTGAGCAATCCGCGTAACAATCGTAAGGTAATTGTACGCATTAATGATCGCGGGCCTTTTGTGACATCCCGTGAAATTGATTTATCGAAAGCTGCGGCAAAAGAATTGGGTATGGTGGCTGCCGGTGTAAAAAAGGTAAAAATGGAAGTATTGCACGTTGAGCGTAATGGTGAAATTTCGGGAGCTGGTGCGGCAAGTCTGGCTAAATTAGCTAAAAACCGACAGGTTAAAGAGAATATTCAGATCGCTAAAAAAACAACGGATAAACCGAATAATGCATTAACGTCCATTAAAATGGCTAATATTTCATCTAAACAAGAAGCTGAACACATTATTGAGCAGCTTGCGATGAAAAATGTGAACGCGGAAATTAATAAAAACGGTAAAAAATATGAAGTGTTGTTTACCAAATTAAACGGTCAACAAGATGTCAATCATGTAAAAAGCAAGTTGAATCAAATGGGCAAAAGCCAACAAGTTCGGCTTTATACTTATAATCAATAATAACGGAAGGACTAATATAAAATGTTTTTAAAGGCATCCAAAACAAAAATTGCACTGGCAATGGGTTTGTTTACGGTCGCGTTATCCGTGCAGGCGGAAGACTTATCTTATGATATCGCTGCACCGCAAATTAATGCACAAAGCTATATTTTAATGGATTATAATTCCGGTGCGGTATTGACTTCATTGAATCCTGATCAACGTCAGGCTCCGGCATCATTAACCAAAATGATGACCAGCTATGTCGTCGGCGATGCTATTAAACAAGGAAAATTGCGAGAAACGGATATGGTGACTATTGATGAAAATTCATGGAGCCAAAAATTTCCGGGGTCGTCCAAAATGTTCTTGAATTTAAATCAGCAGGTTTCAGTTGGTGATTTAAATAAAGGAATTATCATTGTTTCCGGTAATGATGCCTGTGTTGCGATTGCTGATTATATGGCGGGGAGTCAAGATGCATTTATGGAAATAATGAATAAATATGCGGCACAATTCGGACTTAAAAATACCCAATTTAAAACCGTACACGGATTAGATCATCCTGAACAATATTCCTCAGCTCGTGATATGGCGATTATCGGTTCGCATATTATTCGTGATTTACCGCAAGAATACCAAATCTACGCAGAAAAAGAATTTACTTTCAATAAAATCAAACAGCCTAATCGCAATGGTTTGTTGTGGGATAAAACCATGAATGTGGACGGTATGAAAACCGGTCATACGGATCAAGCCGGCTATAATCTGGTCGCCTCTGCAACCAATAACAACATGCGTTTGATTTCTGTGGTAATGGGCGTGGAAACCATCAAAGGCCGTGAAGTTGAAAGTAAAAAATTATTACAATGGGGATTCAGCCGCTTTGAAACTTTCAAAACATTGGAAGCGGACAAAGTGGTTTCTGAACAACCTGTTTATTACGGTGATACAAGCAAAGCCACTTTAGGCGTATTGCAAGATAAATATATTACCATTCCACGCGGTCGTAATGCTGATGTTAAAGCGCGTTACGAACTCAATAAAAAATATTTGCAAGCACCGCTAACCAAAGGTGAAGTGGTAGGCCGCGTAGTGTATCAGCTTGACGGTAAAGATATTGCCAAAGTTGATTTGCAAGCGATGCAAGATGTGGCTGAAGGTGGTTTTATCGGCAGAACTTGGGACTGGGTCGTATTAACGGTAAAAGGGTTGTTTGACTAAAACAGACTGTTATGAATAGCACAACTTTATTACAAGAACCTTGGCTTAAATGGGCAATGGAAATTCAAAGCATTGCCCAAGCGGGATTGACTTATTCAACTAACGTTTATGATTTAGAGCGTTTTGAACGTTTGCGTGAAATTTCTGCGGAAATGTTAAGTGTGAAAACAGGCATTTCGGTGGAAAAAGTAAAAGACTTATTCTGTAATGAAATTGGCTATCAGACCCCAAAAATTGATACCCGTGCGGCGATTTTCCAAGGTGGAAAAATTCTGTTAGTGCAGGAAAATGACGGATTATGGTCATTGCCCGGTGGTTGGGTGGATGTGTTTGAATCCCTCGCTTCCAATACTATCAAAGAAGTGAAGGAAGAAGCCGGTTTAGATGTGATTCCTGAACGCGTGATTGCGTTGCATGATCGGATACGGCATAATCCTAAGCCGTTTCCTTACGGTATCATTAAAACGTTTATTCAATGTAAATTAATCGGTGGGGAATTTGCTGAAAATAGCGAAACCATCGCTTCCGGTTATTTTGCCTTGGACGAATTGCCGCCGCTTTCGGAAGAAAAAAATACCAAAGCACAGATAGCATTATGCTTTGAGGCATACCATTCGAAATTTTGGGTAACACAGTTCGACTAACTTGTTTTAAGTAAAATTAAAGATTCAAAGTGCGGTAGAATTTTCAAAATTTCTACCGCACTTTTTGTCATCAGTCTTGTAAAAGACAAGCATAAGCCTTATATCAGGTTGCAAGAAACGGGTAACACACTGGTTGTGGTAATTGTGATAACAATTATATATAATATTTGTAACATTTTTGCAAAGTTTGTTGATTTTGCGCTAGAATATAGCAGTTTGCTAAGCGTTTAACTGCCAAATAATGATTACAAATGCAAATAACAAAGACAAAGGACAAATTATGTCAGTAGAAGATAACGGTAGTAAAGCAATTAACTTAGCCGATATTCCGCAAAAAAAATTAGAAGATTTATTAGAGTTTCCTTGTGAATTTACTTTTAAGGTTGTAGGTAAAGCCTCACCGGAATTAGTGGATAACGTGGTTGCTACGGTACAAAAACATATTAAAGGTGATTATTCGCCAACGGTAAAACCGAGCGGCAAAGGAACGTATCATTCTGTTTCGATTGCGGTTACCGCAGAGCATATCCATCATATTCATACGCTTTATAAAGAATTAGCGGAAATTGATGGTGTGAGAATGGTATTGTAATAATAAGATATTGAATATCTCAATGGGATAACTCCTGCATTGTGACATTACAGACATAGAAAGAAACTTTCCTAAACAGACGTTTGCCAAAGATATAGGCAATCTGACATTTATTAAATTTGAATTTAGTGAATTGGATTATTGGACGGTAAATTTCTATGGTAAAGGCGAAATGAACGGAAGGTCAGTAAAGCATAATTTTCAAGCAATACTTCCGTGTAATGAGCTTCATCCTTTAGAGTACAGAGGATTAGGGATAGAATACGAAAATGAATAGTTCAATGTTGATTGTGCGTCAGCTCGGCATGCGGCCTTATGAAGAAATTTGGCATAAGATGCAGGCGTTTACCGATACCCGTGACGAGCAAACCTTAGATGAAATCTGGTTGGTGGAACATCCACCGGTATTTACTCAAGGTCAAGCGGGTAAAGCGGAGCATTTGCTGTATCAAAGCAATATTCCTGTAGTGCAATCCGATCGTGGCGGACAGATTACCTATCATGGACCTGGTCAGCAGGTGATGTATGTCCTCATTGATATTCGTCGCCAAAAAGCACTGAATAGCGAGTTTAATGTACGTCATTTGGTAACTGCACTTGAACAAACTGTGGTTCAAGCTTTGGTAGACTTCGGCATTAATAGTTATCCGAAACCTGATGCACCGGGTGTTTATGTGGACGGACAGAAAATTTGCTCTTTAGGTTTGTGCGTGCGTAAAGGTTGTTCGTTCCATGGTTTAGCGTTGAATATTAATATGGATTTATCACCCTTTCAGCAAATCAATCCGTGCGGTTATGCGGGATTGCAAATGACACAAATGGCGATGTTATTGAATCGCCCCGATTTAAAACTCGCGGAAATCGCACCGCACTTAGTGACACATTTTGCGCAAATACTAAATTATCAAGCAGTACAAGAGATCGACGGTCTCGCATAAAATTAAGGATAACAAATGGGAACACCTTTTAAAATGGAGCGCGGCGTTAAATATCGTGATGCCGCTAAAACTTCCATTATCCCGGTGAAAAATATCGATCCTAACCAGGAATTACTGAAAAAACCGGAATGGATGAAAATCAAATTACCGGCAAATTCTACCAAAATCGACAGCATTAAAAACGGTATGCGTCGTCATGGCTTACACTCTGTGTGCGAAGAAGCCAGCTGCCCGAATTTACATGAATGTTTCAATCACGGCACGGCAACCTTTATGATTTTAGGGGCGATTTGTACCCGTCGTTGCCCGTTCTGTGATGTGGCACACGGCAAACCACTGCCGCCGAACCCTGAAGAACCGAAACAATTAGCGGAAACCATTCAGGATATGAAATTGCGTTATGTGGTGATCACCTCTGTGGATCGGGATGACTTGCCGGATCGTGGAGCGGGGCATTTTGCAGAATGTGTGAAAGAAATCCGTGCATTGAATCCGAATATTAAAATTGAGATTTTAGTGCCGGATTTCCGAGGGCGTATCGAACAGGCGTTAGATAAATTAAAAAGCAACCCGCCGGATGTGTTTAATCATAATTTGGAAAATGTGCCGCGTTTGTATAAAGAAATCCGTCCGGGAGCTGATTATCAATGGTCATTAAAGCTGTTGCACGATTTTAAACAAATGTTCCCGGATATTCCGACCAAATCGGGTTTGATGGTGGGATTAGGCGAAACCAATGATGAAATTTTGCAAGTGATGCAGGATTTACGCAGCAACGGCGTGACAATGTTGACTTTGGGGCAATATTTGCAACCAAGCCGTCATCATTTACCGGTCGCTCGTTATGTGCCGCCGACGGAGTTTGATATGATGAGAGACAAAGCCCATGAAATGGGCTTTGAACATGCTGCCTGCGGCCCATTCGTACGTTCTTCCTATCACGCAGATTTGCAGGCCAGCGGCGGGTTGGTGAAGTAATCTTTAAAATAAAAAAAGTGCGGTTAAAAATTTTATTTTTTTAATCGCACTTGCGTTTTCAGTCAAGACTAATTAATCGTCACTGTGTAAGAAACCGCCGCTTTGGTGTTTCCACAGTTTGGCATATAAGCCGTTTTGAGCAAGTAATTCGTTGTGCGAACCTTGTTCGATAATTTGACCTTTATCCAATACAATCAGGCGATCCATCGCCGCAATGGTGGATAAACGGTGAGCAATGGCGATAACGGTTTTGTTTTCCATCATCTTATCCAGACTTTCTTGAATTGCTACTTCCACTTCGGAATCCAGGGCACTGGTGGCTTCGTCTAAAAGTAAAATCGGCGCGTCTTTCAACATGACACGAGCAATAGCAATACGCTGACGTTGACCGCCGGAGAGTTTCACGCCCCGTTCGCCCACGTGAGCATCATATCCGGTACGCCCTTGAGCATCACTTAATGCAGGAATAAAGTCTGCGGCTTCCGCACGTTCTGCGGCAGAAATCATTTCTGCATCAGTGGCACTCGGACGACCATAGATAATATTTTCACGCACAGAACGGTGCAAGAGCGAGGTATCCTGTGTCACTAAGCCTATCTGACTGCGTAAACTTTCTTGTTGCACATCGCAGATATTTTGTCCGTCGATAGAAATCGTTCCGCCATTAGATTCGTAAAAGCGCAATAATAAATTCACAATTGTGGATTTTCCTGCACCGGAACGTCCGATCAGACCGACTTTTTCACCCGGTTTAATGGTGAGATTGAAGTGATGTAATAACGGTTTATTTTCGTCATAAGCAAAGCTGACATCGGTAAATTTGATTTCGCCTTGTTTAACTTGTAGCGGCAACGCATTGGCTTTATCCACAATGGTATGCGGCTTGGTTAAGGTGTTCATACCGTCATTAACCGTGCCGATATTTTCAAATAAACGGGCGGATTCCCACATGATCCAGCGGGATAAACCGTTAACACGTAATGCCATTGCGGTGGCAGTAGCAATGGCTCCAACGCCCACAGTGCCTTTTGCCCATAACCAAATACCTAATGCTGCGGTACTTACTGTCAGCATCACATTTGCCGCATAAGTCAGCGTATCCAGCGAAGTGCCTAAGCGCATTTGAGCGTGTACCGTCACCATAAAATCTTGCATAGATTGCTTCGCGTAACCTGCTTCGCGAGAACCGTGCGAGAATAGTTTAACGGTAGCAATATTGGCATAGGCATCTGTAATTCGACCGGTCATTAGTGATCTGGCATCCGCTTGTCGTTCGGCGGTTTTGGCTAATTTCGGTATTAACAAACGTAAGATCGTTACAAATGCAATAATCCAAGCAATAAACGGTACCAAAAGCCAACCGTCCAATGTGACTAACACAACGCCTGAAGTGATAAAGTACACCATAACATAGACCATCATGTCGGCAATGGTGAGAACAGTATCACGCACGGCAAGCGCGGTTTGCATAACTTTCGCCGATACGCGGCCGGCAAATTCGTCTTGATAAAAGCTGAGACTTTGACCTAACATTAAACGATGGAAATTCCAGCGTAAACGCATAGGGAAAATTCCCTGTAATGTTTGTAGGCGAACGGCAGAAGCTAAAAATAACCAAATAATGCTGAAGAGTAATAGCGCGGCCATTGCAATAAGTTGATGGTTTTTTTCAGCCCAAAGTTCGGCAGGCGAAAATTTGCCTAACCAATCGACCAATACACCCATAAATTGAAACAGCAATGCTTCAATCACACCTGTACCGACAGTGAGAATGGTTAGTAATAAAATCCAGCCTTTCATTCCCGCAATACTGGACCAAATAAAAGGAATCAAGCCTTTTTTAGGCGTGTCAGGTTGGGCTTCAGGATAAGGATTCAGACGGTTTTCAAACCATGAATAAATTTTATCAAACATAAGCTTTCCTTAAAGTAAAACGAAAGGCAACCATGTTAGGTTGCCCCTGTTGCCGATATTATAGGCGAAAAAGAAAAGAGAATAAAGTGCGGTCGGTTTTACACGACTTTTTGAATTAATGCGGAAATATCATCTGCAAACTGCTCAACTTGTGCCATTTGCCGAATTTCTTGCTCGGAATATTTTTCACCGTTATAGACAACGACAATTGAGATATCTCCGATTTGTAAGAAATTACTTTCACCAAATGGGGTATAACCTGTCGCACCCACACTAATGATCGCTTGCGTCGGGTTGCCGGCCTGTTCGATCAATGATGCAATATGATTCATTGGGCCTTGATCTGGTTGATTATTCATTCGATCAACAATCCAATCTAATAATTTTTGATGAAAATAGCTGTAACCAAGAGCTAGACTGTCCACACCATATACATTCAGCTGGTGAGCACGTTTATGGAAACAAGCGATGCGATAGTGGTTAATTTCACTGTGTTCATCAAAAGAGGTGAGCGGAATTAAAGTATTGGATAAACCTTTGGAATTAGCGCCCCAGTTCTTCTTTTCGCAAATCTTTTTTGCATTCGGACGACGAATAGAACAGTCATTATAAGCGGCAAAAAAGTGCGGTAAGATTTTACTGACTTTTTGATTTTCATATTGGAGTTCACAAATTAATGCAATTTCCGGTTCTATTTGCAGATTATCCGCATTGTCGTGAGGAAATTGAATTTGCTCATTGCTTAAAGGATATACTGAAAGAAAACCGGCTTCAGATGCAGGCACATAAAACGGAAAGATTGCTTTGGGTTGAATAGCTTCTTCTGTTTTCACCTCTTTGAAATCTGCCGCTTCACCCGCTTGCTCTAAGTGACCTGCAAAGTTACCGGCAACACCGAACCCGATTGCTTGTGTAAAATCCATAAGTTCTCCTAAAAATTTTTGAATAAACAACCGCACTTTACCGATAAAAACTGCATAAAACAACTTCTTTTTGAATGTAAAATAATCACTCATCAAAAAAATTAAACTTTTTTACAAAAAGTACTTGCAAAGAATTTTCAAATCCCTATAATACGCCCCACACAACGACGCGACGTTGTAAAAGATTTAAAAATACGCCTCGCGTCGTTCTTTTTTGCTCTTTAACAATATAATCAGACAATCTGTGTGGGCACTTGTAGATGGATTTTGAAAAACTATTTTAAATTTTGAAGTCTTAATAAGTGTCAACTTG
>NZ_SLYB01000026.1 GCF_004340985.1 Cricetibacter osteomyelitidis
ACGGATTTAACGCAGCTTCAAGCAGATTTAGATGAATGGTTGGTGTATTATAATCTTCGTCGAACTCATCAAGGTAAAATGTGTTGCGGAAGAACACCGATGGATACATTACTTGATGGAAAACGAATTTGGGCAGAAAAGAATTTAGGCTCAAATTAATCTGACAGACACCTAACTTCTAAATAGGGGACTGTCAGATTAGGTTTGATCTTATACATATAATTCGGCTTATACGTCTCAGACCATTATAGTGTCCTCTAAATATGAATCTACTGATTACTTGCTATCATTCGAACAATCGCTTGATTTCTTTTTCATAGCGATAAATATTTACCGGATTCGTTGGCAATAACGAATCCAAGTATTCATTTGCCCGTTTTACATAAGCATCATGCTGTTTATCATGATTTTCGATCACATCAAGCAGCACTTTTGCCCCATCAAAGGCATCAAATTGATCGTAATAGTAACCGACTCCTTTTGGTAACAATTTAGAATTATGAATAAACGGATAACCGCCATAGAGCGCATCATTATAAGCATAATTCAGACCACTCTCCCACTGATGGCTTAACACAATATCCACATAACGACTTAAAAAGTCCGGCATTTGATAACGCCCTTCAACGGTCATCACATTATCTCGCACAATATCCGTTCGCCCGATAAAATTAAAGAAAGTCGGATTATTGCGCTTATCATAAGTATTGCAGGCATAGAAGTGTTTAAGTTTGCTCGGATCAGTACGGTATGCCTGTTCACAAATTAGTGTCGGAATAAAGCTGGTTTTAGTCATAATCAGATTCGGCTCAAAACAAGCAACCCTCTTACCTTTTTCCGTCGTGTTCGGCTGATAACCAAAGGTTAAGTTATATTGATTTTTAATTTTAGCGATCACCTTATCGCAAAATAATGGCGACCAAATTGCAGGTACAACATAAGATTCACAACGATACATTATCGAAAAATAAGCACTACAGGTATTTTCATTTTGCGGAATAAGCCAAATTGCATCAAACAATGCACCATTAAATATCCGACCGGCAGGTCTATCAAATAGAAAATTTTCTACATCTGTAACAAAATCATTACCCATTTTATAGCATACTACCTTACCATTATGACGATGCATTCGTTCTACCTGATGGGGTTCAATACTGATAGTTCCTTCGATCAACACATCTAACTCATCAATCACATCGTCAATATAAGCAAATTTCAGATCCAACCCGTCCAACATAAAGCCTTCTGGTGGTGTTGTGCGTTTTTCCGGTCCCCAAGAAACAAGAATTACCTCTTCCACAATAGTTGATAGCTTAAAGAGCTGGTAAAGAAAAACCACATTCTGATGCGCGCCATTTGACCAGATATCCGGAATTGTTGTCTCCAAGTTAAGAGTAATACCTATTTTATATTTACGCATATTTCCGTCCTATTACATTCCACTTCAAATCACTGTACATTAGTTTATTTTTGCTAAAAATAAAAAGATCACCAAGTTATTTTGATGATCTTAAACTATTAATTACATATTATTTCCATTGATAACCAATACCGGCACCAAAGTTAACATCGCCACGACTATTGGCTCCACCGCTCATTTTGATAATCACTTTATTATTATCACTGAGCTTCGAGTAACCAACAGCTACCGCACTTTCATCTTTATAGCTACCTACGCCGACCCCGACTAAATTCGCACCCGCTTGAGTAACTTGCGGAATATTTGCCATTGCGGTTACGCCGGCAATACCGGCACGTAATTTCTTGTCAGTCTTACGTAAATCTCTGCGTACCGACTCGACACTACCTTTCACTTCGTTTAATTGGCTCATATTAACCGCATCCGTTCCACTTACACCCGGTGCAACATTAGTAACCCGACGTTCTTTGCCAACACGACCAACCGAAACCGTATCCGCTTCATTAGCGATGGAGTCTGCCCCAAGTGCTACCGAATTATCCGCGGTTGCTTGCGCATTTTCACCAATCGCTGTCGATTTTTGCCCACTTGCTTTTGATTTCTGACCAACCGCAGTAGCATTAGTGCCCGTTGCTTTCGCCTTATTACCAAGCGCCGTAGTATTTTCCGCCGCAGCTTCCGCACCATAACCTAGAGCTGAACCATTTTTGCCTGTGATTTTCGAACTATCATCATTCTCAGAATTGTCCGCGGCAAATGCAGTTTTACCATCAGGGCTAATCAAACCGGAATCTTCAATTTTTTGTAGCGTATCTTTCGCACTACTTGCAGAACTACTTGCTGCTGTTGCGGAAGATTCTGCACTACTCGCAGAGCTACTTGCTTGTGTTGCGGAAGATTCTGCACTGCTTGCAGAGCTACTTGCTTGTGTTGCAGAAGATTCTGCATTGCTTGCAGAGCTACTTGCTTCTGTTGCGGAAGAAGATGCATTGCTTGCAGAGCTACTTGCTGCCGTTGCGGAAGATTCTGCACTGCTTGCAGAGCTACTTGCTGCGGTTGCAGAAGAAGACGCATTACTTGCAGAGCTAGTTGCTGCGGTTGCGGAAGATTCTGCATTGCTTGCAGAGCTACTTGCTGCGGTTGCAGAAGAAGCAGCATTGCTTGCTGAGTTACTTGCTGCGGTTGCAGAAGAAGCTGCGCTGCTAGCTGAGTTACTCGCTACGGTTGCAGAAGAAGCCGCATTACTTTCTGAGGTGCTCGCTGAACTTGCGGAAGAGGCTGCACTACTCGCTAAGGTGCTTGCTGAATTTGCGGAAGAAGCTGCACTGGTGGCGGCTTGTTTAGCATCGGATACAGCTGAATTGATCTCCGTCAACTTGTCCGTTACTGTCTTGGCGGCGGTGCTTGCAGCAGAAATAGATGATTTTGCGGCTGCGGATAAGCCATAAATAATTTTACTGTTTCCATCCGTTGATACAGAAAGATCAGAAGTTGCTGCAAACGTAATTTCGCCATTTTTCGTCATTTCCCACTGTTTCGCCTGTTCTGCTGACATAGTAGCTTCTGTTTCACTATTAGCTACTTTAAAAGTATAAGTGCGTTGACGAGTGTCATTTGCAGTGCTTAATGCTGTATCTGCCGTGCTTTTAGCTGATATTGCTGCAGTTGATGCTGCCATTGCTGTTGATTGAGCCGTTGAGGCAGCCGTTGAAGCATTAGTTGCTGTTAATTGCGCTGTTGAAGCTGCTGTTGATGCAACTATTGCCGTTGATTTAGCTGTTGAGGCCGTTGTTGATGCAGCCGTTGCCGTTGATTGCGCTGTTGAGGCTGTTGTTGATGCAGCCGTTGCCGTTGATTGCGCTGTTGAGGCTGTTGTTGATGCAGCCATTGCCGTTGATTGCGCTGCTGAGGCTGTTGTTGATGCAGCCGTTGCTGTTGATTTAGCTGTTGAGGCTGCGGTTGATGCAGCCATTGCCGTTGATTGCGCTGTTGAGGCTGCTGTTGAAGCATTATTTGCTGTTGTTTGTGCTGCTGAAGCGGCTGCTGAAGCACTATTTGCTGTTGATTGAGCGGTACTTACATTTTGATTCGTTTGAAAAAGTTGCTGCCCTGTTACTGCTTCATTGGACGTTGCATTTAAGTCAGCATTAGCAACATAAGCAATTTTACGTTTTAATTCTGCCATTTTTTTGGTCGAACCGTCGTAATATGTATAATTCCTAGCAGGACTACCAACAGAAATTTGATTTTTTGCAGTTGTGTTTGAGAAATTCCCTAGCGCAACAGCCCCTTCATGAGCTGATAAAGCATTTCTCCCTAGAGCAATCCCTCCAACTGCATTTACTTCTGCAGACTGACCTATTGCTACACCATGCTGTTTAGCTTTTGCTTTCAAACCAATACCAACGGAACCACCTCCTTCAGTTTTCGCGTTGGAACCAATTGCTATATTATCCGGGCCTTGAGTATTGGCATTTTTACCAATACCAATAGAGCTTCCTGTCGCAGATGTTGTTGCCCCCTCACCTATAGCAATATTATCCCAGTCTCCTGTTGCACCTGCAGAATTTACAGTCGTGTTTCCTTTCTTATCAGTAGTGGTTGAACTAATACTAATTCCAGCTAGTGCATTAGCACTAGCTAACATTAGTACTAATGTTGCCGAACTAAGTACAGCCGTTTTTTCTTTAGTGATCGATGATTTTTGATTGACTGATGATGTTGTCTTACCTTTGCTACGGCTAAGTTCCGATACAACGACCCATGTTTGCGTAATGTGATTAAAAATAACTTTGAAGATTTTATTCATAATATATTCTTATCTAGATAAATAGTTGATTATAATTATGCTAATTTACTCCTAGATCTGAGTATAGCGGCTTGAGTCAGTCAGTGATACGACAACTCCCACGACTAACCTGTATAAAATAATCTAAAAGTTATTAATAATCAATGAGATATGTTGACTATTTATCCTAAATTATTCCAAAATAAAAAGGTGTAATAGACAAAAATCCCACATTTTGTCTATTACACCTTAAAAATGACATCCTGATTAATTTAGTACACTTTCTCAGTTTTTAAATCCAGCTCATTTTTCGATAAATCAAATCCCCTTCAATCGTTGATAAATCTCGCTAAATTTCTGCCGTTTTTCCTGATACATTTCAAAACGTTGTAAATTCGGTTGATAAACGGCTTCTAAAGTTAATGGTTGACAGAAATTGGCGAGATTTTCATTTGGGTGTAAGGCAATTTGTGCCAGTTTTGCTGCACCCAATGCCGGTCCTACATCGCCACCACGGCGATATTCCAATGTTTGTCCGCTAATATCGGCAAGGAGCTGTCGCCAATAGGCACTTTTAGCCCCGCCGCCAATTAATGCGATATTTTCAGCTTGTACACCGGTTTCATGCAAGACATCAATACCTTGTGCCAAGGCAAAACTCACGCCTTCAACCACTGCTTTCGCCATAGTGATTTGATTATCACGATGGGTTAATCCCCAGAATACGCCTTTCGCCAAAGGGTCATTATGTGGCGTACGTTCACCGGATAAATAAGGTAGAAAAACTGCCTCGGAATCGACCGCACTTTTTTCAATTTCACCGAATAAGGATTTAACATCATTAAAACCAAGCGATTTTACCGCCCAATCCACTGCTGATGCCGCACTTAATATCACCGACATTAAATGCCAGCGGTTCGGTAAGGCGTGGCAAAAACTATGTACTGCCTTTTGTGAGTTGGCATAAAACTGATCCGCAACAACGAAATATACGCCGGATGTGCCTAAAGAAAGCATTCCTTGCCCGGGTTGAGATAAGCCGATACCAATTGCTCCCGCCGCATTATCACCGCCACCGGCAACCACCGGTACTTCATTTATTTGCCATTGTTTGGCAATATCTGCTCGCAGATAGCCGGTGATTTGATTGCCTTCAAATAATTTCGGCATATGTTCACGACTTAGTTGACAGGCATTAAGCAACTCGTCGTTCCAATCTCGTTTTGTAACATCCAGCCACATGGTGCCTGATGCATCCGACATATCGGAGGCATATTCCCCGGTCATTAATAAACGTAAATAATCTTTTGGCAATAAGACTTTTGCAACCTTCTCAAAAATTTGTGGCTGATGTTTGGCAACCCATTTTAATTTCGGTGCAGTAAAACCGGGCATCATTAAATTACCTGTGATTTCACGAGAGCGGGGAACGAGTTGTTCTAATTCTGCACATTCGGTAAAACTACGGCCATCATTCCATAAAATGGCCGGAGATAAAACATGATCTTGATTATCTAACAAGGTAGCACCGTGCATTTGTCCGGTTAAACCGATTGCTTTGACGGATTTTAAGTTATGTTCGCAAGCCAGTTGCAGTATTGCTGCATTGGTTGTATTCCACCATGCTTTCGGATCTTGTTCAGACCAAAGCGGCTGCGGACGGGAAATAGGAAGAGATTGTTGGGTCGTTGCGATGAGTTGTTGTTCGTCATTAAGTAACACGACTTTCACACCGGAGGTGCCGAGATCGATACCGATATACATAATTGCTCCTTGCATAAAAGGTGAAAAGTGCGGTCAATATTTTCTGTGTTTTAAAAACACCGGAAAAACATACCGCACTTTAGGGTCTGTTAATAAACAATTATCAACAGACCCTAGGAGAATACTATTTATAAATATAGCTGTTGACCAGATTTTCTAAGTATTCCTGCTGACCTGAAACCGGTTTTGGATCAAGTTTTTGTTGTTCAACCATTTGCGCCAGACTTTCAAGGCTTGCCGTACCATTGAGGATTTGTTTACCTAAGTCCCCATTCCAACCGGCATAACGTTGTTCAACAAGGTGGTTTAATGTTTCACTCTCAATCATTTTCGCTGCGTTTTTCAAGGATAACGCCAATACGTCAATTGCGCCGATATGACCGTGGAATAAATCATATGGATCAATACTTTGGCGACGGATTTTAGCATCAAAGTTAAAACCACCTGTGGTAAAACCGCCATGTTTTAAGATTTCATACATCACCAACGTATTTTCTTCCACACTATTCGGGAATTGGTCTGTATCCCAACCTAATTGCGGATCACCGCGGTTGGCATCGATAGAACCGAAAATATCTAAGGCACATGCCGTTGCAATTTCGTGTTGGAAGGTATGACCTGCAAGGGTGGCATGGTTTGCCTCGATATTCACTTTGATTTCTTTTTCTAGACCGAATTGTTTTAAGAAACCATATACGGTTGCTACATCATAATCATATTGGTGTTTGGTCGGCTCTTGCGGTTTCGGTTCGATCAATAATGTACCCTTAAAGCCGATTTTATGTTTGTGTTCCACTACCATTTGCATAAAGCGACCGATTTGCTCACGTTCACGTTTTAAATCCGTATTTAACAAGGTCTCATAACCTTCCCGACCGCCCCATAATACATAGTTTTCTCCGCCTAAACGCTGAGTAGCGTTCATCGCATGGAATACCTGTGTGGCTGCCCAGGCAAATACCTCAGGATTCGGATTGGTCGAAGCACCCGACATATAGCGTGGATTGGTAAAACAGTTTGCCGTTCCCCATAATAATTTCACACCGGTTTCGGCTTGTTTTTTCTCTAAAATATCTACAATAGTATTGAAATTGCTAATATATTCTGTGATGTTATTGCCTTCGGGAGCAATATCCACATCATGAAAACAATAATAAGGTACACCGAGTTTTTGCAAGAATTCAAAGGCAATATCTGCTTTCTGTTTTGCGCCTGCAAGTGGATCAGAATGCTTTTGCCAACTGCGATCCAGCGATCCCACGCCAAACATATCGTTCCCGTTCCAACAGAAAGTATGCCAATAACACACCGCCAGGCGTAAATGTTCCGCCATGGTTTTGCCTAAGATAATTTCATTTGGATTGTAATGTTTATATGCAAATGGATTCGTCGAATCAGCACCTTCATATCGTACATTTTCAATTTTGTCGAAATACCCTGCCATAATCATTTCTCCTTACTTGGTTTAAATCAGTTTCGTACAAATTATTTCCTAAAACAAACCATGGTGCAATTATGTTATTTGATTTAATGATTAAGATTATTGTTTATTGTGAGTTACATCACAAAAAACAAAAAACGTAATGGAATAATGAAATTTAATAATTTAAACCGGATAACTTTATCCTTTAAATTGATAATGAGTTGATCTATTAAGGAAAATGTCTATGTTGCAACCATCTTGCATTTTCGATCAAATTATTGACCGGACAAACACGCTCAGTGCCAAATGGGATAGTCAGAATCGCTATGGTGTGAATGACCTTACGCCTTTATCTGTTGCGGATATGGACTTTAGCGCCCCACCTCAATTAGTAGAATATTTACATAAGCAAAATAAGTTGGGGATTTATGGCTACAGTATTTTACCCAATGATTATTATCAAACGATTCAACAATACCTGCTACGCCATTACCAATACCAAACAGATTATGAAGATATTGTTTTCTGTCCGAGAATCATTCAAGCCGTTTCTATTTATATTCAGTATTTCACGAAGAAAAAAGATTCTGTTTGTATTCTTACGCCATCTTACTCACCTATTTTTAATAGCATTACGTTAAATAATAGACAAGTAGAAAAATGCGAACTTATTTATAAAAATAAACAATATCACATTGACTTTGAAAGATTAGCGCAATGTTTTCAGGCAGCGAAAACATTTATTTTAATTTCTCCGCATAACCCGACGGGTACGGTGTGGTCAAAAGAGAATTTACGTAAAATTTCAATGCTTGCGGAAAAATATCAGGTTTTCATTATTTCGGATGATGTTCATGCGGATTTTGATTTTTCCGGGCAACCTCATTTGTTTATTTCCGATGGCAGTGATTATGTAAGAAATCATTCTATTATTTGTACATCACCGGCAAAAAGTTTCAATATTCCCGGACTAGAGATAGCGAATTTAATTATTCATAACTCATCTGTTCGGCAGAAATTTCAGCAAATCATGCTTCAATTGGGTATGCACAATCCTAACTTCTTTGGCGTTCATGCTATTGAATTTGCTTATAAGAATTGTGATCTCTGGCTTGAAAATCTGAAACATTATATTCAGGGAAATAAAGCATTCGTACGAGATTTTTTTACGCAAGCATTACCGCAGTTAGAAGTGACACAAAGTGCAGGAACCTATTTATTATGGATTAACTATGAAAAATTGAATATTAGTGAAGAAAAACTGAAACAATGTTTACTTCATCAAGCTAAAGTGGAAATGTCCTGGGGCTCGGATTTTGGTGAAGTGCGGTGTTTTTTCAGGATGAATATCGCTTTACCACGATCACAGCTCAAAGATTGTTTAGTACGTATTAAAGAAGGTCTTATTTTATATCAACAAGAGGGTTAAATAATGAACGCTAACATTCGTAAACCGACATTATCAGAAGCCTTATCGCCAATATTGGTTATGTTGTTCCTGCTTGGATTCGGCTATGCTTTATTTGATTTACCACCGGAGCCTTTAATGGTGATTTCCTGTATTTTCGCAGGCTTCTTAGTAAAATACCTGGGCTATAACTATGAGCAAATACTGGAGGCAGTATCTGCAAAAATTGCCAAAACTATGCCCGCACTTTTAATCCTGATTACTGTGGGATTATTAATTGGAACCTGGATCGCCGGTGGCACGATTCCGATGATGATTTATTACGGTTTAGCCATTATCGATCCGCAATATATCTATATTACCGCGTTAATTCTTACTGCTATTGTTTCAGTTTGTACGGGCACATCTTGGGGTTCTGCCGGCACGGTCGGCGTTGCTTTTATGGGTGTTGCAATGGGGTTGGATGCCAATCTTTCCGCCACCGCCGGTGCAGTCGTCGCAGGGGCGTATTTTGGTGATAAATTATCGCCGTTATCCGATACGACAAATATCGCTTCTGCCGCTGCGGGTGTAGATCTTTATGAACATATCGCCCATTTGCTCTATACCACTTTACCTTCATTTATACTGGCGGCAATCGTTTATGTGATTTATGGCATGAACGGAGACTTCCATCATGTTGCCACGCCGGAAAAAGTCGTGAATATGCTCAACGGGTTGGAGCAAATTTATCACTTTAATGTGTTCTTTTTGGTCATTCCGGTCATTATCGTGTTATGGGGTTCAATAACTAAAAAACCGACGATTCCGGTTATGTTGTTATCCGCAAGTATTGCCATGCTAAATGCCGTGGTGATCCAAGGCTTTTCGCTCCACGATGTGATTAATAGTGCCGTGAATGGTTTTAATGTTTCGATGTTACCGCAAGATATCCACGTCAGTGCTGATCTTGCCAGATTACTCAATCGGGGCGGTATGAATGCGATGATGGGAACCTTACTTATCTGTTTCTGTGCCTTGTCTTTTGCCGGTATTCTGTCTTTAAGCGGTGCATTGGAAGTCATCATTACACATCTTCTTAAATTAGTTCGCTCAACGGCATCGTTGATTTTTACAACAATTTTATGTGGTTTAACCATGATTGGCGTAACTTGTAACGGTCAGATTTCGATCTTAATTCCGGGAGAAATGTTACGTGATGCCTATATCGGACGTGGGTTGCATCCTAAAAATCTAAGTCGTACAGCGGAAGATTCCGCTACGATTATTGAACCAATCCTGCCTTGGACGGCAGCCGGTGCTTATATGGCAGGAACATTAGGTGTCGCCACATTATCTTACTTACCTTGGGCAATTTTATGCTGGAGTGGAATTGTCTTTGCCATGATTTGGGGGATAACCGGTATTGGTATCGCAAAATTAAAATAGTTTTTTATTGAGAACCCGTCAGCAGCCCATCAAGGGCTGCTTTATGCTAACGGCTTTTTAATCAACTGTTTCATAACCACTCCTTAATTTCTTAAGATTGCAAAAAGAAAAGCAAAATCTGCGCACCCGTAGCATAAACGGTGTACCGCCACAAGCGAAGCGCACCTTCGACACGCTCTTCAAGCGGTCGGTTTCCAAGGGATTTTTTCAAATTAAGTTCATCTAACGAGCGATCCAACTCTTCTGTGGTTAAATGGTGATAGGCTAAATCGACGAACAATTGTTGGTCGAAATAAACGCGGACGTGCAGGTATAACAAGGTACTGGCTATCAGAATTTGAAACGGCAATAACCCACCGCCGAATTTTGTTGCCAGCACGAAAAAGACGATATTGGCAATGCCGATATAACGGGCGGTTGCAAGTAGATTTGCGGTAACACGGGCATGAGCGAGCATATTTCCTCCTCTTACAGGCGGTTAGTTAATTTTGCAAATGAGCAATGGCTGAAAGCACGGCTTGCTCCGTCTCTAAAGGTAACACAATATTCGGGCGTTTGGTGCGCAATTGTGTGACCGCTTGGGATAAATTTTCACAACCGCCGAAAACCGCCAGCCACACCAACATCACCGCCGCACTTCTCCCATAACCCAAGGCACAACAGACCAGCAGCGGTGTTTGCTCTTGGCGAAGTTGTTCCACTCTTATCGCACCTTGCACTAGATCTTGCACATCGGGGGTGACCATATCCAACATTGGTACGACTTGATAATTCGTGGGCGGCTTGCGACAAGGATATTCCGCGCACAAATCCACTACTGTAGCAAATTTATGGGCTTGCGTAACACTGCCGATAAACACGCCGTTTTTGATTTCCATTACTTTTGCTTTGCCTTTCAGCCAAAAGGCGATATTAAGCCACACGCCGATTCCAATTACTTAAGCCGTAGCTGGCATAAAACAAAATCCCGACGGCAATTAAGCCGCTTAGACGATAAGGCAATCTCATCATTTTTTCACCGCAAGGCTCACGGTGAAAATACCGTCTTCATCAATCCATTGGTGAATTTTCTCAAAGCCCGCTTTTTCGACAAGCTGATCCATTTCCTGCTGGCTACGACGGCGCATGACCCAATCCGGACTGCCCTCTTTGTGGCTGGTTAAACAACGGGCGATAAGCTCTAACTGCGGATGCCACGGCTGTCCGGTGTAAATTAAATAACCGCCTTGCTTGATTGCATCGCCAAAACCGTAAAGGGAGTTTAAAATCAAATCGTTATCGGCGAACAGTTCGTGCAAGCCTGAAACAATGCCTAAGGTCGGCTTTGGATCCAGATCTTGATAATTTGCGCGATCGTAAGCATTGACCTCATTAAACGAAACCGTCTCTTGTAAATTGCGTTCGGCAATCAATTTACGTCCTGCTTCCACGTTAATCGGGCTGTAATCGCGCAGACGTACCGAATCCGGCAGGCTGTCTGCGGTTAATGCATCTAACACATAACGCCCGTGACCGGAGGCAATATCTAAGACATGCACCGGTTTGCCTTGTGAACGTAATTTTTCCATTGCCAGGCGAATCGCTTTGCCGATATTCACTTTACGTTGACGAATACCGCGCCAGCCGATAGCGTTGAGATAATTTTTATCCACCATTACGCCGAATTTGTTCGTGCCTTGCGGTTTGTTACGGTAAACATAATCCAGTGTCGAACCGGAATCGTAACCCGTTTCTTTACCGATTTTTAAGCCTTCACTCCAATTTGCGCCCAGTTTCATCAGCCAACGGTAACTTGCCCAAAACGCGCCTCTCGGGCTAAAGGGTGAAAGCGGTGTTGCCAACTCGTCCGCTTCAATGCGGCTTTGGCTGTGGATATGTGCATTGGAAACATCGACTCTTTGCCACGGCTGATTGAAACGTTCACGAATAAAACGACACATTTCTTTAAAGGCAACTTCCCGATTTTCTTCACCTAGTGTGTCGTGATAAAAACCTTTCAGTACATGGCGTTCTTTAATATGGCTGCCTAAGCGGTTATAGAAATCGTGTTGCGGTTTGTGGTGCACCACCCAATCGCTGCCCGAAATTAAAAGCTGAATTGGGGTGGTAATGGCTTGTGCATCGGCAACCACGCGATCCGCCGCATCATACAAGCCCAATAAAATCCGCACCGAAATGGCGCGCGCGATAAGCGGATCGCTGTTATAACTCTCTTGACGGACTTTATTGTGGGTTAAATAGTGGGCTTTAACGTAGCTGTTGACAAAGAAATTACCGCGCAATTTGTACATTAATCTCAAGCCTTCTCGTGCAAAGGGCACATAAAGTTTGACCTTAAA
Organism: Cricetibacter osteomyelitidis; assembly: GCF_004340985.1. GTDB lineage: Bacteria > Pseudomonadota > Gammaproteobacteria > Enterobacterales > Pasteurellaceae > Cricetibacter > Cricetibacter osteomyelitidis. The sequence goes on from NZ_SLYB01000026.1 coordinate 12,574, forward strand.
TGCAGGCGAAGCAAGCACGGCACAGCGAATCTTCGGAGCATAATCGTGTAACCAAGTAGAAACCAACACTGCGCCGACACTTTGGGCAATTACCGCGATATTTTCCGTTTGAATGCCGTATTCTGCATTGATATGTTGCATAAAATCCTGAATATCGGAAACCGACATACCAAGGCTCGGGCTATCGCCGCGCTCGCCCGGGCTCATTCCGTGTCCGCGTGCGTCCCACGCAAAATAGGCAAAATCATCAAATTCAAGCTCATCGGCAATAAACATCATGCGTCCAGAATGCTCGTGCCCACGGTGGAACAAGATAATCGCTTTATCTTGGCTGCCGTCTTTTGCCGGACGATAACGATAAAACAGTTGTGTACCGTCTGCAGTAGTAAAATGTTTTTCTTGTGCTATTTGCATTTGAATGTTCCTTTTTAAAGTTATTTCAAACTATGCCAAACCGTTTTTCACGCGTTTATAACAAGTGAGGATTAATGCTAAACAAGCAAGCCACATAATAATGCCGAAAATAAAGTGGAACTGCCCGAAAATCGCATACCACAAAGCAAGTACGCCGATAAAAAAGGCACGATCGCTTTTGCCGAATGGACCGTCATAACGTCGCCCGTTACCGTGGGCTTGCCCGAGTACACCGCAAAATTCCGTCATTGCCGAGAGAAAAATAAATAAACCGATTTGAAAGCCGTTAAAAGGTGCAATAAAGGCGAAAGGCAGATAAATAGCGGCATCGGCAACCACATCGGTAATTTCGTTTAAATAACCGCCAAGCGGCGATTTCCAATGAAATTCACGTGCGAGCATTCCGTCAATCGCGTTGAATGCCATGCGTAAAAACAGCCAAAACGGAAGAAGCCAGAAAAGAGAGTATTGAAAAGAAAAGAGAGATAAGAAAATACCGATAAACAGAGAAACCCAAAAGGCGAATAATGTTACTTTGTTTGCCGAGATGCCTCGTTTATCAAGCATGTTCGCTATTGGTCGGAGTAAATTTTGAAATTTCGGTTTCAGAGCATAAATACTCATGATTGATACCTTATAATATGATGTCGAGTAACCAATAATTTACTCCAAAAAGTAACAAAATAAAATATATAACTTGAATTCAAGAGAGTAAGATGTGCACCTATCTTAATCTTGCGACGGTCGAAAGTGCGGTGAATTTTTGTAAAAATCCACCGCACTTTTTTATGTTATTTGATTTATTGATTAAGATTATTGGTTAATGTGCGGTAGTTCACAAAAAACAAAAAACGTAATGCCATTGACAAATCTGATAATTGAATTTCTTTGCTTATATGGATAAAACTATCTTCAGAGTCATTTTCACTCTATTCCTTCAACCTAAATAATTATTGAGGTGTTCTTATGAAAATTAAAACTGCTTTACTTTCCGTAGCTGCCGCATTAATGGTTTTCAGCAATGCGGTTTCTGCAAAGGATTTGACCATCGGTATGTCCATTGATGATTTACGTTTGGAAAGATGGCAAAAAGACCGTGATATTTTTGTGAATAAAGCGGAAGCATTGGGAGCAAAAGTATTTGTGCAATCAGCTAACGGTAACGATCAAACCCAAGTATCTCAAATTGAAAATATGATCAATCGCGGTGTTGATGTGTTAGTTATCATTCCGTTCAATGGCGAAGCATTAAGTAACGTCATTGCAGAAGCCAAACGTGAAGGTATTAAAGTCTTGGCTTATGACCGTTTGATTAATAACGCAGATTTGGATTTCTATGTTTCTTTCGATAATGAAAAAGTCGGTGAGTTACAAGCAGAAAGTATTGTAGCCGTGAAACCGGAAGGAAATTATTTCTTGATGGGCGGTTCACCGGTGGATAACAATGCTAAGTTATTCCGTAAAGGGCAAATGAAAGTATTACAACCGTTAATTGATAGTGGCAAAATTAAAGTGGTAGGCGACCAATGGGTTGATTCTTGGTTAGCAGAAAAAGCGTTACAAATTATGGAAAACGCATTAACGGCAAATAAAAATAATATCGATGCGGTCGTTGCCTCTAACGATGCGACCGCAGGCGGTGCGATTCAAGCGTTAAGTGCACAAGGTTTATCCGGTAAAGTGGCTATTTCGGGGCAAGATGCGGACTTGGCAGGTATTAAACGTATTGTTGAAGGTTCACAAACAATGACTGTGTACAAACCGATCTCTGCGTTAGCCGATAAAGCGGCTCAAATTGCTGTGGAATTAGCAAAAGATGAGAAAGCGGAATCGAATGCCGTATTGAATAACGGTTTCAAAGATGTACCGGCATACTTACTTGATCCGATTGCGGTCACTAAAGAAAATATTGATGAAACCGTAATTAAAGACGGTTTCCATACCAAAGAAGCAGTATATCAATAATAGCAAGGGGCGGATTACTTTCCGCCCTACTTTACTCACTTATTTTTCAAGGAGTATAGTTTATGGCTCAACTATTGAAAATGAATAATATCACCAAAAAATTCGGTGATGTGACCGCACTTAATAATATTTCCATTGAACTTGAAGCCGGTGAGATATTATCCCTTTGCGGTGAAAACGGATCGGGTAAATCCACGTTAATGAAAGTGTTATGCGGTATTTATCCGGCCGGTGATTATAGCGGTGAAATTTATTTTTCCGATGAAAAACTCATTGCCAATAATATTAAAGATACGGAAGAAAAAGGTATTGCGATCATTCACCAAGAATTAGCCTTAGTGAAGAATATGTCGGTGCTGCAAAATATGTATCTCGGTAATGAAATCACTAAATCGGGGATTACCGATGACAACGAAATGTATCTACGTTGCCAAACTTTATTACGACAAGTTCAGTTAGATGTTGATCCTAATACAATTGTCGGCGAGTTAGGCTTAGGTCAACAACAACTCGTGGAAATTGCCAAAGCTTTAAGTAAGCAGGTGCGTTTATTAATTCTGGATGAGCCGACGGCCTCATTAACCGAAAAAGAAACCGGCATTTTATTAAATCTGATTAAAGATCTTAAAGCACATAATATTGCCTGCGTTTATATTTCCCATAAATTAAATGAAGTAAAAGCCATTTCAGATCGTATTTGCGTGATTCGAGACGGTGAACATATCGGCACCCGTGATGCAGCGGGTATGAGCGAAGACGATATTATTACCATGATGGTAGGGCGAGAAATTACTTCATTATATCCGCATGAAGAACATCAAATCGGTGAAGAAGTATTAAGAGCGGAACATATTACCGCGTGGCATCCGGTGAATACACATATTAAACGGGTTGATAATGCGAGTTTCATTGTACACGCCGGTGAGATTTTAGGTATTGCGGGATTGGTCGGCTCCGGACGTACCGAATTGGCACAATGTTTATTCGGTTCTTATATCGGAAAATACCAAGGTGATATTTTTATTCACAATCAAGCGGTACGCATTAAAAATTGTGCTCAAGCCATAGAGAATAAAATCGTGATGGTGCCTGAAGACCGCAAGAAACACGGTATTGTGCCGATTATGGGGGTAGGAAAAAACATCACTTTATCATCATTGCAACAATATTGTTTTTCCAAACAAGTCATTAATGAACCGTTGGAAGAAATTATTATTCAACAATCCATTGAAAAATTAAAAGTGAAAACATCGTCACCGGAATTAGCTATCGGACGGCTTAGCGGCGGTAATCAGCAGAAGGCGATTTTGGCAAAATGTTTATTACTTGAACCGAAAGTATTGATTTTAGACGAGCCGACACGGGGGATTGATGTCGGTGCCAAATATGAAATTTATAAATTGATCAATCAATTAGCGCAGGAAGGTATTGCCATCATTGTGATTTCATCCGAATTACCGGAAGTTTTAGGTATTAGTGATCGGATTTTAGTGATGCACCAAGGCAAAATCAAAGCAGATTTAATCAATAACAATTTAACGCAAGAGCAAGTGATGGAAGCTGCACTTAAGGAGTAATCTATGTCAAAGTTAAAATCAATTAATTTGCAAGTTTATATAATGTTTATTGCCATTGCGGTAATTATGTTATTTTTCTCATTTGCAACAGACGGAGCATATTTAAGTGCAAGAAATATCTCAAATTTATTACGTCAAACATCAATTACCGGTATTCTTGCCATTGGTATGGTATTTGTAATTATTTCTGCAGAGATTGATTTGTCCGTCGGTTCGATGATGGGCTTGCTCGGTGGTTTTGCCGCGATTTCAAATGTATGGTGGAATTGGCCGTTATCCTTGACCGTCATCGTTACATTAGCATTAGGTTTGGCATTGGGTGCATGGTCCGGCTGGTGGGTTGCTTATCGCAAAGTGCCGTCATTTATTGTGACTTTAGCAGGGCTACTCGCATTTCGTGGCGCATTAATCGGTATGACAAACGGTACAACGGTTTCGCCAATCAGTTCCGATATGACATTAATCGGTCAAGGTTACTTGCCTGATACTGCCGGAATGATTATCGGTATTATTGCAATTTGTGGTTTTGTGTTATGGAATAGCTATCAACGCAAAGCCCGTAAGAATTTGAATTTAACTGTACCAACAGCAAGTAAGGAAGCGTTCAAATACGGTATTTTTGCTATTTTAGTATTAGGTGCAATCTATTTACTAAATGATTATCGCGGTATTCCGGTGCCGGTCTTAATCCTTTGCGTATTAGCTGTTATTGGTATGTTTATTGCCCGTAAAACGGCATTTGGTCGCCATATTTATGCAATCGGCGGTAATATTGACGCGGCAAGATTATCCGGTATCAATGTAGAAAAAACCAAACTGATTATTTTCTCAATCAATGGGTTAATGGTTGCTATTGCCGGTTTAATCTTAAGTGCCCGTCTTGGTGCCGGAGCGCCGTCAGCCGGTCAAAATGCCGAATTGGATGCCATTGCAGCCTGTGTTATTGGCGGTGCAAGTTTGGCCGGCGGTATCGGTAGTGTGTACGGTGTGATTGTCGGGGCGTTTATTATCGCATTATTAGACAATGGAATGAGTATGCTGGATGTTCCGACTTTCTGGCAATATATTGTAAAAGGTGCCATCTTATTGTTAGCCGTATGGGCGGATACTATAAGCAAGAAAAAAGCATAAATTTTAAAAATATCCATCGTAGGGACAAGACAACGCCTTGTCCTTAACGTCTTGAATGCCAATGTTTCATCAAATTGAAATTATGGTAAATTTCATAAAGGGCAACGCAATACATTGTCCCTACAAGTTTCAATATATTTCGGGATTTTGCTATAATGGCTGCTCATCACAGCAATGGAGAACGGCTAATGGCGGAACAAAAAAACTACTGCGTTGCTCTGCTTTTTAATGCAAACAAAGTCTATGATCGTGGCGTGGTAGAAGGCATTGGACAATATATACAAGCTTCGCAATGTGCTTGGAATATTTTTATGGAAGATGATTTTGTTTACCATCAAGATACTATTGAAAGTTTGTTTATCGACGGTATTATCGCTGATTTTGATGATTTAAAAACGGTCAAATTACTGCAAAATGTTAATATTCCCATTGTTGGCGTGGGAGGTTCTTATCAAAATCCGGATTTTTATCCTAATTTACCCTATGTAGCAACAGATAATTATGCCTTAGTAGAAGCGGCATTTTTACATTTGAAAAATAAAGGCATTTCCAATTTTGCTTTTTATGGTATAGCGACAGAGCAAGAAAAACATTGGTCTAATGAACGTCAAGCAGCATTCGGGGATTTAATGCAACAGCATGAATACCAAGGACATATTTATAAAAGTGGCAAAATGACAGCGGATAACTGGCTGCAATCTCAACAACAGTTGGGTGAATGGCTGAAAACACTGCCCGAACATACCGGCATTATCGCTGTGACCGATGCTCGAGCAAGACACCTGCTCAGTATTTGCGAAGAACTGAATATTCCCGTACCGGAACAGCTTTGTGTTATTGGTATAGATAATGAAGAATTAATTCAATATTTATCGCGTGTCTCGCTCTCTTCTGTGACACAGAGTACACAAGAAATCGGTTATCAGGCTGCGAAATTATTACATCGGGTATTTTCTAATTTACCGATTAACCATAAACCGATATTAATTTCACCGCAAGGCGTTGTAGAACGCAGTTCTACAGATTATCGTTCTTTACACGATCCGCTTGTTATTCAGGCCATGCATTTTATTCGACATCGTGCTTGCCACGGTATTAAAGTGGAGCAAGTCTTGGATCATTTGCGTACTTCTCGTTCTAATTTGGAGAGTCGTTTTAAGTCCGAAATGAATAAAACGATTCATCAGGTCATTCACGAAGAAAAAATTAATCGGGCGAAAAATCTTTTACTTCAAACCGATTTACCTATTCAAGAGATTGCAGATGTCTGCGGCTATCCGTCATTACAATATTTTTATTCAGTCTTTAAGAAAGAACTTGAGCAAACACCAAAAGAATTTAGGGATAAATATTAAGTACATCAAATAAAGTGCGGTGAAATTTTTCAAAATTTGCTAATTCCTTCTTTACTTTATAATTTATTTAATAATTTAACTATATTAATTTTAATAAATTTGACAGATAGATTTTTACAAACATTTGATGCCGTATTGGCAGAGGAAATAAAAGAGAAAAATCCTGAAATTTATACCGCACTTTTAACGCGTTTAAGTTTATTGGAGCAAGAACAAGATAATCATATTATTATTGATTATGTTCCTCATACGGAATTTAAATTACAAACAATAAATAATAAAGCTATTATACGCAGCGGTGAATGCTCACCTTATGCAAATATTATTTTGTATTCCGGCGTACCTTTTTAAATTTAAAAAGACCTATTTTAGCAACAGGTCTTTTATATTATCTAAGATAATTTTATTTATGCTGATAACATTCAATACCTAAGTATTTTGTAAATGTTTCATTTAAGATTCTGGCGGTAGATGAATGGTTCATGGCAACGTGGTGTTCAAAACCATTATTACAAATGTAAGCAAGTAAACCTTCAAGATCTTTTACTTGAATAACTGCTCGACAACCTACAGTATCTAATTCATCATCAACAAATTTACCCTCACCGACATAGGCTTTGATTTTACCTTCAAAATCATCGGTAGATAAACGGAAATAGGTGAGTTGCCCCGATTTCATTCGCCCATTAATTGCACCACAAGTATTTTCACAACCTACGGTAGTACCAATAATATCTGCGGTACTCATGAATGGATTATGTAACTCTTCTGTTGCGTAGTTACCACAATGGAACATAACACATTTATCTCTATCGTCACCAAAATTATTATTCCAGTCTGCAATTGATGCCGGTTTCATTGAAGCTATTGAAAGAGCATACATTGATAATGCGCCCATTACATCAACTTCACAGGCACTAGGCATTAATTGACCGGACATTACACTCATAATAGAGCATACATTGACACCTAGCGTATTTTGTAATGATGTCCAACACTGAATTGCGGTGGTATCAATATCATTTTCGATAATCCATTGGCTAATCACGACAAATAATTTAGACATCATTAATAATTTATCTTCCGGAATTGCAGAAGTATCCGCATTATTTTTCAATAATTGTAATTTTTCAGCGATACGTAAATCGTCGTTAGGTAAGCTGTTTACTACGGCAAAGATCTCTGATAAATCAATAGTTTCAACAGAAACACCTAAGCGTTCTAATAGTTTTTCGCTATAACGAACAGTATTAAAGCCGCTCGGGCGTGCGCCAATCGCTCCAATGCGACATCCTTTAATGGCATAAACAACACGGCATACAGAAATAAAAGAGAGGAGATCCTGTTTAAATACATCACTTGTTAATGCGCAAGTATGTTGTGTTGTTAACGTGAAAGGAATATTAAATTGACGGAAATTATTACATAAAGAAATTTTACCGCAGAAGCTATCACGGCGAGTAGCCAATCCCATTTTATGTAATTCATCATCTTCGGCTTGTACTAGTACCGGAACATTAACACCAGATAAACGAATTGCGTGAGAAAGTGCTTTTTCATCACCAAAATTTGGTAATAATATGACAATGCCTTGAATTTCATCACGATGTTTTTTTAATAATTCAGCGGCAATTTTTGCATCCTGATAAGTTTGAATTCCACCATAATTAGTATCTTTTTCGCTCAGCATGATCGTTTTAATATTTAATTCATTAAAAATACGTTCAGCATCACGTTTTGCATCGCCCACTAAATAGCTGGGAAAAAAACCACGATTACCAATTAATACGGCAATAGTCATTTGTTCAAGATTTTTTTTCATAATAGTTCACTCCAGTTAATTTAATTTGTTTGAAATCTTGCTCGTTTTACAGCTAATTTCCAAGCTTGATAATTTTGCTCGATTATTTTTGATTTCGGATTTGGCATAATGACTTTAACCTCCCTTGGCAAGTCAGATAATTGCTGATGAGTTTCCCACCAACCCAACGCTTTACCTGCTAAATATGCTGCTCCTAATGCGGAGACTTCCGTTACTTGACTGCACACAATGGTGCGTTGTAATACATCCGCTTGTAACTGCATTAACCAATGGTTTTTGGTCGGTCCGCCATCAACGGAAAGGGTATCTAATTTTTTATTTAAGGTTTGTTCCATTGCAAAAAACAGATCCGCCACTTGATACACTACCGATTCCATTGCTGCACGGGCAATTATTTGCGGTGTAACTGAATCCGTTAAACCGCAAATTATGCCTCTGGCTTGAGTATCCCAGTGTGGAGCTCCTAAACCCGCTAAGGCAGGAACAAAATAAACACCGTGATTACTTTCAACAGACTGTGCCCATCGGCTTAAGATCTCCACATTATCCACACCTAACAATTTGCTCACAAAACTTAGTGCAGAACCGGTATGAGTAATATTACCTTCTAATGCCAAACTTAAAGTGCCGTCGTGCCAGGCAACCGTTGTACCAACACCAAAATCAGCATTTGGTAGGGTGTCGGTTTTGGTCATTAAGGAACTACCGGTGCCGTAAGTAGCTTTAACGACACCGTCATTAAAACCGCCTTGACCATATAGCGCGGCATGAGAGTCGCCCGCTTGTGATAGCACAGGAATATCATTTGCTAAGCTATCACAGTTTTTGGTTACACCACGCTGTTGGCTCGAAGGCAATATTTCAGGTAAGCATTGAGCAGGAATACCAAAGATATTTAATAATTCAGAGTCCCATTGAGCAGTGTGAATATTTAAGAGCTGGTAGCGAGAAGCATTAGAGTAATCCGTTACAAAAGATTCACCATTAGTTAATTGCCAAACGAGCCAAACATCTACCGTACCGATACAAATTTCCCCATTTACGGCACGTTCAAATCCATTTTCAATAGAATTAAGTAGCCATTTAATTTTAGAAGCAGGATAAAGAGGATCTAATACCATACCGGTTAAAGTATGAATCCGGTTGGCTGCTTGAGGTTGCTTGGCGATCTCTTGACATAATTGTTCACTTCGGCGACATTGCCAGCTGATTAATAGTGATAACGGTTTTCCTGTTTTACGTTCCCATGCGACTACTGACTCACGTTGATTGCTGATAGCAATACCTTTTACATCAGAAATATTTTGTGATTTTAGGCAATTTTTGACCGCACTTTCGGTGGCTTGCCAAATCGTTATCGGATCTTGCTCAGCCCATCCCGGTTGCGGGTGTGTTAATGTGACGGGAACGGAACCTTTTGCCAATATATGACCGTCAATTCCTACAGCAACAGCTTTGGCATTGGTTGTTCCTTCGTCAATAGCAATAATAAAAGGCGTTCCCATTTTTAACTCCTTGATTACAATGACGATACTAAGTCAGCAATACTTGCAGCATCAAAACCGTGATGTTTACGTAGAGTTTTTCTATCGGCGGCTAATGCATAACCACCATCAGGGATACCTAAGCGTTTTAATTTAATCGCAGCACCATGTTCCGCAATCACTTCTGCAACAAGGCTACCTAAACCGCCATTGATATTATGTTCTTCAACAGTGATAACATTTTGCATATTTTTTATTGCTTCAAATAATTGTTGGGTATCACATGGGCGAATGGATGGAATATTGAGCACTGTCACATTAATACCTTTTTCAGCAAGTAATTCAGCTGCGGTAACAATTTCATGTACGGTAGAACCCATTGCGATAAGTGCAACATTTTTTCCTTTTTTTAATACATCAATTTTGCCGGGCTCAAATTTATAATCCGCACTATGAATTTCTGGTAATTCTTTACCGTCTAAACGAATATATACCGGGCCTACGTGCTGAATGGCATAATCGATAATTTGGCGGCATTCATTTGGACTGGACGGTGCATAGATTTCAATATTGCCAAAACCACGCATAATACTGATATCATCAATACTATGGTGTGTACTTGCTAATGGACCATAGCTCGCACCGGAATTTAAGCCAAATAATTTTACATTGGTATTGTTATAACAAATATCCACTTTAACTTGTTCATTGGCTCGAGACACCAAGAATGGTGCGGCATTACAGGTTACTGCAACTTTACCGCCTAATGCCAGACCGGCCGCACAACCCACAAGAGTTTGCTCAGCAATACCAACGTTTACGAGACGATCCGGAAATGCTTTAATAAACGGAATAATTTTTGCAGTAGAAGTAGAGTCCGCAACAACCGGCACTAAATCTACGCCGTTTTTAACCGCACTTATAAAGCGTTCTACCATAATGTTGGCTAGATGTTCTGCGTTACTCATCTTTTAACTCCTCTAATGCTGATTCGACTTCATCACCTTTTGGTACTCTATGATGCCACTCCGGTTTTCCTTCAATAAATGAAACCCCAGCACCTTTGGTTGTATGGGCTATAACGACATGTGGTTTACCATTTGGCTGTAGGCTTTCTAAGGTATCGACTACCGAACGGATATCGTTCCCATTACATTCGTGGACTTCCATTCCAAATGCTTTCCATTTTTCATCTAATGGATCATTATTTAAAATATCTTTAGTAAAGCCCGCTAATTGCAGTTTATTTTTATCATTGATAATAACTAAATTATCTAATTTATATTGTGCGGCAGCCAAAGCAGCTTCCCAGTTACTGCCTTCTCCTAATTCACCGTCACCGGTGACGACATAGATTTTACGTTTGCTACCTGATTTTTTAGCCGCAATCGCTAAACCTACGGCAACCGGTAATCCGTGACCTAATGCACCGGTATTTAATTCAACACCGGGGGTTTTATGTTTAACAGGATGTCCCGGTAATTTAGAATCAGCGTGTTGATAAGTCGATAACCAATCTTCCGGAATATATCCGGCCTCTGCTAAACAACAGTAGTAACCACCGGCTGCGTGTCCTTTTGATTGAATATAAATATCACGCTCAGGATCAGTTAAGCGATCCGGTGCACAATTTAAAATTCTGAAATAAAGTGAAGTCACTAATTCAACTTGGGATAAATCTGCACCGGTATGCCCACCAGCCGGACTATTTGCATTTAACACAATGATTTTTCTACGAATAGCTTTTGCTTTTTTCTCTAGTTCTTCATAGGATAAATTATATGGATTCATTTTACCTCCTAATATATTCATATATGAATATATATTCTGATTGACAAAAAATTTTATGCTTTTTGTGATGCCACAGCCGCTTTATACTGTAATTTGTTTTGCATTTGGTCGATAATAACCGCAACAATAATCACAATACCTTTAATTACCATTTGCCAGAACTCACTTACGCCCATCATTACTAAGCCATCAGCAAGAATACCGATAACGAATGCACCGATTAACGTTCCGGCGATTGTGCCGCGTCCACCTGCAAGGGATGTTCCCCCTAACACTACGGCAGCAATAGCATTCATTTCAAACGCATTACCAGTAGCCGGGTGGCTTGCCACTAATTGAGATGTCACCACAATCCCTGCTAATGCGGCACATAAACCTGAAATAACATAAACCCAGATTTTAACGTTGTTGACTTTGATACCGGATAATTCGGCCGCTCTTTCGTTATCACCAATCGCATATACGTGACGACCGAAAGGTAATTTTTTAGCGGTATAAGCAATAGCGGCTGCAACAATAAACATCAACCAAATTGAATATGGAATACCAAATAAGCTGCCGGCACCGATTAATTCAAATCCGGTATTGCCTAATTGTGGATTTCCGGATAAACCGGGGAATGTTTCACCATTAGACGTTAACATCGCCGCACCACGAATAATGTACATTGTCCCTAGTGTGCAAATGAAAGGAGCCACATTATAGCGAGTGATAATTAATCCGTTGATCGCACCGATAGCACAACCTAGCAATAAGACGACTGGCACAACAACCCAGATGCTTGGGAATATGGCGATACCAAACATCGGTAGCACAATCCCTTTTGAAATAAGATAACCTGCAACCATACCGCATAAACCGAGCGTTGCACCGATAGATAAATCGATACCTGCGGTGATGATCACAAATGTGATCCCTAATGCCAATAATGCATTGATAGAGATATGTTTGATCATAATAATCACGCTGGATGGATTCAGAAAACCATCAACTGTGATCGTAAAGAACGCTAAAATAACAAATAACGCAATAAACGTTCTGAGTTTTAAAATAAGTAACATCATATTGGATGAATTTGCTTTTGACATAATGCACCTCATTAATCCTAATTATTGAAAACTGTATGGCATTCTTTAGAACTTGCTAAAACTAAGCCGGTTTCATCAGTTTCACGTCGTAATACATCCGCAGTGAGTATTCCGTTGGACATAACCAAAATTCTGTCAGAAACTGCCATAATTTCTTTTAAATCCGATGTGGAAAATAAAATACCAATACCTTCCTGAGAGAGTTTTACCATCATTTCAAATACATCTGCTTTCGCACCAATATCAATCCCGCGAGTTGGTTCATCCAATAGTAGTACTTTCGGTTCGGTCAATAATGACCGTCCGATAACGACTTTTTGTTGATTACCACCACTCAGTGCTTGAATTTCTACTTCTGGAGAGGATACTTTTATTGAGAGTTCTTTGATTGTAGAATCAATAGCCTGTTTTTCATCTTCATCGGAAATCACGACATTCTTTTTCAAACGTTTCCACAGGCTGGATACGGTTAAGTTATTACCTACTGAGCTTATAGGAAAAATGCCGGAACCTTTACGGTCTTCCGGTACTAAACCGATTCCCATTTTGATACGGTTAGTCGTAGAAATATTATTGTTGATAATCACTCCGTTAAGTGAAAAACGACCGGAATAGTTAACTTTACCTAACAGACATTCAAATAATTCTGTTCTACCGGCACCCATTAAACCGTATATCCCGACAATTTCACCGGCATGCAATGAGAAAGAAACGTCATTGACAACAACGTTTTCAGACTCATTGATATAGGTAATGTGTTCTGCTTCGAGAATTTTCGGACCAAAAGTACGGTTTGATGGTAGGAAATCAGTAACGGGATCGCTGCCCAACATTTCACGCACAATCCAAGGTACATCAATATCTTTTACTGTTGCTTCCGATTGGAACTTACCGTCACGCAGGATCGTAATATAAGTACCGATTTCCATCAGTTCTTCCAAACGATGTGAAATATAAATAATTGAAACGCCTTGAGCCGTCAGTTCACGAATAACGTCGAATAGAATTTGTACTTCAGTTTTACTGAGTGCGGAAGTCGGTTCATCTAAAATCAAAATATCGATTTTACTTGCTAATGCTTTAGCTATTTCAATCAACTGCTTTTGTCCTACTTTTAAGTTCGACACCGTTTCATTAGGATCAATATTTTGTTTTAAACGCTTTAATACTTCTGCGGTAAGTGCATATTGTGTTTTATTATCAATTGGCGATAGCCCGGATTGAATCTCTCGACCTAAAAACACATTCTCCGCAACAGTTAAATTTTCGGATAAATTAAGTTCTTGGTGCACCATTCCAATGCCGTGATCCGCTGCACTGCGTGTATTGGTAATCACTACTTCTTTATCATTAATATAAAGTTTGCCTTCGGTGGGTTGTTGTACACCGGCAAGAATTTTCATTAATGTTGATTTGCCGGCACCATTTTCCCCGATAATTACGTTAACTGCTCCGCGATAAACGTTATAGCTTACGTTATCGAGTGCTTTTGTGCCCGGAAATACCATAGAGATATTTTCGGCACGCATAATAATATCGTTGTTATTAATAGCCATAGCGTTTATCTCTCAATGATTTCAAGTGGAACAGCATCTTGAACTTGATTATTTTTAATCGTAAGTGCGGTCAGAATTTCCACATTTTTTCCAATCCAGTCATTATCCAATTTTGGCATACCTGCCACAGCCTTTTTACTTAACTCTTTGGATAATTTGGCAAATTGAACTTGGTTTTTAAATTGATCAAAGCTGATCATTGATGAGGCGTCGCGAATTGCATTTCCGCGAAGAATTGAACCGTTTTGAATTAAAATAGTATTATTATCAACTTTAAGTTGGATGTTTTGTTTATCATCAATACTTTCAATTACACCGACTAAACGGACAAAATAGCTCTTATTATTAGCTAAATTGGTAATTGAATCTGCAGCAGATGATTTTGCATCTTGTAGTATGTCATTCCAAATTTTCTCAGCTATATCTTTAGGTTCCATATTACTTAATGCGGCTGCTTCTGCTTCAGACATTGGGATAATCGGTTTGCCGTTACTGTCTAAATCGACAACTTCACAACCGGCGACAATAAACCCGACACTGATAAAGAGTAAATTTGTGCTCAAATTTTTCCAATTTAACATTTTTCACCCCCTGGTATTTCTTAATAAGGGTATTCCGGATTTAGGGAATACCCTTATTCCTTAATTGGAATTATTTGCTGAGTGCGAATTTATTTAATTGTTTTGCATTACTGCTATCAATTAATACACAATCCATTAATTGTTTTTCTTCTTTATCGGTAGAACCGGTTTTAATATAAGCGTCAGCCTGTACTACGGCTTCTTGAGCCTGATCCCAAGCGGGTTGTAATACAGTGGCTTTAATATTACCGTTTGCAAGAATTGAATCACGTACATAATCGCTGCCATCAAAACCTACAACAATTACATCGGTACGGCCGGCTGCTTTTAAGGCAGCTTCGGCACCTAATGCCATCGTATCATTACCGGAAATTACCCCTTTGATATTTGGATGAACCTGCAATAATGATTCCATACGAGTAAAGCCTTCAGTTTGGCTCCAGTTTGCTGTTTGTTGAGCAACCATTTTCATATTTGGGTAGTCATCAATAATGTCGTGGAAACCTTGTGAACGAACAGATGCATTTGTATCGGATTCACGGCCTAATAATTCAACGTATAGACCTTCTTCACCCATTAACTCAACGAATTTTTGTCCGCCTAATTGTGCACCTTGATAGTTGTTGGAAACGATTTGAGAAACCGCAACACCGGATTTGTTAATTTCGCGGTCGATTAAAAATGCCGGTACACCGGCAGCTTTAGCTTTTTCCAGAGCACCAATAGTGACATCAGAACCAGCATTATCCAAAATAATTGCTTTTGCTTTACGGGCAATTGCGGTAGCAATCAATTGATCCTGCTTGTTAGCATCATCATCATGAGACGCAACGAGTGTGGTATAGCCGAGTTCTTCAGCTTTCTGCTTCGCACCGTCCGCTTCAGCTTTAAAGAACGGGTTATCATGAGATGGGGTTATAATTGCAATTAAACCATTATCAGCAAAGGAAAAACTAGACATTGCCAATGATAGAGCAACTATACTTGATTTTAAGAATTTACTAGCCATTTTGATCTCCTTGAATATTTATTCATTGCGGTTTATATATTCAAGGGTAATGTAAGACACAAAAATAATTCTGTCTATGAAAAGATTTTAGAAATGCGATATAGATCACAGAATTTTTAATTTATGAGTAGGCTTGTATTATTTGATAAGTAATTTTGCTGTGGATTTATCAATAATTAATACATCAACATATTGACCAATTAAAGCAGCTCTTATGGCATTTATTTTATCTCGACCACCGGCAAGCGCGACCACTTTAGGGCATTTTCTGACAAGTTCTAACCCCATACCGATAATAGGATCTTCTTGTTCACTTAAAACAGGCTTGCCCTGCTGATTAAAATAGTGCAAACAAATATCACCCACGGCACCTTTTTCAGCAAGCAAATGTAACATATGTTTTTCGTAATAAAGCCCTGAGTTTTTTAATAACTCGGATGGTTCTAACATTCCAATCCCTACGAGCGCAACATCAATTTTATCAAACATCTTTACTACGTTTGATACTTCGGTCATATTAAGTAGCTGCTGTTTATAATCAATGTTTCCGATATCACTAATAAAACTTTGTGATGGTAATAAATATGAAGGGCAATTCAGTTTTTTAGCTAATTCATAGGTAAGAAAATTAGCTTGCACATTACCATTAACTCCCACACCGCCTAACAACTGAACCACACCTTTTGCTTTAGTATGCAGCGGTGGCATATGATCTACCATTCGTTGAATCGTTCCGCTCCAAGCAGATATGCCAATCAGCTCATCAGCCTGCAGGGTGACTTGTAAATAATAGGCGGCGGCGGCACCAATAGCTGTTTTTAGTTGATGTTCATCTTTATCATCAATATCAACAACAATTGCTTGATTAATTCCAAATTTTTGTTGAATTTTTTTCTCAAGATCTAAAAAAATACCTGCCGGTGGGATGATATTAATGCGTACTATACCTTCTGCTAAACATTTGGTGAGAGAACGAGAGACGAAAGATTGAGAAAGATTTAATCGTTTAGCAATTTCAGACTGTTTTAAATTATCGGTGTAATACAATGTGGCGATTTTTGCTAATAACCGTTTTTCATTAGTAAAAGACATTATACTTCTCTATTGAATTGATGATAGATGTGCTCCTTAGTCTAACAAGTTTTTTTTTTCAATAAAAGGATGATTGAAATAAAAAATGCGGTTAATTTAACCGCACTTTCATATTATTTATAGTTACACATTATACTTTTGACGATAAGTAATCATATCTTCAATGGTTACTAATGCATAGCCTTTTTCTTTTACGAATTTGACTAACTCCGGCGTTCTGGACATTGTGCCGTCATCATTTGTTAATTCACAAATAACGCCGGCTGGTTTGTATCCGGATAAACGGGCAAGATCCACCGCGGCTTCAGTATGACCGTTACGTTCAAGAACACCATTTTTAGCCGCTCTTAATGGAAACACATGCCCCGGTCTATGCAAATCACTTGGTTTCGCACCATCTTTAATCGCTGCTTTGATTGTTGTTACACGATCTGCTGCGGAGACACCGGTGGATACGCCTTCTGCCGCCTCAATGGTAACGGTGAATGCCGTTTTATTAACACTGGTATTGTCTTGCACCATGGGCGGCAAATCAAGTTGTTTGCACAGTTCGTCTGTAATACATAAACACACAATGCCGCTGCCGTGGCGAATTAATACCGCCATTTGTTTCGGTGTAATGGTCTCTGCCGGGAAAATTAAATCTCCTTCGTTTTCGCGATTTTCGTCATCGAGCACCAAGACACCATTGCCTTGTTTGAAGGTTTCAATAGCTTTTTGTACACGTTGTTCCGGTGTACCGAATTCGGAAAGTAGTGACTGATTCATTTTAAATTTCCTTTATATAGTGATTGTTGAATTTAATGAATCAGGGGTGATGGAAGGGTTATTTAGCGATAACAACAAAGCAGGTTTTGCAAACAAAACCTGTTTTCTTCTCTTTCATCCAGACTGTAACTGTCGGCTTTGGATTTTCACCAAATCTGCTTGTCATTAACCGTCACTTTATGATGTGGTTAACCGCTCGTGGGCTTATGCATGATGCACTTACCACCGGTAGGGGATTTCACCCTGCCCTGAGAATGTTTGTGTAGTATAATTCAAAAGAGCGGAAAATAAAAAGGTTTTTCTTTGTTTGTTGTGCAGATTATTTTACAATGTGATTTATGTAATATGATTATGCTTTATTATATTAAAATTACACGAATCATATGACAAAATAGTATCATTTTTGACCGCACTTTGAGGATGGATTATGGCAAATTTTTCTTATTTGCAACAAAAGCGTAAACAATTGAATTTAAAGGTTAATGAGCTTTGTGAAAAAGCAAATGTCACGCGTGCGTACTTTAACCAATTAGTGAGCGGTAAAATTAAAAATCCGAGTGCGGCAAAGCTTGGTGCATTGCATCAGGCCTTGCAAATCACCGATCAAGGCAATAAGAAAATCGGTGTTATTTTTGGGAAATTCTATCCTGTGCATACCGGTCATATTAATATGATCTATGAAGCATTCAGTAAAGTGGACGAAGTTCACGTAGTTGTTTGCACCGACAGCGAGCGTGATTTGCAATTATTTTATGATAGCAAAATGAAACGAATGCCGACACCACAAGACCGTTTGCGTTGGATGCAGCAAATCTTTAAATATCAGAAAAATCAGATTTTTATTCATCACTTAGTGGAAGACGGCACGCCGAGTTATCCAAACGGTTGGGCGGCATGGGCTGAGCGGGTGAAAGAATTATTTGCAACGAAAGGCGTTAATCCGAGCGTGGTATTTAGCAGTGAAATTCAAGATAAGGTTCCCTATGAACAATATTTAGGTTTAGATGTTGTATTAGTGGATCCAAAACGAGAATTTTTTAATGTATCTGCTACTAAAATCCGTACCCATCCGTTCCATTATTGGAAATTTATTCCGAAAGAAGTGCGACCGTTTTTTGCGAAAACTATTGCGGTGCTTGGCGGTGAAAGTAGCGGTAAGAGCGTGCTGGTGAATAAACTGGCGACGGTGTTTAATACTACATCCGCATGGGAATACGGTCGTGAGTTTGTATTTGAACAATTGGGCGGCGATGAACAGGCTATGCAATATTCCGATTATCCGCAAATGGCATTAGGGCATCAGCGTTATGTGGATTATGCGTTACGTCATGCACATAAGGTTGCGATTATTGATACGGACTTTATTACTACACAGGCGTTTTGTATTCAATATACCGGACAAGCGCACCCGTTTTTGGATTCAATGATCAAAGAATATCCTTTTGATGTAACTATCTTATTGAATAACAATACGAAATGGGTGGATGACGGGTTACGCAGCTTAGGCGATCATAAGCAACGCCAACGTTTTCAACAATTATTGAAAAAATTATTGGATAAATACAAAGTACCTTATATTGAAATCGAATCCCCAAGTTATTTGGACCGTTACAACCAAGCGAAAGCGATTGTGGAAAAAGTATTGAATGATGAAGATATGCCTGAGTTGGTCGGGGAATAAGATTATATGATTTTATTTGCAGGCGACCCGCACGGCAGTTATGAGCATTTGTACCCTTTTATTGAAGGGAAAGAGAATCTTGCATTGGTGATTTTGGGGGATTTACAGCTAACGACAGCGGATGAATTGGACAAATTGGCTCGTCATTGTGAGCTGTGGTTTATTCACGGTAATCATGACAGTAAAACCGTGCAGGCTTTTCAATCAATTTGGGGAACACAATGGCGTGAGCGTAATTTGCATGGGCGAGTGGTGGAGATTCAAGGAAAACGGATTGCCGGATTAGGCGGTGTATTCCGCGGACAAATTTGGATGCCGCCGAATAAACCGATGTTTTTTGATCCCATTCATTTTTGCCAATATTGTCCGCAAGAACGAATCTGGAACGGCGGCGTGCCTTTGCGTCATCGCACTTCCATTTTTCCATCGGATTTTGAAGCATTGGAAAATCAACAAGCCGATGTGCTTATTTGTCATGAAGCACCAAAACCGCATCCTTCCGGTTTTAAAGTGATTAATGAGCTGGCGGATAAACTGGCGGTGAAGCAAATTTATCACGGTCATCATCATGATAATTTTAGTTATCAGGGAATGTTGGGTAAATTTAATTATCAAATTATTAATGTAGGATTTCGTAGTATTTGTAATGAAGCGGGGGAATACTTACGTATCGGTATTGATGATCGGCATTTGAAGTGATAGATATAAAGAGAAGTGCGGTAGAAAATTTTGAAATTTCCTACCGCACTTTAGTTTTTAACTTATTGTAAAGTAAAACGAATCGGTACGCTTAACCCTGCCGGAACAGCCGCTGGTCGAGGGCCGATGGAATTTGCGTTCAACACCGCATCCAAGGCCGATTTATCCAAATCGTCATGTCCGGAAGATTTGGTCACGCGTGCATTGCTTAAAGAACCATCGTTATTAATAGTGAAACTCACGGTTACAATACCTTGTTTACGCATCATTTTAGCACGTTGGGAATAACGTTTATTTCGTTCGATTTCACGGCGAAGTTTACTTTTATAAGCTGCCGCCTCAGAACTGTTAGAACCACTGCCCGATAAATTGGTATTATTACTATTCGCCGCACCGATACTGCTCGCTGTGGAATTCACATTCGAATTTCCAGCGATTTCACGATCGCCAAGTTGCGCTTGCGGATTTTGTACGCTTGCTTTTACTTTTGCAGTAACAGGTTCTTTAGGTTTATCCTTTGGCTTCTCTTTTGGTTTATCCTTAGGCTTTTCCTTCGGTTTTTCTTTTTTCTTCTCCGGCTCCTTCGGTTTTTCCGGTTTCGGCTTAATGGTCGGATCGGCAACTACTTCTTCTTTCGGTTCTTCAGGCTGTTTGATTTCAGGTTCCGGTTCCGGTTCTGCCTCCGCCACACGCATTGCCATGATCATTTCCATGGAGATATTCGTATCCACTACATCGGCATCAATGCCATTTGCACTGTCATCTTTTTTAGTGATAGCAAAGAAAATGACGACAAGAAGCCCTAAGTGAATCGCAAGAGAAACAAGAAAACCAATTCCCGACTCTTTACGAAATTGCATATTATTTTCCTTTCTCTTTCATTGTCACAATGGCAACATTTTTAATTTCATTTTTTGCCATCAGATCCGTTAAGGTGACGAAATCTTGGAAAGATGCTTTTGCATCTACTTTTAGCGTCACCTTTTGTTCTTTGTCCCAAGTCGCAATTTCTTGTTCTAACGCCGCTTGTTGAATCGGTTTATCATTAAAATACAGTTCGCCGTTTTCAGTCACTGTCAATAATTTTGCCAATTCATCGGATTTAAATGCTACTGTGGAACTGGCTTTCGGTACATTCACTTGAATTTTACCTTGTGAAATAAAAGAAGCGGTAATTAACACGACGGCTAATAAGACCAACATAATGTCAATAAAAGGAATGATATTAATCTCATCAAATTTCTTTGCCATGATATATTCCCTTTACTATTGTTCGCTTGCTTTTTGTTCGTGTAATACTTTCCATTTTAAGCGTAACACTTCCACTTTACGACCTAAAGCGTTATAGAAAATCATTGATGGAATCGCCACCAAAATACCTAATGCCGTCGCTTTTAATGCTAAAGATAAATGAACCATAATTGAAGCGGCATCAATATCGCCACCGGAACTACCTAATTGATAAAAAGTCAATAAAATACCGATAACGGTTCCCAATAATCCTACATAAGGTGCATTGGCACCAATAGTAGAAATAATAGTCAAATGACGATTGGTATCAATATCAAGAGCATGAATCGTTGAATATTGATTCACTTTTACGCGACTTAAAAAGATAACGCGTTCGATCACCATCCATAACATAATGAAGCTCATTAAAGCCAGAATGCCGATAATAATATAATCACTATATTGTTGTAAGAAGTTAAAAAGACGGTTAGTTGTTGCTGAGTTCATAAATATACCCATATCTTAAATAAATGACTAAATAAAAGTGCGGTAGATTTTACCGCACTTTCGGCTTCTAATTGAGAATTAGTTTCAATTGCATATTCTAACAAATTTCATTTTTAGGGTAAATAATTATTAATCAGTCACGGACAAATGAGAGATTTAAGATAAGAGTTATTTAAGGTTATTAAAGAAAATCAATAGTCTATCTTTATTTAAAAAAATTATTAAGGATGATTTTTGAACGGTTGAGCATAAAATTTACGGATTTTTACAAAAAAACACTTGCAAAGAATTTTCAAATCCCTATAATACGCTCCACACAACGACGCGACGTTGTAAAAGATTTAAAAATACGCCTCGCGTCGTTCTTTTTTGCTCCTTAACAATATAATCAGACAATCTGTGTGGGCACTTGTAGATGGATTTTGAAAAACTATTTTAAATTTTGAAGTCTTAATAAGTGTCAACTTGAAA